>NZ_DAOKZG010000018.1:0-61353 GCF_035325765.1 Ottowia sp.
TCCACAGGGCCAAAATACCAGACCTCATGGCGTCCGTTTTTCGGGGGCCAGTTCAAACCGCGCAAGTCCAACGGTCGCGGAGCAGGCCATGCCAGCGGCAGCCGTGGCCGGGGTTTTCCCTGGCCACAGGCTGCGCCCCTAGTGCAGTGTTTCGCCCTGACAGGCACTTATAGAAGCCAGAAAAGGGCTTGCGGCAAGGCGCGGTTCGCAGCCAATGCTGGCGGCCTTGGCAAGAATCGCAACGCCGCCGCGAGCCTTTTTCTGGCTTCCCGCAGGGCGAGCCGCCAAGGGGCCATCTGCCTTGTTGCGCGGCCTTGACATGGGCCCGCCATGCCTGCGGCCACGCGCCGCGCAGCTGGCCCCTTGGCGACTCGCTATAAGCACCTGTCAGGGCGAGACACTGCACCAAAGGGGGGAGGCGCAACATCGCGCAGCGAGTGGAGCCACGGGGGTGGGCACATCACGCCGGTCGGTCCGGTACCACGGGAAACCGGCGCGGCGCGACCAGCAGCATGACAAGCATCAGCACCCCCATCGCCGCCATGCCAAGGTAGAGTTGCACCATGGCGCTGCCGATGGCGTCGTGCAGGTAGTCGACCACGGGGGCCGACGCGGCGCCGCCCTGCACCACCGCCATGACGCCATCGACCGTTGTCGGCAGGCCGTCCTGCAGCGCCTGCGGCGCGTGGGCCAGGCGCGCTCCCAGCGCGCCGTTGAAGATGGCGCCGAACATCGCCGCGCCCAGGCTCTGGCCCAGGTAGCGCGAGAACATGTTGGAGCCGGTGACGACCCCGCGCCGGCCCCAGTCGACCACCGACTGCATGCCCACCAGCAGCGGCGTCGACAGCAGGCCAAGCCCTGCGCCCAGCGCGATCTGGTCCAGCACCACCAGCCACACCGGCTGCGGCCGCGGCAGCAGCACGAAGCCGAGCGACGCCACGATGACCAGCGCCGCCCCGGCCAGCGCCGCGTCGCGAAAGCCAATGCGCAGGTAGACGCGCGGTGACAACGCCGAGGCCACGGGCCAGCCCAGGCTGAGCGTCGCCAGCACCAGTCCCGCTCCGATCGCGCCCAGGCCCTGCACCGACTGCAGCAGGGTCGGCAGGTAGATGCTGGGCGCCATCATCACCACGCCCATGGCGATGGTGGCCAAGTTCGGCCCCACCAGCACGCGCCGGCGCCACAGCCAGCCGGGCAGCACCGGCTCGGCGGCGCGGCGCTCCACCCACACCAGCAACGCCATGGCCAGCGCGGCCGTGCCGAACACCAGGGCCGAGGGCAGCGACCACCAGGGCCAGGCCTGGCCACCCTGCAGCAGGCCGAAGATGAGGGTGCCCAGCGCCGCCAGCACCAGCGCGCCGCCCGCGTAGTCGATGCGCGGCTTGCGACGCTGGTGCGATTCGTGCAGGAAGCCGCCAATCAGTGCCAGCGCCAGCACGCCGACCGGCAGGTTGACGAGGAAGATCCAGGGCCAGGAGGCGTAGTCGACGAAGGCGCCACCCAGCAGCGGCCCGGCGATCGCCGCCACGGCCCACATGCTGGACAGCCAGCCCTGCACCACACCGCGCTCCTCGATCGAATACAGGTCGCCGGCCAGCGTGTTCACCGTGGCCATGATGGCGCCTGCGCCCAGGCCCTGCAGGCCGCGGAAGGCGATCAGGCTGTGCATGTTCCAGGCCAGCGAGCAGGCCACCGAGCCAAGCAGGAAGATCAGCGTGCCGATCATCAGCACCGGCTTGCGGCCGAACTGGTCGGACAGCTTGCCGTAGATCGGGATCGTGACCGTCTGCGCGACCAGGTAGATCGAGAACACCCAGCTCACCAGCGCCAGGCCGCCCAGGTCGCCGACGATCTGCGGGATGGCGGTGGAGACGATGGTGGTGTCCATCGCCGCCAGCATCATCATCGCCATCAGCCCACCCAGCACCCAGCGGCGCGAGGCCTGGCGCGACGGTGCGGGTGCGGGAGCGGGTGCAAAGGGCATGCGCGCCGATGTTCGCACAGCGGCGCGGCGCGCGCCCGGACCCGCGGCGCGACGCGGTTTTCAGCGCGGTCCTGCGCTAAGCCAGCCAGTCGCGCGGCACGCGCACCGGCATGGCCAGCAGGATCTGGCCCATGCCCTTGCCCAGGGCGTCGTTGCGCAGCGAAGCCATGCCGCCTCCGCCCAGTGCCTGCTCGCAGACGAAGTTGAAGGCGTG
This sequence comes from Ottowia sp., assembly GCF_035325765.1. Taxonomy (GTDB): domain Bacteria; phylum Pseudomonadota; class Gammaproteobacteria; order Burkholderiales; family Burkholderiaceae_C; genus Ottowia. The sequence continues at coordinate 2,199 of NZ_DAOKZG010000018.1, forward strand.
GATGCCGGGCACCTCGTAGCGCGTCACCTTGCCCAGCACCAGGTGCGCGAGCCATTCCTTGACCCGTGCCTCGGTCAGTTGCGCGCGCAGCAGCGGCAACCATTCGGGGCGGCGCGCGATCACACCGATGTTCGAGCTGTCGCCCTTGTCGCCCGAGCGCGCCCAGGCGACGCGGATCAGGGGTACCTCGACGCAGTTCGCTGGATCGACCTGCTCCACCGGATATTCGGTCACGGTCACTTCCTCGACCGGCCGCGCATCGGCCGGCACCGGGACCTCGGGCAGGGGCACGGCCTGGCCGTCGAGCCGCACCTGCGGCAGGACGCGGGACTTGTCCAGCAGGAAGGCGTACTGGCGGATCAGCGGCGACACGCCGGCGCGACCGCCCGCCCCGGTGGTGCCGGGCGCCCACGAGGTGCCGGCGGGCGCCACCTCGCGCGCCAGCAGCTGCAGGGCCGCCCGCTCCGGGTGGCGCACCGTGAGCCGCAGCACGACCTCGCGCATGTGGGCGGCCGCCGGATGCGCGTGCGGGCCATAGGGCGTCTCGGACCCCAGCACCTCGATGTGCGTGGCGCTGAACGGCCCGAGGCCCTGCCGTGCGAGCAGTTCACCCACGCGCTCGAGGATGGCCTCGCCGGTGCGCTGCGCCTTGGCCACGGCGTCGAAGCCGACGATGGTGAGCTGCGCCGAGGTCTTGTAGCCGTCGACGTAGGTGGCGCTGACCTTGTAGCTGGACGTTGGCGGCAGGCCGCGCGCCCCGGCCACGCGCACGCGCTCCGGGCCGTCGGGCGTGATCGTGACCCGGGTGAAGTCGCACACCACATCGGGCAGCAGGTAGCGCGCCGGGTCGTGGATCTCGTAGAGCAGCTGCTCGGCGACGGTCTGCGGCGCGATCAGGCCGCCGGTGCCGGCCGGCTTGGTGACGCTGAAGCTGCCGTCGGCCCGGCACTCGACGATCGGGTAGCCGATGTGCGCCCAGTCGGGCACGGCCTCCCAGTCGGTGTGCAGGCCGCCCGTGCCCTGGCAGCCGCATTCGATGATGTGCCCCGCCAGGCTGCCGCCCGCCAGCCGGTCGTGGTCGTCCGGCGACCAGCCGAACTCGTGCATCAAGATGCCCAGCGTCACCGCCGAATCGACGCAGCGGCCGGTGACGACGATCTGGGCGCCGGCATCCAGCGCGGCCTTGATCGGCAACGCGCCCAGGTAGGCGTTTGCCGTGACGACCCTGGCCGGCAGCGGCGCGCCGCTCTGCAGCTCGGCAACGGGTGGCTGCTGGCTGCGCAGCTCGGGGATCAGCGGCAGCACGTCATCGCCGCTGACGGTCGCGATCTTCACCTCGACACCCAGCTCCTGCGCCAGCGCCCGCAGCGCGTCGGCGCAGCCCTCGGGGTTGACGCCGCCGGCATTGCTGACGACGCGGATGCCCCTGGCCACCACGTCCTTGAGCACCGACTTCATGGCCACCGTGACGAAGTCGGTGGCATAGCCCAGCTCGGGCTGCTTCATCCGCGCGGCGGCCAGGATCGACATCGTCAGCTCGGCCAGGTAGTCGAACGCCAGGTAGTCGACCTGGCCGCTGGCCACGAGTTGCGGCGCGCCGACGCTGGAATCGCCCCAGAAACCGCTGGCGCCGCCGATGCGGACCAGTCTCTCTTGTGCAGGTGCGTTCATCGTCCGCTCCAGCTCGGCTTGCGCTTTTCACGAAAGGCCGCCTGGCCCTCGGCCGCATCCTCGGTCAGGGCAAAGAGGCCGATCTGGCTTTCGGTGAAGGCCATCGACTCCTCGAACGACATCGCGCCGATGCGCTTCATCAGGTAGAGGCCGCGCCGGATGGCAGCGGGCGACTTGTCCAGGAAGCGATCGAGCAGGGCCTGTACGCCGGCATCCAGGTCCTCGGCCACCCGATTGATCAGGCCGAGCTCCAGCGCCTGCTGCGCCGTGATCGGCTCGCCGGTGATGCACAGCTCGGCCAGCTGGCGCGGGCCGATCAGGCCGTTCAGCACCGACAGCACCTGGGCCGGGAACAGGCCGACCTTGACCTCCGGCAGGCCGAAGATGGCGTGCGGCGCGGCCACCACCAGATCGCACATCGCCATCAGCCCCATGCCGCCCGCCATGCAGGCGCCATTGATGCGTCCGACCAGCGGCACGTTGAGCTGGCGCGACAGGCGGAACAGGTTGGCGATCGACTGCGTGGGCTCGGAATAGTCGAACTTGAACGACTTGCCGGTCTGCAGGTCGGCCCCGGCGCAGAAGGCCTTGTCGCCCGTGCCGGTGAGCACGATGGCGCGCAGGTCGCGGTTCGCGTTGGCGCGCGCCAGCGCCTCGGACAGGCCCCCGATGACCGCGGCATTCATGGCGTTGCGCCGTTCGGGACGGTTGATGGTGAGCCACAGCACGCCGTCTTCCTCGCGCTGCAGCAGTTCGGTCGGTTCGGTCTGGCTGGTCATGATGACTCCCGTCGTTCGATGGTCAAGCGGTGGCGGCGCCCGGCAGCGGCATGCCAAGTACCTCGTCGATCGCCAGGCCCTGGCGCCGAATCGCGTCCTTCTGGGCCTGCTGGGCGCGCGCATAGCCGTCGCGCCGGGCGAGGCGCTGCCAGTAGGCGCGCACCTGCGGGCCATACTGGGCGTCGAGCTGCAGCAGGGTGCCCAGCAGCAGTGCGTAGCCGACGGAGATGTCGGCCACGGTGAAGCGCTGCGCGCACAGGAACTCGCGCCCGTCCGCCAGGATGGATTCGATCGCGCGCAGCCGCGCCAGGAACCACTTGGCGTAGTCGTCGGCCACCTGCGGCTGGCGCCGCTCCTTCGGCTCGAAGCGCGAGTAGCGCAGCACCAGGGTCTGCGGAAAGGTCAGCGTGGCCTCGCCGAAGTGGGTCCAGTTCAGGAACGCGCCGTAGTCCGGCTCGTCGACCGCCACGGCCAGCGGACTCGGCCCGTGGCGCGTTGCAAGGTAGTGACAGATCGCCGCCGACTCGGTCATGCGCGTGTCGCCGTCGAGCATGAGCGGGATGGTGCCGAGCGGATTGAGCTGCTTGTATTCGGGCGCCAGCGCCCGTGGCGGGAACGGCAGCACCGTGAGCTCGTAGGACAGGCGCATTTCCTCCAGCGTCCACAGGGGCCGGAAGGAGCGCGCGTTGATGCAGTGGTAGAGCCGGATCATAGCCATCCCCTCATTCGCCAAAGGCCCGGGCCGCGAGCTCGGCAAACTGCTGGCGCAGCCGGTGCTTCTGCACCTTGCCGGTGGAGGTGGCCGGCAGCTGGTCGACGAAATGCACCAGCTTGGGCACCTCGAAGTCGCCCAGGTGGGCGCGGCAGTGCGCCAGCAGGGCAGCCTCGTCGACCTCGGCGCCGGGTTTCTTCATCACGAAGGCGCATACGGCCTCGGTCCAGCGCGGATGCGGCATGCCGATCACCCCGGCCGCGGCCACGGCAGGGTGCGACAGCAGCACGGCCTCGACCTTGACGCTGGCGACGTTCTCGCCGCCGGTCTTGATCATGTCTTTCTTGCGGTCCAGGAACATCATCTGCCCGCCCGGCCCCCACATGCCGAGGTCGCCCGTGTGGTGCCAGCCGAACTTCTGCGCCGCCGCCGTGGCCTCGGGGTCCTTGAAGTAGCCGAGCATGGCGTTGGCGCCGCGGTGCACGATCTCGCCCGGCTGGCCCTCGCCCAGCAGCCTGCCGTCGTCGTCCATCACCGCGGTCTCGTTGTGCGGCAGCGAGACGCCCCAGTAGTTGGCGTCCAGGTCCGGGTGATCCAGCGGGCGGAAGGTCATGGTGCCGGGGTACATCTCGGTCTGGCCGGTGGCCAGCATGACGTTGGCCGACATGCGCTCGGCGATCAGCGGGATCAGCGGCTTGGGAATGGGCGCCATGGCATAGATGCACATGCGCATGTGCTCGTCGCAGCGGAAGGCCGGATCCGCCAGCAGCGCGCCGTACATCATTGGCAGGCCAGTGAAGGCGGTGTATTTCTCCTTCAGGATCGAGGCGCGCACCTCGTCGGGCACGAAGCCGCGCAGCAGCACCACGCAGGCACCGGCCGCGTGCACGGTGGCCACGAGGCAGTGCTGGGCGCAATGGAACAGCGGCAGCACGCCCGAGAACACGTCCTGCTCGGTGATCCCGAAGCCTGCCATGTTGCCCATCACCGACGCCGCCACCGAGGCGTGTGAATGCACGGCGCCCTTGGGATGGCCGATGGTGCCGCTGGTGTACATGATCAGGGCCGGCGCATCGCCGTCGATCTCGATGCCGGGCAGTTCCGCGCCCTGGCCGTGTTCGGCCTGCGCCAGCGTCGTCGCGCCGGCGATGGCGCTGCCTGCCTGGCCGGCCATCGTCACGACGAGCGGCACGCCGAGCCTGGCCAGCATGTCGGCAATGCCCGGCGCGGCGTGGTAAGCCTCGTCGACGACGACCGCCGAGACCTCGGCGTGGCGCAGGATGTAGTCGATGGCCGCCACGTCGAGCCGGATGTTGACCGGCACCCAGACATTGCCCGACTTGTGGATGCCGTTGTAGGCCACGGCCATGTCGGCCGAGTTGGCGCACAGCATGCCGACCTGCCGCCCGCTGCCGACCGCGCCGATCAGATAGTGGGCAAAGCGCGAGCTGCGCGCGTCGAACTGGCGGTAGGACAGGCGCGTGTCGCCGTCGACCACGGCGATGCGCTCGGGGAACTTGAGCGCGCTGCGGTGCACGAAGTCGCCCAGGGCGACGCGGCGGACGCGGCGCAGTTCCGGGCTCTCATTCATCTGAATCATGGATTCCGACCTCCGAATTGCCGCCACCTGGCAGCGAAACATCAAGATCTGGCCGTGAGGCAAGACCGGACCCGATCACTTGTTCCTGAAACGCCTGGCATAACGAGCGCGGACCTCCGTGGCTTCTGGCTCGACCCCCGTGTACATCATGGTGAACAGGTCACTCGCGGGATCGGGCAGCAGGCTTCGGGCCGCCTCCCGGATCGTGGTCACGGAACTCAGGACCACCGACTGCGCGTGCCCCCCGATCCGCTTCGCCACGTCATCGACGTATGCGGCAATCCGATCGCCCGGGACGATGTTGCTCAGAAAGCCCGACATCCTCGGGTCGCTCATGGGGATCCGGTTGCAGGTCAGGACCAGCTCCGCGACCGTCGCCAGCCCGATGTGCCGGGCCAGCAAGGCATTGGCGCCGAGCGAGAAAGGCACCCCCAGGTCGAGCTCGGGCACATAGGCAACCGCGTCTTCGGTGGCGTAGCGAAGGTCACACGAGGCAGCAAAGATCAGTCCCAGGCCCACCACCATGCCCTTCAGTTCGCAGATGGTGGCCACCGGCAGATCGCGCACACGCTCGAACGCCTTCTGGATGCTGCGATTCAGCATCCACTGCTTTTTTGCAGCCAGGTCATCCAGCTCGGTTGCCAGGTCGAAACCCGCACTGAAGTTCGGCCCGACCGTCCGGAAGACGATGCATCGGACATCGTTCCTGCGGCTGATCTCCTCCGCCCGATCCGCGATGTCCAGGCACATCTGCGGCGTCAGTGCGTTCATCTTCTGGGGGCGATCGACGATGATCTCCGCCCAGGTCTGATGCTCATTCGATTTGATGTATTCCATTTCAGTCCCCAACGCGGGATGTTGCATTTCACTTCGGAGATGGCCGTGCACAGCGATAGGCAAAGTCTCCCAGCGCGATGCGCTGGATGCGGCGCAGGGCGTCAGAAGCGGGCATGTCGATCATGGTCTTGTCACCGGTTCGATCAGCGGGTCACCGATGCAGGGGTGCGCAGTCAGCGCTGCACGGCGGCACCCGCACCACCGAACTGTTGGCGCAGCTCGCGCTTGAGCAGCTTGCCGGTGGCGGTGCGTGGCAGCGTGTCGACGAACTTCACGACGCGCGGGCACTTGAAGCCGGCCAGGCGCTCGCGCGCCCAGGCGATGAGCTCGTTCGCGTCCAGCTGCTGACCGGGCTTGAGCGCGATCACGGCGGTGACGGCCTCGCCCCATTTCGGGTCGGGCGTGCCGAGCACGGCGACTTCGGCGATCTCGGGGCGCTGGTAGAGCACCTGCTCGACCTCGGCCGGGTAGACGTTCTCGCCGCCGCTGATCACCATGTCCTTCTTGCGGTCGACGATGAAGTAGTAGCCCTCGGCGTCCACACGCGCCAGGTCGCCCGAGTGGAACCACCCGTCCTCGTCCAGCACCTCGCGCGTGGCCTCGGGCTTCTGCCAGTAGCCGACGAACACGTTGGGACCGCGGATCAGCAGCTCGCCGACCTCGTCGGTGGCGACGTCGCGGCCGGCATCGTCGACGACGCGATATTCGACGTGCGCGATCGGCTTGCCGACGGAGCCGGCATGCGCGATGACCTCGTCGGCACCGAGCGCCGAGGCCACCGGCGCGGTCTCGGTCAGGCCGAAGCCTTCGGTGAACACCATGCCGTGCTCGCGCAGCTGGCGGATCAGGACCAGCGGGCACGGTGCGCCGCCGGAAATGGCGTAGCGCAGGAAGGAGAAATCGCGCCCCTCCAGGCCCGCCGCCGCGATCGCGGCCCACATCGCCGGCACGCAGAACGCCAGCGTCGGGCGGTGCTTTTCTACGGCGTCGAGCCACGCGACCGGGCTGAACGACTCCAGGATGACCGAGGTGCCGCCCAGGTAGATCAGCGGCAGCGTGAAGATGCCGAAGGCCCCGATGTGGAACAGCGGCGCCGACACCAGCGAGACGTCGCGCGGCGTCAGGCCCTCGGTCATGGCGAAGTGGGTGAAGGCATTCCACAGGTGATTGCCATGCGTCAGCATCGCCCCCTTGGGGAAGCCCGTGGTGCCCGAGGTGTACATCAGCGAGGCGACGTCGTCGGCACGCACGCGCGCTGGCGCACGCGTTGCCTCGCCCGCGGCGATCCACTGCTCGTAGGCGGCGCCATCGCCGGCGGCCCGCTTGTCGGCCGAGGCGATCTCGACCACCTCGCGCACCAGGCTGCCCGCGGCGGCCTCGCGCGCGGTCTGCAGCGTCTGCGTGGACGCGAACAGCACGCAGGGCGCGGCGTCGTCGAGGATGTAGCGCACCTCGGGCGCGGTCAGCCGGAAGTTGATCGGCACGAAGATGGCGCCCAGCTTGGCCACCGCGATCGCCACCTCGAGGAAGTGCGGGCTGTTCAGCGCCAGCAGCGCCACGCGGTCGCCCGGGCGCACGCCCCGCCCGCGCAGGGCACTGGCCAGCGCGTTCGTGCGCGCCTCCAGCTCGCCGAAGCTGAAGCTGCGGCCGGTGTTGGCGTCCACCAGCGCCAGCCGCTCCGGGTTGCGCTGCGCGTGCACGGTGGTCCAGTTGCCGATGCCTTGATCCAAGGTGTGTCTCCTGTCGATCGTTTGTTCAAGAATGAAAAGCCGCTTCAGCCGACCGGCGCCCCGTCGTGCCCGAGGCATGGGCGGCTGCGCTTCGTCACACGAAGCCCCACTGGCGCGCCGCCAGCTCCTTCATGATTTCCTCGGTACCGCCGCCGATGGTGACGACCTTCACCTCGCGGTAGATGCGCTCGCACACGGTGCCGCGCATGAAGCCCATGCCGCCCAGGATCTGCACCCCGGCGTCGGCACAGAACTGCATGGTCTGCGTGGCCTGGTTCTTGAGCGTGCAGACCTCGGCCACCCAGTCACCGCCACTCTCGCCGGCGTCGCCGCGTGCGGCCACATCCTCCAGCCAGGCGCTGGTGGCACAGATGCGCTGGCGCATGTCGACCAGCTTGTGGCGGATCACCTGGTGCGCGACCAGCGGCTGGCCGAAGGTCTGGCGCTGCTGTGCCCAGGCCAGTGCCTCGTCCAGGCAGGCCTCGGCGTAGCCGATGGCGCCGGCCGCCAGGCCCAGGCGCTCGCCGTTGAAGTTGGCCATGATGGCCTTGAAGCCCTGGCCCTCCTCGCCCAGCAGGTAGCGTGCCGGCACGCGCACATCGTCGAAACGCAGGTGCGCGGTGTCGGAGCACAGCCAGCCCATCTTGTCGAGCCGGCTGCGAGACAGTCCCTTGCTGTCACCCGGCACCAGCAGCAGGCTGATGCCGGGGGCGCCCTTGCCTTCACTCGTCCTCACGGCCAGCGTGATCCAGTCGGCGCGCATGCCCGAGGTGATGAAGGTCTTCTCGCCGTTCACCACGTAGTCGTCGCCCTCGCGCCGCGCCGTGGTCCTGAGCTGCGCCACGTCCGAGCCGCCGCCCGGTTCGGTGATGGCCAGCGCCGCGATCTGCTCGCCTGCCAGCACGGGCGGCACCACCGCCTGCCGCACATCGTCACGTGCCAGCAGCACCACCGGCGGCAGTCCGATGTTGTGCGAGAACAGGCTCGCCTGCACGCCACCCGAGGTGCCGTAGCGGCACAGCGCGCGCCACACCGGCAGGCGCAGCGCCAGGGGCGCGGGCGTGCCGCCGTACTCCTCGGGATAGCCCAGGCCGAGCAGGCCGAGCTCGGCGGCGCGGCGATACAACGTGCGTGGGAACTCGCCGGCCGTGTCCCATTCCGTCACGTGCGGGGCGATCTCGGTGCGGGCGAAGCGCGCCACCGTGTCGACCAGCGCGCTGCGCGCCTCGCGCAGTTCATCAGGCGTCATCTCAAGCATCCGTGGTTTCCTTTTGCGTGGCGGACGCGGCCGCGTCCTCGGCAGCAAAGCGCAGCAGCACCTGGCCCGGCGTGACCTGCTGACCCTCGCTCACCAGCACCTCGGCCACGGTCACGGCGGCACGCGGCGCCAGACTGTGCTCCAGTTTCATCGACTCGATCACCACCGCGGTCTCGCCGGCTTCAAGCGCTTGGCCGGCCTGCGCCGCCACACGCACCACGCGGCCGTTGAAGGGTGCCTTGAGTTCGGCCGCCGCGCGCGCGCCGCCGCCGGCCACCACGGGCTCGAACGAGACATCGTCGAACCACCAGTCCACGCCGCCGGCCTGCGCATGCCAGCGCGGCGCGTCCTGCGTCGCCGGCACGCGCACCGCGCGCACGAGCCGGCTCGCGCCGCCGCTCTCGGTGCAGCGCACGCGGCCATCCGGCAGTGCCTGCAGGGCCAGGCTGCGCGCCTCGGCCGACTCGCCACCGGGCTGCACCTGCACGCGACCGGCGTCGGCTCGCACCGCGAGGGCCAGCACCTGTTCGCGATGCGCCAGCCTGAGCGGCAGCGCGAAGCGGCACGGCAGGCCGTCGATCCCATGGGGGAAAACCACCGCCAGCGCCTGGCCGGCATGCGCCAGCCGCTCCTTTTCCAGGAGCCGATCGCGCAAGGCGTCGCCATGCTCGGCGAGGAACGAAATCAACGCCTCGCCGCGCCGGAAGCGCGCGTCATCCAGGCATTCCATCAGGAAGCCGCGGTTGCTCGGCAGCCCGAGCAGCTCGGTCTGCGCCAGGGCCGCCAGCAGCGCGTCGATGGCCTCGTCGCGCGTCGGCGCATGCACGATCAGCTTGCCGAGCATGGCGTCGTAATACGGCGTGACTTCGCTGCCGGATTCGATCGCGTGATCGAAGCGCAGCGCACCGCGCTCGAACGCCGCCGCGGCGGGTGCGCTGAAGTGCAGGATGCGGCCGGCGTGCGGCACGTAGTTCTCGTCCTCGGCGCACAGGCGCACCTCGATCGCGTGGCCCTGCAATTGCACCTGCCCCTGCGCGAGCGGCAACGGCTCGCCACGTGCGACGCGGATCTGCCATTCCACCAGATCCAGCCCGGTCAGGGCTTCCGTGACCGGGTGCTCGACCTGCAGGCGCGTGTTCATTTCCATAAGGAAAAATTCCGTGCCTTCCAGCAGGAACTCCACTGTGCCGGCACCCACGTAGCCCGCGCCGCGCGCCAGCGCCACCGCGCATTCGCCCATGCGCGCACGCAACTCGGGCGAGACCGCCGGGCTGGGCGCTTCCTCGATGATCTTCTGGTGACGTCGCTGCACCGAGCAGTCACGCTCGCCCAGGTGCACGGCGTTGCCGTGCGCGTCGGCAAAGACCTGGATCTCGACGTGGCGCGGCTGCATCACGGCACGCTCGATCAGCAGGTCGCCGTTGCCGAAGCCGGCCTGCGCCTCGGAGCGTGCACTGGCCAGCGCCGCGGCGAGCTGGCCCGGCTCGGTCACCAGCCGCATGCCGCGCCCGCCGCCGCCGGCCACGGCCTTGACCATGACGGGGTAGCCGATCTTCTCGGCCTCGGCGACGAAGCGCGCCTCGGACTGGTCGTCGCCCGCGTAGCCCGGCAGGCAGGGCACGCCCTGCTTCAGGCCCAGCGCCTTGGCAGCGGCCTTGTCGCCCAGCGCCCGGATGGCAGCTGGCGGCGGGCCGATCCAGGTCAGGCCGGCGTCCTGCACCGCCTGGGCAAAGCCCGCGTCCTCGCTCAGGAAGCCGTAGCCCGGGTGCACGGCGTCGGCACCGGTGGCGCGTGCCGCCTCCAGCAGCTTGTCCACGCGCAGGTAGCTCTCGGCCGAGGTGTTGCCGCCCAGCGCCCAGGCCACGGTGGCCTCGCGCACGTGCGGGGCATTGGCATCGGCGTCGGAATGCACGGCGACGGTCTCGATACCCACGCGATGCGCCGTGGCGATGACGCGGCGCGCAATCTCGCCGCGATTGGCGATGAGGATCTTCTTCATGTTGCAGATGTCAGTAGTAAAGCGCAGCGGCCCTCACCCCAGCCCTCTCCCGAAGAGAGAGGACGAAGGGCCGCAGAGCAGGCCAATCCAGCGGCAGCCGGGCCCGGACCTGCGCCGGGCACTGGCTGCGTCTCCCCTCGCGCAGCAGAGGGGGGAAGCGGCTTCAGCCGCTCAGGGGGGTGCTTCATCTTTTCGCCATGCCCATGGTCTTGGCGATGATCCCCATCATCACCTCGTCGGCGCCGCCGCCGATGGAGGCCAGGCGGCCGTCGCGGTACAGGCGCGAGACGCGGTTGTCCCAGGTGTAGCCCATGCCGCCCCAGAACTGCAGGCAGGTGTCCGAGACCTGGCGCATCAGGCGCCCGGCCTTGAGCTTGGCCATGCTGGCCCACTGCAGTACGTCGTCGCCGGCGATGTAGCGCTCGCCCGCGGCCCAGGTGAGGGCGCGCAGGGCCTCGACCTCGGTCTGCAGTTCCACCAGCTTGAACTGCACCCACTGCTGGTCCAGCAGCGTGCTGCCGAACATCCGGCGCTCGCGTGCCCAATCGATGGTCTCGCGGATGCATTCGTCCAGGGCCAGCAGCGCGTTGGCGGCCGCCCACAGGCGCTCCTCCTGGAACTGCTGCATCTGGTAAATGAAGCCTTGCCCCTCGGCGCCGATCAGGTTGCGCTGCGGCACCCGCACCTCGTCGAAGTAGATCAGGCCGGTGTCGCTCGAATCCATGCCGATCTTGCGGATCTTGCGCGCGACCTCGATGCCTTTCATCAGCTTGCCGTTCGGACGGTCGCGCATCGGCACCATGACCAGGCTCTTGTTCTTGTGCACCGGCCCATCGCTGGTATTGACCAGCATGCACATCCAGTCAGCCTGCAGGCTGTTGGTGATCCACATCTTCTGGCCGGTGATGACGTAGTCGTCGCCATCCTTGCGTGCGTGGCTCCTGATGGCCGAGACGTCGCTGCCCGCGCCGGGCTCGGACACGCCGATGCAGCCCACCATGTCGCCGGCGATCGCCGGAGCCAGGAATTCGCGCTTGAGCTCGTCGCTGCCGAAGCGCGCCAGCGCCGGCGTGCACATGTCGGTCTGCACGCCGATCGCCATCGGCACGCCGCCGCAGCGGATCAGGCCCAGGGTCTCGGCCATCACCATGCTGTAGGAGTAGTCCAGCCCCATGCCGCCGTATTCGACCGGTTTGGTCAGGCCCAGCAGCCCCAGGTCGCCCAGGCCCTTGAACACCTGGTGGGCGGGGAAGATCTGGGCCTCCTCCCATTCGTCGACGTGAGGATTGATGTGCTCGTCGATGTAGCGCTTGAGCGTGTCGCGGATTTGCTCGTGTTCGTGGGTCAGTTGCATGGTTTGTTTCCTTGAATTTCAAGACAGCCGGACGCGAAGGACGCGAAAACTCGCGAAGGACGCAAAAAAGTCAATTTCCTGGTGCGCAAGCAGCACCCCGATCGTCAGGCAGGATTCCTGAACCCCACTCTGGCGCCGCCCCATTCAAATGGTTTCTTTCGCGCCCTTCGCGCATCTTTCGCGTCCTTCGCGTCCGGCCGTTCAAGCGCCTCACATCCTCGCCACCCCGAACTGCATCGGCCGCATGGTGCGTGCCGCGCCTTCGGCCAGGGTGTCGAGGCAGAACGCCAGCACCGCGCGCGTGTCGCGCGGGTCGATGACACCGTCGTCCAGCAGCAGGCCGCTGGTGGTGAAGGCATCCTGCTGGCGCTCGAACATGGCGACCACGGCGTCGAACTGCTGCTGCATCTTGGCCGGGTCGGGCTCCACGCCCTTGCGCCGCAGCGCCGCCTCGGTCACCATGCGCATGGTGCCGGCGGCCTGCTCGCCGCCCATCACCGCCGTGGTCGCGCAGGGCCATGAGAACAGGAAGCGCGGCGCGAAGCCGCGCCCGCACATGCCGTAGTTGCCGGCACCAAAGCTGGCGCCGCACTGGATCGTGAGCTGCGGCACAGTGGCGTTGGTGACGGCCTGGATCATCTTGCTGCCGTGCTTGATCATGCCGGCCTGCTCGACGTCCTTGCCGACCATGTAGCCGGTGGTGTTCTGCAGATAGATGATGGGGTGGCCAAGCTGGCACATCCACTGGATGAAGTGCGTGGCCTTGTTGGCGCCCGCGTTGTCGATCGGGCCGTTGTTGGTGATGATGCCGATGGCGTGCCCGTGGATCGCTGCCTGCGCGCACACCGTCGCGCTGCCGTAGCCGGCCTTGAACTCCAGCAGCTCGCCGCCATCGACCAGGCGCACCGCCACCTCGCGCATGTCCACCGGCTCGCGGTGGTGCACCGGCATCAGCGTCAGCAGCTCCTCGGCCGGCCAGGGTGGCTCGGCAAAGGCAGCGCGGCCCGGGCGCGCACGGTCCCACTGCAGCTGCGCCACCACGCGGCGCGCGATGCCGAGCGCCTCGCGGTCGTCGCGCGCCAGGAATTCGCCCAGGCCCGAGACCGTGGTGTGCATCAGCGCGCCGCCCAGCTCCTCCTCGGTGGCGATCTCGCCGGTGGCGGCCTTGAGCAGCGGCGGGCCGGCCAGGAAGGCGCGCGAGCGGCCCTCGACCATGATCACGATGTCGGACAGGCCCGGCATGTAGGCGCCGCCCGCCGTGCCGGATCCGTGCTGCACCGTGATCACCGGGATGCCGGCGGCCGAGAGCCGCGCGAGGTTGCGAAAGAGCGAACCGCCAATCACGAAGCCCTCGACGCGGTAGCGCATCAGGTCGGCGCCGGCACTCTCGACCAGGTGCAGGAATGGCAGGCGCTCGGCCAGCGCGATCTCCTGCACGCGCAGCATCTTGTCCAGGCCGCCTGGCTGGATGGCCCCGGCATCGATCCCGGAGTCGCTTGCCACCACCATGCAGCGTGTGCCCGCGACGAAACCGATGCCCGCGACCAGCCCGCCGCCGGGCACGGATTTTTCCGGATCGGGCACGTCGCGCAGGTAGCCCGCCAGCGACGCCAGCGGCAGCCAGGGCGCGCCGCGGTCCAGCAGCAGCGCCACGCGCTCGCGCGGCAGCAGCTGCCCGCGCTTGGCAAAGCGCGCCGCCGCCGCGCCGGACTTGGCCTCGGTGCGCTGCTCCAGCGCGCGCCAGCACGCGATGCGCTCCAGCATGTGGGCACGTCGCGCCTCGGCCTGGGGGTTGCCGGTGTTCCAGCCGGATTCGAATGGGATCATGGGTATGTCAGGGTTGATGGACGAACAGGCGCAGCGCCTGCTCGGTCAGCTCGTCCAGGGTCAGCGGCCCCTGGGGGTTGAACCATTGCGCGGCCCAGTTGAGCGCACCGAAGATCAGCAGGCGCGCAACCTCGGGCCGGGCCCTGAGCTGGCCGTCGCGGTGCAGGCGACGCAGGGCCGGCATCCAGGCGGCCTCGTAGGCATCCTTCTGCTTCGCCACGTCGCGCCGCTGCTCGGGCGTGAGGGCGCGCCACTCGTAGAGCATGACCGGGATGAAGTGGCTGTCCGGCCCCACGACCACGGCCAGATGGTGGCGGACCAGCGCGCGCAGCCGCTCCAGCCCCGTGGCGCGCCGGCCGAGCTGGCGCAGGAGCAGCGCCTGGCTTTCCGAAACCGCTGCCATTCCCGCCTGCATGACGGCGTGGAGCATGGCACCCTTGCTCTCGAAATAGTAGAACGGCGAGCCGCTCTGCATGCCCGCCGCTGCGGCGATGTCGCGCGTGCTGGTGGCGTCGTAGCCCTGGCTGCGGAACAGCCGTGCCGCCGCCTGCAGCAGCTCGGCACGGCGCTCGCTCTCCTCGCGCTCCTGCAGTGTCTTGCGCGGCCGTCCGCGCCGCGCCGGCGGAGGCGAGGCGGCGTGGGCTGCGGTGGACGATTCGGTCATGGCCGAAGAATAATCCATCGCCTTAATTAATTCAAGCGTATGCTTTGTAAAAATCGTCCGGGATTTCCCGATGCCCCCCAGCGGCTGCGCAGGAAGCTGGCCCAGCCACCCCGCACCGGGGTAGGCGGCAGCACCTCGCGCGGGACACGATCGGGTCCGGCGCGGGTCCGCCACAACGCCCCCCGATGCGAAGCGCCGGGGTGCTGGAAGGATCTGGGACGCCGCGGCGCGGCAGCTTCAGGCGGGCAGCAGCAGCTCGGCGCAACCCGCGCGGTGCGTCAGCGCAACGGCTGCGACGACCGCGTCGCAGGCGGCCTGTGCCGCCTCGGCCAGCGAGGCCCCCGCCAGCAGGCGTGCGCCCAGCGTGGCACTGAACAGGTCGCCCGTGCCCTTGGGCGCGGCGTCGACGCGCTCGTGCTCGATCACCTGTGTTTCATGGGCACTGACCACCGCCACGCGCATGCGGCCGCGTGGCCACTCTCGCGGGGCGGCGCTGGTCACCACGACCCAGCGGGTGCGACCCTGCAGCAGCCCGCGTGCCGCGGCCAGCACCTGCTCCAGCGTCTGCACCGGCGCACCGGTCAGCGTGCCGAGCTCGAAGCTGTTGGGCAGCAACCCCGTCGCCAGCCCCAGCAGCTCTTCCCGGTAGGCCTGCACCAGCGCCGGATCGACGTAGACGCCCACGTCCGCGTCGCCAATCACCGGGTCGATCAGCACGTTCAGATCCGGCAGCGCCGCGCGCCGCGCCGCGATCCAGCGCCCCAGCACTTGCGCCTGCGCCGCGCGGCCCAGGTAGCCCAGTTGCACCAGGCGCAGCCGGCGCAGGCAGTCGCGCGCCACCAGATCCTCCAGCCAGCCGGCAAACCACTCGTCCGGCGGCGGCCCACCGTGCAGCGTCGGATAGTGCGGCGTGTTGCTGAGCAGCACCGTGGGCACGGCCGCCGCCGTCAGCCCATGGCGCTGGAACGCGGCCAGCGCGACGTTGTTGCCCACGCGTCCGTACACCACCTGCGACTGCACCGACACCACGTCAAGCTGCAGCGGCTGCAGTGCGCTCGCGTCAGGCGTCTCTGCGTTCATGACCCACCTTTCATTTCAGCTGCTCCACCGCGCTTCGTGATCCGCGACGCATGAAACTCCGAGGTCGAACGGCCGCGGAGCAGGCCATGCGGGGCACCCGTGACCAGGGTCTCCCTGCTTGGTCAGGCCGGGTGCGTCCCCCTCGGGGTGAAGGAGCGCAGCGACATAGGGGGGATGTCATTTCAGCCCAGCGCGCGCCCGAGCGCCTCGCCCACGCGCACGGCGCCACCCGGCTCCCAGTCCGGGTTGAACTTCAGCGTGCCGCGCGGCCACAGCAGGACCACGGTGGAGCCCAGCAGGAAGCGCCCCATCTCGGCGCCCTTGTCCAGGTCGATTTCCTGGCCACGGTATTCGAAGCGGCGCACGCTGCCCGGCCGCGGCGGGTTGACCACGCCGTGCCACACGGTGGCGATGCTGCCGACGATGGTGGCGCCCACCAATACCATGGCGAGCGGCCCACGCGGCGTGTCGAAGGCGCAGACCACGCGTTCGTTGCGCGCGAACAGGCCAGGCACCCCGCGCACCGTGGTCGGGTTGACCGAGAACAGTTCGCCCGGCACGTGCACCATGCTCTCGAGCCGGCCGCCGCACGGCATGTGGATGCGGTGGTAGTCGCGCGGGCTCAGGTAGAGCGTGGCGAACTGGCCGTGCTCGAACTCGCGCGCCAGCCGCAGGTCGTCACCCAGCAGGGCCACGGCGCTGTAGACGTGGCCCTTGGCCTGGAACAGCTGGCCCTGCTCGATGGCGCCGAACTGGCTGATGGCCCCGTCCACCGGGCACACGTAGTCGGTGCGCGCCAGGGGTCGCACACCCGGCTTGAGCGCGCGCGTGAAGAAGTCGTTGAAGCTGGCATAGCCCTCGACGCGCGGCTCGGCCGCCTCGCTCATGTCGACGCCGTAGCGCGCCACGAAACGCCGGATCGCCGCGTGCGTCAGCCCGCCCAGCTGGGCGCCCGCAGCCAGGCCCGCCAGCTCGGTGAGCAGGCGCTTGGGCAGCAGGTACTGGGCGCCGACGGCCAGGCGCTCTGCCAGCGGGACGGACACCGGCGCCTCCTTCATTGCGACTGGCCGATGGCGAGCTCGATCTCGCCGACGCCCTCGATGCGGCCCGTCAGCCGATCGCCCGGCTGCACGGGCCCCACGCCCTCGGGCGTCCCGGTGTAGATCAGGTCGCCGGGCCCCAGGTGGTAGTAGCGCGATAGCCGGGCCACCACCTCGGCCACGCGCCAGACCATGTCGGCCAGGTCGCCGTGCTGGCGACGCGTGCCGTTGACAGCCAGCTCGATCGCGCCACGCGCCGGATGGCCGATCTGGTGGGCCGGCACCAGTTCACCCAGCACGGCGGCGCCCTCGAAGTCCTTGCCAAAGGCCCAGGGCTGCCCCTTTTTCTTGGCCGCGCCCTGCAGGTCGCGCCGCGTCATGTCGAGGCCGCAGGCGTAGGCCCAGACACAGTCCTGCGCCTGCTCGGGCGTGACGCGAAATGCCGGCTGGCCCAGCGCGACCACCAGCTCGATTTCATGTTGCAGGTCCCGCGTCTCGAGTGCATAGGGCAGGGTCACGCCGCTGGACACAAGGTGTGCCGGTGTCTTGTTGAAGAAGAATGGCGGTTCGCGCTCCGGGTCACCGCCCATCTCGCGCGCATGCGCCGCGTAATTACGACCGACACAGAAGATGCGCTGCACGGCGTAACGCTGCGCGCTGCCGCGCACGGACGCGGCGGCTTGCGGGGCGGGGTCAAAGACGTAGGCGGTCATGGCTTGGAAATGGACGCGTGACCCCGATTGTCGCGGCAATCGACATCGGCGCGCAGCCGGGGCGTCGGGCCGGCACAATGGCAACCCCATGAGTGCACCGCCCCTGCTCGACGCGCGCGACCTGGTCAAGACCTACGGTGGCACGCGCGTCGTCGACGGTGTGTCGCTCGCCATCGCGCCAGGCGAGTGCCTGGGCGTGATCGGGCCGAACGGTGCCGGCAAGACCACCACCATTCGCCTGTGCCTGGGCCTGACAGCGCCGGATGCCGGCAGCATCCGCTACTTCGCGCGGCCGGACGGCACGGCGCTGGAAATGCCGCGCGACGCACTCGCCATCAAGGCCCGCCTGGGCGTGGTGTCGCAGTTCGATTCGCTGGATCCGGACTTCGACTGCGGCGAGAACCTGTTCGTGTTCGGGCGCTACTTCGGGCTGCCGCGCGCGGTGCTGGCCCAGCGCGTGCCGCAATTGCTGGAATTTGCCGCGCTGGCGCACAAGGCGCGCGCGCGGCCATCCGAGCTGTCGGGCGGCATGCGCCGGCGCCTGTCGCTGGCGCGCGCGCTCATCAACAACCCCGACCTGCTGCTGCTGGACGAACCCACCACCGGCCTGGACCCACAGGCGCGCCACCTGATGTGGGAACGGCTGCAGCTATTGCTGCAGGCGGGCAAGGCGATCCTGCTGACCACCCACTTCATGGACGAGGCCGAGCGCCTGTGCCAGCGCCTGCTGGTGATCGACCACGGCCGCAAGATCGCCGAGGGGGCGCCACGTGCCCTGATTGCCGAGCACCTGGAGCCCGAGGTGGTCGAGGTCTACGGTCAGGGCGCGCTGGCGCTGGCCGGCTCGCCCCTGGCGGCCTACGCCGAGCGCGTCGAGACCAGCGGCGAGACGGTGTTCTTCTACACCCGGCGCGCGCAGGCGCTGCTGGATGCGCTGCAGGCGCACCCCGAGCTGCGCACCCTGCACCGACCCGCCAATCTGGAGGATCTGTTCCTCAAGCTGACCGGGCGCCAGATCCGCGAGGAAGGATGACGCTCCCCACTGAGCCGCTGCGGGTCTTCCCCCCTGAGGGGAGACGCACGAGGCCCAGCAAAGCGGGGCCACGGGCGCCCCCGCATGACCAGCTCTGCGACCACTGGAACCGCGGCGCGCGGAGCACGCCCGGCACAATTGGCGCCAGACCATGACCTCTGCCGCACCCTCCACCTGGGCCCCGCCGCGCGTCTCGCTGCGCTGGTGGCCGGTGTTCGCGCGCAACCTGCGCGTCTGGCGCAAGCTGGCGCTGCCCAGCCTGCTGGCCAACATCGGCGAGCCGCTCCTGTGGCTGGTGGCCTTCGGCTACGGCCTGGGCTCGATGATCGGCGAGGTCAGCGCGCACGGGGTGCAGATGCCCTACATCCTGTTCCTGGCCAGTGGCTCGGTCTGCATGAGCGCGATGAACGCGGCCAGCTTCGAGGCCCTGTATTCGGCCTTCTCGCGCATGCACGTGCAGAAGACCTGGGACGGCATCCTCAACACCCCCGTGCAGCTCGACGACGTGGTGCTGGCCGAGATGCTGTGGGCCGGCTTCAAGGCGCTGTTCTCGGCCACCGTGATCCTGGCGGTGATCTGGGCCCTGGGCATCACGCAGTCGCCGCGCACCCTGCTGGCGCTGCCGATCCTGCTGGCCACCGGCGTCACCTTTGCCAGCCTGGCGCTGGTATTCAACGCCAAGGCCAGCGGCTACGACTTCTTCACCTACTACTTCGCGGTGTTCCTCTCGCCCATGATGTTCGTCTCGGGCGTGTTCTTCCCGCGCGAGCAGCTGCCCGCCTTCGCCCAGGTCATCACCGACTGGCTGCCGCTCACCGCGGCGGTGGAGCTGGTGCGCCCGCTGTTCCTGGAGCAGTGGCCGGCCGAGCCGTGGCGCAACCTGGCGATCCTGGCGGCCTACGCCAGCGTCGGCCTGTGGGTAGCGCTGGCCTTCACGCGCCAGCGCTTCCGGCGCTGACGCCTGCTGCGGCCCCGCCCGACGCAGAAGCGGTCGCATTCGACGATGCGGAAGGTCCCTTGCGGATCCAGTGCGCCACGCGTTCGGCGATCATGATCACCGGCGCGTTGGTGTTGCCCCCGACCACCCTGGGCATGACCGAGGCGTCGACGACGCGCAAGCCCTCGACGCCGCGCACGCGCAGGCGCGCATCCACCACGTCGAGCGGCCCGCTGCCCATGCGGCAGGAACCGACCGGGTGGTAGATGGTGTCGGCGTGCTGGCGGATGAAGGTCTCGATCTCGGCGTCGCTGCGGGCCCCGGCAGACTGCTCGCGTCCGCCACGCCGCGCCAGCGCCGGCTGTTGCAGCAGATCGCGCATCAGCCGAAAGCCCCGCACCAGGCGCCGCAGGTCGTCCGGCTCCTGCAGGAAGGCCGGGTCGATCAGCGGCGCCGCGAGCGGGTCGCTGCTGGCCAGGCGCACGCTGCCGCGGCTCCTGGGCCGCAGCACGCAGACGTGGCAGGAAAAGCCGTGGCCGAACACCGTGGCGCGGCCGTGGTCCACCAGCTTGCCGACCACGAAGTGCAACTGCAGGTCGGGCAGCGACTCGGCCGGATCGCTCTTGAGAAAGCCCCCGGCCTCGGCAAAGTTGCTGGTCATCGGCCCGCGCCGGGCCTCGCGCCACCGCCGGATGTCGCCCACCGTGCGCCAGGCGCCGGTCGGCGACAGGCCGAACAGTTCGTGCGCGCCAGGAACGTTCCAGACCTGCACCACGTCGGGGTGGTCGTGCAGGTGCAGGCCGACGCCGGGCAGCTCGTGCTGCACCGCGATGCCATGTTCGCGCAGATGCCCGGCCGGGCCGATGCCCGAGAGCATCAGCAGCTGGGGCGACTGGAAGGCGCCGGCCGACAGGATCACCTCGCGCTCGGCGCGCAGCGTCCTTTCCGCGCCGCCTTCCAGATAGGCCACGCCCACGGCGCGACCGTGCTCGAGCAGCACGCGCGTGACATGCACACCCGTCAGCACGCGCAGGTTCGGGCGCGACAGATTGGGCGTGAGATAGGCCTTCGCGGCCGAGCAGCGCTCGCCGCCCTTGTGCGTGACCTGGTAGAGACCCACGCCTTCCTGTTCGGCGCCGTTGAAGTCGCGGTTGTGCACATGGCCGGCCTGCACCCCCGCCTCGACGAAGGCCTGGGCGAACGGGTTCGGGTCGCACAGGTCCATCACGTTCAGCGGCCCGCCGGCGCCATGCCATGCATCGGCGCCGCGCTCGTTGTTCTCCGCGCGCTTGAAGAAGGGCAGCACCTCGTCCCAGCCCCAGCCGACGTTGCCCTCGGCGGCCCAGGCGTTGTAGTCGCCCGGTACGCCGCGCATGTAGATCATGGCGTTGACCGAGCTCGAACCACCCAGCACCTTGCCGCGCGGCTGATAGCCGCGCCGGCCCGCAAGGCCCGGCTGCGGCACGGTCTGGAAGCCCCAGTTCTCGCGCCCGAACTTCGCCAGCAGTGCGAGGCCCGCCGGGCAGTGGATCAGCACGCTGCTGTCGGGCGGCCCCGCCTCCAGCAGCGTGACCCGCACCTGGGGATCTTCCGTCAGGCGTGCCGCCAGCACGCAGCCGGCCGAGCCGGCGCCCACGATCACGTAGTCCATCCTCGCCTTTCTCCATGTGATTGGCAACGGCCGCTAATATCCATGGTTTCACGCTTTCGCACCAGCAGGAGAACACCATGAGCATCCAGACCGTCGGCATCGTGGGCGCCGGCACCATGGGCAACGGCATCGCGCAGGCCTGCGCCGTCTCGGGCATCGACGTCGTGATGGTCGACATCGCGCAGGCCGCGGTCGACAAGGGCCTGGCCACCATCCACAAGAGCCTGGAGCGCCTCGCCAGCAAGGACAAGATCAGCGCGGCCGACCAGGCGGCGGCGCTGGCGCGCATCAAGGGCTCGACGAATTACGACGACCTGAAGGGCGCGCAGCTCGTGATCGAGGCCGCGACCGAGAACCAGGAGCTGAAGAACAAGATCCTGGGGCAGCTCGACGGCCTGCTCGCGCCCGAGGTGATCATCGCCACCAACACCTCGTCGATCTCGATCACGCAACTGGCCGCCGTCACCAGCCGGCCCGACCGCTTCGTCGGCATGCACTTCTTCAACCCGGTGCCCATGATGGCGCTGGTCGAGATCATTCGCGGCCTGCAGACCTCGGACGCCACGCACGATGCCGTCAAGGCCATGGCCGTCAGGCTCGGCAAGACGCCGATCACGGTGAAGAACGCGCCCGGCTTCGTCGTCAACCGCATCCTGGTGCCGATGATCAACGAGGCCTTCTTCGTGCTGGCCGAGGGCCTGGCCACGCCCGAGGACATCGACGCCGGCATGAAGCTCGGCTGCAACCACCCGATCGGTCCGCTGGCCCTGGCCGACATGGTCGGTCTGGACGTGTGCCTGGCGGTGATGGACGTCTACCTGAAGGAGTTCGGCGACAGCAAGTACCGCGCCTGCCCGCTGCTGCGCGAGATGGTGGCTGCGGGCCATCTGGGCCGCAAGACCGGGCGCGGGGTCTATCGGTACTGACGAGCCGGGCCGGGGCGGCCGCGAGCGGGGGTCAGGGGCCGTCCTTGCCCAGCCGCTGGCCGTCGGGCCGGAAGCTGGCCGTTCGTCCGTCGACCAGGGTGACGACGAAGCGGCCGGCCGCGTCAAAGCCGATCGCCTGCGCCCAGACCCGGTGCGACGCGCTGCGCGGCAGCGCGTCGAGTTCCTCGTAGAGCGCGCCCAGCGTCACGCTGCGCAGCAGCCGGCCCTCGTGGAAGAAGCGCAGTACCGGCCGCGCGAGGGTGGCATCCAGCGGAACCAGGTTGGCGCCGTCGGGTGCCACAACGGCAGAGCGGCCGTCACCGGCAAGGAACAGGGTCCGGTGCCAGCCGGGCAGTGTCCAGAGGGTGCGTCCGTCGGCATCGCGCGCCGTGGTACGGCCTGCCACCGGATCGGACTCCGCACACACCGCCCGATCCGCGGTGCAGACGGTGTGCAGCGCAGGCGGCGGCTGCGGGGCATCCGCAGGGGCCAGGCTCGCGAGCCCCAGGAGCGACAGCCCCCACCAGCTGCCCGGCCGGCACACCGTGCGCACGCCACGCCGGCCGTCAGAGCCGCGCCAGTGCATTCCTGACTTCGCCCACGCTCAGGATTTCGCTCAGCACGATGGGCGCCTGGCCCGGCGCCTGCAGCACATAGACCGGCACGCCGCTGCGACCGAGCCGCTGCAGCTCGGCGCTGATGGCGGCGTCGCGCCGCGTCCAGTCGGCGCGCAGGGTCTGCACGCCGGCGGCGTCGAAGGCGGCCAGCACCGCCTCGTCGCCCAGCGTGGTTTTCTTGTTGTACTGGCAGGTCACGCACCAGGCGGCGGTGAAGTCGACGAACACCGGCTTGCCATCGGCCAGCAGCGCCTGCACGCGCCCGGCCGACCAGGGTTGCCAGCGCTCGCCGGGCGCCGCAGTCACCGCGGAGATTGCGCCGCCCAGCGGCGTCACCACGCGCGGCGCCAGACCGGGCAGCAGCAGCAGGGCCAGCGCGGCGGCGACGCCGCCGACCCACCAGCGCGCGCGCCCGCCCAGACCCAGCGCCCAGAGGACAAAGGCCAGCAGCACCAGCAGCGCCAGCAGCGCCGCTGCACCATCGATGCCGCTTTGCTGGCCCAGCACCCAGAGCAGCCAGACCGCCGTGCCGAACATCGGAAAGGCCATGAATTTCTTGAACGTGTCCATCCAGGCCCCCGGGCGTGGCAGCGCGCGCGCCACCGCCGGCAGCCAGCTCGCCGCGAGGTAGGGCAAGGCCATGCCCAGGCCGAGCACGGCAAACAGCGCCAGCGCCTGCAGCGCGGGCAGGCCGACCGCGAGACCCAGCGACGCCCCCATGAAGGGCGCGGTGCAGGGCGAGGCCACGGCCACCGCCAGCACGCCCGAAAGCGCGGCGTTCACGGTGGGATGACGTGCCTCGAGCGCGGCCACGCCGCTCGGCAGGAACTGGCCGAACTCGAACACCCCCGCCAGGTTCAGGCCGATCACCGTGAACAGCGCGGCCAGCGCCGCCACCACCGCCGGGGATTGCAACTGGAAGCCCCACCCGAGTTGCTCGCCCGCCGCGCGCAAGGCCAGCATCAACGCGCCCAGCAGCACGAAGGACAGCACGACGCCGGCGCTGTAGGCCAGGCCGCTGGCCCGATGCGCGCGCCGGTCGCCGCCATGACGGGTGAAGCCCAGCACCTTGATCGCCAGGATCGGAAACACGCAGGGCATCAGGTTGAGGATGGCGCCACCGACCAGCGCGCCCAGCAGGGCCAGCGCGAAGGTTGCCGCCGGCACCTGCGTCCGGTCCGCGCGCACGGACGGCGCAGCCGCTGCCGCATTGGCCTGCAGCGCCGCCTCCAGCGCCGGCGACATGCCGGGCAGCGGCGCCAGCGCCGGCCACTCGCCCTCGACCTCGGCCTCGGCGCGCCAGCCGCGCGTGCCCGCGGTCAGCACGAGCGGCATGCGCCGCGGGCTGTCGGCACGGTCGGTGGACACCGGCACGTCGGCCACCCAGACATCGCCGTCCCAGGCCTGGGTCCAGCTGCGCGGCGTCGGCGCGTCGGCGAGCCGCGCGCCCGTCAACAGCACGTTCGGCGTCTCGGGGAACAGCTCCAGCGTCTCGCCCCGGGCCTCGGGCGGCAGGCCGCTGACGCGCACCTGCACGCGCTGGCCATCCTGTTGCAAGCGCACCTGCTGAACCCCATCCAGCGCCGCCGGCTGGCTCGCCAGGGCGGCCTGGAACACCGCCCCATGCAGTGCCGTGGAGCCGCGCAGCGGCAGCTTCAGCGCGAACTCGCCCTCCTGCGGGATGCATTCCTGCCGGCACACCAGCCAGCTCGCCTTGAGGCCGATGTCCAGGCTGTCGGCCAGCGGTCCGGGCTGGTATTCGGGCGTGATGGTGAGCGGCACCGGCAGCAGCACGGTGCCCTCGTAGCCGTAGTTGGCCAGGTCGCCAATGAAGATCTTGCTCGGCAGCGGC
Organism: Ottowia sp.; assembly: GCF_035325765.1. GTDB lineage: Bacteria > Pseudomonadota > Gammaproteobacteria > Burkholderiales > Burkholderiaceae_C > Ottowia. The sequence goes on from NZ_DAOKZG010000018.1 coordinate 26,479, forward strand.
CAGGCGACGTCGCCCGCCAGCACGCCCGGCGGCAGCGTCCAGTGCAACTCGGTCGGCAGGCCCGAATCGCCCGAATTCTTCCAGTAGGTGTGCCAGTCCGGCTGGTGCGTCAGTTGCAGGCCCACCCAGACCTGCGCGGTCGCGTCTGGCACGGCCTCCCCCGTCGGCACGCTAGCCGGCGCCCAGGCCAGCAGCACCGCGCGCACCTGGTCGGTCTGCATTTGCGACTGCGCCACGCCCTGCGCTCCGGCGGCCAGCGGCAAGGCACCCATGGCGAGCAGGAACAGCGCCACCACGCGCAGCAGCAAATGGGCCAGAACGTTCATCAGGATTCGTGTCGAAACCAGCAAAATAGGATGCTGCACCCGCCCACGAGTTCCGGCCACGCAGGCCATCCTGGGCCGGAAATGGTGCAAAACGCCCGCAGGCATGGTAATTTTGACCCTGTTTGCATGGCCGCGAGGATTTCCGGGTTTGACCGGCGGCGCGGCTGCGTGTCAGGCCAAGGGAACGAAAGGAGTCCGAGCGAGATGTCGATGAGCCGGTCTTTCAGCATGGAAGCGAATCTGGATCACTGGGCCGAGCGCCTGCGCCAGCGGCTGGACCTGCCACTGCTGGTGCGTTGGAAGGGCGGCGCGGGACTCAAGCTGGGGCAGTTCGACATGCCGCGCGTGACGCTCGATGCGCGCGACGCCAAGGGCATCGCCGCGCTGCTCAATCCCTCGCTCGACAATCTGGGCGAAGCCTACGTCGAGGGGCATCTGGACGTCACCGGCAGCGCACCCGACGTGATCGAGATCGCCCACCGGCTGGCCGCATCGGGCAGCGCGGACGATGACAAGCCCGGCTGGATGGGCCGCATCGCGCGCGGCATCGCCGACGCCGCCAGCCACACCAAGGCGCAGGACCGCGCCGCCATCGAGTACCACTACGATGTCTCCAACGATTTCTACGCGGAGTGGCTGGACCCGCGCATGCTGTATTCGTGCGCCTATTTCGAGAACGGCGACGAGACCCTGGCCGAGGCGCAGACGAAGAAGCTCGACCACATCCTGACCAAGGCGCGCGTGCAGCCGGGCGACCGGCTGCTGGACATCGGCTGCGGCTGGGGCGCGCTGGTGCTGCGCGCGGCCGAGAAGTTCGGCGCACGCTGCGTCGGCATCACGCTGTCGCAGAACCAGCACGCGCTGGCGACCGAACGGGTCAAGGCCGCGGGCCTGGCGGACCGCATCGAGATCCGGCTGCAGGACTACCGGGAGGTCACCGAGACCTTCGACCGCATCACCAGCGTCGGCATGTGCGAGCACGTGGGACTGAAGAACCTGGAGACCTACTTCCGCGTCATCCACGACCGCCTTGCCCCCGACGGCTGGGCGCTCAACCACAACATCACCTCGACCGACGCGCACAATGCCGAAACCAGCCACGGTGGCGGCACCTTCATCGAACGCTACGTCTTCCCGCACGGCGAACTGCCGCACATCAGCACCATCCTCTCGACCATGCAGCTCGGCGGCCTGGAGCCGCTCGACGCCGAGGGCCTGCGCCGCCATTACGCACGCACGCTGGGTTGCTGGAGCAACAATTTCGAGGCCAAGGCCGACAAGCTGAAGGCCATGGTGCCCGAGAAGACCTGGCGCATCTGGCGCATGTACCTCGTGGGCTGCCAGTGGGCCTTCGAGAACGACGAGATCTCGGTGTTCCAGGTGCTGTGCCGGCGCGCCGGCCAGCCGGCCCGGACGCTGCCCTGGTCGCGCCGCTGGATGTACGCACCTGGATCCGGCAGTTGACCGCTTGCGATGTCTTGAAGCTCGCCTAAGGCGACGCTGAACAAGTCTCCGTGATGCGGCGCACCCTGCATGGGGATGGGATGCAAGGCGCGAAGCGCAGCAATAGCCGAAGCTATTGCGAGCATTTGCAACGCCGCAGACCGCCGCAGGCAGGGATGCGCAGCGCGCGAGGGACTTGTTCAGCGTTGCCCTAAATGTCGAGCCCTTCGCCTTTGTTGACGGTCACCTGTCGGGAGAGCTCGCCATACACCCGCCAGCGCCACTGCGACCACGCCATGCGGCGTTGCTCCGCCTCGCGCACATCAGTGCGCGTCGTTGTCGCGCCTTGCCTAACGCGCCCGCAGCAACGCTGGCAGGCGCATCCAACTGCCGGATCCAGGATGAAGGCCGCTGAACGCCGTCAGCGCGCCGCGCGCGCCTGGGCGTTCACGGCGTCGTGCCGGGCACGGATCCCGGCCGGCCAGCGCGACTTGATCCAGGACAGCACGGCGACGATCTCGGAGTCGCTCAGCACACCGCCGTACGCCGGCATGGTGGTGCGATAGTCGGGCTGGCCGATGACCTGCGGCAGGCCGAGCTTGACGATGGCCAACAGTTGTGCATCGGGGTGGTGCCAGGTGTGGCCGTTCTCGTCGTGCGGCGGTGCCGGCAGCAGGCCCTCGGCATCGCGATCGCGCCAGTCCGGCTGGCCCTCGAGCCGGGCACCATGGCAGGCCGCGCAGTGCGCGCCATAGACGCGCTCGCCCAGCGCCAGCACGGCCGGGTCATCGGGTTGCAGCAGCCCCGCCTGCGTCGTGGACCGATCGTACGCGAGCCAGGCCGCGGCAGCGGCCAGCGACCAGCGACAACCCGAGCGCAAGCCAGGCGCCGTGCCGCCAAGCCGCCGACCGAGTCCGGCCAGGCACGAGGCGCGACGCCGCTCAGGCGTGGCGGCGGAAGACGCGGCTGCTGCCGTCGCGCAGCACCAGCAGGGTGTCGTAGCGGTCGCGCTTGCCGCCGTAGGCCGGGCCGTCCATGCCAGGCGAACCGATCGGCATGCCGGGCACGGTCAGGCCCAGCGCCTGCGGCCGTTCGCGCAGCAGGCGCCGCACATCGTCGGCGTGCACGTGGCCTTCGACCACGTAGCCCCCGACCAAGGCGGTGTGGCAGGAGCCGTACTTCGCGGCCAGTCCGAGACGGGCGCGTACCGCATTGTTGCCGGTGTCGTGCGCCGTCACCTCGAAGCCGTGCTGCGTCATGTGGGCGATCCAGTCGTTGCAGCAGCCGCAACTGGCGTCCTTCCAGACCTCGACGGCATGGGCATCGGCCAGGCGCTGCGCGCGCGCCAGCGGCGCAAGCAGGACGGCAGCCAGGGCGCCGGCACCCCATTGCAGGGCACCGCGGCGGGCGGGAACGACAGGATCCGACGTGTTCATGTTCATTTTTCAGGGGGAGTCCAGAAGGATTGAACCGCAATCGCGGCCGAAGTTCAACCCGCGAACTCCAGCACGACCCGGCGCGTGCGTGCGCTCTTCTTTTCGATCCTGGTCACCACCACGGCGCCGATCTCGGCCGTGTTGGCGACGTGCGTGCCACCGCAGGGTTGCAGGTCGATGGCTTCGACGCCCGGCGCGCCGATGCGGATGGTGCGCACCGTGCCGCTGCCGCGTGGCGGCTGCACGCTCATGCTCTTGACCAGCTCTGGATGGGCATCCAGTTCGGCGTCGGCGATGCTGCCGACCGCGACCGGCAGGGCTGCGGCGACGAGGCGTGCCAGGCCGGCGCTGAGTGCGTCCCGCTCCAGCGGTTCAGTCATGTGGAAGTCGATGCGGCAGCGCTCTGGCGTGATCGAACAGCCATCAACCGGGCGCCCTACCAGATGGCACATCAGGTGCGAGGCGGTGTGCAGGCGCATCAGGCGCTGGCGCCGCGCACCATCGATGCGCGCCGTGACGACATCGCCAGGCCGCAGGCGCGCCAGCACTGCCTCCTGTCCGGCCGCGGGCAGATGGCAGATCCGGCCCGTGGCCTGGCCCGCCGCGTCCTTTTCCTTGCGCGTGTCGATCATCGCGATGCACCCGCCATCCGCCAGCTCCAGCCAGCCGGCATCGCCCGCCTGGCCACCACCCAGGGGGTAGAACACGGTGCGGTCGAGCACGATCCCCGGGGCGTCCACGGCCTGCACCCGGGCCGTGCAGGCAACCAGGGTGGCATCGCGGCGAAACAGTTCCTCGGTCATGGTGCGATGGGAGCCACGGTGCGTGCCGGATTCGTGCACTCCGATGCGATCGGTTCACTCCCGTGCCGGGCGCGCAACGTAACGATATGATACGGTAGATGCCACCCCTGCCTCCCCGTACGCGCCAATGGTCGGACCTCGCAACGACCGACTTCGCGGCGCTGGACCTGGCGCGCGCAATCGCCATCCTGCCGCTGGGGGCGACCGAGCAGCACGGCCCGCACCTGCCGCTGTCGGTGGACGCCAACATCGCGCACAGCATCGTGCACGCGGCGCTGCCCCACCTGCCGTCGGACCTGCCGGCGCTGTTCCTGCCGGTGCAGCGCATCGGCTACAGCCCCGAACACAGCGCCTTTGCCGGCACCCTGAGCCTGAAGGCCGAGACCGCGATCCGGCTGTGGACCGACATCGCGGAAGGCGTCCTCGCCAGCGGCGTGCGCAAGCTGGTGCTGTTCAATGCGCATGGCGGCCACACGGGCCTGATGGACGTGGTGGCGCGCGACCTGCGGACCCGGCTGGACATGCTGGTCTACAGCATCAGCTGGTTCAACCTGCCGTTGACCGAACCCGACGGTCGCGACGCGCTGGCCCGCTTTCCGCCCGAAGAGCAGCGCTTCGGCGTGCATGCGGGCCAGATCGAGACGGCGCTGATGCTGGCGCTCAAGCCGCGCCTGGTGCGGCAGGCGAAATTCAAGAACTTCCCTTCCAGTTCCGAGCAGCGCGCGCAGGACTTTCCGATCCTGGGAAACGGGCGAAGCGCCCGCTTCGCCTGGGCCATCCAGGACCTGAACTCGGAAGGCGCGGCGGGCAACGCCGCCGCCGCCCGGCTGGAGGACGGCCTGGTGTTGATCGACGCCGCCGGTCGGGCGCTGGCCGAAGCGCTGCGCGAGATCGACCGGCTGCCGCTGCACACGCTGCGGCACGGCTGACCGATGCGCCCGCCCCGGTACCGGGTCGTGCCCCAGGGGACAACGGTACACTGGCACCGTCCTTGCACCGAGGTCCAGCCACCATGATGCACCGCCGCCGCCTGCTTGCCACCCTGTTGTCGGGCACTGTCCTGGGCGCTCTGGGGCCCGCCCGGGCCCAATCGGACGCACCGATCCACCTGCTGGTCGGCTTTCCGGCCGGCGGTGGCTCGGACGCCATCGCGCGCCTGCTGGCCGAACCGCTGCAGGCCGAGCTGGGACGCCCGGTACTGGTAGAGAATCGCCCCGGCGCTGGTGGCCAGATCGCCGCGCAGCAACTGAAGGCAGCGCGCGCCGACGGCAGCACGCTGTTCCTGTCGCACGACCACACGATCTCGATCCTGCCGCAGGTCGTCAGGAAGGCGGGCTTCGCCCCCCGGACCGACTTCGAGGCCGTGGGCGGCCTGGCGACATTCGTGAACGGGCTGGCGGTGTCGCCCGGCACGCCGGCGCGCAGCGTGCCCGAGTTCATCGACTGGGTGCGCGGGCAGGGTGGACACGCGGCGATCGGCATCCCGGCGCCGGCCTCGACGCCCGAGTTCCTGGTGCAACTGCTGGCCCGCAAATACGAGCTGCAGCTGACGCCCGTGCCCTACAAGGGCAGCGCACCGATGATGGCCGACATGCTGGGCAACCAGATCCCGGCCGGCATCGGCTCGGTGCCCGATTTCATCGAGTTCCAGCGCGCCGGCAAGCTGCACATGATCGGCGTGCTGGGCGGCCAGCGCCAGGCAGCGCTGCCCCAGGTGGCCACCTTCAGCGAGCTGGGCTTCAAGGGGCTGGAGGACACGCCGTTCTACGGCCTCTGGGCACCCCGTGGCGTGCCGGCCGAGTTCGTCGATCGCTTCACGCGCGCGCTCGAGAAGGTGCTGGCGCGGCCCGAGGTGCACCGCCAGCTCACCGCCATGGGGCTGACGGTGGGCTACATGACGCCAGCCGAGCTCGATGCGCGCGAGCGCGCCTACACCGAGGTGTGGGCACGCATCATCCGGGAAAGCGGGTTCCAGCCGCAGTGAGCCCGGCACGATGGCGCGGTGCCCGCCCTTCGGGCCGCGACCTCTCCGCCGACAGTACGGCAGCGGCGGGACGCCGGCGCCGCAGGCCCGAATCGCCCGCTGTGGCGCCCGTGTCGCGTGAGCGTCCAGGCGCGCCCGCGGTTTCCTTCGTTTCTTCACTGAGCCGACAACCACGAGGAGAATCCCCATGAATCATCGCACCCGGTTTGGACAGTGGGCGCTGCTGGCCGGCCTGCTGCTTGGAGGCGGCCTGGTCCAGGCGCAAGGGCAGCCGCCCATCAAGATTGGAGTCAACGCCGCGATCCAGGTGCAGGCCGGGCGCGACATCCGCGACGGCGCCCAGCTGGCGGTGGATGAAATCAACGCCAAGGGCGGCGTGCTCGGTCGCCAGCTCGCCATGGTGGTGGCCGACGAGACCGAGGATCCGGAAAAAGGCATCAGCGCCATCAAGAAGCTGATCGCCGACGACAAGGCCGACGTGCTGATCGGCGGCTACACCTCGGGCGTGACGCTGGCGCAGCTGCCGCACATCACGCGCGCCAAGACGCTGTCCATCGTGGTCGGCGCCGCCTCGCCGGCGATCACCGCCAAGGTCAAGCAGGACTACGAGACCAACAAGTACATCTTCCGCACAGGCGTGCTCAACTCGCTGCACCTGGCCAACGGCGTGCTCGGCTACATGACGGGCTTCCTGCACGACGAGCTGGGCATGAACAAGTTCGCGATCGTCGGTGAAAGCGCCAAGTGGGTGCAGGATCTGCTGCCATTCCTGAAGAAGAACGCCGAAGCCAAGGGCCTGGAGATCGTGCTGGCCGAGACCTTCGACACCGGCACCACCAACTTCTCGCCCCTGCTGTCGAAGGTGAAGAACAGCGGCGCGCAATACATGATCGTGATCCTGTCGCACGCTTCCAGCGACATCCTGGCCAAGCAGTGGTATGACGCACGAGTGCCCGTGCCGTACGGGGGCATCGACGTGAAGAGCCAGGACACCGACTTCTTCGAACGCGTCGGCGGCAAGAGCATTTCGGAGGTGGCCTTCAACTTCATCGTGCGCGCGCCGCTGTCGGAGCGCACCCTGCCCTTCTTCGATGCCTTCGAGCAGCGCTACAAGCGCGAGCCGGTCTACACCGGATCGGGCGCCTACGACGCCGTCCATGCCTATGCCGATGCCGTGACGCGCGCCGGCTCGCTCGATACCGACGCCGTGATCAAGGCACTGGAGAAGATCGACATGCCGGCCACCACCGGCCGCATCCAGCTCGACGACAACCACGACCTCAAGGGCGGCGAGGGCCTGGTCAACCTGCTCTTCGTCCAATGGCAGGAGGGCGGCAAGCGCGTCATCGTCTGGCCCAAGTCGGCGCGCACCGGGACCTACATCAACCCGCCCTGGATGCAGTGAGGCCCCCGTGTCGCCGCGCGCCTTCCCCCTGCAAGGAGAGCGCACTCCGTGGCCGGGGCAGCTCCGGCCACGGGTGCCCGCGCCCGACCCGGAGCGCGCCCGTGGACGGCGCGTGCCGCGCTGCGTGGCGGCTGGCGCGCGGTGGCGCCATGAACCCCTGAAGTGATCGGGCCGACGCCGTCGTGACGACCGAGATCCTGATCTATGGCGCCGTCACCAGCGCCATCTACGCCCTGCTGGCGGTGGGTTTCACGCTGGTGTTCGGCGTGGCGCGCATCCTGAATCTGGCGCACGGGGCCTTCTACATGCTGGGGGCCTACCTGACCTACCTGTTCGCCACCGTGGTCGGATTGCCGCTGCTGGCGGCTGCGCTGCTGGCGATCGGCTGCACCGCTGCGCTCGGCTGGGCCACCGAGCGCTGGCTGATCCGACCGCACCGCCAGGTGCAGATGGCGGTGCTGATGGTGACCTTTGCCTTCCTGCTGGTGGTCGAGCAGGTGCTGCTGGTGAGCTTCGGCTCCGAAGTCATCAACGTGCCCGCCTTCGTGCACGCCAAGGCGACGCTGGCGGGCGTCGACATCGGCGGGCAGCAGCTGCTCACCTTCGCCGTGGCACTGGTCACACTGGTGCTGCTCTGGCTGCTGATCCAGCACACGCGCGCCGGCTCGGCCATCCTGGCCTTGTCGCAAGACCCGCTGGCAGCGCAATACGTCGGCATCCCGGTCAACCGGGCCTACGGTGGCGTCGTGGCACTGGCGGCGGCGCTGGCCGCGCTGGCCGGCGTCATGGCCGCGCCCTTCCTGTCGGCCTCGCCCGCCATGGCGATGCCGGCGCTGATCAAGGCGTTCGCGGTCGTCATCGTGGGCGGCCTCGGCTCACTCTCGGGCAGCATCCTGGCGGCCATCCTGCTGGGTTATGCCGAGACCGCGGTGGCCTACTGGGTCTCGTCATCGTGGACCGAAGTCGTGTCCCTGGCGGCGGTGCTGCTGACGCTGCTGCTGCGCCCCGCCGGCCTGCGCGGCAGGCGCGCCGCATTCTGAGGACCACCATGCGCATTCCGATGCATCAAGCCGCGCTTGCCGTGATCGTGCTGGCGCTCGCGGTGGCGGCCCCATGGCTGGGCAGCAGCTACCTGACGGGTGTGTTCACGCTCTGCCTGATCTACGCAATCTGGGCCATGGGCTGGGATTTCTTCACCGGGCTGTCGGGGCGCGAGAATTTCGGCTACCAGCTGTTCATCGGCGCCGGTGCCTACGCCAGCGCCTGGCTGGACACGAATTTCGGCGTCTCGCCCTGGATCGGTCTGGCCGTGGCGGTGGCGGTGGCGATCGCCTTCGGCCTGCTGATCGGCTTTCCGACGCTGCGCCTGAAGGGGCCCTATTTCGCCCTGGCCACGCTGGCGGCGGCAGTGATCATCCAGCACCTGCTGGTGATCCTGTGGGAATACACCGGCGGCGAGGAAGGCATCAACGGCCTGACGCCGCTGCTGCTCGACCCGGTACCGTTCTACTACCTCACGCTGGGCACGGCACTGGCCTGCGGCGTCCTGCTGGTCGCGCTGGCGCGCTCGCGCTGGGGGCTGCTGCTGCGCGCCATCCGCGGCGACGAGGCGAGTTGCCAGGCGGCCGGCATCAACATCACCTTCTACAAGATCGCGGCGCTGGTGATCAGCGCCGCCTGCGCCGGGCTGGGTGGCGCGCTGTACGCCAGCTACCAGATGCAGGTCAGCCCGCAGATGATGTCGGTGATGATGCTGATCGCGGTCATCAGCATGGCCTACATCGGCGGGCTGGGATCGATCTACGGCGCCGCCGGCGGAGCGGTGGTGCTGACGCTGCTGGGCGAGACCCTGCGCAGTGCCGGCGAGTACCGGCTGCTGGTCTATTCGCTGCTGCTGATCGCGGTGATCTTCTTCCTGCGCAACGGCCTGATCGCGCCGCTTTGGCGGCGGCTGGGCGGCCAGCGCGAGGTGGCGCCATGAATGCCGCTCCCCTGCTCGAGGTGCACGAACTGACCAAGCGCTTTGGTGGCCTGGTGGCGGTCAACCAGGTGTCGTTCAACGTCGCATCCGGCGAGATCCTGGGCATCTTGGGCCCCAACGGAGCCGGCAAGACCACCCTGTTCAACCTGCTGACCGGCTTCATCCGCGCCGACCGGGGGCGCGTGCGACTGCGGACGCGCGAATTGAGCCGCCAGACGCCGGCCCAGATGGTGCGCCTGGGGGTCGCGCGGACCTTCCAGCTGTGCCGCCCCTTCGTCGGTCTGAGCGTGCTGGAGAACGTGATGGTGCCGTGCTACTCGCCGCGTGGCCTGGCCACGGGCGAGGCGCCACGCCAGCGAGCGCTCCGGTTGCTGGACGACGTCGGGCTCGGCCAGCGGGTGCACCTGCCCTCCGAGCTGCTGGCCTATGGCGATCAGCGCCGGCTCGAGATCGCCCGGGCACTCGCCACCGATCCCGAGCTGCTGCTGCTCGACGAACCGTTTGCCGGTCTCGGCTCGAGCGAGATCGAGCCGCTGTCGGCGCTGATCCGCCGCCTGCATGAGGAACGCGGCCTGACGATCCTGATCATCGAGCACAAGCTGCGCGAGTTCATGCAGCTCGTGCAGCGCGTCGTGGCGCTCGACTTCGGCGAGGTGATCGCCGAGGGCAGTGCCGAGGAGATCGTGCGCAACCCCAAGGTGATCGAAGCCTACATCGGACGCACGGAGGCCGACCTTGCCCTTGCTTGAGATCGACGGCCTGGCAGCGTCCTACGGCAAGGCATTGGCGCTGGAGTCGGTCAGCCTGCACGTCGAGCCGGGCGAGCTGGTGGGCGTGCTCGGTCCCAACGGCGCGGGAAAGACCACGCTGCTCAGGGCCATCTCGCGCACCCTGGACTCAAGCGGCGGCCTGCGACTGGAAGGTCAGTCGCTGCATGCGCTGGAACCACACCAGGTGGTGGGCCTCGGAATCTGCCACTGCCCCGAGGGGCGCCATCTGTTCAGCGAACTGACGGTGCGCAAGAACCTCGAATTGGGGGCCTACCTGCTGCGTTCGCGTGCACAGGTGCAGGCTGGCCTGGACCAGGTGTTCGAGCTGTTTCCCATCCTGCGCGAGCGGCTGGACCAGGTGGTGGCGACGCTGTCGGGTGGCCAGCAGCAGTTCGTCGCCATCGGTCGCGCCCTGATGGGCCGCCCGCGCCTGCTGCTGCTGGATGAGCCCTCGGTCGGCATCGCGCATCGACTGAAGATCCAGATCTTCGACGCCATCGGCGCGATCGCCGCCGGCGGCGTCGCGGTGCTGATGGCCGAACAGGATGCCCAGAACACGCTGCGCGTGGCGCAGCGCGTCTACGTGCTGGAAAACGGCCGCATCGCGCGCCACGGTCGTGCCCATGAACTGGTGCACGACGACCACATCCGCCGCATCTATCTCGGCTTGTGACGGCCACGTGGCCGCGGCCGGCAGGCGCGGCGCGGTCAGGCGTAGGTGACCCAGTCGCGGTAGGCAGCTTCCGCCAGATGCGGCAAGGCGTTGTAGCTCACCAGCACATGGCGCCTGGGCGTGAAGGCAAGCTCCGTGACGGCCGAGTTGCGATAGCGCATGTTCAGCTCGATCGAGGTCTCGGCCGGAGTACTCAGGACCTGCGCGACCGCGGTGCTGATCGGCCCGCCGCTGGACACCAGCAGCACGTTGCCCGTGTGATGGGTGCGCACGTGGTCGAGCGCGCCCACCACGCCCTGCACGAACTCGCGGTAGCTCGGCATGCCCGCGGGCTGCGTGTCGCCGCGCATCCACGCGGCCAGGCCGTCGCGCAGCAGACGGAAGTGATGGCGATACAACTCCGGCGTGTCGGGCCTGGGCAGCGGCTCGGGGTGAATCGCGGCAATCACCGCGTGGCTGTCGTACTCGTCGAGACCGGGCCATAGCAGCGTCTCCAGCGCGCCCAGTCCGGCGCCTTCGGCAATGCCCTGCCAGGTCTGCTGCTGGCGCTGCAGCGTGCCGGTGAGCACGGCGTCGAACGCCAGCCCGGCGCCGAAGCGCTCGCGCCAGTAGGCGCCGAGGCGCCGCGCCTGGCGCCAGCCGAGCGCACTGAGCTGGTCGTAGTCGTCGGCACCAAAGCTCGCCTGGCCGTGGCGCACGAGGTAGAGGGTTCCCATGGTCAAATTGTGCCCGCGCCGCCGCGTGCAGCCGTCCAGTGCGCGACAGCGCGACCGCCACACCGCCTTGATGAACCCGCCCGTCACCGAACACGCCCCGGATCCCGTCCACGCCAGCCAGCGCGAGCAGTTCCTGGCCGAGCGCCTGAACTTCCAGCTCTTCACCCTGGGGCGAGCCACGCAGGTGGCGGCCTTCGCGGCGGCGGTCCTGCTGTGGCTGGTCTTCCTCGCGCTCACGCGCGCGCCGCTGGTGCTGGCCTGGGCAGGGCTGGTGCACGCGGCGCAGCTGGCGCGCGCCTGGGCCTTCCGGCGCAATGCGCGCGCCTACCCGGCCGCCCGCTACCCGGACGCCCAGCCCGACCCCGCGGTGGCGCACGTGGTGCCGATGCTGGCGCTGGCCTCGGTCGCCTGGGGGCTGTCGGCCTGGCTGCTGATTCCGCCGTCCGGGCGGCACGACGCCCAGGCACCGGTGCTGGTGGTGCTGCTGTTCGGCATGATGGCGGCGTCGATCCCGGCCATCATGCCGCGCCGGCGCGCCATCGTCGCCTGGATGGCGCCGATCACGCTGCTGCTGGCCACGCGCTTTGCCTGGATGGGCGACGCGCAAGGCTGGGTGATGGCGGCCGCCACCCTGCTGTTCGGCGTCACGATGGCGCGCTTTGCCATGACCCAGCACCAGTTGCAGGTGGCCTCGCTGCGCAGCGAGCTGGAAAAGGAGGAGCTGGCGACCGAGTTGATGGCGCGCTCGCGCGAGCTGCAGCGGCTGAACCAGGAACGCAACCGCTTCTTCGCCTCGGCCAGCCACGACCTGCGCCAGCCGGTGCACGCGCTGGCCCTGCTGTCGCGCGCGCTGCAGCGCGACCTGACCGATCACCCGCTGCAGCCGGTGGCCAGCCGGGTGGTGCAGGCGACCGATGCGGCAAGCGACCTGCTCAACGCCATGCTCGATATCTCGCGCATCGACGCCGGCACGGTGCGGCCCAGCCCGCGCCGCGTGGCGGTGGACCAGATCTTCCTGGCGCTGGCGCAGCAGTTCGAGCCGCGCGCCGCCGACGCCGGCCTGGCGCTGCGCTTTCACACCGGACCGCTGGTGATCGTCACCGACCCCGACCTGGTGCTGCGCGTGCTGTCGAACTTCGTCGACAACGCGATCAAGCATTCGGCGGCGGGCCGCGCCCTCCTGGTCAGCGCGCGCCTGCGCGGCGGCTGGCTGCGCCTGGCGGTATGGGACCAGGGCCGCGGCATCCCGGCTGAGCACCTGGACAGCATCTTCGACGAGTTCTACCAGGTCGGCAATCCGCAGCGCGACGTGGCCCGTGGCCTGGGCATCGGCCTGGCGATCGTCAAGCGGCTGGGCCAGTTGCTGGGCGCACGCATCGGCGTGCGTTCGGTGCCGGCGCGCGGCAGCGTGTTCTGGCTCGACCTGCCGCTGGACGCGTCGCTCCCGACCATCCCTGAAGTGGCGCTGGAACCGATGGCGGAAGCGCGTGCCGCGGCCACGCCGGACGGGCACGCGCTGCGCGTGCTGCTGCTGGACGACGAGCCGGCGGTGGGCGAGGCGATCCGCCTGTGGCTGGCGCCGCATTGCGCGCACATCGCGATCACGCAATCGCTCGAGCAGGCGCGCGCACGCGTGCAGGAGCGGGCCGACGGCTTCGACGCCTTCATCGTCGACTTCCGCCTGGCCGACGCCCAGGACGGCATCGCGGCCACGGCCGAGCTGCGCGACCTCGCGGGCCGGCACGTGCCGACCATCCTGGTCACCGGCGACACCGACCCGGCGCGCGTGCGCGCCGCCTTCGCCAGCGGCCTGGCGGTGATGTTCAAGCCGGTGCAGCCGGACGCCCTGCTGCAGACGCTGCACACGCTGATCGAGCGCGACCAGGCGACGGTGGGCCAGACGTAATACGAGATCGCTTGCAGAATGACGAAATGACTTCGCTGCGCTTCAACCCGGAAACCGCAGTTGGATGCGCCCGTCAGTGCCGTGATGGGCGCGCCAGGCAAGGGTGAGTGCTGCCGCCGCAAGGGCGCCTGCGCGCCTTCGGACAGCGCGAACGGGTGCGACCTCTGGCTGCAGCGCGGTGCTGGCGGGTACATGGCGCGCTCACCCGACAGGTGAACGCCAGCGAAGGCGAGGAAGTCAATATCCACGCGGGTTTCGAGATGTCCGCAAGCGGTCCGCTGCGGCTTCCAGGTTCAACCTGAAAACGGCAGTTGACCGCTTGCCTTCTTCACGAGAGCCGCATCAACCTTGACTTCCGCTGCTTCGACCACCTGCAGCTGTTGGGCGAGCGCGTCCAACTGCCGTTTTTGGGTTCAATGACCAACCAGCCATTCCGTCATGCCGGCACCAGCCGACGTCACCGGTCATCGTGTTGAGAGCACCGGTTTCTCAAGGCGCCATGCACCACATCCGCGACGCCTGGAGCGACGCGCCTCCGACGGCCGCGGAGCAGGCCAGCCGGGGCACCCGTGGCCGGGGTCTCCCTGGCCACGGGTGCGTCCCCCTTCCAGGGGGAGGGCGCGCCGCGCCACAGGGGGTTTCACTTCAACGTGAGGCGCCGTTCAGCACGCGGGCGAATACCGTGGCGTCGACGTTGGCCCCGGTGAGCGCGATGCCGACCACCTGCCCAGCGAGCCGCTCGCGCTCCTGCAGGGCTGCGGCCAGCGCCGCGGCGCCGGCACCCTCGGCCAGGTTGTGCGTGTCGACGTAGAGCGCGCGCATGGCGGCGGCCACCTCGGCGTCGCCCACCTGCACCACGTGATCCAGGCCGCGCGCCAGCAACGCCAGCGCGTCGGGGTGGGCACGACGCACGGCCATGCCGTCGGCCAGCTGCGTCGTGGCTGGCGACTCGACGACGCGGCCGGCGGCCAGCGAGTCGGCGTAAGTGGTGGCGCCGCTGCTCACCACGCCGACCACGCGCACCGCGTGCCCGAGCGCCGCCTTGGCTGCCAGCAGCCCGCAGGCGCCCGAACCCAGGCCGATCGGCACGTAGGCCACCTGGAGCCGCGGCACGGCGCGCAGGAATTCCCACCAGTAGGTGGCCACCCCCAGCACCAGGTCGCGGTGAAAGCTCGGCACCATCAGGCCGCCGCGCGCGGCGGCCAGCGCCTGCGCATGGTCGGCGGCGGCGGTGAAATCGTCGCCGTGCTCGACCAGTTCGACGCCCAGCGCGCGCATGGCGGCGTTCTTTTCGGGCGAGTTGCCGCGCGGCACCACGATGGTGCAGCGCACGCCGTGCGCGCGTGCCGCCCAGCCGATGCTCTGGCCATGGTTGCCGCGCGTGGCGCTGAACACCGCGTCCGGCAGCGCCCCGCGGCGCGCCAGGGCCTCGAAGAAGGTCAGTCCGCCGCGAATCTTGAACGCCCCGACGGGCGTATGGTTCTCGTGCTTGACCCAGCACGCGGTGCCCAGGCGTTCGCTCAGCAGGGCCCAGCGGTACTGCGGCGTCGCGGCAAACTCGCGGTACACGACCTCGGCCGCGGCGGCGATCTCGCCGGCCGTGGGGAAGGCAAATGCGGCATCACTCATGGTCGGTCTCCTTCATCGGCAACGCCTCCCGGCTGCAGGGAATCCAGCACCACGCGCCCGCGCGGCGTCATCAGCTCGGCGCGCAGCCGCGACTGCGCTGCCACCTCGACCTGCCCTGGGTCCAGGCCGGCCAGTGCCAGCGCCTGCTGCAGCACGTCCGCATCGGGATGCTGCAGGCGCAACGCGGCCAGGGTCACGCCGCTGGCGGACATGTCGTGGGACGGATGCACGCCGCCCCACTGGATCAGGGTCGGCAGGCAGCCGTCCAGCAGCCGCTGGCCGTCCGGCCGCACAGTGATGCGCCAGCGCAGCGCGCCGGCCGGGGTCATGCGGCTGGCGTCCAGCACGGGACCACGCTCCAGGCCTCGGTCGGCCCAGGCAGCAGCCACGGCCGCCGCGTCGGGCACGCGCGCCACCCAGTGGATCAGGCTCGGCCCCTGCGTGCGCACCCGCTCCTGCAGGTGCGCGTCGTCCATGTCGAACCAGCGCGGACCCGGCCGCATGACGGCGCGGTCGGTCTGCGGATCGATCGCGATGATCTCCAGGTAGGCCAGCGGAAACGCCGTCGAGCCGATCGCCAGCAGGCGATTGTGGGTTCCGAACTGCGCATGTCGACCGCCCGGCCCGGCCGGCACGCCCAGCACGCGCTCGCACCAGGCCGCGCCCTGCTCCAGCGTGTCCGCCAGGACCACCAGGTGGTCCAGCCCCGCATGCACTGCTGCTTCTTCACTCACGACGAATCCTCGATGTTCACCCGCAGCGTCCGCGCTCGGGAGTTCAGCGAGCATCCGGCACCGGCCCATTGTCGGCCACGGCGGCCGCGGCGGGCAGCGTGAGGCGCCGGCCGATGAACACCGTCAGCACCACCGCCGCGGCAAAGCCGAGCGACACGGCATCCAGCCGCTCGCCCAGCAGCGGCACCGCGAACAACATGGTCAGGAAGGGTTGCAGCAGGAGCACCTGGCTCACGCGCAGCGCGCCGCCCCAGTCCAGCCCGCGCAGCCAGATGAACATGCCCGACCACATCGAGACCGCGCCGACGTAGGCCAGCCCGAGCCAGGCCGGCAGTTGCACGCGCGCCTGGGCCGCCGCGTCCGGCCACAGCCACCAGGTCAGCGGCACGGACAGCGGCAGGCCGAGCAGGCACATCCAGCAGATCACCCGCTCGGCGCCCAGTTCGGGCGTCACCTGGGCGCCGGCCACGTAGCCAACGGCCGCGGCAATCACCGCGCCGAGCAGCAGCAGGTCGGCGGGTGCGAGGTGGAACGCCCCTTCGGCGCGCGCACGCAGCCAGGCATAGAGCACCACCAGCACGCAACCCAGCATCGCGCAGAGCCAGAAGCCCAGCCGCTCGCGCTGGCGCAGCAGCAGCGCCGCGGCGGCGGCCGTCGCCAGCGGCAGCAGCGCCAGGATCACCGCGCCGTGCACGGCGGTGACGCTGCGCAGCGCCAGCGCCACCAGCAGGGGAAAGCCGGTCAGGTTGCCGGCCACCGCCAGCATCAGCCAGCGCCAATGCGACCGGCGCGGCCAGGGCGAACGGGTCAGCAGCAGGAAGGCCAGCGACAGCAGGCCGGCCAGCGCCGCGCGCGCGGCCGTGACGAAGCTGGGCGAGAGTTGCGGCGCGCTGTCGGAGCCGGTGGCCATGCGCGTGGCCGGCAGGGTGACGGCAAACAGCGTCACCCCCAGCACCCCGAGCCAGAAGCCCAGGCGCTGGCGCCGCGCCGCCTCCGGCGTGCTCACCCGGCCAGCTCCGGCGCCGGGATGGCCAGCGCGCTCCAGGCCATCCAGGCCGCCGTCAGCACCAGCGCCAGCGCCATCAGCCGGTTGAACCAGAGCAGGCGGCGGCCGCGCGCCAGCCAGCCGCGCAGCAGCGAGCCCACCAGCGCATACGTGAAGTTGCTGGAAAAGCCGAACACCACCATCAGCGCGAGCGTCCAGGCCAGCCGCGCCAGCCAGTCCGGATGGCCGACCACCCAGCCCGCCACCGCCGTCAGCGCCAGCAGCCAGACCTTGACGTTCAGGAACTGCAGGCCCACGCCCTCGAGGAAGCTGACGTCAAGCTGGCGCGCGTCGGCCTGGCCCAAGGTGCCGCTGCGCGCCAGCCGCGCCGCGAGCCACAGCATGTAGGCCACGCCCACGCCCAGGATGCCCCAGCGCAGGGCTGGCAGCGCCAGCACCAGCGCGCCCAGGCCGACGCCGCACAGCAGCAGCAGCACGACCCAGCCAGCCGGCACCGCGCAGACGAAGTGCAGCGAACCGCGCAGGCCCCGATTGGCGGCGAGCGCCGTCGCCAGCGTGGTGTTGGGCCCCGGCGTGAAGGTGGCTGCGGCGAACAGCAACAGCAGGGCACTGAATTCGGCGGCGCTCACGGCGAGCACTGTAACGAATCCGCGCCAGTCATGCGCCGCCCGGCCTAGGCCCCCCGGGCCAGGGCGGCACGCACGTCGGCGGGAATGTCGATCGACTTGTGATCCTGCAGATCGGTGAACACCAGCACCTGGCGCGACGCCACGCGCAACTCCGCGCCCCGGCGCGCCTGCAGCGCCAGGGTCAGCGAACGCCCGCCGATGCGCTCGGCCTCCAGGCCGAAGGCCACGGCCTCGCCCATGCGACTGATGGCACGGAAATCGCATTCCAGCCGCACGATCGGCAGGCCGATGCGCCGCTCGCCCAGCATCCGCGCGTAGTCGATGCCCAGCCCTTCGGTGAACCAGTCCTCGACCAGGTGGTTGAACAGGACCAGGTACTGCGGGAAAAAGATGATGCCGGCCGGGTCGCAGTGCGAAAAGCGGATCGAATAGACGCGCTCGAAACGCGGAGCCTGGGGAGGGTCAAGTTGCTGCATGTCGCGGTGTGATCAAGGCGCCGGGACGGCCGGCGCCGCCGGCGCGGGTGACACCAGGAGCGTCAGAACGCCGCGATGCCGGTGATGGCCCGCCCCAGGATCAGCGCGTGGATGTCGTGCGTGCCCTCGTAGGTGTTGACCACTTCCAGGTTGACCAGGTGGCGGGCCACGCCGAACTCGTCGCTGATGCCGTTGCCCCCCATCATGTCGCGCGCCAGGCGGGCGATGTCCAGCGCCTTGCCGCAACTGTTGCGCTTGACGATCGAGGTCAGCTCGACCGCGGGGTTGCCCTCGTCCTTCAGGCGCCCCAGGCGCAGGCAGCCCTGCAGGCCGAGCGTGATTTCGGTCAGCATGTCGGCCAGCTTCTTCTGGATCAGCTGGTTGGCCGCCAGCGGCTTGCCGAACTGCTGACGATCCATGACGTACTGGCGCGCGCGGGCGTAGCAGTCCTCGGCCGCGCCCAGCGCACCCCAGGCGATGCCGAAGCGCGCGCTGTTCAGGCAGGTGAAGGGGCCCTTCAAGCCGCGCACCTCGGGGAAGGCGTTTTCCTCGGGGCAGAACACCTCGTCCATGACGATTTCACCGGTGATGCTGGCGCGCAGGCCGACCTTGCCGTGGATGGCGGGGGCGGAAAGGCCCTTCCAGCCCTTTTCCAGCACGAAGCCGCGGATCTGTCCGGCTTCGTCCTTGGCCCAGACGACAAAGACGTCGGCGATCGGGCTGTTGCTGATCCACATCTTGCTGCCCGAAAGCAGGTAGCCGCCATCGACCTTCTTCGCGCGCGTGGCCATGCTGCCGGGGTCCGAGCCGTGGTTCGGCTCCGTGAGGCCGAAGCAGCCGATCCACTCGCCGGTGGCGAGCCGGGGCAGGTATTTCTTCCTGGTCGCCTCGTTGCCGAACTCGTGGATCGGCACCATCACGAGGGACGACTGCACGCTCATCATCGAGCGGTAGCCGGAGTCGACGCGCTCGACCTCGCGCGCGATCAGGCCGTAGGCGACGTAGCCCAGGCCGGCGCCGCCGTACGACTCGGGGATGGTCGGGCCCAGCAGGCCCAGCTCGCCCATCTCGCGAAAGATCGCCGGGTCGGTCTGCTCCTTGCGAAAGGCCTGCTGCACGCGCGGCAGCAGCTTTTCCTGGCAGTAGGCGTGCGCCGCGTCCTGCACGGCGCGCTCGTCGTCGGTGAGCTGCGCGCGCAGGGCGAAGGGATCGTCCCAACTGAAGGGGGTCTTGGTGGTGGACATGGAAACTCCGGTCGGCAAGGGGGGAAATCAATCGGGGATGACGGCCGTGACCTCGATCTCGACCTTGGCGCGCGCCTCCATCAACGCCGCCACCTGCACGCAGGTCATGGCCGGGAAGTTCTTGCCCATGACGTCGCGGTAGACACCGCCAAGCTCCTTCAGGCGGGCGTTGTATTCGACGCGGTCGATCACGTACCAGGTCATGCGCACCATGTGCTCGGGGCCGGCGCCGGCGGCACGCAGCACGTCGGCGACGTTGCGCAGCGTCTGGTGCACCTGCTCGATGAAGTCGTCGGTCTCGAACTGCTGCTGGGCATTCCAGCCGATCTGCCCACCGACGAAGACCTGCGTGCCGCGCGCCGCGATGCCGTTGGCGTAGCCCTTGGCAGGCGCCCAGCCCTCGGGTTGAATCAGCTTGAACGTCATGCCATCTCCCTCAGCTTGAAGCGCTGCAGCTTGCCGGTCTCGGTGCGCGGCAGCGCGGTTAGAAACTCGATCTCGCGCGGATACTTGTAGGGCGCGATGCTTTTCTTCACGTAGTCCTGCAGCTGCTCGGCCATGGCCTCGTTGCTGGGGTTGCCGGCGCGCAGCACGATGAAGGCCTTGATGATCATGCCGCGCACGGCGTCGGGCTTGCCCACCACCCCGCACTCCGCCACCGCCGGATGCGTGAGCAGGCAGTCCTCGACCTCGGGACCCCCGACGTTGTAGCCGGCCGTGACGATCATGTCGTCGTCGCGCGCCTGGTAGTGGAAGTAGCCGTCCTCGTCCTGGATGAACGAATCGCCCGGGTGATTCCAGCCGCTGGACACGTAGTGGGTCTGGCGCGCATCGTCCATGTAGCGGCAGCCCGTCGGACCGATCACGGCCAGGCGCCCCACGGTGCCGCGGGGTACTTCGTTGTCGTTGCCATCCACCACGCGCGCCTGATAGCCGGGCACGACCTTGCCGATCGAGCCCGGCCGCACATCCTTGCCCGCTGCGGAGATGTAGATGTGCCACATCTCCGTGCCGCCGATGCCGTCCAGCATCTCGATGCCGGTGGCCTCCTTCCAGAGCTGGCGCGTGGCGTCCGGCAGCGCTTCGCCGGCGCTCACGCAGATGCGCAGGCTGGGGATGCCCAGTGCCTTGACGTAGGGCGCCATCTGGCGATAGAAGGTCGGCGCCGTGTAGCAGATGGTGATGCCGTTGTCGCGCATCTTGCGCACCATGGTCTCGGGATTGAAGCGGACGTCGGGGTAATACACCGAAGCGCCGGCCCACATCGGATAGATCAGCAGGCCCCCGGTGCCGAAGGTGAAGGCCAGCGGCGGCGAGCCGGCCACGACGTCGCTGGGCGTGGCCTTGAGCACGTGACGCGGCCAGGCATTGCATGCCGCCAGGATGTCGCGGTGCGTGGTGATGACTGCCTTGGGCACGCCGGTGGTGCCGCTGGTGAAGGCCAGCAGGGCGATGTCATCCGCGGCCGTGGCGCAGCCCGCGTAATCGGGCGAGCGGCGCGCGGCACGCTGCTCGACGCCGTCCTCGCGCTTCGGATCGCCGAATGCGACCACCGGCAGCTTGTCCTTCGCATCCGCCGCCGCCAGCACCATCTCCTTGAGCAGGCCGACCTCGCACAGCGCCAGCGCCGGCCGGGCCTTGTCGATCACCTTGCTCAGTTCGACCGCGCGCAGCAGCGGCATGGTCGGCACCACGATCAGGCCGGCCTTCACCGTGGCCAGCCAGGCCAGCGCCATGCCGATCGAATTGCCGCCGCGCAGCAGCACGCGGTTGCCGGGCTCCAGCTTGAAGTCCTTGATCAGCATCTCGGCCATGCGGTTCACCTGCGCCTCGGCCTCGGCGTAGGTGTAGGTCTCGCCGGGTGAGCGCAGCAGCAGGTTGTTGCCCCAGCCGTTGGCGCGCGCGGCGTCGAACAGCGTGGTCACGACATTGGCCTGGTCCGGAATCTGCAACTCGGGCAGGTCGTAGCGGAACTCGGGCCACTGCTCGCGCGGCGGCAGGCGGTCGTGCACATAGCGATCGGTTTGTGCGGATGAAATGCTCATGTCGATGTCTCCTGCAAAACGCTCTTGCCGATGATGAGTTGCTGCACCTCGGTCGCACCCTCGTAGATGCGCAGCGCGCGGATGTCGCGGTACAGCGATTCGACCTTGCTGCCCACCATCACGCCCAGGCCGCCGTGCATCTGCAGCCCCATGTCGATCACGCGCTGGGCGTTCTCGGTCGCCGTCATCTTGGCCATGGCGGCGGCCACGGTGCGCTGCGGACGATCGCCCTGGTCGGTATCGCGCATCCAGGCGGCGCGGTAGGTGAGCAGGGCGCCGGCGTCGACCAGGGCCGCCATCTCGCCCAGCTTCGCCTGGGTGAGCTGGAAGTCGGCCAGGGTCTGCCCGAACATGCGGCGCTTCCTGGCGTGGGCGATGGCCTCGGCCAGCGCACGGCGCGCCATGCCCAGCGCCGCCCCGGCCACGCTGGCCCGGAAGATGTCGAGGGTCTGCATGGCCAGCTTGAAGCCGCCGCCCGGCGTGCCCAGCAACTGGCCGCCATCGACCCGGCACTGGTCGAACACCAGCGTGGCCAGCGGATGCGGCGCCAGCAGCGGGATGTGCTGGCTGGCGTCCAGCCCGGGTGCGTCGGCATCGACGATGAAGGCGCTGATGCCACGGCTGCCGCCCTGCGGATCGGTCTTGGCGAACACGCAGTAGAAGTCGGCAATGCCGCCGTTGCTGATCCAGGTCTTGCTGCCGTCGAGCCGCCAGGAGCCATCCGCCGGCACCGCCGTCGCCTGCAGCTGCAAGGCGGCCACGTCCGAGCCGGCGTCCGGCTCCGACAGCGCGAAGGCCGCGATCCGGTCGCCGCGCGCCACCTGCGGCAGATAGGCCTGGCGCTGCGCCGCGCTGCCGGCCAGCGAGATCGCGCCGCTGCCCAGGCCCTGCATGGCGAAGGCGAAGTCGGCCAGCGGCGAATGGAACGCCAGCGTCTCGCGCAGCAGCACCAGCGCGCGCGAGTCCAGCTGCGCCAGCGCGCCGCCGCTGTCGCCCGGCACGCAATAGCGCAGCCAGCCGCCCGCGCCCAGGCGCCGCACCCAGTCGCGGCAGGCGGCGCGGTCGTCGCTTTCATCCACCTGCTGCGCGGCGATCCAGGCCGGCAGGCGGGCGGCGATGTCGCGGTGCGCGGCGTCAAAGAACGGCAGGTTCAGATGGGCGGTGCTGGGGATCATGGGTTGGACTCGGATTCAAGATACCGTACGCAGAGGGCGCTGAGGATTCGCACAGGACGCAGAAGAAACCTGAAATTCTCTTTTGCGCCCCCTGCGTCCTAGCTGTTGGTCTTCAATCCCCGCCGAACACCGGCTTCTGCCTGGCGGCAAAGGCCTCGTAGGCGCGGCGGAAGTCCTGCGTCTGCATGCAGATGGCCTGCGCCTGCGCCTCGGCCTCGATCGCCTGCTCGATGGTCATCGACCATTCCTGGCCCAGCATGGTCTTGGTCATGCCGTGCGCGAAGGTCGGCCCGGCCGCCAGCTTGCGCGCCACATCCTGCGCCCTGGCGAGCAACTCGCTGCTGTCGTGCAACGCGTTGAAAAAACCCCAGACCAGGCCTTCCTGGGCGTTCATGGCGCGCCCGGTGAACAGCAGTTCGCTGGCGCGACCCTGGCCGATCATGCGTGGCAGCAGCGCGCAGGCACCCATGTCGGCACCGGCCAGGCCGACGCGCGTGAACAGGAAGGCGGTCTGGGTGGCGGCCGTGCCGTAGCGCAGGTCGCAGGCCAGCGCCATCATGGCGCCGGCGCCGGCGCACACGCCATCGATGGCGCCGACGATCGGCTGCGGGCAGCCCCGCATGGCCTTCACCAGGTCGCCCGTCATGCGCGTGAACTCCAGCAGCTCGGGCATGCTCATCTTCGTCAGCGGGCCGATGATCTCGTGCACGTCGCCGCCCGAGCAGAAATTGCCTCCCGCTCCGGTCACCACCACCACCTTGACGTCGGTGGCGTAGCGCAGGCCGTGGAACAGGTCGCGCAGCTCCGCGTAGCTGTCGAAGGTCAGCGGATTCTTGCGCTCCGGGCGGTTCAGCGTGATCGTGGCCACGCCCTCGGCGTCGCACTGCCAGGCGAAGTGGCGGGGCGCATAGGCCGCGCGCGCACCATACTGCGAACGCATCGGGTTGCTGTCGGGAACGTAGTGCTTCACGTCATCTCCAGGTAATGTTGCTTGACCTTGCCCAGCAACTGGTACAAGGCGGCGATCTCGGTCGGCGCCAGTCCTCCGAAGGCGTCGACGACCCAGGCCTCGTGGGCTTCGGCCATGGACCGGAACAGCTTGCGCCCCTTGGGCGTCAGCCGCACCAGGAAGGCCCGCCGATCGCTCTCCAGCACCACGCGTTCGACCAGGCCTTCGCGCTCGAGCTGGTCGGTGATGCCGGTCACGTTGCCGCCGGTCACCATCATGCGGCGCGACAGCTCGTTCATGCGCAGGCCCTCGGGCGCGCGCTCGAGCTGGGCCATGAGGTCGAAGCGCGGCAGGGTCGTGTCGAACTCCGCGCGCAGGTGCGTGCGCAAGTCGCGCTCGATGAGCTGGGTGCAGGCCAGCAGGCGCAGCCACAGGCGCAACTCATCGGGGTGTTCCGCGTGCGCACGCGCTTCCAGATCCAGGGTTTGCAACTTACATCACCTCCCCGCCACTGACGGAAATCGCCTGGCCGGTGATCGACGCACTGCCTGGCTGGCACAGCCACAGCACGGCGCTCGCCACTTCGGCCGGCTGGATCAGGCGCCGCTGCGGATTGCCGGCCGCGAGCTCCGCGCGCGCCTGGGCCTCGGTGCGGCCGGTCTTGGCGATGATATCGGCAACACTGCCCGCCAGCAGGTCGGTCTCGGTGTAGCCGGGGCAGACGGCGTTCACCGTCACCCCCCTGGTCGCCAGCTCGAGCGCGAGCGAACGCGTCAGCCCCAGCACGCCATGCTTGGCCGCGCAGTAGGCACTCACGTAGGCGTAGCCGCGCTGGGCCGCCGTGCTGGCCACGTTGACGATGCGGCCCCAGCCGGCGGCCAGCATGTCGGGCAGGGCCTGCTGGGTACACAGCCAGGTACCCGTCAGGTTGATGGCCAGCATGCGCTGCCACAGCGCCGCGTCGGTCTTGAGCACCGGCGCGCTGCTGGCCTGGCCGGCGTTGTTGACCAGGGTGTCGATGCTGCCGAAGCGCTGGCGCGCCACCGCGAAGGCGCGCGCCAGCGCTTCGGCGTCTGCCACGTCGGCCGCCACCGCATGCAGTCGGGCGGCGCCGGCGTCGCTGCCGGCCAGCGCGGCCAGCCCCGGCCCGTCCAGCGCACTGCGCCCCAGCACCGTGACGCGGGCGCCGGTGCCCAGCAAGGCCTGCGTCACGGCGCGGCCGATGCCGCGCCCGCCGCCGGTGACCAGCGCATGGCGCTGCGCCCAGGCTGGATCCGTCATGGCCGCCATCGCCCCGCTCAGGCAACCACCGGCTTCGGGATGGCCACGGTCTGCTCGGCCGTGGCGCGCTGGCGCGCGAAGCCTGCCTCGTAGGGGCGCTTGCCCAGGAAGTAGGGCCGGGGCCACTGCACGTCCGTGTAGCCGATCTTCGCCGCCTCGGTCAGCGTCCAGGCCGGATTCGCCAGGTGCGGACGTGCAATGGCGCACAGGTCGGCGCGGCCGGCGGCGATGATGCTGTTGACGTGGTCCGCCTCGGTGATGGCACCGACGGCGATGGTGGCGATGCCCGCCTCCTGGCGGATGCGGTCCGCGTAGGGCGTCTGCCACATGCGGCCGAACACCTGCTTTTCCTTCTTGCTCACCTGGCCGGTAGAGCAGTCGATCAGGTCGGCGCCGGCGGCCTTGAAGGCCTTGGCGATCTCGACCGCGTCATCGCCGGTGATGCCGCCCTCCACCCAGTCGGTGGCCGAGATGCGCACCGACATCGGCTTGTCCTCGGGCCAGGCGGCGCGCATGGCGCGAAACACCTCGATCGGGTAGCGCAGTCGGTTCTCCAGGCTGCCGCCGTATTCGTCACGGCGCTGGTTGGTGAGCGGCGAGATGTAGGCCGACAGCAGGTAGCCGTGCGCGCAGTGCAGCTCGAGCCAGTCGGCGCCGATCTCGTGCGCGTCGCGCGCGGCCTGCACGAACTGCTGCTTGATCACCTCCATTTCGGCGTGATCGAGTTCCTTGGGCGTCTGGCTGACCCCGGGGATGTAGGGAATCGGCGAGGCCGAGACGATCGGCCAGTTGGCCGCTGCGTCTTCCAGCGGCAGGTCGGTGCCGTCCCAGGCCCGGCGCGTCGAGGCCTTGGGGCCGGCGTGGCCGATCTGCATCGCGAACCGGGCGTCCGAATGGGCGTGGATCCAGTCGGCGATGCGCTTCCAGGCGGCCTTCTGCTCGGCGTTGTAGATCCCGGGACAACCGGGGGTGATGCGGCCTTCCGGCGTGATGCAGGTCATCTCGGCCATCACCATCGCGGCGCCGCCCATGGCGCGGGCTCCGAGGTGCACCAGGTGATACTCGCCCGGCACGCCATCCTCGCACGAGTACTGTGCCATCGGCGAGACCATGACGCGGTTCTTCAGCGTCACGCCACGCACCATCAGCGGCGTGAACATCGGCGGCGGCGGCGTTGCGTTGTCCGGCTCATCCAGGCCATCGCGCCGGGCGAACCAGCGCTCGTAGCCTTCCAGCCACTTGCGGTCGCGCAGGCGCAGGTTCTCGTGGCTGATGCGCTGGCTGCGCGTGAGCAGCGAATACATCAGTTGCGGCGCTTCCAGGTGGTCGAGGTAGCGCTGGCCGCACACCTCGAACCATTCCATCGCGTTGCGCGCCGCGTTCTTGACGCGCAGCGCGCCGACCTTGCGCTCTTCCTGGTAGTTGGTCAGCACCTGTTCGATCTGCTCCGGCCGGTCGCCGTGGCGGATGAACTCGCTGGTGAGCTCCATCGCGTCCTCCAGCGCCAGCTTGGTGCCCGAGCCGATGGCGAAGTGCGCCGTGTGCACGGCATCGCCCATGAGCACCACGTAGGAGCCGTTCTCGTTCCTGAACCACCACTGGTCGCACTCGACGTCGGTGAAGTTGATCCAGGACGCCGAGCCGCGCTGGTGGCGGGCATTGCTCATCAGCTTCTCGCCCTGCAGATTGCTGGCGAACAGCTTCTCGCAGAACGCAATCGACTCTTCCTGCGTCGCCTGGTCGAGGCCATGCGCCAGCCAGACGTACTCCGGGCACTCGACGATGAAGGTCGAGGTGTTCTCGTCGAACTTGTAGATGTGGGCCTGGAACCAGCCGTGCTCGGTCTTCTCGAAGATGAAGGTGAAGGCGTCGTACAGCTTGTTCGTGCCCAGCCAGATGAAGCGATTGGGGCGCCGGATCAGGGTCGGCTTGAACTGGTCCTCGTGCAGCGTGCGGATCTTCGAGTTGATGCCGTCGCTGGCAATGATCAGGTCGGCGTCGCGGAACTCGGCGTCCGAGTCGACGTCGCGCTCGAACACCAGCTTGATGCCGATCTGCTCGCAACGCGCCTGCAGGATGTTGAGCAGCAGCTTGCGGCCGATGCCGACGAAGCCGTGACCGCCCGAGCGCACCACCTCGCCCTTGAACAGCATCTCGATGTCATCCCAGTGGTTGAACGCCTGCTGGATCTCGTCGGCGGACTGCCTGTCCCACACGCGCATGTTCTCCATGGTGGCGTCGGAAAACACCACGCCCCAGCCGAACGTGTCGTACGGGCGGTTGCGCTCGACCACGGTGATGTCATGCGCGGGGTTCTCACGCTTCATGAGCAGGGCGAAATACAGGCCGGCCGGACCGCCGCCAATGCAGACGATTTTCATGCTGAGTCTCCGGTGCGTTTGTGTTTAGACATGAATAGTTTAATCTTCAATGAATTGCTGTCAAGCACCGGGCGCTTGGAACTTCTAGGGAATTACCCTGATCGGTGACAATCGCCCCGTACGCTCCTGATACGCTGGCACTCGGAGGTTCTGACCATGCTCTACAAGTTCAAGTCCCAGGCGACCGGCGACGTCGTCATGTTGCAGCCCAATGCCGAGGAGCTGCTGAAAATCATCGGCAAGAGCGCCGGGCCGACCGGCATCATCACGGTCGAACAATGCGGCCCCGCGATCGCGGCGCTGCGCGCGGAAATCCAGCGCCGCGAGGCCCACCCCGAGCAACACGGCCAGGCAGACCAGGATCCCAGCCAGGACCCGGCCGATCACGAAGACCCGGTGACCCTGCGGCGCCGCGCCGCCCCGTTCATCGAGCTGCTGGAGCGCAGCAGCGCCGCCGGCAAGGACGTGGTCTGGGGAGTCTGATCCGGGCCGGCCGACCGATGGCCTCGGCTGGCTCCGGCCAGGCCTGCACCCCCTGGCCTGCGGGGTGCGGCAAGTTCATGCGTCGTTCGAGGGAGCGGCGCTCGGGCGGGCGGCCGCGCACCGCGGCCGGTTGACGCAGGCGCACATGGCGACGCGCCGTGCCGAGGCGCGGCCTCAATTGCCGGCGGCGTCGCCGGTGCCGCCCCGCAGCGCATCGAGCAGCGCCCGGCAGGACTGCCCCGGCGCCGCGCCGAGGGCCAGCGCCAGCGCATTCACATGGCTGATCCGCCCCTCTTCGAGCGTGCTGCGCGCCTCGCCGATGCGCGCGCTGTCGTGCGCGACGGTACAGGCGGCGATGCCATGGCCCTGCAGGAACTCCAGCGCCGCCAGGCCGGCCCGGTCCTTGCCGACTCCCGCATCGTTGAACACCGCCAGCAGCGGCCGCGCGGCCCAGGCGTACTGCGCCGAGCTGATGCCGCCATGCGAGCCACTCACGGCAATGCAGCCGGCATCCTGGCCCGGCACGAGCTCCGTGATCGAATCAACCAGGCGCAGGCGCGGGCGCACGGGTGTCGGTTCAGCGGGTGGGCGCACGCACCGCCGCCTCACCGGTAGCTGCGCGCGTCCTCGATCACCTTGCCGTCGTTGGGCAGGCTGCCCGGCGCCACCAGCTCGACCTCGCAGCGCAGCTTGGTGACATCGCGCACGGCCTCGGCAATGCGCGCCGCCAGGCCCTCGGCGCCGGGGCATTCGACCCGCAGCGTCATCTCGTCGCGTGCCATCTCGCCACTCACCACCAGGCGCGCCCTGCTCACCTCGGGGAAGCGCTTGACCACCTCGGCCACCTGCCCCGGATGCACGAACAGGCCACGCACCTTGGTGGTCTGGTCGGCGCGCCCCATCCAGCCCCGGATGCGGACATTCGTGCGCCCGGTCGGGCACGCGCCGGGCAGCACCGCCGACAGGTCGCCGGTGCCGAAGCGGATCAGGGGGTAGTCCGGGTTCAGCACCGTGACCACCAGTTCGCCCACTTCGCCCTCGCCCACCGGATCGCCCGTGCCGGGACGCACGATCTCGACGATCACGCCCTCGTCCAGCACCAGACCCTCGCGTGCCAGCGTTTCGTAGGCGATCAGGCCGATGTCGGCGGTGGCATAGCTCTGGTAGGCGGTGATGCCGCGTTCGGCAAACCAGTCGCGCAAGCTGGGCGGGAACGGCTCGGCGCTGACCATGCCCTTGCTCAGGCAGCGCAGGTCGACGCCCCCCTCCTCGGCCTTCTCCAGCAGGATGCGCAGGAAGCTGGGCGTGCCGATGTAGGCGTTGGGCCGCAGTTCGGTGATGGCCTGCAGTTGCTGCTCGGTCTGGCCGGTGCCCGCCGGGAACACGGTGCAACCAAGCGCCAGAGCTCCCGACTCGACGATGAAGGCGCCGGGCGTCATGTGGTAGCTGAAGGCGTTGTGCGCCAGGTCACCGGCGCGAAAGCCGGCCGCGTAGAGCGCGCGCGCGGTGCGCCAGTAGTCGGTGGCCGTGCCCTCGGGTTCGTAGATCGGTCCCGGGCTGGCGTAGACGCGCCGCATCGCCGCGCCCCAGCCCACGGCGGCAAAGCCGCCAAAGGCATCGCGCCCGGCGGCTCGGCTGGCCTGCTGGCGCGCCAGCAGCTCGCTCTTGCGCGTCACCGGCAGGCGAGCCAGCGCGGCACGCGAGGTGACGGCTGCCGCATCCACCCCGGCCAGGATCTCGGCCATCGCCGCGCTGCGCGCCTGCGCATGCGCGATCTGGCGCGGCAGCGCCGCCATCAGCGACGCCTCGCGCTCGGCCGGCGCGCGCGTTTCAAGATCATCGAAGAATTCGCGCATGCAGCGACTCCAGTGATTCAGGTTGTTGTCGGGTGCGATTCATGAAGCGAAGCCAGCCACTGTCGCGTGGGAATCGCTCGGCGGGCGGCACCGCAGCGTAATGCAGGGAGGCCCTCACCCCGTCCCTCCCTCCCCCTGGGAGAGGGCGCAATAAACCCAGCGCGGCAGACCAATCCATCCGACCTCCCCCACTGAGAGAAGGCCCAAAGGCCGCGGAGCAGGCCATGCGTGGGCACCCGTGGCCGGGGTCTCCCTGGCCACTGGGTGCGTCCCCCTCCGGGGGAAGGAGCGCAGCGACACAGGGGGAGCGTCATCCCTACGCCAGCCAACGCTTGCGCCGCTTGTAGCTCTTGACATCGCGAAAGCTCTTGCGCCCATCGCCACCCATGCCCAGGTAAAACTCGCGCACGTCCTGGTTGCCCGCCAGCACCTCGGCACTGCCATCCATGACGACGCGACCGCTCTCCAGGATGTAGCCGTAGCCCGCGTACTTGAGCGCCACGCTGGCGTTCTGCTCGGCCAGCAGGAAGGTCGTGCGCTCATTGGCGTTCAGGCTCTGCACGATGTTGAAGACCTCCTCCACCAGCTGCGGCGCCAGCCCCATCGACGGCTCGTCCAGCAGCACCACCCTGGGGTTGCTCATCAGCGCGCGACCGATCGCGCACATCTGCTGCTCGCCGCCCGAGGTGTAGGCGGCCTGGCTCCTGCGCCGCTCCTTCAGGCGCGGGAAGTAGTTGTAGACGCGCTCCAGGTTGGCGGCGATCTCGCCCTTGTCGCGCCGCGTGTAGGCGCCCGTGAGCAGGTTTTCCTCGATCGTCAGGTGGGCGAAGCAATGCCTGCCTTCCATCACCTGCACCACGCCACGCTTGACGAGTTCGGCCGGGCCCAGGTCCTGCACGCGCTCGCCGCGGTATTCGATGCTGCCCTTGGTGACTTCGCCGCGCTCGCCCTTGAGCAGATTGGAAATCGCGCGCAAGGTCGTGGTCTTGCCGGCGCCGTTCCCGCCCAGGATGGCGACGATGGCCCCCTGGGGGACCGTGAGCGAGACGCCCTTGAGCACCAGGATCACGTGGTTGTAGATGACCTCGATGCCGTTGACTTCGAGCAGCGCGGAAGAGGCCTGTTCACTCATCTTGTCGGGTCCGTGTTCAACCAAGAAACCGCGGCTGGATGCACCCGTCCATGCCGGGACGGGCGTGCCGGGCAAGAGCGTGGGCGCCGCGCATTCCTGTGCGCTCGGGCGAGCAGCACCGCATGGCGCGGCCGGCACGGTGCGGGCGGGTGCATGGCGCACTCACCCGACAGGTGGCCGCCGGCAAGGGCGAGAAAGTCAGCATCCAGGGCGGGCCTCGAGACGTTCACGAGCAGTCGATCGCGGTTCCGGGTTCAAACCGCGCGGCCGCCCGGGCAGGCCAGGCCTGCCCAGGTGTCGCGCAGCGTGAACGGCGTCGCGCGATCAGTCGGCGCACTGGCGCGGTTCGATCTTGTTGTCGGCCGCGTACTTGTCGGCGAACTGCTTGATCAGCGGATCGATGATCTCGCGGTTGCCCTCGTACCAGTCGCTGTTGATCTTCCACTCCTTGCCATCCCACACCGACATGCGCGCGGCGTACGAGCCCATGTGCTGCGAGCAGGTGGTCTTCAGGGGTTGCAGGATGCCGGTGAAGCCCAGCTCCTCGATGCGCTGGGGCGTCAGCTCGAAGTGTTCGAGCGCCCACTGGGCCTGCTCGCCCGTGATGGGCTTGCCCTTGCCGAACTTCTCCTGCGCGATGCGCACCGTCTCGGCCGTGAGCATGCCGGTGATCAGGCCGCGCACGTAGAGCACGTCACCCACCGTCTTGGGGTCTTCCGCCGTGCCCTGGCCCTTGGCGTAGAGCGTCTCCTGCACGTCCTTGATGACCTTGGCGTCGCGGTTGGCGCTGGCCTGCAGGGCGGCGGCGTTGTAGCCCTTGGCGGCTTCCTCCACACCCTTGACGTCGGACTCCGAGCCCGCCCACCAGAAGGCATACATCTTCTCGCGCGGGTAGCCCACCGACTGCGCCTCCTTCAGCGCCGTCGGGTTCATCACGCCGTAGCCGACGTAGAGCACGTAGTCGGGCTGGTCACGACGCACCTGCAGCCAGGTGGACTTCTGGTCCAGCCCAGGCGCGGTGACCGGCAGCTTGCCGAGGGTGAAGCCGTACTTGGCGGCATAGGCGTCGAACACCGGCATGAACTCGTGACCGAACGGCGCGTCCATGTAGACGTAGTCGATCTTCTTGCCCTTGAGCTTGTCCAGGCCGCCGGCCTTGTCGCCGATGGCCTGCATCATCACGTCGGCTGCGACGAAGTAGTTCGGGATCATGGGGAACACCCACTTGAAGACCCGTCCGTCGGCCGCCGCCGGCGTGCCGTAGCCGGCGATGATCAGCGAGATCTTGTCCTCGGGTGCCTTCTTGAGCAGGGCGTTGGTCACGCCGGTGGAGATCGACTGCACGATCGCGGCCCCGCCGTGCTGGCCCTTCATGCGCTCGTAGCACTCGATGCCCTTGGTGGTGTCGTAGGCGAACTCGCACTCCTCGATGCGGAACTTGACACCGTTGATGCCGCCCTTGGCATTGACCAGCTTGAGGTAGTCCACGGTACCGTTGGCCACCGGAATGCCGTTGGGCGCGTAGGGCCCGGTGCGGTACGAAAGCACGGGCGCGTACTGCTCGGCCTGGGCCATGGCCGAGACAGGCGCCATCGTCATGGCCGCTGCCACGGCAGTCGCGGTCAGCAGGGTAGTCAATCGCTTCATGGTCATCTCCTTTGAAGTCAGTGGGCCAGGTAAAATTGAAGTCAGTGGGCCAGGTAAAAAAACAGTTCAGTCATTGAGCCGCCCATGGCAGCCCCGAAGGCCGCGGAGCAGGCCACGCCAGCGGCAGCCGTGGCCGGGGTTTCCCTGGCCACGGGCTGCGCCCCGCTGACAAGCCCCCACGCTGCGCTGCCCCCGAGGGGGCCTTCGCATCTTCGGGCGGCCGAGCGATGCTCATGGGGAAGGCGCAACATCGCGCAGCGAGTGGAGTCACGGGGGTGTTCCATTCTTTCAACCCAAAAACGGCAGTTGGACGCGCTCACCCGACAGGTGGAGGTGATCGAAGCAGCGGAAGTCAAGGTTCATGCGGCTCTCGTGAAGAAGGCAAGCGGTCAACTGCCGTTTTCAGGTTCAATGCGGGAAGGGCCACAGACGCAGCTTCTGCTTGCCGGTGGACCACAGGCGCGCCAGGCCGTGCGACTCCACGATCAGGAACCAGACGATGAGCACGCCAAACAGCATCAGCTCCAGGTGCGCGGCGGCGGCCGTGCCCAGCGGCAGGCCCACCAGGTCGCCGAGCATGGGCAGGCCGCGGCGGATCAGGATCGGCAGCACGACCATGAACGCGGCACCGATGAAGTTGCCCATGATGGAGCCGAGCCCGCCGATGATGATCATGAACAGCAGCTCCAGCGACATCTCCAGGCCAAAGGCCGCGGGCTCCCAGGAGCCCAGGTAGAAGAAGCCCCAGAGCGCGCCGGCGATGCCGATGATGAAGCTGCTGACGGCGAACGCCGTCAGCTTGGCGTAGACGGGGCGGATGCCGATCACCGCGGCGGCCACGTCCATGTCGCGGATCGCCATCCATTCGCGCCCGATCGCGCTGCGCACCAGGTTCTTGCAGGCCAGCGCCAGCACGGCCAGCAGCAACAGGCAGAACAGGTACTTCGCCGCATAGCTCTCCAGCGACAGGCCGAAGAAGCTCAGGTCGGGCGCGGTCACCGAGATGGACGGGCTGTCCATGGTGAGCCACTTGACGCGGTAGAACATCCAGTCGGCGAAGAACTGCGCCGCCAGCGTCGTGACGGCCAGGTACAGGCCCTTGACGCGCAGGCTCGGCAGGCCGAACACCACGCCGAACAGCGCCGCGAAGACGCCGCCCATCAGCAGCGCGACGATCAGCGGCGTGCCCGGCACGCGCATGATCAGGTTGTAGGCGCCGTAGGCGCCCACCGCCATGAAGGCGCCGGAGCCCAGCGAGATCTGCCCGCAGTAGCCGATCAGGATGTTGGTGCCAAGCGCCGCCAGCGACAGGATCACGACCGGGATCAGGATCGCCGAGAACATGTAGTTGCTGGCGAAGAAGGGCACCACGAGGAAGGCCACGACGAGCAGCGCCCCGATCGCCACCCGGTCCTGCAGGATCGGGAAGATCTGCTGGTCCGCCCGGTAGCTGGTCTTGAACTGGCCGTTTTCGCGATAAAACATGGTCTTCTCAGTCAGCCATTGCGCCGCACGTCATGCGCGACGGGCCGAGCGACCGCACTCCGACGGCCGCGCAACAGGCCAGCCACGGGTGCGGCCCTCTTGGGGGAGGAGCGAAGCGACATGGGGAGCAGCTCCTTTCACACCCGGTCAATGATCTTCTCGCCAAACAGCCCCTGCGGCCGCACCAGCAGCACCACCAGGGCCAGCACGTAGGCGAACCACACCTCGATGCCGCCGCCGACGAAGGGGCCGATGTAGACCTCGGACAGCTTCTCGCCGGCGCCGACGATCAGGCCGGCGACGATGGCGCCCGGCACCGAGGTCAGGCCGCCCAGGATCACCACCGGCAGCGCGCGCAGCGCCAGTGTCGAGATCGAGAACTGCACGCCCAGCTTGCTGCCCCAGACCATGCCGGCC
Source organism: Ottowia sp. (assembly GCF_035325765.1). Taxonomy (GTDB): domain Bacteria; phylum Pseudomonadota; class Gammaproteobacteria; order Burkholderiales; family Burkholderiaceae_C; genus Ottowia. The sequence goes on from NZ_DAOKZG010000018.1 coordinate 60,491, forward strand.
ACCAGCGCCGCCAGGCCGGCGACGAACCAGACGATGACCCACATGCGCGACAGCGGGATGCCGACCGACTGCGCCGCCTGGTGGTCGTCGGCCACGGCGCGCAGCGCGCGGCCGGTCTTGGTCTTCTGGAAGAACAGCACCAGCGCCGTCACCAGCAGGGCCGCGATCACGGCAGCCGCCAACTCCTGGGAATCGACCAGCAGGCCGCCCTCGAACACGCCCTGGAGCAGGAAGATCGGGTCCTTGGGCATGCCGATGTCGATGTTGTAGACGTTGCTGCCGAACACCGACTGGCCGAAGCCCTCGAGGAAGAAGCCGATGCCGATGGTGACCATCAGCAGGGTCGCCTCGGGCTGGTTCACGAGGTGGCGCAGCGCCAGGCGCTCGACCAGCCAGGCCAGCACGAACATCAGCACCGCGGCGCCGGCAAAGGCCAGCACGTTGACCACGATCTTGTTGTCCAGCCCCAGCCAGCCCGGGATCCACTCCGAAAAGCGCGCCATCGCCAGCGCCGCGAACAGCACCATGATGCCCTGCGCGAAGTTGAACACGCTGGAGGCCTTGTAGATCAGCACGAAGCCGAGCGCCACCAGCGCGTACAGCACGCCCGTCATCAGGCCGCCGATCAGTGTCTCGAGGAAGAATCCCATGGTCCTTGCCCGTCCGCTGCCTCAACCGCCCGTGCCCAGGTAGGCGCGGATCACCTCGGGGTTGCGCTGCACCTCCTCGGGCGCGCCATCGCCGATCTTCTTGCCGTAGTCCAGCACCACCACGCGGTCGCTGATGTCCATGACCACGCCCATGTCGTGCTCGATCAGCACGATGGTGGTGCCGAATTCGTCGTTCACGTCGAGGATGAAGCG
>NZ_DAOKZG010000019.1:0-56763 GCF_035325765.1 Ottowia sp.
GCCGCCGCCTCTGGCGGCGAGCACGTGGAGCTCAGCGACATAGGGGGTGTTTCATTTCACAACGAGCGCCGGCGACCGGCGCCGATCAAGGCGGTCGGGTCGTCTTTGAAAACCCCACTTGCGGAAGCGTCTCCGCGCATGATATGATAGTAATAGGTTACTTACTTCCGGAGCAAGAATCAATGGTTCAACGGCCTCAGCACCTGCCCGCTGACGAACGTCGCGCAGCGACCGTCGAAGCGGTGATCGAGCTCGCAGCAGAGCAGAACCCCGCGGAAATCACGACCACGGCGATTGCCCACCGCATGGGCCTGACGCAGGGCGCCCTGTTCCGCCATTTCCCGACCAAGGACACGATCCTGGAAGCAGCCATGTCCTGGGTCAGCGAGCGCCTGATGACCCGTGTCGACAAGGCGGCCCAGGGCGCGGGCTCGCCGCTGGCAGCGCTGGAGGCCATGTTCCTGGCGCACATCGACTTCGTCGCCAAGCACCCGGGCGTGCCGCGCATGCTGTTTGGCGAGCTGCAGCGCTCCGGCAAGACGCTGGCAAAGACCATGGCGCAAACTCTGATCGAGCAATACGGCGGCCGCCTGCGCCGCCTGCTGGAAGACGGCAAGGCCGCCGGCGAACTGGACCCGGATCTCGACGTCGACGACGCCGCCGTGCTGTTCATCGGAATGATCCAGGGCCTCGTGATGCAGTCGCTGATCGCCGGCAAGGTCGGGCAGATCCGGCGCGCCGCGCCGGGCGTGTTCGAGGTCTATTGCCATGGCATCAGGCGGGTCCGGTGAAGCCGCCTCCACCCGACCGTCACGCAGTGGCGGCCGGGACGGCGAACCAGCGAAGACCCGGAACCCCCCCAGAACGCCGATCAGGCAAAGGCCGTGAAGATGACCCCTCGTGCGCACCGCAACATCGGGGACGCGCTGATTTCCCTGTTCGCCATCGGATTCGGCCTGCTCACGCTGCGCGAGGGTGGCTCCGTCCTGTTTGTCGATGGCCCAGCGCGCCAGGCCGCCGGCCACTACGTGCCTTTCGTGCTCTGGTTCAACTTCCTGGCCGGGTTCGCCTACGTCATCGCGGGCGTCGGCTTGTGGCTGCGCAGGCGCTGGGCCGTCTGGCTGGCGATTGCCATCGCGGCGGCCACCGCGCTCGTGTTCCTGGCTTTCGGCGTGCACGTGGCCAGCGGTGGCGCGTGGGAGCAACGAACCCTGGTCGCGATGACGCTGCGCACCCTGGTGTGGGCGGGCCTGGCGGCGCTGGCCTGGCGCCGATCAGCGACGGACGCGCAGCCCGAACCCGGACACTGAACATTCTTTCCATCCAGCCGAACCTCACCCATGACCACTCCAAATCCCCCCGCCAGGAAAACCCGCTTGCTTGCAATCGCCGTCGCCATGCTCGCTCTCGGCGGTGCACTGGCGTTCTGGCTGATGCGCGGCCAGGAGCCCGAACAGTCGTTGCGGCTCTACGGCAACGTCGACATCCGGGAGGTGCAGCTGGCCTTCCGGCAACCGGGCCGCGTGCTGCAGATGGCCGCGGACGAAGGCGACGCAGTGGCCGCCGGCACCCGCCTGGCCCTGCTCGACCCGCAGCCTTTCCAGGAGGCCCTGGCGGCGGCCGAAGCCTCGGTGCGCGTGGCCCAGGCCGACCTGGACAAGCTGCGCCGCGGCCTGCGTCCGCAGGAAGTGGCCCAGGCGCGCGAGGCCCTGCGCCAGGCCCAGGCCGCAGCGCGCGACGCCGAGCGCAACTTCCGACGCCAGAGCGAGCTGCTCGAATCGGGCGCCAGCAGCCAGCGCCTGGTCGACGCCGCCCGGGCCGCGCACGAGCAGGCCGCCGCCGGCGTGAAGGCACGCCAGGCGGCGCTGTCACAGGCGCTGGAAGGCTACCGGCGCGAGGACATCGCCGCCGGCGAGGCGCGCCTGGCGGCAGCCGAGGCCGCGCGCGACCAGGCCGCGACGGCCCTGGCCGACACCGAACTGCTGGCGCCCAGCGACGGCACCGTGATTTCGCGCGTGCGCGAGCCCGGCAGCATGGTGGCGAGCCAGAGCACGGTCTACAACCTGAGCCTGGACAAGCCGGTCTACGTGCGCGCCTACGTGGGCGAACCCCAGCTCGGCCGCATCGCGCCCGGCACCCGGGTGCGCGTACACACCGACTCGTCCGGCAAGGTCTACCAGGGCCAGGTCGGCTTCATCTCGCCGCGCGCCGAATTCACGCCCAAGACGGTCGAGACCACCGACCTGCGCACGGATCTGGTGTATCGGCTGCGCATCGTCATTGAAGATGCGGATGCCGGCCTGCGCCAGGGCATGCCGGTGACCATCGTCGTCGACGACCAGGGCGCTGCCACCACGGCGCCCCGGGGCTCCTGACATGCCGGCCGTTGCCAAACAGCTCGCCACGGCGCCGGCCGCGGCCGACGCCTCGATCGCGGTCGAGATCGACCGGCTCGACAAGCGCTTCGGCAGCGTCCACGCGCTGCGAGCCTTGAGCGCGAACATCCGCTACGGTCGCCTGACGGGCCTGGTCGGCCCGGACGGTGCCGGCAAGACGACGCTGATGCGCGTGCTCACGGGCCTGCTGACGCCCGATGCCGGCCGCGTCACCCTGGCCGGGTACGACGTGGTGCGCGACAACGACGCCATCCATGTCGCCAGCGGCTACATGCCGCAGCGCTTCGGGCTCTACGAAGACCTGTCGGTGCTGGAGAACATGCGCCTGTATGCGCAACTGCGCGGACTCGATGCGCGACGCAACGCCGAGCTGTTCGCCGAGCTGCTGGATTTCACGCGCCTGGCCCCGTTCACCACGCGGCTGGCGGGCAAGCTGTCCGGCGGCATGAAGCAGAAGCTGGGACTGGCCTGCGCCCTCATGGCCCGGCCGCGCGTGCTGCTGCTGGACGAACCGGGCGTTGGCGTCGATCCGGTGAGCCGCCAGGATCTGTGGCGCATGGTGCAGGCGCTGACCGACGAGGGCATGGCCGTGGTCTGGTCCACCGCCTACCTGGACGAGGCCGAACGCTGCGAAAGCGTGCTGCTGCTCAACGAGGGTCGGTTGCTGTTCGACGGCCCGCCGGAGCGGCTCACGGGGCAGCTTAAGGGTCGCAGCTTTCGGCTGGAGAACGTGGGCGCGCGCCGCCGCGCCCTGCTGACCGAGGCGCTCGACCTGCCGAGCGTGAGCGATGGCGTGATCCAGGGCGCGGGCGTGCGCCTGGTGCTGCGCGAAAGCGCCGAACGCGCGCCGATCCAGGCGCTCGCCGACACCGCAGGGGTTGAACTGGCCCAGGTGCCGGCGCGCTTCGAGGACGCCTTCATCGACCTGCTGGGCGGCGGCCCGGGCGGCACCTCGCAGCTCGCCGAGCGCCTGCCGCCGGTCGAGCTGGGTTCGGACATCGCGGTCTCGTGCCGCAACCTGACCAAGCGCTTCGGCGACTTCACCGCCACCGACAACGTGAGCTTCGAGGTGCACAAGGGCGAGATCTTCGGCCTGCTCGGCCCCAACGGCGCCGGCAAGTCGACGACGTTCAAGATGCTGTGCGGCCTGCTCAAGCCGACCGCGGGCGAAGCGCAGGTGGTCGGGCACGACCTGCGCCGTGCCACCGGGGCCGCCAAGAGCCGGCTCGGCTACATGGCGCAGAAGTTCTCGCTCTACGGCCTCTTGTCGGTGCAGCAAAACCTGGAATTCTCGGCCGGCGTCTACCAGCTCGACGCCGCCACGCGGCGCCAGCGCATTGCCGAAATGATCGAGACCTTCGACCTGGGCGGCTGGCTGTCGGCCACGCCGGATTCGCTGCCGCTCGGGCACAAGCAGCGCCTGGCGCTGGCCTGCGCGCTGATGCACCGGCCGCCGGTGCTGTTCCTGGACGAGCCCACGTCCGGCGTCGACCCGATCACGCGGCGGGAGTTCTGGACCCACATCAACGGCCTGGCGCGCAAGGGCGTGACCATCATGGTCACCACCCACTTCATGGACGAGGCCGAATACTGCGACCGCGTGGCCATGCTCTCGCGTGCGCAACTGATCGCGCTGGATACGCCCGACGCGCTCAAACGTTCGGCGGTCAGCCCCGAACGACCCGACCCGACGATGGAGGACGCCTTCATTCACCTGGTGGAGTCGTCAGACCGCGAGCTGGAGGCCGCCACATGAACGGCGCCACAATGCACAAAGACGGAAGTGGCTCCCTGCAGACCGACTTGCGCCATTTTGATCTACGGCGCTTGATCGCCCTGGTGACCAAGGAAAGCTACCAGGCGCTGCGCGACCCCTCGACGCTGCTGATCGCGTTCGTGCTGCCGGTGGTGTTGCTGCTGCTGTTCGCCTATGCGGTGTCGCTGGATGCCAAGGAGGTCCGCGTCGGCGTCGTGCTGGAGTCGCCCGGTGCATCGGCGCAGTCGCTGGCCGCTGCCTTCTCGGGCACCCGCTTCTTGAAGACGCAATTCGCCCACGACCGGCGCGAGGTGGCAGACCAGCTCGTCTCCGGTGCGCTGCGCGGCTACGTCGTCATTCCGCAGGATTTCGAGCAGCGCCTGGCCCAACGCGGAGCAGAGCCACTGGTGCAGATCGTCACCGACGGCTCCTACCCCAACACCGCCAACTACGTCGAGAACTACGCCCGCGGCGTGGTGCAGACCTGGCGCGCCGGACTCGAGGTGGGCGCGCCGCCCCAGTCCGTCATGCTCGAGCCGCGCTACTGGTTCAACCCCGAGCTGGAAAGCCGGCGCGCCCTGATTCCCGGCGCCATTGCCATCGTCATGACCATCATCGGCACCATGCTGACCGCGCTGGTGGTGGCGCGCGAATGGGAGCGCGGCACCATGGAGGCCGTGCTGTCCACCCCGGCCTCGGTGGCCGAGATCCTGATCGGCAAGCTGCTGCCCTACTTCGTGCTCGGCATGCTGTCCACGCTGGGCGCCGCGGCGCTGGCGGTGTTCGTGTTCGGCGTGCCGCTGCGCGGTTCGCTCGCGGCCCTGCTGCTGCTGTCGGCGGTGTTCATGGTGCCGGCGCTGGGCCAGGGCCTGCTGATCTCCTCGCTCGCGCGCAACCAGTTCCTGGCGGCGCAGATCGCCCTGTTCACCGGCTTCCTGCCGGCCTTCATGCTGTCGGGCTTCCTCTACGAGATCGACGCCATGCCGGCGCCGATCCGCGTCGTCACCCGAGTGGTTCCGGCACGCTACTTCGTGGATTCGCTCAAGACCGTGTTCCTGGCCGGCGACATCTGGGCAGTGTTCCTGCCCAACCTGGCGGCGATGGCGGCGATCGGCGCCGTCTTCTTCCTGATCGCCAAGCGCGCCACGCGCAAGAACCTGGAATAGCCCCATGTTCGGCTCCGCCTTCAGCTTCATCCGCCTGCGCGCCCAGTTCATCAAGGAGGTGCTGAGCGTGCTGCGCGATCCGCGCAGCCGCATGGTGGTGTTCGTGCCACCCATCCTGCAACTGCTGGTGTTCGCCTTTGCCGCGACGCTCGAGGTGCGCAACGTCGACATCGCGGTCTACAACCAGGACGCCGGCCGCTGGTCGCAGGAACTGGTGCAGCGCCTGGACAGCGCGCGCTTCATCACCCGGCTGCGCCACGTCGACAGCCCGCGCCAGATGCACGACATGATCGACCGCGGCGAAGTGATCGCGGCGCTGGCGATTCCCGTCGACTTCTCGCGCACCATCGCTGCCGGCGAGAGCGGCCGTACCCAGGTGCTGGTCGACGGCCGGCGCAGCAACTCGGGCCAGATCACGGTGGCCTACCTGTCCACCATCGCCGCCGACGTCGGCGCCGAGGTGGTGCCGGACGCCCAGGCTCCGACGCCCGTGGTCGTGCGGCACTGGTTCAATCCCAACCTCACCTACCGCTGGTTCATCGTGCCGGGCCTGACCGGGATCCTGGCCCTGTTCAGCGCGCTGCTCATCACCTCGCTGTCGATCGCGCGCGAACGCGAACTCGGCACCTTCGACCAGCTGCTGGTCTCGCCCACCTCGACGCCCGAGATCATCGTCTCCAAGTCGCTGCCCGCGCTGGCCATCGGCACCATGCTCGGCCTGTTCATGGTCGGCGCCGGCATCTTTCTGTTCCGCATCCCCTTCACCGGATCGTTCGCCCTGCTGCTGGCCAGCCTGGTGCTGTTCATCCTCTCGGTGGTGGGCATCGGCCTGATGATCTCGGCCGTCAGCATGACGCAGCAGCAGGCGATCCTGGGCGCCTTCGCCATCGGGGTGCCGGCCGTGCTCATGTCGGGCTTCGCCACCCCGGTGGAAAACATGCCGCTGGTGCTGCAATGGCTGGCCCAGGCCATTCCGCTCACCCACTTCCTGGTCATCGTCGAGGGCAGCTTCCTGAAGGCCATGCCGGCGCACGACATCGTCGCCAGCCTGTGGCCGCTCGCCGCGATCGCGCTGGCCACGCTGACGCTGGCCACCTTCTTCGTTCGAGGGCGCCTGCAATGACGCGCCATGGACCCTGCGGAAATCAACCCTCGCCGGAGCCCTCATGCTGAACATTCAACGCGCCTTCTGGGCCAGCCTGATCGTCCTGACCCTGTTGTGGGTCGCGGCCGAGCCGCAGTTCTATCAGGCGGCGACGGTGTTCGAATGGCGCCGCCACATGCGCCAGCTCACCGGCCTGCTCGCCATGGGAGCCATGAGCCTGGCGATGCTGCTGGCGTTGCGCCCGCGCTGGCCCGAGCGCTGGCTGGGCGGGCTGGACAAGATGTATCGCCTGCACAAGTGGCTGGGCATCATTGCGCTGATTTTCTCCATCGTGCACTGGCTGTGGGTCAAGGCGCCGAAATGGGCCGTCGGCTGGGGCCTGCTCGAGCGCCCGACGCGCGGCGGCAGGGGCGGGCAAGGCGCGATCGACAACGTGTTCGAAGCCTGGCTGCGCAGCCAGCGCGGGCTGGCGGAATCGACCGGCGAATGGGCGTTCTACGCCACGGTCACCCTGATCGCGCTGGCGCTGATCCGCTACTTTCCCTACCACTGGTTCTACAAGAGCCATCGCCTGCTGGCCGTCGCCTACCTGGTGCTGGTGTTTCACAGCGTGGTGCTGCTGGAGTTTGCCTACTGGAGTGCGCCCATCGGCTGGCTGACGGCGGCCCTGCTTGCCGGCGGCACGGCAGCCGCCATCGTGGTGCTGCTGGGCCGCGTCGGCGCGCAGCAGACGGTGCCGGCGCGCATCGCCGCGCTCAACTACTACCCGGGCGTCGATGCCCTGGAAATCACGGCCGACGTGCCCGGCTGGCCAGGCCACAAACCGGGCCAGTTCGCCTTTGCCACGTCGGATGCGGGCGAAGGCGCACACCCCTACACCATCGCCTCGGCGTGGAACCCCGAGCGTCCGCAGCTCACCGCCATCATCAAGGGCCTGGGTGACCACACGCGCCGCCTGCGCGAGCGACTGCGGGTCGGCCAGGCGCTGAAAGTGGAGGGCCCTTACGGCTGTTTCACCTTCGACGACGGCAGCATGCGCCAGATCTGGATCGGCGCCGGCATCGGCATCACGCCCTTCATCAGCCGCCTCGAGTTCATGCGGCTGCAAGCCGAGGGCGGGCACCCGAGCTGGCCACGCGGCCAGCACATCGACCTGTTTCACAGCACCGCCGACGTCGACCGCGAAGCCCTGGCGCGCCTGGCAACCGATGCGCGCGCCGCCAAGGTGCGCCTGCATGTCTTCATCGACGCCCAGCACGGCCGGCTCACCGGCCAGCGCATCCGCGACGAAGTGCCCGAGTGGCGCGAGGCCAGCATCTGGTTTTGCGGTCCGGTCGGCTTTGCCGACGCCCTGCGCCGCGATTTTGCCGCGCACGGCTTTCCCGTGCAGCAGCGCTTTCACCATGAGTTGTTCCAGATGCGCTGAACGCGCCTGTGATCCTGAAGGAGTCCCGTCATGCCACCCCGCCCTGCCCCCGCAAGCGCTCCAGCGTCCGCCCCGACCGCGGCGCGGCTGCGCCCGCTGGCCGTGCTGCTCGCTGCCGCCCTGCTCACCGCGTGCACCACCGTAGGACCGAACTACCAGGCACCGCAACTGCCGGCAAGCCAGGGCCGCTGGAGCCAGTCGGTCCTGCCCGGCGCCGAACCCGCCGAACTCGCACGCTGGTGGGCCAGCCTCGGCGATCCGGTGCTGCAGCGCCTGGTCGAAACCGCGCTGGCGCAGAACCTCGACCTGCGCCAGGCCGCGGCGCGCATCGACGAGGCGCGCGCCCTGCGCGACCGCGTCGCCGGCGCCGCCCAGCCGAGCGCCAGCGTCGGTGCCAGCGTGAACCGGCGCCAGCAGAGCAGGAACGGCCCCCTGCCGGTGGACACCATGCCGGGGCTGGAAGCCGCCCAGACCATCTACGACGCCGGGTTCGACGCCGCCTGGGAGATCGATCTGTTCGGCGGCCAGCGGCGCGCCCTGGAGAGCGCCGATGCCAAGCTGGCGATGACCGAGTCCGAGGCGCAGGGCGTGCGCATGCGCGTCGCCGCCGAAGTGGCGCGCACCTGGCTGACCGCGGTCGGCGCGGGTCACGAGCTGCTGACGCAGCAGGATCGCCTCGCGACCCTGCAGCAGACGCTGGAGCTGGTGCGCCGCCGCCACGCAGCGGGCGACGCTTCGGTCGCCGACGTCGATGCCGCCTACGGCCAGTGGGCCCAGGCCAATGCCGCCCTGCCCGAGATCGAGGCGCGCCAGCGCGGCGCCGTGCTCGGACTGGGCGTGCTGCTGGGCGCGCCGCCGGAGCAGGAGCTGGCGCTGCTGGACACCGTGCCGGCGCCGCTGACGCTGCGTTCGCTGCCCGTGGGCGAGCGTGCCGACATCTTGCGGCGCCGGCCCGACGTGCTGGCGGCCGAACGCAAGCTGGCGGCCAGCACGGCCGACATCGGCGTCGCCACGGCCGAGCTGTTCCCCAAGCTCTCGATCGGCCTGGGCGGCGGCTTCCAGGCGCTCAGCAGTGGTGACTGGTTCAGTTCTTCCAGCACGCGCTTTTCAATTCTGCCGCTGATCTCCTGGCGCGTCTTCGATGGCGGCCGCGTGCGTGCCGAAATCCGGGCGCGCGAAGCGCAGCAGCAGCAGGCCGCGCTCGCCTACGAGCAGGCGGTGCTGATGGCGCTGGGCGACGCCGAGCGCGCGTTGACCGACTACCAGGCGCAACTCGATACCCTGGCGCGCAACTGGGGCGCGCTGGATGCCAATCGCCGCAGCTTCCAGCACGCCCAGGCGCGCTACGCGGCCGGCGACATCACGCGCGTCGAACTGCTGGCGACCGAACGCCTCCTGCACGAGAGCACCACGTCCATCGTGCGCAGCCACACGGCAGCCAGCGTGCAACTGGTGGCCGTGTACAAGGCGCTTGGCGGCGGCTGGGAGGCGCCGCCGGTGGCGCGGACGACAACGGGCAATCCCCCGCCCCAGCCGGCCGCCCCGTTCGATTCGGTGGCGCGCGCGGATCTTCAGCGCGCCAGCGCCAAGCTGGCGGTGGCCCAGCCCCAACCCGCGGGCGCGGCCACGCCATGAAGCCGCGCGCCCCCTCTTGCCAACCCTCAGACCTCTCGGAGTAGGCAGAACATGAAACTGAGCTTTTTCGGCGCTGCGCGCGAGGTCACCGGCTCCTGCTTCCTGATCGAAGCCACCGGCGCGCGCTTCCTGGTCGACTGCGGCATGGTGCAGGGCGGGCGCGAGGCATCCGCACGCAACCACGAGCCCTTCGATTTCGACCCCGCAACGATCGACTTCGTACTCCTCACCCATGCCCACATCGACCACAGCGGCCTGTTGCCCAAGCTCACCCGCGCCGGCTTTCGCGGACCGATCTATGCCACGACGGCAACGGCCGACCTGCTCGGCGTGATGCTGCCCGACAGCGCCCACATCCAGGAGAGCGATGCGCGGCGCGATGCCCGGCGCGCACGGGGCGCTCCCCCCCTGGCCCCGCTCTACACCCTGCACGATGCGCAAATGTGCCTGCGGCAGGTTCGAAGCGTGGACTACGACCGCGAGTTCGCGCCCCGCGTCGGCGTGCGTTGCCGCTTGCGTGACGCCGGCCACATCCTGGGCTCGGCGATCGTCGAGGTCTGGATCACGGAATACGGCCACGCCACCAAGCTGGTGTTCAGCGGCGATCTCGGCCAGCCCGGCCGCCCCATCCTGCGCGACCCGACGCCGATCGACGAGGCCGATGTGCTGGTGCTGGAGTCGACCTACGGCAACCGCCACCACCCCGACCCGACCGCCACCGAGGACGAAATGATCGCCCTCGTCGAGCGCACGCTGCACCAGCGCGGGGGCAACGTCATCATGCCGGCGTTTGCCGTGGGCCGCACCCAGCAGATCATCTACCTGCTGCATCGCCTGGCCCGCGAAGGTCGGCTGCATCATCCCATGGTGTTCGTCGACTCGCCCATGGCCACCGAAGCCACGCGCATCACGCGCCAGCACCTGGAACTGTTCGACGAACAGGCGCGCAGCCTGGCCGGCTGGCACGCGCGCGGCGGAAACCTGCCGTTCCTGCATTTCACCGCGAGTGCCGAGGAATCGAAGGCCCTGAACCAGATTCGCTCGGGCGCCATCATCATCTCCGCCAGCGGCATGTGCGAGGCGGGCCGCATCCGCCACCACCTGCGCCGCAACCTGCCGCGCCCCGAGTGCTGCGTCCTGCTCCCCGGCTTCCAGGCCCAGGGCACGCTGGGTCGGCGCCTGGTGGACGGTGCCACGCAGGTCCGCCTTTTCGGCGAGGACATCCCGGTGCGCGCTGAAATCCGGACCGTCGAAGGCCTGTCGGCACACGCCGACCAGAAGGCCCTGCTGGACTGGGCTGGTGCCTTTCGCCAGCCGCCCGCGCGCACCTTCGTGGTGCATGGCGAGCCCGCCGCCGCCACCACGCTGGCCGACACCTTGCATGAAAAACTTGGCTGGCATGTCAGCGTGCCGGAGCGCGGAGAGTCCGCGTGCTGGCCCGAGTTCCTGGCAACCCCGAAATGAGCCTGCCGCCCGAACTGGTCGCGCGCCAGCGCGCCATCCGCGAGTCGCCCAGCTACCGCCTGGCCAGCGAGGACACGGAGCTGCTGGCGCAGGACGAGCTGCGCCCCGTGCGCTTGCAGCTCGAACTGCTCAAGCCCGAGCGTATCCTGCGCGAGCACGGCGTGCATTCGACCGTGGTGGTCTTCGGCAGCGCCCGCATCAGCGACACCGAGGCCGCTTCGGCACGGCTGATGCAGGTGGAGCAGCGTCAGGCCGATCCCGGCGCCGACGCGCCCGAATTGCGGCTGGAACTGGCGCAGGCACGCCAGCGCCTGCGTCAGGCCGGGCACTACGAAGAGGCACGGCGCTTCGCACAACGCATCTCCGAGCGCTTCCAGCAGCGCGGGCGCCGTGATTTCGTGGTCGTCACGGGCGGCGGGCCGGGCATCATGGAAGCCGCCAACCGCGGCGCGTTCGAGGCCGGAGCGCGCTCGGTCGGGCTCAACATCACCCTGCCGCACGAGCAGCAGCCCAACCCCTACGTCAGCCCGGAACTGACCTTCCGCTTCCACTACTTCGCCGTGCGCAAGATGCACTTCCTGATGCATGCGCGCGGCCTGGTGGCATTTCCCGGCGGCTACGGCACGCTGGACGAATTGTTCGAGGTGCTGACGCTGATCCAGACCGGCAAGATGGCGCCGATCCCGGTGGTGCTGGTCGGCCGTTCATTCTGGCGCCGGGCGGTCGATTTCGATCACCTGCTGGAGGAGGGCTACATCAGCCCGACGGACTTCGACCTGTTCGACCGCGTCGACACGGCCGAGGAGATCATCGAGGTGCTCGAGCGCTTCCACGCCGATCGCATGCCGGATGCGCCATGAGGTGCCGCCGCGACCTCGCGCGACGCGCCCTGCGCGGCGCCGTCATTGCCCTCCTGGTCGGCCTAGCAGCCACCGCCATGCCGGTGCAAGCGCAAACGATCACTGCCGGCTGTGCCCCGGAGCAATCGCTGCGCTGGCGCGGGGGCACGCTGCGCCTGGAAAACGACCTGTTTGCCGGCACCGACCGGAACTACAGCAACGGCGTGGCCCTGGCCCTAGTCTCGCACGACATCGAAGACCGCTTGCGACCCGAATGCCTGCCGCCGCCGCTCGGGCTCTACACGCGTTTCCTGGCCTGGGCGAATCCGGGCTTCTGGGCCGGACCCGCCGCCTCATCCGTGACCCAGAACGTCGTCATGCGCATCGGGCAATCCATGTACACGCCCGAAGACGAGACCCGCTCCGACCTGATCGCGGACGACCGACCCTATGCCGGCCTGCTCTACCTGGGCCTGGCCTGGAACCGACGCGTACACGCACCGGCCACTCGCTTCGAGATTCTGGACACGCGCGAACTGACCCTGGGCGTGATCGGGCCCGGTTCGCTGGCGCGCCAGTCGCAGAACCTGATCCACGACCTGCGCGGCATCGACCGCTTCCGCGGCTGGAGCCACCAGCTGCGCAACGAACCGGCGTTCCAGTTTGCACTCGAACGCAAGTTCAAGCCGCATGCCGAAGGCGCCATCCAGTCCGGCTGGGGCAGCGACGCCATCGCTGCCTACGCGCTGCGCCTGGGGAACATCGAAACCGCTGCCAGCGCCGCAGTCGAGGTGCGCGCCGGCTGGAACCTGCCGAACGACTTCGGCAGCTATCCGATCCGCCCCGGCGCCGAGAACCGGCCGCCCTCGGCCGCCGCCGCCCTGCGCAGCACGCGCCCGCAGGCCTCGACCGCCCCCAGGCCCGGCGTGCACGCCTTCCTGAACCTCGAAGCCAAGGCCGCCGCCTGGGATTTTTCGCTCGACGGCAACCTGTGGCGCACCAGCCACCGCGTCGACCGCCGCCCCTGGGTGGCACAGGCCGCCCTCGGCGTCAGCGCCCAGTGGTTGATGCGCGGACACGGCGTGCGACTGGCGCTGATGCGCGTCTGGCGCACGCGCGAATTCGACCAGCAGCGTGGCCGTCACGCCTTTGGCTCGATCGCACTCAGCATGGAATTCTGAAACCGCGCCGTGTTGGCGCAACACCCTCGGAGCAGACATGAACCGCACGACCCGCTTCCTTTCGACATTCGCCCTCGCCCTGCCCGCCATCTGGATGAGCGCGGGACATCCGGCACCGGCGCGGGCCGCCGAGCCGGAGCAGCCGATGGCGCTGCGCGGCGTGATGCAGCAGCTCGGACGCGACATGCAGGCTGTCACGGGCGCCATCTCCAAGGAAGACTGGGCCGTCGTGGCCGACCTGGCGCCGCGCATCGCCCGGCACGAACAACCGCCGGCGCGGGAGAAGCTGCGCATCCTGGGCTGGCTCGGCAGCGATGCCGGCAAATTCCGCAGCCTGGACGGCGAGGTCGAGCAGGCGGCCACGGCACTCGGCGAAGCCGCTGGGCGCGCCGATGGCCCGGGCGTGATCGCTGCCTTTGCGAAGACCCAGCAAAGCTGCCTGGCTTGCCACCAGGAATTCCGCGGTTCGTTCATCCAGCATTTTTATGAGCAACGGTGATTTCGGACCATGATCATTTCTGCCCCCAATCGCCAGCGCTGGCTCATTGGCCGCGGACCCATCGTGCACACGCTCGCGACGGTGCACCGGGTGGACGCGCTCATCCAACGCCTCGTCGCCAACGGCCGCTTCGACGATGCCTGCGAGGCCTACGGGCTGCTGGCCGCGGCGGACCGCCTGAGCTGCGTCGCGATGAACGTCGTAGCGCACATGAGTTACGCACGCCGCTTCGACCTGTCTGGGGCGCCGCTGGCGGCCGAGGACTTCAAGGCGGTGCCCGAAGGACACACGGGGGGTGCTCTCAACATGGTGCCCGCCTTCGTTGGCTATTTACTAGCAAATGCGCTCACGGGCACCACGCGCGGCTGGATCATGGGCCAGGGCCATTGCGTGGCCGCCATTGAAGCCGTCAATGCCCTGACCGGCGATGTCTCGCCGACCCAGAAGGGCCGCTACGATCGCAGCGAGGCCGGGCTATCGCGCCTGTGCCGCGATTTCTATTCGTATGCGATCGACGCGCTTGGCCAAGCGGCAGTTCCCGTGGGCAGTCACGCCGGGCCGAACACGGCGGGCGCCGTCTCCGAAGGCGGTTATCTCGGATTCGCCGAACTCCAGTACGTGCACATGCCCTTGCCCGGCGAGTCGCTGGTGGCGTTTCTCAGCGATGGTGCATTCGAAGAGCAGCGCGGGTCAGACTGGGCGCCGCGCTGGTGGCGAGCCGAGGATTGCGGTCTCGCGGTACCGGTCATGATCCACAACGGCCGCCGAATCGAACAGCGCACCCAGATCGCCCAACAGGGTGGCGCACGGTGGCTTGAGGAAGACTTACGCCACAACGGATTCACGCCTTGTACCGTCGATGGCCGCGATCCGGCGGCCATCGCCTGGGCCATCATCGAGGCCGAACAGGGGTTGCAGAACTTCGTTGGCACGCCGGAGCGTCACTACCCGGCGCCTCTACCCTACGTGATCGCGCAAACCGAGAAAGGATATGGCTTCTACGGAGCAGGTACCAACGCTGCCCACAATCTCTCCCTCGAAACGAACCCACGCCACGATGCCGGGATGCGCGCCCTCTTCAATCACAGCGCGCATGGGTTGTTTGTACCCGCGCACGAACTGGACGAGGCGCTGGCCGCCCTTTCGAACCACACCATCCAGCATCGCCCGTTGGAGAGCGCTCATCCGATGGCGCACCGCTGGCCCGCTGCGCCGGTGTTGCCGCCAGCAATCCCCGCGCTGCCCGGTACCGCAGGCAGCGCGATGGAAGCACTGGACGTCTGGTTCGCACGCTTTGTCGAGGCGAACCCGGGCTTGCGTCCGCGGGTCGGCAACCCGGACGAGCTGGCCAGCAACAAGATGGGCACCACGCTGCGGCTGCTTAAGCACCGCGTCAATCAACCCGAAGCAGGTGTGCCGGAAGATCGGCTTGGCAGCGTGATCACTGCGCTGAACGAAGAGGCCGTAGCGGCTGCGGCGCTGGCCAACAAGGGTGGCCTGAATCTGATCGTTAGCTATGAAGCATTTGCGGTCAAGATGCTCGGCCTGATTCGCCAGGAGATCAATTTCGCACGTCGCCAGCGCCAGGCTGGTCGACCCGCTGGCTGGTTGTCGGTCCCACTCGTAGTCACTTCACACACCTGGGAGAACGCGAAGAATGAGCAGTCGCACCAAGACCCCACGATCGGCGAGGCGCTGCTGGGCGAGATGTCAGACACAGCTCGAGTGTTGTTCCCAGTTGATGGCAACACGGCCATAGCCGCCCTGCGGGAAGTCTATTCCGGACGCGGGCAGATCGCGTGCCTAATCGTCTCCAAGCGCGAAACCACCCATCGACTCGATGCCGCGACCGCTGAGCGCCTGATGCACGATGGCGCGGTCCACTTGATCGGCTCCCCGAGCGACGCGGAAGTTCAGTTCGTGGCAATCGGAGCCTATCAGCTTGAAGAGGCGATCAAGGCGCAGCAACACCTGGCACAACGCGGCCAGCGCGCGTGCGTGACCGTGTTACTCGAGCCAGCACGATTGCGCCTGCCACGCGACGAGTTGGAAGCGACGTTCACGGCCAGCGAATCGTTCACACAATCACTGTGCCCGCCGGACATGCCCCGCGTGATCATCACACACACGCGCCCCGAAGCAATGCTCGGGCTGCTGCGGCGGATCGACGGCGGCCGGGCGCGGACCCGTGCGCTGGGCTACATCAACCGCGGGGGCACCCTGGACGTGCCCGGCATGCTGTTTGCGAATCGCTGCACCTGGGCCCACCTGGTCGACGCGGCGACCAGCGCCGCCGGCTGGGAGCGCAACGCGCTGCTTGGCCGAGCCGAGCGTGATGCGATTGATGGAATCGGCGACCCGGCTTGTCTGCGCCCGAACAAATTTTCACGCCCAACGTCCAGGCGGGAGCCTGCCAACGCCAACGCTGCGGCGATGCGCCTGCCCCACGGCGCTCCGATGTGATGGCACATCAGGCCGCCGGCAGGCACAGCCGCATGCGCAGGCCGCCGAGTGGCGACTCCAGCGCCTCGATGCTGCCACCATAAGTCTCGGCCAGGGTGCGCACGATATCCAGGCCCAGGCCCGAGCCGGGGCGGCGCTCATCGAGCTGCACGCCGCGCTCGAACATGCGCTCGCGCTCGGCTGGCGCGATGCCAGGTCCGTCGTCGTCCACGGTGAAGCACAGCCGGTCGCCGTCGCGCCGCACGTCGACCCGGACGCGCGCACGCGCC
Source organism: Ottowia sp. (assembly GCF_035325765.1). GTDB lineage: Bacteria > Pseudomonadota > Gammaproteobacteria > Burkholderiales > Burkholderiaceae_C > Ottowia. Next base: position 16,200 of record NZ_DAOKZG010000019.1, read on the forward strand.
CACTTGCCGGCGTTGTCGATCAGGTTGCCCAGCAGCTCGTACAGGTCCTGCTCCTCGCCGCGGAAAGCCGCGTCGGCAGCGTCCGGTGCCAGCTCGAAGGCCAGCGCGCGCGCCGCGTGCAGGCGCGCCATGGTGCGCAGCAGGGCCTGCAGCGGTGCCAGCACCGGCGTGGCCAGGCCCGTGGCGCGCACGGCGGCAGCGGCCCGCGCGCGCGCGAGGTGATAGTCGACCTGGCGACGCGCGCTGTCGACCTGTTCGCGCACCAGCTGGGCCAGGGCACCCTGCTCCTGTGCCGCGGCGTTGGCCAGCACCGTGAGCGGCGTGTGCACCGCGTGCGCCAGGTTGCCGGCCTGGGCGCGCGCCTGCTCGACCATGGCAGCATTTTCCGCCAGCACGTGGTTGAACTCGCCGACGAGGGGCTGCAGCTCCTGCGGAAAGTTCCCCTCGAGCCGGGTCGCCTTTCCGCCGCGCACCGCGGCCAGGCGGCGGCGCAGCAGCGCCAGCGGGCGCAGCGCCAGCTGCAGCTGCAGCACCACCGCCAGCGCCAGGCCGGCCGCGAGCAGGCCCAGGGCCATCAGCAAGAGGCGCGTGAAGCGCTGGATCGGCTCGGCCACCAGCGCGGTATCGGCCGCCACCACCAGACGCAGCGACGGCGCCTCGTCCTCGGGCAGCTCGACCACGCGCGCCACGGCCAGCAAGGCGTGACCCTGGGCGTCGTGCAGCCGCAGCACCCGATAGCCTTGCGCCGGGTAGCCGGCGGATGCCGGCGGCAGCTGCAGCACCTGGTCCCAGAGCGAGCGCGAGCGCGCCACGCCGGCGCGCGCTGCCGCACCCAGTTCGTCGACCTGCCAGTAGAGGCCGGACAGCGGCTGGTCCAGGCGCGCGTCGGCAGCCATCGGCCCGACGCTCACCTTGCCACCCGGCTCCCAGTCGACGGCGGCGCTCAGGTGGTCGAGCTGCATGACGAGCTGGGCCTGCAACTGCTGCGTGATGTGCTCCTGGAACAGGCTGCGCAGGCCCCAGGCGGCCAGCGCAATCGCGACCACGACCCAGGCCAGCGTCCCGGCCAGCAGGCGCAGCCGCAGCGAACCTCCTTTCATGAGTCGGCGGCGGGATCCACCAGCCGGTAGCCCAGGCCGCGCACGGTCTCGATGCTGCCGGGCGGCAGCTTCTTGCGCAGGCGGCCGACGAAGACCTCGATGGTGTTGGAGTCGCGGTCGCTGTCGTAGGCATAGAGGTGCTCGGACAGTTCGGTGCGCGACAGCACCTGGCCCTTGCGCTGCATCAGCAGGGCCAGCAGCTTGAATTCGTGGCTGGTCAGGACCAGCGGCTGGCCGTCGACCAGCACGCGCGCCTGGCGCGTGTCGAGCGTGATCGGCCCGCACTGCCATTCGGCGCTGGCATGCTCGCCGCCGCGCCGCAGCAGCGCGCGCAGGCGCGCCAGCAGTTCCTCCATGTGGAAGGGCTTGGCCAGGTAGTCGTCGGCGCCAGCGTCGATGCCGGCCACCTTTTCCTGCCAGGCGCTGCGCGCCGTCAGGATCAGGACCGGCATGTTGCGGCCGGCGGCGCGCCAGCGGCGCAGGACCGTCAGGCCGTCGAGCACCGGCAGGCCGAGGTCCAGCACGACAGCATCGAACTCCTCGACGTCGCCCAGGTAGTGCGCCTCGCTGCCGTCGCGCGCCGCCTCCACCGTGTGGCCGGCGTCCGTGATCGCCTGCACGAGCTGGGCGCTCAGCGTCGGCTCGTCCTCCACCACCAGGATGCGCATGAGCCTAGATCCGGGAGTTGGACGAGCCCGCCCGTGCCGCCGTCGGCGTGCCTGGCCAGGGTGGGCGCTGCGGCCCCAGAGGCGCCTGCGCGCCTTGGGGCAGCATGAACGGATTGGGCCTCTGGCCGGCCCGCGCCCTGCGCGGAAGACGAGGCCGGATCCGGGGGTGCGCAACGAGGAGCAACGCAGCACGGCGCGGTGAAAGCGGCGCTGGCGCATGGACAGCGCGCGGACCCGACAGGTGAGCGCGATCGTATTGGTCAGTTCCCATGTGTATGCACGCTTCGCGGCGGACGCAAGCGGTCAGCCGCCGAGTTTAGATTCAGCGCCTCTTGCGTTTGACTTTCAGCACTTCGCCGCTGGTGGCATCGACCTCGAGCTTGGCCAGGTGGCCATCGTGCTGCAGCAGGCGGATCTCGTAGATGAAGCGGCCGTCCTCGTGCTCGAACTCGATCTTCAGCACCTGGCCCTGATAGTCGCGCTCGACCTTGTCGAGCACGGTGCGCAGCGGCAGCACCTGGCCCTGCTCCAGCGCCTGGCGCGCCAGGTCGTGGTCGCTCGGCTCGGCCTGCAGCGGCGCGCCCACGGCGAGCGCGCCTGCCAGCAGGCCCAGCAGGGCCAGGTGGCGCAGGTGGCGAATGGCGGGTGCAGTCATGTCGGAATTTATAGCAGGGCGCGGATGAACCGCCGATGAACGGGCCCTTCAGCATCGGTTCAGGGCGGCTCCTCAAGAATGACTTCCATGCCCGGTACGGTGCCGGTGCAAGCAAGCAACAGGAGTCTCCATCATGCAAGCTCTCAAGTCCACCAGCCGTCGCGCCCTGATCGCCCTCGCCGCCGCCAGCGCGGTCGGCCTCGGCCTCGCGCAGGCGCAGACCACCACCCCCGCCCCCGCGGCAACCCAGCCCGCAGCCATGGCGCCGGCTGGCGCCCAGTTGACGATTCGCGACATCTACGACCGCATCGAAGCAGCCGGGTACCGCGAGATCCGCGAGATCGAGTGGGACGACGGCCGCTACGAGGTCAAGGCCCTCTCCGCCCAGGGTGAGCGCGTGAAACTCCATGTGAACGGCCGCACCGGCGAGGTGGAGCACACGCGCACGGGCAAGTAAGGACCATCTGAAGCAGGAGCCGACCATGACCACCGCTCTCGCCCGCGAACGCTTTCACCCCCTGTCGATCGGTGCGCACTGGCTGACCGTGCTGCTGCTGGTCGCGGTCTATGCGCTGATCGAGCTGCACGGCGCCTTCCCGAAAGGCAGCGAGGCACGCGAATTGACCAAGGTCTGGCACGAGATGCTGGGCTTGGTCGTGTTTGCCATCGTCTTCGTGCGTCTCGCGCTGCGCGCGGTCTATCCTGCACCCGCCATCCAGCCTCCCCCTCCAGCCTGGCAGGCATGGGCGGCCAAGGCCATGCACATGGCCCTGTACGCCTTCCTGGTCGGCATGCCGCTGCTGGGTTGGGTCGTCCTCAGTGCCAAGGGCAAGCCGGTGCCATTCTTCGGCCTGGAATTGCCCGCGTTGATGGCGCCCGACAGGTCCCTGGCGCGCACCCTGGAGCAGATCCACGAGCTGATCGGCACCGCGGGTTACTTCCTGATCGGCGCGCACGCCGCCGCCGCGCTCTGGCATCACTACATCCTGCGCGACAACACGCTGCGGCACATGCTGCCGCGCGCCCCCAGGGCCACGCACGCCACGACACAGCGCTCGCTGCCCAGGACCCCGGCGTGAGTCCGGCAGGCCAACCCCCAGCCCCGATCACCGATGAAGAGGAGATTTCCATGAAACACCGACACCAGATCCTCGGCAGCGGCCTGCTCGCGCTCACGGCCGTGCTTGCCACCGTGCCGGCGCAGGCCGGCGACGACTGCGACGCGCCGGTGTCGCGCTGGCAATCGCGCGAAGCGGTGCGCCAGATGGCGGCACAGAAGGGCTGGGAAGTCCAGCGCCTGAAGATCGACGACGGCTGCTACGAGATCCGTGGCACAGACGCCGAAGGCCGCGGTTTCAAGGCCAAGATCGATCCGGAAACGCTTGAGGTGGTCAAGCTCAAGCAACGCGACCGCAAGGACCAGCGGGCCGACCGCAAGCGTGAGCGCGAACGCACGCGCGATCCCGGCGAAAGCCGCGACGGCCTCGCGCCAGCCACGCCCGCCGCCAGCCCCCTGTTCACCCCAGGCACCGCACCACGCGGCCAGATCGAATGAAACCCACCTTTCAAAGGAGCATCACCATGAACAAGAAGCCCACCCTGACCGCGCTCATGGCGGCCTGTGCACTGGCCTTGCCGGCGCTCGCTCAAAGCCGCCCGGTCAGCATCACCACCCAGCTCAAGAACTACGGCGGTGACGGCGCCTATCTCGCCGTCTACCTGACCGACGCCAAGGGTGCCTACGCCGGCACCCTGTGGGTGGCCGGCGGCAAGGCCAAGTACTACAAGCACCTGGCCGACTGGAATCGCCTGTCCGCCGGCGACGCCAAGCGCCTGGCCGGCGTGACCGGTGCCAGCGTCGGCGCCGGCCGCACGCTCACCGTCAGCGCCGACCTGGCCGACGCGCTGATCGACGCCGGCTACGAGATCCGCGTCGACGCCGCGGTGGAGGACATGCGAGACAGCCCGTCCGAAATCCGCGTGCCGCTCACCAGTGCGGGCGCCGGCAAGCCGCAGGCGGGCAAGCAATACATCCAGGCCCTCACCTATCAGTTGCCATAAGCCAAGGCAAGGAGAAGAAGAATGGTCTGGAAGGCACTCCACCGCTGGCTGGGTCTGGTGCTGGGCATGCTCGCGCTCGTGCTCGGCCTGACCGGCGCCCTGCTGGCCCTGGACCCGGTACAGCAGGCCTGGCAGGCGCCCGACGGATCGCGGGAGCTGCCGGTGGCCACGCTGGTGCAGCGGGTGGAACGCAGCATCCCAGGCATCGAGGAGTTGCGTCATCTGCCCTCTGGCGTGGTCGTGGTCTATTCCTTCGACAACGACCAGGCCCGCGCCGTGCGCGTGGACCCGGAGGACGGCGCCATCCTCGGGCCTTACCAGCCGTCGGTGCTGCCACGCTGGGTCAAGAACCTGCACCGCACGCTGCTGCTCGGCGATGGCGGACGCTGGGGCGCCGCCGCCACGGCGCTGGCCATGCTGCTGCTGAGCATTTCCGGCCTGATGCTGCTGCTGCGCCGCATGGGCGGCTGGCGCCACGTGGCCGGCCGCGTGCGTGGCTCGCTGGCGCAGCGCGTGCACGTGGTCGCCGGTCGCATCGTGCTCGCGGTGCTGCTGCTGAGCTCGGTCACCGCGCTCTACATGAGTGCCACCACGCTCGGCCTCGTCGCGCTCGACGCCGAGCCGGAGCCGGAGGTGGCATCTGTCGCCAACGGCCAGCCTGACATCGCGGGGGCACGGATCGCGCTGTTGCAGCAGGTCCGGCTCAAGGACCTGCGCGCGCTGAACTTCCCGGATGCCGCCGATCCCGAAGATGCGTGGAAGCTGACCACGCGAGACGGCGAAACCTGGCTCGATCGCAGCTCCGGCGAGGTGCTCGCAACCCAGCCTGCCAGCACGGCGCAGCGCCTCTATGACTGGGCCCTGCTGCTGCACGCCGGCGAAGGCGCCTGGTGGAGCTGGGCCGTGCTGCTGGGGCTGACCGGTGCCAGCATCCCGCTGTTCTGGGTCTCCGGCCTGCTGATCTGGTGGCGCTCGCGGCAGGATCGGCCCCGCATCACGCAGAACAGCCCGTTGGCGCAGGCCGACATGCTGATCTTTGTCGCCAGCGAGAGCGGCAGCACCTGGGGCTTTGCCGAGGCGCTGCACGATGCCCTGGTGCGCGCTGGTCACCGCGTGCACAGCGCGCCACTGGAGCGCTTCGGGCTCGGCCCGGCGGCGCGCCAGATGTTCGTGCTGGCCGCCACCTATGGCGAGGGCCAGGCACCGGCGCACGCCAGCGGGGCGCTGGCGCGCATCGCGGCGCTGCCGGCGCGCGATATCCCGGTGACCGTGCTCGGCTTTGGCGACCGCCAGTTCCCGGCCTATTGCGCCTACGCGGAGCAGGTCGACACCCTGTTGCGCGAGCGCGGCTGGCCGGCGCTGCTGCCGCTGGAGCGCATCCACCAGCAGTCGGCGCAGCAGTTCGCGCTCTGGGGCGAGGCCCTGGCAGCGGCCCTGGGCGAACCCCTGACGCTGGACTACCGCCCGCGCCTGCCCGCGACCACCGAACTGCGGCTGGTGTCGCGTCAGGACTATGCCGGACGCGAAGGCCAGCCGGCCGCCATCCTGCGCTTCAGCTGGCCGGCGCAGAGCTTCTGGGAACGCCTGCGCGGACGCGGCCTGGCGCGCTTCGACGCCGGCGACCTGATCGCCATCGTACCGCCCGGCTCGCCCGTGCCGCGCTATTACTCGCTGGCCTCGGGCAGCGCCGACGGCTTCGTCGAGATCTGCGTGCGCCACCTGCCCGGCGGCCTGTGCTCGACCTGGCTCATGGGCCTGCAGCCGGGCGACCGTGTTCCCGCCTTCATCCGCCCCAACCCGGGATTTGCCCTGCCGGCCGGGCGCCGGCCGGTGCTGCTGATCGGTGCCGGCACCGGCGTCGCGCCGCTGGCAGGCTTCATTCGCCGCAACGAACGGCGCGTGCCGATGCACCTGTGGTTCGGCGCGCGCGATCCGGCGCGGGACTACTACTTCAAGCCGGACATCGAGCGTTGGCGGGGCGAGGGCCGCGTGGCCAGCGTGCAGACCGCATTTTCGCGCGTGCCGGATGGCGGGGGCTATGTCCAGGACGCCCTGCGGCGCGACGCCGAGCGCGTGCGCCAGCTCGTCGCCCAGGGCGCCCTCGTGCGCGTGTGCGGCAGCCGCCCGATGGCGCGCGGCGTGGCCGACACCCTGGACCACATCCTGTCGGCGCTGCGCCTGAGCGTGGCGCAACTCAAGGCCAGGGGGCGCTACGCCGAAGACGTGTTCTGAGACGGAACATCCCCCATGCCGCTACGCTCCACGTGCTCGCCGCCAGAGGCGGCGGCTCTTCGGCCCACCCAGAGACCTGCGCAGGCAGGTCTGGAGCCGCGGCCATTCGATCTTCAGGAGGACCAGGAGACATGGGCGATGCCACGCGTCATGGAGAGCTGAAGTGATGGAATCTGCAACCCGCCAGACCCTGCATGGGCCGACCATGGGCACACGCTGGTCGGTGACGCTGGACGGCCGCCTCGCCACGGACTGCGGCGTGCTGCAGCGTGCGCTCGCCGCCGCGGTGCGGCAGGTCGACGAGCAGATGTCGCCGTGGAAGCCGGGCAGCGACCTGCTGCGGCTGAACCGGGCGCCGGTTGACACCTGGGTCGACCTGCCACCGGAAATCTTCACGGTGCTGACGCGTGCCCTCGGCGTCGCGCGCCTGAGCGCCGGCACCTTCGACCCCACGGTGGGCGCGCTGGTCGATGCCTGGGGCTTTGGCGCGGCGCGCGACCAACCCGATCCGGCGGCGATCCGGGTCGCGCGCGGCGACAGTCCGGCGCCAAGGCACACGCAATTGGAGCTCGACCTCACGACCGGCCGCGTGCGCAAGCACGCCGCGCTGCAGGTGGACCTGTGCGGCATCGCCAAGGGCTATGCCGTCGACCGCATGGCCGCCGTGCTGCAAGCTCACGGTGTCCAGCACGCCCTGGTCGCACTCGATGGCGAACTGCGCGCCCTCGGCGCCCAAGCCGACGGCCAGCCCTGGCCCGTGGCGCTGGAAAGCCCCGAACCCGGCCGCCGGACCGCCCTCGGCGTGCTCGAGCTGCAGGACCTGGCCGTCGCCACCTCGGGCGACTACCGCCGCTTCTGGCAGGTCGGCGCGGAACGCCTGGCCCACACCATGGACCCGCGCCGCGCCGCGCCGCTGAACAACGGCGTGGCCTCGGTCACCGTGCTGGCGCGCGAGGCGATGGACGCCGACGCCTGGGCGACGGCTCTGTTGGTCGCTGGCCCCGGCGAAGGCCTGACGCTGGCCCGGCGGCTCGGCCTGGAAGCGCTCTGGCTGCTGCGCCGCGACGATCGCATCGTGGAGCTGGGATTGGGTCGGTTTTCCACCGACCGGACCGACGGCAGCCGCGCCTGAGCAGGCTGCCCTGGCCGCGGCATCGGCAAGACGCGTGGGATCCGCGCCACGCCTGACCTTAACTGCGCCAGGTCATTCACGCGAACGCGCCCGTTTCCTAAAGTTGAATCCGACCCATCAACCAGACCAAGGAGTCACACCATGAAAACCATCCTGCGCAGCGATGAACTGAGCTGCCCGTCCTGCATCGGGAAGATCGAGAAGGCGCTGAAGGCCCTGCCGGGCGTGATTGAGGCCAAGGTGCATTTCAATTCCGGCCGGATCGACGTCGAGCACGACACCACGCAAGTCAACGCCGAGCGCCTGCAGGAAGCAGTGCGCAACGTCGGCTACGGCACGCGCATCAGCGCCTTCTGAGCCGCCCCGACGAGTGCCGGGCGCGGCTTTGCGCCCGGCGGCCTGCAGCCGACGACCGAGGATCGACCCATGACTTCCAACAATCTCTTTTCCCGCCTGCAGCGGCTGCGCCATGCACCGGCGCAGCGCCGCGGGCTGCTGACGCTGGTCAGCGGCGTGCTGGGGCTGGCCGGCGTGCTGGTTTCCTTCCTGGGCGGCCCGCAGCCCCTGGCCGCCGCTTCCTGGATCCTGGCGGCGCTGGTCGCCGGTTCCGACATCGCCTTGCGGGCATTCCATAGCCTGCGCGCACGCAGTGCCAGCATCGAGTTGCTGGTGACGATTGCCGCCGTGGGCGCGATTGCGATCGGCGAATACTGGGAAGCCGCCGCCGTGACCTTCCTGTTCCTGCTGGGCGGCTATCTGGAGGCGCGCACCATCGCCCGCACACGCGGCGCGCTCAAGGACCTGATCGACCTGGCACCCACTGAAGTGACGGTGCGCCGGGCCGGCGTCGAGCTGGTGCTGGCGCCGCACGAGGTGCTTGCCGGCGACACCGTGATCGTGCGCCCCGGTGGCCGCATCGGCGTCGACGGCACGGTGCTGAGCGGCCGCGCCGCAGTCAACCAGGCCGCCATCACCGGCGAATCCATGCCCGAGGACAAGTCCGAGGGCAGTCCGGTGTTTGCCGGCACCGTCAGCCACGACGGCTATCTGGAAATCCGCGCCGAGGGCGTGGGCGCCGACACCACGCTGGCGCACATCATCCAGCGCGTCGAGCAGGCGCAGGAGGCCAAGGCGCCGATCCAGCGCTTCATCGAGCGCTTTGCCCAGTGGTACACGCCGGCGATCATCGTGCTGACCATCCTCACCTACGCGCTGACGCGCAACATCGAGCTGGCGCTGACGCTGCTGGTCGTGGCCTGCCCGGGGGCACTGGTGATCTCGACGCCGATCTCGGTGATCGCCGGCATCGGCCAGGCGGCGCGCCAGGGCATCCTGATCAAGGGCGGAGAGTACCTGGAGACCGCCGCGCGCATCCGTGCCGTGGCCTTTGACAAGACCGGCACGCTGACCGTCGGCCGGCCGGCCGTGACCTCGATCGTGCCGCTCACGGCGCTGCAGCCCATGCCCGGCGCCCGTCAGGACGACCGCAAGCAGCAACTGCTGCGCTGGGCGGCGGTGGCCGAGGGCGGCTCCGAGCACCCGCTGGCACGCGCCATCCTGCGCGAAGTCAAGGGTGACGAGCCAGTTGCTGCCGCCGACGATTTCGAGACCTTTGCCGGCGGCGGCATCGGCGCCGGCTGGCAGGGCCGGCGCATCGAGATCGGCAGCCCGGACTGGCTGCGCCAGCGCGTGGCCGACTGGCCGGCCGAGGCGCAGGCCGCGGCCGACGACATCCGCCAGCGCGGCGAGACGCTGGCCGCGATCAGCGTCGACGGCACGGTCTTCGGCCTGCTTGGCTTTGCCGACCAGGTTCGCCCCGAGGCCGCCGCGGCCTTGCAGCAGCTGCGCGATGGCGGCGCGCGCCGCATCGTCATGCTGACTGGCGACCACCAGGCCAGCGCCGAGCGCGTGGCGCGCGACCTGGGGATCACCGAAGTGCAGGCTGGGCTGCTGCCGGAGCACAAGCTCGAGGCGATCGAGCGCCTGCGCGCCGAAGCCGGCGTCACAGCGATGGTCGGCGACGGCATCAACGATGCGCCGGCGCTGGCCACCGCCGACGTGGGGGTGGCCATGGGCGCGGCCGGCACCGACGTGGCCATCGACACCGCCGACATCGCGCTCATGACCGATGACCTGGAGCGCGTGGCGCGCGCCATCACGCTGGCCCGCGCCACGGTACGCAACATCCGCCAGAATACCGGCATTGCGCTGCTCACGGTGGCCGGGCTGCTGGCGGGTGTCTTTGCGGGCGAGGTGCACATGGCCGGCGGCATGTTCATCCACCAGGCCTCGGTGCTGCTGGTGATCCTCAACGGCATGCGCCTGATGCGGCCGCGCCGGGGCAGCAAGGCCCCGCGCGCCAAGGCATACGCCGCAATGGCTGCATCGCGCTCCTGATGCCCAGCCCGATCAAGCCAGGAGACGCACCATGAACGCGGCACCCCGCACTCCGCCGCCCACCACGGACCCGGTGACGCCGGAGCACTGCTCGCCGCAGTTGCGTCACCACATCCTGAGCCAGGCCCGCTATTTCAGCGGGCTTTCGGCCGAGGATCTGGAGCAGGTGAACCGACGCTTCCGCGAGCTCCATTACCCGGCCGAATCGATCATCTGCCACGAGGGCAGCAACGCCGAGCGCCTGTTCTTCGTCGCCCACGGCAAGGTCAAGCTGTTGCGCCACAGCGCAGCGGGCGATGACGTGCTGCTGGACCTGCTGCCGCAGGGCGCGCTGTTTGGCGGCCTGGCGCCGCTGGGGACCCGGCACTACCCGGAAACCGCCATGGCACAGACCGACTCCTGCGTGCTGGCCATTTCCGGCGCCGACTTCCAGCAGTTGCTGGAGCAGCACCCGCAGGTGACCCTGGCCGTGCTCGCCAGCGTCGCACGCAGCCTGGATGACGCGCGCGAGTCCATCCGCCAGATCAGCACCTCGGACGTGCGCACCCGCGTTGCCACGGCCTTGCTCAAGCTGGCCGAGCGCCTGGGCGATGCCAGCGAACCGGGCATCCTGATCCGCGCGCCGCTGTCCCGCCAGGACCTCGCGGCCATGGTCGGCGCCACGCCCGAAACCGTCAGCCGTGTCATGGCAGACCTGAAGCGCGAAGGCGTGGTCGACACCGGACGCCAATGGGTCCGCATCCTGGACGCGCAGGCCCTGCGCGCCATCCAGGCCTGAGATCTGGCGGTCGCGCTGAACCGTGACCGCCAGTGCCAGGCCACGGCCGCATCGCTGGCAGCCGGTCGCGACCGGATGCGCCGGCAGGCTGCCAACGCGCGCACCCCGTCATTTTCTTGACATTTCCGAAGTCCGCCAGAAGTCGATTGAACCCCGCCCTGGGCCCCGCGTCAGAAAGCGCAGACGGGCGAGCTGCGCCCGTCGTTTCACTGGAGAGTCCCTCATGAAGACATCGATTCGCAACTTCCTGATCCCCGCGCTGGCAGTCGCCGCGCTCGCGACAGCGTCCGGCGGAACCGCCCTGGCGCAGGCGTCGGCACACGACCACGACAGTGCCGCCCCGCACGTGCTCAGCCTCAACGACGGCCGCAAGTGGCCGACCGACGCGCCGCTGCGCGCCGGCATGAAGAACATCCGTGACCTGGTGGCGCCCGAGCTGGCCGCGGCCCACGCCGGCAACCTGGACGCGGCGCGCTACCAGCAACTCGCGGCCCGGATCGAGAGCGAGGTGGGTGGCATCGTCGCCAACTGCAAGCTCGAACCCGAGGCCGACGCCATGCTGCACCTGGTTATCGCCGACATCAGCCAGGGCGCCGACGCCATGGCCGGCAAGGACGCCCAACTGCGTCCGGCACTCGGATTGACGAAGGTGGCGCGTGCAGTGAACCAGTACGGCAGCCACTTCGATGACGCCGGCTTCAAACCCCTCGCCGATGGCCACTGAACTGCGCGCGGCCGGCGTGAACTTCACCCTGCCGCGGTACGGGGCCACGGGGATGCACACGCCCGGCTTCTATGATGCGGTGGCGCCGATCCTGATGGCCGATCCCCTAGCTGCCCTGCTCGGCGCGACCGAGGGTGGCCGGATCGAATACCATTACCTGGATGCCGTCAAGCTGGTGGGGCACTCCTGCCCCACGGTGGCCAGCGCCTGGCTCATGACCGGCAGGACACTGGCACATCTGTACCCGGACGGTCTGCCTGAACGCGGCAACGTGCGGGTCGAGTTGCGGCAGGCTGCCAACGCAGGCGTGGCCGGCGTCATCGCCAGCATCGCGGGCCTGGTCACGGGCGCCGCGGCCGCCAGCGGCTTCAAGGGGCTGGCAGGCCGCTATGAGCGCCGGGATCTGCTGCGTTTCGGTATTCCCATGCCAGGGGAAATTCGCTATGCGCGGCTGGACACTGACACGGCGGTGACGCTCGCGCACCAGCCCCAGGCTGTGCCTCAACCACCGGGGCTGACCGAGCAGTTGCACGCCGCGCTCGCGCCGGGCGCCGGCGCGACGACGCGCGCGGACTTCGCGCAGTCCTGGCAGCAGTGGGTGCGCGACATGTTGCTCGACCATGCGGGCGACTCTGCGCTGTTCGCCGTGTTCAATGGCGGGTGATGAATCGACGCGCCGTCCCGACCGCCACACTGCTGGCCCAGATGCCGCTGTTCAGCAGCCTGTCGCCTGCAGCCCTCGAACAGCTGGCAGGCGCGACCCTCACCCTGCGACCCAAGGCGGGCGAAGTACTGTTCGACCAGGGGGAGCCCGCGCGCGGCATCTATCTGGTGGTGTATGGCGACATCAAGCTGATCTCGACCACGCCGGTGCGCGGCAGCCGCCTGACCGGGCTGGCACACGCCGGAGAGAGCTTTGGCGAGCCGGTGCTGTTTCTCGAGCGGCCGACGCTGGTGCGCGCACAGGCGGCGTGTGACGCCCTGGTGCTGATGGTGCCAGCGCACGCCGTGGTTGCCGAATTGGACCGGAATCCGAAATTCGCGCGGCAGATGATCGCCGGCCTGAGCCGACGCGTGCAGTCGCTCGTGAGTGAACTCGACCAACAGGCCCTCAGCAACGGCAGCGCGCGTTTCGCCGCCTACCTGACGCGCCAAGCACAGGGCGCGCGAAGCCTCTCCTGGACCTTGCCGACCACGAAAAGCCAGATCGCCTCGCAACTCAACGTGACGCCCGAGCACTTCTCGCGCATCCTGCGCGACCTGGCCGCCGCCGGCCTGCTTGAAGTCCAGGGCCGCCGCATCATCGTGCCCGACATGGACCGACTGCGACGCGGCGCCAGGTGAATTCGATGGGACCTACGGCGCCGCGCGTCACCCAGCCAGACCGAGGCTGGTGCAGGCGGCCAGGCCGCGGCTCGCGGTCGCGCACCAAGCCGATCAGGGCGCGAGTCCGGGTTCCGGACCGGCAGGATGAACCCGACCTAAACACGCTGTTCAGCACCGATTCATGGCCCCCCGCGCACACTGGCCCCACAGTCAACATCGACTGGGAGCCACGCCAAGGAGAGCACCATGAAATCGACCGCATTGATCGCCACGATCGCCATCCTGGTCGGCACCGCCAGCACCTCGCTCCTGGCCGCCGACCGCCACCACCAGGCGCCTGACGCGCGTGCCACCGGTTACGACCACGGCATGCAGGTCGTCGCCAACAACGCTGCGGAAGGCACGCGCGCCCATGGCTGGCGCTACTTTACCGACCCGCAGGCGCGCCGCGCCGTGGTGATCAGCCCTGAGGGCGACTACTACCTCAACCGCGGCAAGGGGCTGCGCTGGGTCGCCGGCACGCCCTCGCCCCAAGGCTGGCGCTACTTCACCGACCCTGCGGCGTCACACGCCGTGGTCCTCAGCCCGCGGGGCGACTACTACCTGAGTCTGGGCAAGGGACTGCGCTGGGTAGCCGGCACGCCCTCCGCGGTCTGATACGCCATGCCGCCCGGCGTCATGACGCCGAGGCGGCGGCTCGCTCGCGATCCGGGACGCCGACCCCGGTAAACCTCAGCTCGCCTCGTGCGGCTCGTCGCGCAACAGGCAGGCCTCGACCGTCTGCAACGCGTTGTCGCGGGCGAAGTTGTTGACGAAGTCCCAGGCCATCGGCTCGTGCTCGCGCAGGGCCCGGCTGACGACCACGCACTTGACGCCATCGATCACGGTGGGAATGCACCAGGGCGAGTAGGTCAGGGGGCCGTGCCGCGCCGCGGCGCCGCCGGGGCGGAACTGCGCCATCACTCCGGCCAGCCGCTCGGCCCAGTCGCTCGGCCGGAAGCGCCGTCCATCCCGGGTCAGGCCGAGGATGAAGATTTCGTCGCTGGAAGGAGTGGTTGCCATCGATCTGCGCCCCCCACAGGAGGCCGCTTTCTGCCCCGGGACAGCCCAATGGCAAGAATGCCGCGTCAAGCCCGCTCGTGACGGCTGGCAGCGCGCCCGATTCTAGGGCAACCCTGACAAGTCCCTCGCGCGTCGCGCATCGCCGCCCGGGGCAGTCTGCCTCGTTGCGAACGCTCGCGCGCCCCAGCCATAGCCGTGCCCCGCGTCTCGCGTGTCGTCCCCACCCAGGACGCGCGTCATCACGGAGACTCATTCAGCGTTGCCCCGGGCGATCGGCCTGGCGTTGGCCAGGCCGCGCCGGAGCGCTCCGGCACCGCGGCGCCTGCGCCCCTAAAATGCGGCTTCAACGGGCCGCGTTGGCCCGCTTCTTTTTGGCATGGCATCGCCCCGAGGAGTCCGCACCGTGACCGTCAGCCCCGACCTGGATCAGCCGCACCTGATGCATACCTACCACCGCCTGCCGGCGGCAATGGCGTACGGCAAGGGCTGCCGACTGTGGGACGTGGACGGCAAGAGCTACCTCGACGGCCTGGGCGGCATCGCCGTCAACACGCTGGGCCACGCCCACCCCAAGCTGGTGCCGGCGCTGCAGGACCAGGTCGCCAAGCTGATCCACTGCAGCAACTACTACTACACGCCGAATGCCGAGAAGCTGGCGGCGCGGCTGGTCGAGCTATCCGGCCTGAGCAACGTGTTCTTCTGCTGCACCGGGCTGGAAGCCAACGAGGCCGCACTCAAGCTGGCCCGCAAGTTCGGCCACGACAAGGGCATCGAGCGGCCCGAGATCGTGGTCTACGAGAAGGCCTTCCACGGCCGCAGCATCGCCACGCTCAGCGCCACCGGCAACCCCAAGGTGCAGGCCGGCTTCGGCCCGCTGGTGGAAGGATTCATCCGCGTGCCGCTGAACGACATCGAGGCGCTCAAGCGCGCCACCGAAGGCAACCCCAACGTGGTGGCGGTGTTCTTCGAGACCATCCAGGGCGAAGGCGGCGTCAACGCCATGCGCGCCGAGTACCTGCGCCAGGTGCGCCAGCTCTGCGACCAGCGCGACTGGCTGATGATGATCGATGAAGTGCAGTGCGGCATGGGCCGCACCGGCAAGTGGTTTGCCCACCAGTGGGCAGGCATCAGGCCGGACGTGATGCCGCTGGCCAAGGGCCTCGCGTCGGGCGTGCCGATTGGCGCCGTGGTCGCCGGCCCCAAGGCGGCGCACATCTTCGGCCCGGGCAACCACGGCACCACCTTCGGCGGCAATCCGCTCGCCATGCGCGCCGGCGTCGAGACGCTGCGCATCATGGAGGAGGAAGGCCTGCTGCAGAACGCTGCCGAGGTCGGCGCCCACCTGAAGGCGGCCTTCGAGCAGGCACTGGCCGGCAACCCGGGCGTGAAGGAGGTGCGCGGCCAGGGCCTGATGCTGGGCATCGAGCTGGCCAGGCCCTGCGGCGTGCTGGCCGAGCGCGCGCTGCATGCGGGCCTCCTGATCAGCGTTACCGCCGATTCGGTGATCCGCCTGGTGCCGCCACTGATCCTGACGCGCGCCGAAGCCGACGAGATGGTCGCCATCCTGGTGCCGCTGATCGAAGCCTTCCTGCAGGAATGAGGGGCCTGCCGCGATGACCACGCCACCCATCAAGCACTACCTGCAGTTCACCGATCTCTCGGCCGGTGAATACACCTACCTGATCGACCGGGCCGCGCTGATCAAGCGCAAGTTCAAGGCCTACGAGAAGCACCACACCCTGAACGACCGCACGCTGGCGATGATCTTCGAGAAGGCCAGCACGCGCACGCGCGTCAGCTTCGAGGCCGGCATGTACCAGCTCGGCGGCAGCGTCGTGCACCTGACCGCCCAGGGAAGCCAGCTCGGGCGCAGCGAGCCGATCGAGGACACGGCGCGCGTGATCAGCCGCATGACCGACATCGTCATGATCCGTACCTTCGAGCAGGCGCGCATCGAGCGCTTTGCCGAGTTCTCGCGCGTGCCCGTGATCAACGGCCTGACCAACGAATACCACCCCTGCCAGATCCTGGCCGACATCTTCACCTTCATCGAGCACCGCGGCCCGATCGCCGGCAAGACCGTGGCCTGGGTTGGCGACGGCAACAACATGGCCAACACCTGGCTGCAGGCTGCCGACCTGCTGGGCTTCACCGTGCACGTCAGCACGCCGAGCGGCTACGAGGTCGACGAACAGCTCGCCTTCGGCAGCCGCACGCCGCGCGCCGGTTGCTACCGCGTCTTCGACGACCCGCTGCAGGCCTGCCGCGGCGCCGACCTGGTGACCACCGACGTCTGGACCAGCATGGGTTACGAGGCCGAGAACGAGGCGCGCCGCCAGGCCTTCGCCGACTGGTGCGTGGACGACGCGATGATGGCGGTCGCCCAGCCGCAGGCGCTGTTCATGCACTGCCTGCCGGCACACCGCGGCGAAGAGGTGACGGCGGGCGTCATCGACGGTCCGCAGTCCGTGGTCTGGGACGAGGCCGAGAATCGGATGCACGTGCAGAAGGCGCTGCTCGAGTACCTGCTGCTCGGGCGCCAGGCGGGCTGACGGCGCGGGGCCATGGCGGCGGGTCCGGCATGACAACGCCTGCCCTCACCCTCTGGGACATCTCGCCGCCGGTGCAGGCCGGCGCGCCGGTGTTCCCGGGCGACACGCCCTACCGGCAGCAATGGTCGGCGCAGATCGGCCCGGGCTGCCCGGTCAACGTCAGCGCCATCACGCTCTCGCCGCACGTCGGCGCGCACGCCGACGCGCCACTGCACTACGACCCGACGGGCGCAGCGATCGGCGTGCTCGACCTCGCACCCTTCATCGGTCCGTGCCGCGTGATCCACGCCATCGGCGTGCGCCCGCTCATCCGCTGGGAGCACCTGGCGCACGCGCTGGACGACCCGCCGCCGCGCGTGCTGGTGCGCACCTGCACCCAGGCGCCAGTCGACCGCTGGGACCCGGCCCTGACCGCCTTCGCCCCCGAAACCATCGAACGCCTGGCCGACGCCGGCGTGCTGCTGGTCGGCATCGACAGCGCCAGCATCGACCCGGCCGACAGCAAGGCGCTGCCCAGCCATCAGGTGATCCGCCAGCGCAATCTGCGCGTGCTGGAAAACCTGGTGCTGGATGCCGTGCCCGAAGGCGACTATGAGCTGATCGCCCTGCCGCTCAAGCTCACCGCCGCCGACGCCTCGCCCGTGCGCGCCGTGCTGCGCAGCCTCGGCCGGGATCCTTGAACACACGCTTTCAAATACCGGACGCGAAGGACGCGAAAAAGCGCGAAGAACACAAAAATTCAAGTCCCGTTTTTGTGAATTCTCTGCGTCCTCTGCGAAACCTCTGCGTCCTCTGCGCATGGATGTTCTGAACCAACCCGCCAAGGAGCCCAACCATGACCACCCCCAGCCCCGAATCCATCGTGCAGCAGGAACACGCCCAGCTCGACTACGCGCACAGCATGAGCTATGGCGACTACCTGCACATCGACCAGATCCTGTCGGCGCAGCACCCGCTGTCGCCCGCGCACGACGAGATGCTGTTCATCATCCAGCACCAGACCAGCGAGCTGTGGATGAAGCTGATGCTGACCGAGATTGGCGCGGCGCTGCAGGACATCCGCGCCGACCGCCTGCCGCCGGCATTCAAGAAGCTGGCGCGCGCGAGCCGCATCTTCGAACAACTCGTCAACGCCTGGGACGTGCTGGCCACCATGACGCCGCCCGAGTACACCGCGATCCGCCCCTACCTGGGACCGTCCAGCGGCTTCCAGAGCTATCAGTACCGCTGCATCGAATTTGCCCTGGGCAACAAGAACGCCGCCATGCTGAAGGTGCACGCGCACAAGCCCGAGCGCCTGGCGCTGGTGCAGTCCTACTACGAGGCACCTTCGCTCTACGACGAGGCGCTGCGCCTGATGGCACGCCGCGGACTGTCCATTCCGGCCGGCCACCTGGAGCGCGACTGGACGCAGCCGTACCAAGCCAGTGACGCCGTCGAGGCCGCCTGGCTCACTGTCTACCGCGCGCCCGAGCAATACTGGGATCTCTATCAACTGGGCGAGAAGCTGACCGACCTGGAAGACGCCTTCCGGGTGTGGCGCTTCAAGCACGTGACCACGGTGGAGCGCATCATCGGCTTCAAGCGCGGCACCGGCGGCACCAGCGGCGTCGGCTACCTGCGCAAGATGCTCGACGTGGTGCTGTTCCCCGAGCTGTGGCGGCTGCGCACCGACTTGTGAATCCTGCCGGTGGCACCAACATCCAACCGCCGGACGCAGAAAATCCTGATGGTCTCTTTTGCGTCCTCTGTATCCGGTTTCAATCGCACGCTGCTGCTGCCGAGAATGGCCGTGCAGAATGGATAATTTCAAATACCGTCCTGCTTTGAAGCTCATCCATCAAACGCCTGCAGCTATCAATTCAGGAATGAATGACCTGGCGTCGACACCGCGGCACGGCGCTCGGCACAATCATCCCCCATGCCCGCACTGACCCGCCGCCAGCTCGCCGCGCTGGTCTTCGTCACCCTGGTCTGGGGCCTCAACTGGCCGGTGCTCAAGGTTGGCGTGCAGGGCTTTCCTCCGCTCGGCTTTCGCGCCATCTCGATGTGGCTGGCGCTGCCGGTGCTGTGGCTGGCGCTGCGCGCCAGGCATCTGCCGCTGGCGGTTGCGCGCGTCCACTGGCCGCGCGTGCTGTGGCTGGGCCTGTTCAACCTGGTGTTGTGGAACGCACCGATGATCGTGGCCATGCCGCTGCTCTCGAGCGGCCGCGCGGCCATCCTCGGCTACACCATGCCGATCTTCTCGGCGCTGCTGGGCGCGGCGCTCTACCGCGACCGGCTGGCGGCGCGCGGCTGGGCCGGCGTGGCGGCGGCCGCCCTGGGCGTGCTGTTGCTGCTGTGGAACGAACTGGCGTCGATGGGCGGGCGTCCGCTGGGCGTGGCGTTGATGCTGCTGGCCGCCGCCTGCTGGGCGCAGGGCACCCAGATGCTGCGCCGCAGCGCGCTGCCGCTGGCGACGCTGACGCTGGCCTTCTGGATGATGGCCGAGGCGGCCGTGGTGCTGAGCGTCCTGGGCCTGTGGCTGGAGCATGACCAATGGCGCGTTCCCAGCAGCGGAGCCGTCTGGGCCACCGCCTTCAATGCGCTGCTGGTGCTGAGCCTGGCGCAGGCCGCATGGTTTTCACTGGCGCGCAACCTGCCACCGCTGGCCTCGACGCTGAGCGTGATGATGATCCCGGTGGTCGGCGTGTTCACCGGCGCGCTGTGGCTGGGCGAGGCGCTGCACTGGCAGGACTGGAGCGCCATGGGCCTGATGTGCGTGGCGATTGCCTCGGTGCTGTGGCCGGCGCGCGCGGCGCCCGCCGCGGCGCCGCGGCCGGAATGACGGATGGCGCATGACCGCCCTGCCCGCGAAGCGCAGCGCGGTCATCGGTCATCCGTCATTTCTCTCCGGGCGCGTGCGCCCTGCCGGGCCAAAAAAAGCCACGGCGGCTGCCGTGGCTTGGATCCATGCCGCGGATCGGCGGGCAGCGCCCGCCGCCTGCGGGATCAGTGGAACTGCGCTTCTTCGGTCGAGCCGGTCAGGGCCTTGACCGAGGAGCTGCCGCCCTGGATCACGGTCGTCACCTCGTCGAAGTAGCCCGCGCCCACTTCCTGCTGGTGCGACACGAAGGTATAGCCTTCCTCGCGCGCCTTGAATTCCGGCTCCTGCACCATGTTGACATAGTGCTTCATGCCCTCGCCGCGCGCGTAGGCGTGGGCGAATTCGAAGGTGCGGTACCAGTTGATGTGGATGCCGGCCAGCGTGATGAACTGGAACTTGTAGCCCAGTGCCGACAGCTCGTCCTGGAACTTCGCAATGGTCGCGTCGTCCAGGTTCTTCTTCCAGTTGAACGAGGGCGAGCAGTTGTAGGCCAGCGGCTTGCCGGGGCAGACGGCGTGCACGCCCTGGGCGAACTCGCGCGCAAAGCCCAGGTCGGGCGTACCGGTCTCGCACCACACCAGGTCGGCATAGGGCGCGTAGGCGGCACCGCGGCTGATGGCCTGCTCCAGGCCGTTCCTGACGCGGTAGAAGCCCTCCTGCGTGCGCTCACCGGTCAGGAAGCGCTTGTCGTTCGCGTCGTGGTCGCTCGTGATCAGGTTGGCGGCCTCGGCGTCGGTGCGCGCCAGGATGATGGTGGGCACGCCCATCACGTCGGCGGCAAAGCGGGCAGCGATCAGCTTCTCCACCGCCTCCTGCGTCGGCACCAGCACCTTGCCACCCATGTGGCCGCACTTCTTGACGGCGGCCAGCTGGTCTTCGAAGTGCACGCCCGAGGCACCGGCGGCGATCATGTTCTTCATCAGCTCGAAGGCATTGAGCACGCCACCGAAGCCCGCCTCGGCGTCGGCCACGATCGGCAGGAAGTAATCGATGAAGTCCTTGTCGCCAGGGCCCGTGCCGCGGCTCCACTGGATCTCGTCGGCACGGCGGAACGTGTTGTTGATGCGACGCACCATGGTCGGCACCGAGTCGTAGGCGTAGAGCGACTGGTCGGGATACATGGTCTCGCTGGTGTTGCCGTCGGCCGCCACCTGCCAGCCCGACAGGTAGACCGCCTCCAGGCCAGCCTTGGCCTGCTGCATCGCCTGGCCGGCGGTGATGGCGCCGAAGGCGTTGACGTAGCCCTTCTTGGCCTCGCCGCCCACCAGGTCCCACAGCCTCTCGGCACCGCGGCGCGCCAGCGTGTGCTCGATCGGCAGGCTGCCGCGCAAACGCACGACGTCGGCGGCGCTGTAGCCGCGCTTGATGCCCTTCCAGCGCGGGTTGCTGGCCCAGTCCTTCTCGAGGGCGGCGATCTGCTGCTCGCGGCTGAGTTGTTGGTTGGTGTTCGGCATGAAAAGCTCCAAAGGTGAAGTTGAAACAGGATGCGGGGCGACCGCCGGCGGGCTCGCCGGGCGCGACATGAAGCCCATGACGCTGACCCGGATCATAACTCTTCTATAAGACTGAAGATCAATCTTGTGTCTTATAGAAGACAAAATTTATTTGTATATAAATCAATTACTTATGAGACACGTTCCTCGATGTGGGAATTCATTTTCCGTATCGAGAAATTTTGGTGCGGTGCAGCATATCCATTCTCCCACGCGGCGATGTCGAAACGGGCGTCCAGCCGGCGCTGCGCGCCTGGGTTCGCGGCCCGAGTCGAGCGCCGCACGTGTGCGGCCACCTCGCCTTGCCCTATATTGCCGCCACCGCATCGGCGCCCGCCCGTGACCATCGCCCCGCTCCGCCCCTCCCCGCTCGCCTACGGCTGCCTGGCCCTCTCCATGAGCCTGGTCGGCAGCTACGTGGCGCTGTCCAAGCCGCTGGCCCTGGTGTTCCCGGTGCTGCTGCTGGCCTGGCTGCGCTTCGGCATCGGCGGCGCTGCGATGCTGCACTGGCTCAGGAGGCCGGCGGACGAGCCGCCGCTCAGCCGACAGACCCGACGCCTGCTGTTCCTCGAGTCGTTCCTCGGCAACTTCCTGTTCACCCTGTGCATGATCACCGGCGTGAAGCTGACCACCGCCGTGTCGGCCGGCGTCATCATGGCAGCGATCCCGGCTGCGGTGGCGGTGCTTTCCTGGCTGTTCCTGCGCGAGCGGGTCGCACCCAGGGTCTGGGCGGGCGTGGCCTGTGCGGTGCTTGGCATCGGCCTGCTGGCACTGGCGCGCGGCGCCTGGGCCAGCGCAGGCGAAGCGACGTCGCTGGCCTGGCTCGGCAACCTGCTGCTGATCGGCGCCGTGTTGTGCGAGGCGAGCTACGCCGTGATCGGCAAGAAGCTCACGGGTACGCTCGGCCCGCGACGCATCACGGCGATCATCAACCTCTGGGGCTTTGCACTCACGACGCCGTTCGGGCTCTGGCTGGCCTGGGACTTCGATTTCCGCGGCGTGCCCGGCAGCGCCTGGCTGCTGCTGCTGTTCTACAGCCTGGCCGCGAGCATGTGGACCGTGTGGCTGTGGATGACCGGCCTGCGCAGCGTGCCTGCCGCCCAGGCTGGCGTGTTCACCGTGCTGCTGCCCATCAGCGCCGCCCTGGTCGGCGTGCTGGCATTGGGCGAACACTTGGGCGGCCTGCAGTTGCTGGCGTTCGCGCTGGCGCTGGCGGGCGTGCTGCTGGCCACCGTGCCGTCGCGCGCGGCGCTGCGCATGGGGGGTGCGTCACGGCGGTAGGGTGAGCGCAGCAGCCGCTCGGGCCGCACCGGCTCCGGCATGACAAATGGCCGATGACTTCGCTTCGCGTCAATATTGGATGTCTGCCCGACCAGCCCCAACCCGGGACGTCAATGCAGCGCGCGATCGGCCACCACCATGCCGTCCTCGTCGGCATACAACCAGTCGCCCGGGCGCACCCACACACCCTGGATCTGCACCGGCACGCCGGCCTGGCCCTCGCCGCGCTTTTCGGTGCGCAACGGCACCAGCGCGAGCGCGCGGATCGGGATGCCCGCCTCGCGCAGTTCGCGGGCGTCGCGCACGCAACCGTTGACCACGATGCCGGCCCAGCCGTTGTTCGCCGCCGTGACCGCCAGGTTGCCACCCACCAGCGCGCGGCGCAGCGAGGCGCCACCGTCGATCACCAGCACGCGGCCCTGGCCCGGGCTGTGCACCGCCTCGCGCACGCGCGAGTTGTCCTCCGGCGCACGCACGCTGTGCACGGGGCCGGCAAAGGGCTGCCCAGACCCGAACTCGCGCCACGCCGGCGGCAGCACGCGGAAGGCGCCGGAGGTGTCGCCCTCGTGGGCATCGCACAGGTCGCAGGTGGCAAAGGCAGGCAGGGTCATGAGCAGGCTCCGGAATCGTTCTGGCAGGGCGGCCACTGGGGCCGGGACCGCCGAGAATAACGATTTGCCTACGCGCCGGGCCAAAAAAGCAACAACATCCCGGTTTGCAGCAGCATTTCCCTTGGAAACCCGGGTGTGCTCCAGTAGCATCGCATGCAACCAGGCAGACACGGCGTGCCGTGCTGGCAACCTATCCGATTGCTCGAACCAGAGGAAACCATGGCAACTGCGAAAAAAGCCCCTGCCGCCAAGAAGCGCGCGGCCAACCCGGCCTTCATGAAGCCGATGACCCCGAGCCCGCAGCTCGCGGCCGTGATCGGCGCCACGCCGATGCCGCGCACCGAAGTGACCAAGAAGGTGTGGGAATACATCAAGAAGCACAAGCTGCAGGACAGCGCCAACAAGCGCAACATCAACGCCGACGCCAAGCTGAAGGAAATCTTCCAGAAGCCGCAGGTGACGATGTTCGAGATGACCAAGCTGATCAGCGCGCACCTGTCCTGAGCGCTGCCCGCCCGACTCGAAGCCGGCTCGACGAGCCGGCTTTTTTTGCGCCCTGCGCTGGCGCGCCGCGGACCCGCGCCACCGGGCAGGCGGCGCCTGCCCGGCCCCGCCAGTCCCTACAGATGGATGATCCTGGAAACGGCAGTTGACCGCCTGTCATCCTCGGGCGCGCTGCATCCTTGCGGGATCTCGCGGCTCCGGTGGCCTTCACTTGTTCGGTGAGCACGCTACGCGCCCGCTAGTGCCGCGCTCGCCGCGCCTCCGGCGTTGCTCCTTCTTGCGGGCACGAGCCCGCGGCGACGCTCACTGTTGCCCGGCACGCCGATCGGCACGTCCAACTGCCACTCCCAGGATGATTTCGTGATTTCGCTCTTGGGCGACCAGGCGATCGCGGGCACGTCATTCTGCGCCGACGCGTCGACGCCGCACGCGCAGCGCCGCCAGGATGTCACCGAGTGCAGCAACGAATTCCGCCTCGCTGATGTTCATGCCCCGATGCGCCTCCAGCATGCTGCGCCCGCCATACCACGGCTACCGCCTCGAGGTCCAAGGCTACGCAGGTAACCCTGGAGCCGCAGCGTTCACGCTTGCCCCGGCACGCCGACGGTAGCACTGGCGGAGGCATCCACCTGCAATTTCCGAGAGTTGAAACCCTGCAGCAGCTTTGCAATACTGCAGCTGCTCGCCTGCCGGCCGTGCAGCGCTGAGCAACGCGTGTGTCTCAAGCCAATCCGGGCTGGGGACTTACACCACGCGATGGGACACGATCCTCGTGGAGGGACCTGCGATGTTCTGGGAACTGGATGATTGGATTGTCGTTGACGCCAATGAACGGAGCTACGCGCTCGAGACGCTGAAGCAAGCCCTGCCCAAACATGAGTGCGCCACGTTCGCGCTGGCCGAGCCAGATACCCGAGGCAGCAACCACCGGGGATTACCTGTGCAGGCGATCCGCACACGCAAGTTGCGCTTCTATCCGGATGACTGGTTGTATGAGCTCGACATCTCGTGCACGGCGGCTGGTTTCGGCGCCCGCTACGAATCGGCGCGGGCCTTCGTCGTGTTACATGCGACCAACAAATCCAACACAGCATCCACGGAGGTCGATGCAGCGCTTCCACCCCACCGACGGTCGCAGAGCGACGCCCGCACCGGCGACCACGCGTCGGCTGTGCGGCTCGACTGGACCAGCGGCACCATCCACCAGTTGAACAAGCAGTTTGAAATGCAACTCGCGCCCTACGGGCGGGTCGATACGGAACTTGCACTCGAGTATCTCCAGTTCTTCGTCTCGTTCATCAGTGGTGGCACCAATTCACGCGAACCGTTCTTGTTGCTGACCGGGGGCACGCTGGCCAACCCAAGTGGGGTCCAGCGACAGACCACCGCCCTTCTTCCCTTCGAGGAGGCAACGCGCGAGTATCTGGATGGTGGTGCGGAAGTTAGGCGTCGGCCTCGTTGGCCCTTCATCCCGGAAAGCGCATCGAGCACCGACGATACCGACCTGGCCTGGATCGAGGCGGCAGATGCCGGTGGGGCACCAGAGCCTGGCAACCGAAGCACCGGGACTCCCGCCACGCCAACGGATGGCGGCGCACCCGACACCAGCCCACCACCAGACCCCGACCCAACCATCGGTCCGATCAAGATCGGTGCACCATCGCCCGATGGCACCGTGCTGCCATTCGAGGCCACGGTGCTCTACGAAAGCGCGATCTATGACACGCAATTCAACGTTTCCTGCAAGGACGGCATCACCGAGGTGCGCATGGTCGAAGACGTCCTGCGGTGCCAGGCGGATCCAGCGTTGCTCCAGTATCAGGTGGACCCCGAGAGGCGCCTGCTGCTGCTGCTCAAGCCACGTGCCCAGGTCACCCCGGCCGAGTTTCTCAAGCGGCTGAACCACGTGGAATCAAACGGGAGCCTGTCACCGGCTTCGTGGATCGAGAACCTGCGAGTTTCCGGTGACGTGAACCTGCAGGCATTGAAAACGCGGGGACCGCTGCGAATGCGCGACGTCGAGTTCATGGGGCGCGTCGTGCTCGACGAATGCCGGCGTGACGCGAGCGTCGTATTCGAACGCTGCCTCATCGCGCGCTCGCTCGAGGCACGCAACTGCGTGATCGATGGTGACCTCGTGCTGCGCGGCACCTCGGTGCTGGGCGCAACGGACGATATCCACCCTTTGCCGCCAGCGGTGAGCCTGGATGGCCTGCGCCTCACCGGCAGCCTGGAAGCCCAGCAGATATCGGTTCTTGGTGAACTCGCGGCTGCGAACGTCGACATCCGTGGCAGGCTTGCGCTGTGCGGCATGCATCAGGAGCGCAGGTTCGACCGGGAAGTGAACGGCCTCACACTACGCGACGCCAGGGTGAAGGCTGGCATCGACCTCTCGCCGCACGTTGCCTATGAGGCGATGGCTTCGCGTGTATCACGCACGAGGATCGAAGGACAGGTGGATCTCACCGCCCTGAAAGCGTCGCGAGTGGATATGCGCGGCGTGGCGTGCCTGGCTATCGACGTGTCCTGGGCACACTTGGAGAGTCTGTTCAGCCTCGACACCTTTTGCCCCCCCAATCACCCCAACGCAATCGGCAATCCGCAGATGCGGGCGATCGTCCAGTGGGACGTGCAATTGCGCGGCACACGCGCGCAGGAACTCCGAATCGCCGGCGCACGAATCATTAAAGGTAACCTGGAGTTGATCAACGCCGAGATCGGCGGTTGCCTGTTCGCAAGTCCGCCTATTCTGTCCGCCTATCGGACCATGGTCGGCGGGTCGGTCATCCTGTCCGGCGCCCGGATTCGCGGAGATGCGGATTTCGACGGCGCCAGCATTGGTCGCACCCTCGAGATGCGCACCGGCTCGCTCGGACGTCTGCGCCTGTCGATTCATCCGGCAGCGCTGGCTCGCGGCAAGGAGGCGCAGCTCGACTGGTTTGACGCCGAAGCAGGAGGCATCGAGCTTATCGGGGTGACCAGCCTGCAGGCGATTGTTCTGACCGGTGCTCGAATTGGCGATGCAGGGAAACCGGTCGGAGGTGTGCTCGTCGAGCATGTCGAATTGCAGGGGGACATCCGCTTTTGCTGGGGACGTGGCCACGACTTCACGTCCGCCCAGGCTGACGCGCGCGCCGCTGAGGCCCATTTCGATGTCATTCGGTGGCGACGTGACGTTTCAGCGCGGACCTGCTCGGTGTTCGTTCGTGGCGACATCGAGATGCGGTGCGTCGTCATTGCTGGCAGCCTCGACCTGACCAATCTGAAGGTTGGAGGAGCGGTTCGGCTGAACGACGCCCGCATTGGTACCGATCTCTTCGCCCGCGGCTCCTGGTTGCGTGGTCAGGAGTTCCTTGAATCCCGGAATCGCCCGCGAACCGAAGAAAACCCGGGCCAGTGCACGCTTGCGCTCGAGTGCACGATCATCGACCTCGACAACGCGCGGGTCAATGGTGACGCGCTGCTGTCGGGGATGAGGCTGCATGCACGCCGTGCTGGCGACGGACGATTCATGGGCCGAGGCCTGCAGGTTGGCGGGAAACTGGAACTCCGCGCCGGCATCGGCTGCACGGCGTGCATCGAAGGCGGCATCGAACTGGCCGGCGCCAGTGCCACCGAATTGAGCTTGCCCGGAGCCGATTCCTTGTGCATGACGCCTGGACCACACAGCACCCCGAACCAGGCGCCGCCAGTGCCGGTGACTCTGGAGGGTGGCCGATTTGGCAAGCTGTCCATTGCACAGCCGATTCCGCAACTCAATCTCAAGGGCGTGAATGTGGCCAACTGGGAGTTGGGTCCGGATCGAGGCCCCGGTGACGATTCGGGCGTGGATGCCGATACCGTCGCAAGCAGCATCAGGATCCTGAAAAACATGCGACCCATGGATCGCGCGGTATGGATCAGCGTCGAGTCTGCCCTGCGCAACCAGGCCCAAGCCCAGGATGCTGATCGCATCTATTGCACCATGAGAGACCATGAGCAAGTGAGCGGCATTCCCCGGACCATCGCCAAATATCTATCGGGTAGGCTGTATGGCTATGGCACGCGCGTCATGCCGGCGATCGCGCTTTGGCTGGTGCTGTCGTTCGCGGTGTTCGCCATCCTGCAACAACCCGAAAACGTTAAGATATCTAACGATGGGTTACTGCAATTGGGTGTCCAGTGTCGGGCGACGCTGGAGTCCGCGACATCCAGCGCCATCCTGAGCGGCGGCAGCGCGCGCAATAACGCAAGCGCATCCCCGGCAAAGTGTGCGGTGTACCGGGAGGCGATCGACGGCAGTGCTGCGCCGTCCGTCGAAATCACGGCAGCACAACTGGCTGCTGCCGGCGCGCCCTCGGGTTATGACATCGGTGACGCGATGGCGCTCAGCCTGCACTACGCCATTCCGCTGGTCGGCGCATTCGGAAATTCCGATTGGGTACCCGCCGAGCGACAAGCAACGCGTACCGCAATCGGTACGCGACATATCGACATCGGACTGGCGCCATCGCTCCTGGTTGCGATCGCGCTCGTGGTGAACTTCTTGCTGCTGTCCTTTGCAGCGGCATTCATTGCCAGGCGCTGGCTGCGATGACCCTAAGGGATGTTCGGCGTGCGTGATACCGGTCGACGGTCGGTGCGGCCCCCATTGAGAGGCGTGGCCCCTACGCGACGGCCTGTTCGGTGCGCCGCCCGACGCCGAGCGCCGCCCACACCGAGGCCAGCAGCAGCACGGCGCCCGCGATCAGCGTGGTGGCGTACCAGCCGCGGTCCATGAACACACCGTACACGATCGGCGCGATCGCCTGCCCCAGGTCGAGCCCCGAATACACCGTGCCGTAGACGCGCCCGGTGGCGCCCCGGGGCGTGGCCTTCTTGATCATCAGGTCGCGGCTCGGCCCGCCGATGCCGACAGCAAAGCCGGTCGCCGCCAGCACCGACATGGAACCCAGGCCGCCCAGCCAGCCGGTGCCGGCCAGCGCCATCAGCACGGCGCCGGCGCCCATGCTCCAGGCCACCACGCGATCGCTTTGCAGGGGCACCCGGGCGGCCACCAGGCCGCCGATCAGGATGCCGACGGCGCCACAGATCATGTAGGCCGTGAGCATGGTGGTGGCCGACTCGAAGCTCACGCCGTGCATCGCCTGCATGATGGAGACGCTGAAGTTCTGCACCACCGCCAGCGTCATGGTGGAGAGCAGGAAGAAGGCAAAGCACCACCACACCACCGCCAGCCGCAGGAAGCCCAGGTTGCCCCCGCCCGCGGCCGGCGTGGCCGCCACCACCCGCGTGTGCAGGTAGCGGCGCTTGAGCACCAGCAGCACCAGGATGGCGGTAAAGAGCAAAGCCGACGCGAGGTAGCCGGCACGCCAGCTCGACCAGGTCGTGAAGCCCATCAGGAACACCGGCGCCAGCGCCCAGCCGAGGTTGCCCGACAGCCCGTGCGCGCTGTAGGCATAGCCCAGCCGGTGCGGCGCGACCCGCTGGTTCAGGATGCTGAAATCGACCGGATGGAACGGCGCGTTGCCGATCCCGGCCAGCACCGCCAGCCCCATCAGGCTCCAGTAGCCCTGGGCCAGGAAGCCGACCAGGCTCGCCCCGATGAAACAGGCAAACGAGCCATACAGGATGGGCCGCGCGCCCACCCGGTCGACCAGGAAGCCCGACAGCGCCTGGCCGGTGCCGGAAATGGCAAAGAACACCAGGCTGAGCAGCCCGAGCTCGGTGAAGCTGAGCCCGAACTCCCGCACGAACACCGGGAACAGCGCAGGCAACAGCAGGTGCGAGAAGTGCGAACTGCCGTGCGCGATCCCGACCAGGGTGATGGTCCAGGCATCGTCGTGCAGCGAGCCGCGCGCCGCGACGTCCGGCGCGGCTGGAGAAGCGAGGGTGGATGCGGTGGAATTCATCGACGACCGGCTGCGCGCCGGCATCCATGGTAGCGGCAGACGCCGAGCGCTGCCGCGCCAGGGTCAGGGCCACCGCGCCGGGTGCGGCGTGTCGGACAGTCGGCGGCTGGCAGCCCGAAACACGGCCCTACATCAGGCGCCGGATCAGCGCCATCATGCGGTCGAAGCGCGCGCCATAGGGTGGGTAGAGCAGCTTGCCGCCGCTCCAGCGCGACTGCACGAACACCGCCTTCTCGTGCGAGAAACGCACGAAGCCGGTCTCACCGTGATAGGCGCCCTGCCCGCTTTCGCCGATGCCGCCAAACGGCAAGCCGTCGTGGGCGATATGCATCAGGGTGTCGTTCACGGTGACGCCGCCGCTCACGGTCTCGCGCAGCATGCGATCGCGGGCGCTGCGGTCGGTGCCGAACCAGTAGAGCGACAGCGGCCGCGAGCGCGCGTTGATGTAGGCGATGACCTCGTCCAGCCGGTCGTAGGACCGCACCGGCAGGATCGGGCCGAAGATCTCATGCTGCAGCAGCCCGGCCTGCGGCGGCAGGTCGAACACCAGCAGCGGGCGCATCTGGCGCTGCTCGGGTTCCGACGCAGGTTCGCCCAGCGCTGGTGGACCCACGTCGTCGATGCGTGCGCCCAGCTGCCGCGCCTCCTCCAGCAGCCCGAGCAGGCGCGCATGCTGGCGCGCATTGACGATGGCGGCGTAGTCCGGATTGCCGACGATCTCGGGATAGAGCCGGGTGACCGCACGCTGGTAGGCATCGGCGAACATCGACTCGCGCCCGCGCGGCAGCAGCAGGTAGTCGGGCGCGATGCAGGTCTGGCCGGCGTTGAGCAGCTTGCCCACGGCGATCTTCAGCGCCGCGTCGTCCAGGTCGGTGCAGGAGGCATCGACGATGCACGGCGACTTGCCGCCCAGCTCCAGCGTCACCGGCGTCAGGTTGCGCGCCGCCGCCTCGGCCACCTGGCGCCCCACGGCGGTCGAGCCGGTGAAGAACAGGTGGTCGAACGGCAGCTCGGAAAACGCCACCGCCAGCTCCACCCCGCCCTGCACCACCGCCAGCTCCTCCGGTGCGAAATGGCGCGCCACCAGCTCGGCCAGCAGCGCCGAGGTGCGCGGCGTGAACTCGCTGGGCTTCAGCAGCACCCGGTTGCCGGCTGCGAGCGCGGCGGCGGTCGGCCCGAGGGTCAGCTGCAGCGGGTAGTTCCAGGGCCCGACGATGCCGACCACGCCCAGCGGCTGGCGCTGCACGTGGGCACGCCCAGGCTGCAGGTAGAGCGGCGTGCGCACGCGCCGCGGCCGGCTCCAGCGCGCGAGATTGCGGCGCAGGTCGGCCAGCAGGCCGTCGATCATGAAACCATCGGCCACGCGCGTGAGCCGCTCGCCGCGAATGCCGAAATCCTGCTGCACGACGTCCGCCAGCGCCGCTTCGTGCTCGCGCCAGAGCCGCGCCAGGCGCTGCAGGCGCTCGCGCCGCTCGGCCAGCGGCACGTCAGGCGCCTGGCGCGACAGCTGATGCTGGCGATGGAACAGGTCGTTCAGCGCGGTGATCGCGGTCACCGCGAGCGGCAGTTCGACAGGACGGTTCATGGCCTGGCTCCTAATTGCATTGCTCACCACCCTACACCCAATCGCGCGACCAGATCGCCCGCCAGATGCACCCGTCATTCTCGCCCCGCCATCGCCGTGCAGCCGCAGAGGCCATCGATACCGACGACGACTCACCGCGCGCCGGGCCCAGACGGCCAGAGAGCCGGGCTATTGCTGCCTTCATGCCATGTCAGCTGTCCAGGGCGCCGTGCGCCAGCCGCGACGCATGCAA
The DNA here is from genome assembly GCF_035325765.1 of Ottowia sp. Taxonomy (GTDB): domain Bacteria; phylum Pseudomonadota; class Gammaproteobacteria; order Burkholderiales; family Burkholderiaceae_C; genus Ottowia. The sequence continues at coordinate 47,350 of NZ_DAOKZG010000019.1, forward strand.
CGGCGCAGCTCGGGTGGCCCGGAGCAGGCCGGATTCGGACGCCCCGGGACCGAGGAATCGCTGGCCATCGCGCGCATCCCCCTTGGGGCGAGGAGCGAAGCGACATGGAGGGCGCTTCACTTCAGTCATCCATTGCGCTGCGCGCCACCCACGTCGCATGAAACGCCACGGCTCCAAAGGCCGCGGAACAGGCCAGGCGGGGGCACCCGTGGCCGGGGTCTCCCTGGACACCGGGTGCGTCCCCCTTGCAGGGGGATGGAGCGCAGCGACATAGTGGGTGTTTCATCTCAGTCATCAATGATTGACATGCATCATCATGCAGACTGGGAAACCGTTTCTATACTGGGCTCCGACTTGAACTCGGCCTGCGGCGACCGCGATGCAGGCCGTGCCCGTGCACCCACACGGCCGCTCCGGGTGGGGCGCCCTGTCATGACGGGTGGTCGTTGCCCATGATGCAGACACTCCACGGCGGACAGGCTTGGAATTCGTGCTCCCGGTTCGCGGCAGCCGCCCTGCGAGCCATTCTGGCCGCGGTACTGCTGGTCAGCGCATGCTCCGGCCTGGCGCAGGGCTCCGGCGAGCAGACGCCACGGACCGGCGCCGCTGCGTCAGCCAACCCCTCGGCGGGCGACTGGCGACCGGTCGGCTCCGCGGCCGCCAGGAACGGCACCAGCAGCACCGCCGACCACAGCCGCTTCAAGCGGTTGCAAGGGCCGTTCGCGAGCGGTGAGGAAGTCACCAAGGCCTGCCTGAGTTGCCACACCCAAGCCGCGCAGCAGGTCATGCAGACGCGCCACTGGACCTGGGACTACACCAACCCGGACACGAATCAGCGGCTGGGCAAGAAGACCATGGTCAACGCCTTCTGCATCGGCGACCGCAGCAACGAGGCGTTTTGCCAGTCGTGCCACATTGGCTACGGCTGGAAGGACCAGAGCTTTGACTTCAGCCTGCAGTCCAAGGTCGACTGCCTGGTCTGCCACCAGACCGGCGGCTACCGCAAGGAGCCGGGCATGGGCGGCGAGGTGCTGACCGAAGCCGTGGCGCGCAGCGCCGGCACCGACGCCAAGGTGGGCCCCGTGGAGCTGGCCTGGGTGGCCCAGCGCGTGGGCCGCACCTCGACCCAGTCGTGTGGCGCCTGCCGCTATTACGGCGGCGGCGGCGACGGCGTCAAGCACGGCGACCTGGACTCCTCGCTCAACCGTGCCGACCGCGCGCTCGACGTCCACATGGCCAGCCGGGCCAGCGGTGGCGCCGGCTTCGCCTGCGCCACGTGTCACCAGTCGGACGCCCACCAACTGGCCGGCAGCCGCATCTCGATGACCGCCGCCGATCCGCACGGGCCGCTGCTGCGCGGCAGCGGCCGGCAGGGACGCAACCCGGCGACCTGCCAGAGTTGCCACGGCGACAAGCCGCACCACGAAAGCCTGCTGACCGTGCAGCGGCTGAACCAGCATACGCAGAAGCTGGCCTGCCAGACCTGCCACATCCCGAGCTACGCGCGCGGCGGTGTGCCCACGAAGATGGCCTGGGACTGGTCAGAGGCCGGCCGCAACAACGGCCCGGGCCAGCCGGTGATCGAGAAGGACGCGCAGGGCCACGTGGTCTACGACGGACGCAAGGGCCGCTTCACCCTGGGTGAGAACGTCGAGCCCGAGTACCTGTAGTTCGATGGCCGCGTGCGCTACACCACCCAGCAGGACCGCATCGACCCGGATCAGATCGTGCACATCAACCAGTTCCTGGGCATGCCCAACGATCCGGCGGCGCGCATCTGGCCGGTCAAGCGCTTCCAGGGCAAGCAGCCCTACGACGTGCAGGGCCGCACCCTGCTGGTGCCGCATGTCACCGGCGGTGATCTGGACACCGCCCTGTGGGACAGCTTCGACTGGGACAAGGCGCTGAAGAAGGCCGGCGCCGAGGCCACGGGCGTGCCCTACAGCGGCGAACACGGCTTCGTGCGCAGCGAGATGCTGTGGCCCATCACGCACATGGTGGCGCCTCGGGAGCAGGCCGTCTCCTGCATCCAGTGCTACGGCGCGACCAGCCGCCTCAAGGGCGTGCCGGGCCTGTACCTGCCGGGCCACGATCGCCAGCCCTGGATCGACCGCATCGGCTGGCTGGCGGTGCTGCTGAGCGCCGCCGGCGTGCTGGTGCATGCCGGCATCCGGATCCTGGTTCGCAAGCGATGAACAAGGAGACCGCCATGCCCGAACCCCGTCGCCGCGGCGCATGCGCAAAGCAGCGCGACGGCCCCCAGCGCATCTACCTTTACAAGCGCTATGAGCGCTTCTGGCACTGGTCCCAGGCCGCGCTGGTGATCTCCATGCTGGCCACCGGATTCGAGGTACACGGCAGCTACCACCTGCTCGGCTTCGAGCGCGCCGTCCAGCTACACACGCTGGCGGCCTGGACGCTGATGCTGCTGTGGGTCTTCACGGCGTTCTGGCAGTTCACCACCGGCGAGTGGCGCCAGTACACGCCCACCCTCGCCAACATCGTCGCCGTGGCGCGCTTCTACGCCTGGGGCATCTTCCGCGGCGAACCGCACCCCTACCGCAAGACGGTGCAGAAGAAGCACAACCCGCTGCAGCGCCTGACCTACCTCGCCCTGCTCACCCTGGTGCTGCCGGCGATCTGGATCACCGGCCTTGTGTACCTATTCCGCGCCTACTGGCCGTCCCTGGGCCTGGAGTCGCTGTTGCGGCTCGACTGGGTGGCCTGGGCGCACACCGCGGCCGCCTTCATGATGCTGGTGTTCGTGATCGTGCACGTCTACCTGACCACCACCGGCCATACGCCGCTGGCGCACATCAAGTCCATGATCACCGGCTGGGAAGAGTTGCACGAGCCGCAAGCCGACATGGACGAAGAGCTGGCTGCGCCCCCACAGCACTGACGCGCGAGCGGCCGCGCAGGAACCGTCAGCCAGCCGCCAGTTCCTGCGCGGCCAGTGCAACGCCGGCCCAGGCTCAGGCCGCGTGCGCGCCGAACTCGAACTGGCCTGGCGCCTTGATCGGATCGACGCGCACCTCGATCTGCGTCTTGGGCGGGAACTTGCCCTCCAGGATCAGCTTGGCCAGCGGGTTCTCGATGCGCTGCTGGATCGCGCGCTTGAGCGGCCGCGCGCCGAACACCGGATCGAAGCCGACCTTGGCCAGCTCGTCCAGCGCCTGGTCGGACACCTTCAGCCCCAGGTCCATGCGCGCCAGCCGCTCGGCCAGCACCTTGAGCTGGATCTTCGCGATGGCGCCGATCTGCGCGGCATCCAGGCCGTGGAAGACGACGATCTCGTCAATGCGGTTCAGGAACTCGGGCCGGAAGTGGTTCTTCAGCTCGCCGAACACCGCGTCCTTGACCTCCTCGTACGGCTGGCCCGCCATGCTCTGGATCATGGGGCTGCCGATGTTGCTGGTCATGATCAGCACGGTGTTCTTGAAGTCCACCGTGCGGCCCTGGCCGTCGGTCAGGCGGCCGTCGTCCAGCACCTGCAGCAGCACGTTGAACACGTCCGGGTGCGCCTTCTCGATCTCGTCGAACAGCACCACGCTGTAGGGCTTGCGCCGCACCGCCTCGGTGAGGTAGCCGCCCTCGTCGTAGCCGATGTAGCCCGGCGGCGCGCCAATCAGGCGCGCGACGCTGTGCTTCTCCATGAACTCGCTCATGTCGATGCGCACCATGTGCTCGTCGCTGTCGAACAGGAAGCCCGCCAGCGCCTTGGTGAGCTCGGTCTTGCCGACGCCCGTGGGGCCGAGGAACAGGAAGGAGCCGAGCGGCCGGTTCGGGTCCGACAGGCCCGAGCGCGAGCGCCGGATGGCGTTGGCCACGGCCGAGATGGCCTCGTCCTGGCCCACCACGCGCTCGTGCAGCGCGTCCTCCATCTTGAGCAGCTTGTCGCGCTCGCCTTCCATCATCTTGCTGACGGGGATGCCGGTGGCACGCGAGACCACCTCGGCGATCTCCTCGGCGCCGACCTGGGTGCGCAGCAGCTTGTGCGCCTTGGCGGCGGCATCGGCGCTCTCCTCGCTGGCCTGCGCCTGCCTGAGCTGCTTTTCCAGCTCGGGCAGGCGGCCGTACTGCAGCTCGGCGACGCGGTTGAAGTCGCCCTTGCGCGTGGCTTCCTGGATCTGGAAGCGGACCTGCTCGATCTCCTTGCGCGCCTGCTCGGTGCCCTGGACGCTGGCCTTCTCCGACTTCCAGATTTCCTCCAGGTCGGCGTATTCCTTCTCCAGCCTGGCGAGCTCTTCCTCGATCTGCACCAGGTGCTTCTGCGAGGCCTCGTCCTTCTCCTTCTTCACCGCCTCGCGCTCGATCTTGAGCTGGATCATGCGGCGATCGAGCTTGTCCATGACCTCGGGCTTGGAGTCGATCTCGATCTTGATCTTGGCCGCGGCCTCGTCGATCAGGTCGATCGCCTTGTCGGGCAGAAAGCGGTCGGTGATGTAGCGGTGGCTCAGTTCCGCCGCGGCCACGATGGCCGGGTCGGTGATGTCGACGCCGTGGTGCGCCTCGTAGCGCTCCTGCAGGCCGCGCAGGATGGCGATGGTGTCTTCCACGCTGGGCTCGCCCACCAGCACCTTCTGGAAGCGCCGCTCCAGCGCCGCGTCCTTCTCGATGTACTTGCGGTATTCATCCAGCGTGGTCGCGCCGACGCAGTGCAGCTCGCCGCGCGCCAGCGCGGGCTTGAGCATGTTGCCGGCGTCGATCGCGCCCTCGGCCTTGCCGGCGCCGACCATGGTGTGCAGCTCGTCGATGAACAGGATGATGCGGCCTTCCTCGCGCGCCACTTCCTTGAGCACGGCCTTCAGCCGCTCCTCGAACTCGCCGCGGTACTTGGCACCGGCCAGCAGGCCGGCCATGTCGAGCACCAGCACCTGCTTGCCCTTGAGCGTGTCGGGCACCTCGCCGGCGGTGATGCGCTGGGCCAGCCCCTCGACGATGGCGGTCTTGCCCACGCCCGGCTCGCCGATCAGCACCGGGTTGTTCTTGCTGCGCCGCTGCAGCACCTGGATGGTGCGGCGGATCTCGTCGTCGCGGCCGATGACTGGGTCAAGCTTGCCCTGGCGCGCGCGCTCGGTCAAATCGAGCGTGTATTTCTTCAGCGCCTCGCGCTGGCCCTCGCCCTCGGCGCTGTCCATGGGTTGGCCGCCGCGCACGGCGTCGATGGCGGCCTCCAGCGCCTTGCGCGCCAGACCGGCTTCCTTGGCGATGCGGGCGGCCTCGCCCTTGGCGTCGGCCAGCGCCAGCAGGAACATCTCGCTGGAGATGAACTGATCGCCCCGCTTGATGCCCTCCTTCTCGGTGGCCTGCAGCAGCTTCATCAGGTCGGGGCCGGGCTGCACCTGCTCCTGGCCTTGCACCTGGGGCAGGCGCTTGACGGCGGCGTCCGCCGCCTGGGCCAGCGCCGCCACGTTGACGCCGGCGCGCGCCAGCAGCGAGCGCGGGCCGTCTTCCTGCAGCAGCATGGCCGCCAGCAGGTGCTCGGGCTGGATGTAGGCGTGGTCATGGCCCAGCGCCAGCGACTGGGCGTCGGCGAGGGCCTCCTGGAACTTGGTGGTGAGTTTGTCTAGGCGCATGAAAACCTCCGAATTGCCCATCAAATGGGGCGGACTGTCCGAGATTCAAGGCGCCTGCGCCGACCGTGTCGATTCTCTTCAATGATCGCACGATACACAATAAAAAAATCGTCTATCGCACACCAGTATTGCGGCAGAAGCTATTCATTTGATAGTGTCCGAAGGATGCTCGGCCGGTAAATGGCACGCCGCTACACTGCCAGCAGGCCGCAGCGGCCGAACCCGCCAGCACCATCACAGGAGACACCCATGCACCCTGCCATCCGTTCCGCCGCAGCGGCTCTGACCGCGATCACATTGCTCGGCGCGTGCACCAGTACGCCGCACGCGCCGGTTTCCCCCGCCGAGGTGGGCGAACTGCGCCCCGGGGCGGGCTACCTCAAGGGTTACCTCGGCCGCGAGGAGCTGCCCGACAGCCTGGCACTGCTGCCACCTCCGCCCGCCGAAGGCACGCCGGCCCATGCCGACGATGCCGACGCATTCCGGCAACTGACGGCCATGCAGAAGGGACCGAGAGGCGCGCTGGCCACACGCGATGCCAACCTGAAGTTCCCGCAGACGGCCGGCGCCTTTGCCTGTGCCCTGGGTGTCACGGTTTCCGAACAGACCACGCCCCACCTGAACATGCTGCTGCGGCGCACGCTGACCGACGCTGGTCTGGCCACCTACAAGGCCAAGGACCAGTACAAGCGCACGCGCCCGTTCGTGGCATTCAGCGCCCCCACCTGCACCCCCGCCGAGGAGGCGGCCCTGAGCAAGGACGGCAGCTACCCATCCGGCCATGCCGCGCTCGGCTGGGCCTGGGCCCTGGTGCTGACCGAGCTGGCGCCGGAGCGCGCCGACGCCCTGCTGCTGCGCGGACGCGCCTTTGGCCAGAGCCGCGGTATCTGTGGCGTGCACTGGAAGAGCGACATCGAGGCCGGCCGCGTGATTGGCGCCGCCACCGTGGCGCGACTGCGGGTCAATGAGATTTTCCAGGCCCAGTTGGCGGCCGCGAGGAAGGAAGTGGTGCGGGCACGCGCCGCCGGCCAGGTGCCGCCGGCCGCGGACTGCACGTCAGAGACCCAGACGCTGCGCTCGTCCTTGCAGCTCGCGCCTTGACGCCGGTCGTCGTTGCCGGGCATCCATCAGGGCCGCACCGCCTGTCGGATATGCGCGAACAGCTATCGTTTTTATAGTTGTTTCGGTGTCAATGCGGCCCCAGACCGCGCGGTGCCGCACGGCCCGTGGCGGCGCCGGAACTCCGCCGGCGATTCGGCATCGGCGGTGGCGAACACGCCGCGCCGGGCCGCGCGGGCCTGCGCCTCCTCGCGCCAGTAGCGGCCGCGGCGCCAGCCCTGGCGGTCGCTCCAGGCCCAACCCTGGGCCACCATGCCCGCCGCCACGTCCAGGCCGTCGCGCTGGCGCCGCACGCTGGCCAGGCGGCGCCCGAAGCGGTCCCGCGCATGTACCGTCACGTGCAGCCGCTCGCCCTGCACCAGTGCCTGCAGGGCCGCGCGCGCCGGCGCTCCCCCCGGCTGACAACGCTCGGGCGCGTCGATGCCCTGCAGCCGCAGTCGAGCGCGCCTGCCGCCGCCCTCCGGCTGCACCCACAGCGAATCGCCGTCAACGACGAAGCCCGCGCGCGCCAGCCACGGCTGTCCTTGAACGACGCGTTCGACCGGCTGGGCCTGCGCAGGCCGCACCAAGCCAAGCCAGCTTCCGCCGTACAGCGCCAGGGCCGCTGCACAGAGACAGATCCGTCGCACTACCCGCCTGCCTTGCATCGCGCGATTTTCACCGGACAGAGCGATGGCCCCGCTGCCCGGCGCACGCCGGACTTGCGCCCTTTGCGGCTCAGTCGGCCTTGATGCCCAGCTTGCGGATCAGCTCGCCCCAGCGCTTGTCCTCGGCCTGGATGAAGGCGCCGAACTCGGCGGGCGTGGTGGCGCGCAGGTTGGCCGAGATATTGTCGAAGGCGGCCTGGGCGTCGGCGCCTTTCGCGCCTTCGGCCCAGGCATCCCGCAGCCTGGCCACGACGGCGGCGGGCGTGGCCGCCGGCGCCACCAGGCCGAACCAGGTCTCCACCTCGAAGCCCGGATAGCCCGACTCGGCCACCGTCGGCACATCCGGCAGCGCACTGGAGCGCTTGGCCGAGGTCACCGCGATGGCCCGCAGCTTGCCGCCGCGCACGTGCTGCAGCGTGGTGGCCAGTGAACTCTCCATGCTCATCAGCACCGTGCCGGAGATCAGGTCGGGCACGATCTGGCTCGAACCCTTGTAGGGCACGTGCGTCAGCTGGATGCCGGCCACCGATTGCAGCAACTCGGTCGCCAGGTGGTTGCTGGTGCCGATGCCGGAGGTGGCGTAGCTCAACTTGCCCGGATTGGCCTTGGCGTAGGCGATCAGGCCCTTCAGGTCGGAGAACGGGGCCTGCGGGTTGGCCATGATGGCGCAGGGCGTGGTGCCCACCAGCGCGATGGGCGCCAGATCCTTGCCGACGTTGAACGGCAGTTTGCCGTACAAGTGCGGCGCGATCGCCAGGCTGCTGATCGCCGCCAGGCCGATGGTGTAGCCGTCGGGCGCCGCCTTGGCCACGGCATCGGTGCCGATGTTGCCGCCGGCACCGGCCTTGTTCTCGACCACGAACTGCTGGCCCAGGCGCTCGCCCATGGCCTTGGCGGCGGTGCGGCCCATGATGTCGGTCGGCCCGCCCGGCGGGAAGGGCACGATCAGCCTGACCGGGCGGCTGGGGTAGGCGTCCTGCGCCCAGGCGCTGGCCGACAGCGCGGCAGCAGACGCCGCCGCGATGAAATCGCGTCGTTTCATGAGGTTCTCCGGTGGGCGAAAAGGTGGGCGCCGGATGGCCGACGCCCGAGATTCATGGCGTCACACGAAGCGCACCGACACGCTGCCCATGCCCTGCACGCGCAGCGTCACGTTGTCGCCGGCCTGCACGGCCACTGCCTCGGTGATGCCGCCGGACAGCACCAGGCTGCCGGCCGGCAGGCTCTGGCCGCGCCGGCCCAGATGGTTGACCAGCATGGCCACGGCGGCGGCCGGGTGGCCCAGCACGGCGGCGCCGGCGCCCAGGGCGACGGCCTGGCCGTTCTTTTCGAGCACGATGCCGGTGGTGCGCAGGTCGACGCTGCGCGCGTCCACGGCGCGACCGCCGACGACGAAACGCGAGGCCGAGGTGTTGTCGGCCACCACGCTCTTCAAGTCGAACTTGAAGTCGCGGTAGCGGCTGTCGATGACCTCGATGCCGGGCAGCACCACATCGCTGGCGGCCAGCACGGCGCCGATGTGGCAGCCCGGGCCCTTGAGCTCGGCGCGGGTGACGAAGCAGATCTCGGGCTCGACCTTGGGGTGGATCAGCTGGCTGACCTTGACTTCGCCGCCTTCGGGCACGATGAACTCATCGACCAGGAAGCCGAACACCGGGTCGGTCACGCCCATCTGGCGCATCTTGGCGTGCGAGGTCAGGCCCGCCTTGTAGCCGGCCACGCGCGCGCCGGCCTTCAGCTTGGCGGCCAGGATGCGGTCCTGGATGGCATAGGCGTCGTCCCAGCTCATGTCCGGGTGCGCGTCGGTGATCTTCAACGTGTCGCGCGCCTCGCGCTGGCAGGCGTGCAGGTGCTCGGCCAGCTGGTCGAGCGTCTTCGGGTCGAGAGCCATGGTCATGAACCTTTCCAGCCGATCAGTGGCTTGCAGCGTGCGCCACCAGCTTCTGTTTTGATAGTGTCAGCGCGGTGTCCTCGATCATGTCTTCCTGGCCACCCACCATGCCGCGGCGGCCCATCTCGACCAGGATCTCGCGCGCCGGCACGCCGTACTTCTTCTCGGCGCGCTTGGC
>NZ_DAOKZG010000020.1:0-43003 GCF_035325765.1 Ottowia sp.
CACTACGAGGTGGTGCCGCCGCAGGTGCAGCAGCAGCTGGCGGGGCAGTACCGGGTGAAAGAAGAGGAATGAAATAACGACCCAGAACAGCCTTCTGCGGGCGGATGCCAATCGCGTTGACCAAGGATTTCACGCCTTCGGGGCCATTTCCGTATCTGCATCGGATGCATCGGACACATGGCGTGCAATCGTATCCTGCAGACCGGCTGCGCTGCCCACCACCACATCCCACGCCCAGGCCCCAAAGCCGCCATGTGCGTTGACTGCCTGCACCCACTGGTTCAGTGCGCGCCGCTTAGCCTGGTCTTGTGCCGAATCCTCGCCCTTGATCTCCAGCACCAGCGTCTTGCCTGACTTCAGGCGGATCAAGAAATCCGGGATGTACTTGCGCTTGCTGCCATTCCACAGGTACAGCACCTGAAAACCCAGGTGGTCGTTCTTGGCCCAGGCTGCCACGTCGGGATGGGTTTCGCACACGTTGGCCGCGAACTTCTCCCAGCCGCTGTCCACCACGATGTGGCTGATCTGGCTGCGCAGCGTCGGTTCGGCCACGCGCGTGGTGTACCAGGTGCGCATGTCGCGCGTGCTGCCCATCGGGCGCTCGGTGTCGAACACCGCCTCCAGCCGCAGCGTGCTCTGCTCGATCACGTGCTGCATCAGGTGCGCCACGATGGCGTCCATGTACAGCGACAGCAGGATGCGCCGACGCAATGGGTCCTGGTGGAACAGCGACGGGATGACGATCTTCTCCGACGCGAGAAAAGCCTCCACCAGCCGCACCAGTTGCAGCAGCAGGTATTCACGCTGCCCCTTGAACTGGTGCTGCAACTGCTCAAAGGCCTTTTGCGCCGCCTTGAAGACCAGCCGCTGCTGGCGAAATTCATCCGGCAAGCGCTCCAGATCGATGGTGACGATCTGGCTCCAGTCCGCAGCTCCGCCGAGCGCCGGCGCGATGTCGGCGCTCAGTGCCACCTGCGCCGGGTCAATGGTCAGCGGCGCGAGCTGGCTCCATTGCACCGCCAGCTCGGGGCGCACCACCTGGTCGATGCGCAGGATGTTCGGCCAGCGAATTTCCAGTGCATTGCGCTCGGGCAGCGACCGGATCTGCACGCTGGGCTTGGGCGGTGGCGGCGGCGTGCCGCCATCACCGGGTTGAATGGCCACCGACAGCGGAACGCCGAACACGTTCACGTATTCCGGCTCGTACAGGCCGGTCGCCGGGTCGATGTCATACGCCACCCGTCGCAGGCCACGCCCGATCACCTGCTCGCACAGCAACTGGCTGGTGAAGGCGCGCAGCCCCATGATGTGCGTCACCGTCTTGGCGTCCCAGCCCTCCGACAGCATGGCCACCGACACAACGTTCTGCAGCCCCTGGCCGATGCGGCCGGGCTTGCCCACGGTATCCACCAGTTCGCGCAGCAGCTCTTCCTTCTTCACGCCCGGCGTCAGCCAGCGCTGGCGCTGCTGTGCGTCGATCGGCGCCGACTGCACGATGGCCCGCAGCCGCGCGTCGTAGTCCTTGTCGCTGGCCGCCGCTTCGCCCACTTCGGCCCTTTCCAGCACCTTTGAATCCACGCGCAGCGTGCGTGCGGGCGCATGCAGCTCGCTCCATTGGGCGTGGCCCTGGTTGAAGTAGTGCTCCACCCGCGCTGCCGTCTCGGTGCGGTTACACACCGTCAGCATCACGGGCGGCGAATGGTGACCCTGCGCCGCCCAGTCGGCCGCCGTGGCACGCCAGTCGGCGCCCAACAAGGTGTAGGCCTGCTGCACCAGCGCCGGCAACGGCTCCTGCGGCTCGGCCTTGCGGTTCAGGTCCTGCGCCACCTCGGCCTCGCGATAGAGGTGATAGAGCTTGGAGCGTAGCGTCTGCGCATCGGGCAGGGCGTCGTCGCGCACCACCACGCGCGGCGTCTTCACCAGCCCGGCTTCGATAGCGTCGTTCAGGCCAAAATCCGACACCACCCAGGCAAACAGCCCCGCCTCGGTGTTGCTGCGGCCCGTGGGCGCGAACGGCGTGGCCGACAGGTCGTAGCAACGCGCAATGCGGCGCGTCTTGTGCAGACGATCCAGCCCCTCGATCCAGCGCGTGGCCTCCTCCAGATCCAGCCCCAGCGCCTCGGCCTCGGCCTTGCTCACTTTGATATCGGCCGGCTTGCGATAGGCGTGGTGCGCCTCGTCATTGATCACGACCAGGTTCTTGCAGCCTGCCAATCGCCCAAGCACGCGGCGGGTAAACGCCTCGTCGCTCTCGGCGCCTTTTTTAACCACTGAGCGCTGGGGCTCCTTCAACGGCATCAGCGTGTGCCAGTTCTCGATCAGCACCTCGGCGCGGTTGAGCTTTTGCCGCAGGGCCTCGGACGGGCACAGTTCGAACTGGTCGTAGTAGTTGCTCTCGTGCCCCGGCAGCAGGACCTGCAACCGCGCCTTCACCGTCAGCCCCGGCGCTACCACGAAGATGGCGCTCGAATACCGGCGCGGCGACTTTGGGTAGGTCAGCGCGTTGAGCACCTGCCAGGTGATGATCATGGCCATCACCGTGGTCTTGCCACTGCCCGTGGCCATCTTGTTGCACAGGCGCTCGAACGGCCCGCCGTCGCCCTCGATGTGGATGCCCTGGCGGTACTCGGGCAGCGCTTCCAGGTGCCAGATCAGCGTTTCCACCGCCTCCAGCTGACAGAAGTAGAACGGCCACTGCCTGCGCGATACCTTGTCCTCGTCCCACCAATGCTCCAGCAGTCCCCGTGTCACCGCAGTCGTCCCGGGCCAGCCGTCCTGGCGCCACTGGCGCACGCGCTCGCGGATCAGGTCCACCAGCGGCAGCAACACCATGCGGCGCGTATTCTCGCGCGTGTCGATGATCTCGTAGCCCGCCGGGCGGCGCGTGGGTTCAAGGCGCAGCGTGCGGTCGGGGTTTTCCACCCAATGCTGCTGCGGCTCACTGAAGGCCGAATTGATGATGAGAGAAACAGGGGCACTCATCCGATCACCACTCGGCTCGTGGGCAGCTTCATGCCGCGCTGCGCCAACATGCGCGCTTCGCGGCTGCCGGGGTGCAGGGTGACACGGCCGGTTGCCAGCCAATGAAAACGCGGCCAACCCTGATGTGCGCAAACCTCGGTCAGGTCTTGCAACGCCGAAAACTCGGGTTGCCGCAATTTGGCCTGCAGCCAGTCCAGCTTGACCAGCACCACCTTGACTTCGCGAGTGCTGGCCGCCGGATGCGGTTCCACCCACACGGCAAATTCCGCGCCCCCGCGTAGCCGCAGGCCCAGGCCGTAGTCCCAGCGGTGGGCATTGGGCTCCGCCTGAGCAAACGCCGCGTCCATATCCACACTGGCGGTGAACTGCATGCTGGCCGACTTCGCCTGCACCTGATCCTGACAGCGGTTGGCCACGGCCTGCTTGCCCCGTTTGCATTGCAGCGCAGCCGCGCCAGCGGCCTGCTCAAATGCCGAGAAAATGCCTGCCGTTGCAGGTTGACCGCGTGGACGCGCGCGGCTCATTGCGCCCTCGTTGCTTCGGCGGCAGGTTTTGAGCGACGCGTGCGGCGCGGCCGCGACTCGGCTCGGTTCACCACCTCGGCCACCACGTCGCCGGTGCGGCTGGCGAAACCCACCAGCCCGCCCCATTCGGCTTCGGCGGCTTCCTCGGCGCTGGGGCTCAGTTTCGAGATGTCCTTGACCTCGTTGTCGCGGTTGAAGAAGTACACGCGCAGATCCTTGTCGAGTACCGCCGCGCCCAGCTCCTTGGCGTAAGACGTGGCCTTCAGGCGCAACAGCTTGCGCACATCGGCCTCGGTGCCGCCCAACTGCCTGAACTCCTGCAGCGCCCAGACCAGGTCCAGGACCACCGGCGAATGCGTGGACAGAACCACCCGGTAACCCCGGCGCATCAGCTCCAGCACCAGCAGCAACACAGCTTCTATGGCCTGTGGATGCAGGCCCATTTCCGGCTCTTCCACCACCACCCATTCGATGGCGTCGCGCCGCGATATGCCGCCCGCCGGGCACAGCCAGTACAGGCCCAGCAGCAGCGGCGTGAATTCGCGCTGGCCTGCCGACCAGGCCGTGAAGGGCAAGCCTTCGGCGTGCCCAGGCACGTTCAGCACCAGCCGCTTGGTGAAATCCTTGTCATCCACCGCCAGATGGGCCTTGCCATACAGGTGCTCGGTAATGGGCTCGCGCAGCGTGGCATTCAGGCGGTTGGCTTGCGGAAACAACTCGCCCTTGGCGCCGAACTCGTTTTGCAGCAGGTCGTGCACCGCGTCGCTGAAATAGCGCAGCGTGTAGGGGTCGCCGTAGTTGAACTGGCCGAAGTTCTGTGTCACGCCGCTGGCCAGGCTCATCACCCGCTGCGCCGGGATGAAGAACAGTTTCTCGCTGCGATCCTTGGCCGTGCTGGACTTGGCCAGACCAGGCAGTGTGAGGCTTTTGCCATCCCAGCGCAGCTCAGAGTGCCCGTCCTTCCAGGCGGCGGCCATGCCCTTGCCGAAATAGCCGCCCAGAAAGGCGCCTGCGTCGCCGCCAAACACCACGTTGTGGTGGCGAAAGACGTCGTGGATCGCATCGCGGTCCAGCACCAACTTGAGCGTCTGCAAGAAGATGCTCTTGCCCGTGGCCTGCGGCCCGACGATTACCGTCAGGTCGCCAAACGTCACGTCGGCCGAGTGGATCGGCCCCACCTGCTCCATTTGCAGCCGATGCAGCTTGCGCTTGGCCATCATGCTTCTCCTTGCGAGGCTGTGGGCAGCCGCATCACCTTCAGCGACTCGATGCCCCGGTCATCGACGATCTTCACCGCCACGGTTCGGTTTTCGCCTGCGGCAAAGGGCAGCGACACCGTGCCGGCAAACTGCGCCAGCGCGTCTTCGTCCAGCTCGGCGCGAATGTCCTTCTTCAACTTCATCCAGCCCTCGCCGGCGCCCGCCATCGGGAAGAACACCTGGTGCGGAAACAGGCTGCGCCCGTCGTAGTCGGTGTCGAGCTGCCAGGCGGCAATCTTGCCCTTGCCGCCCGAGACCAGCGTGCCGTGCACGGTGTCGAAATAGTCGAAGCCGTGCACCTCCACTTGCCACAGGCCGTCATCGCCCTTGCTGTCCTGTGCCGGGCGCAATTCCACGTCGGGCTGGCCCATCAGCCAGAAGCTCTGGTTGCTGGCGCGCGCCTTCTTCAGGTCTTCGGTCAGCAGGTCAGTGTTCATTTGCGCCTTCAGCAGAGTCACGCCGGCCCATCGAACGTTGTCAATATCCTTGGCCGCCTCGGGGTCGAAGGCAAAGGCACAGAAAACGATGAACTTCGGGCTTGGGCGAAGCGTCTCCATCTCGTCCAGCGCGCGCTCCACCTGGCGCTGCTCCAGCGCGCCGTGCTCCGGACCAAAGCTCACCACCACGCGCTCGCCGCTGTCGAGCTGGCCGCTGGCGTGCAGGTACAGCGTGCCGGGCAGCACCTCCAGCTCGGCAAAGCGCAGCATCTGCCCGCCCTTGCCGCGGATGCCGGTTTTCAGAAGCTCGTCGCGCCACGCCGCCTGGCGGCTGGTATGGCCGCTGCGGGCAATGCTGGCATCGGCCTCTGGCGTTTGACTGGCTTGCGCTGGCAACTCCTCGATCGATAGCACGGTGGGCGAGGGCACGGCCTCCACCGTGAACGGACCGCTCACGCGCAGCCGGGTCCGGTCGCACTCGGGTTGGTCGTACAGCGTTTCGGTGTCAGCGTTGGCGGCAATGCTGCGGTCCATCTCGGCCTGCATCTTCTGACGCGCGGCGTGAAAGGCGGCCAGTGGTGCGTGCAGCGCGGCGCTCCAGTCGGCGGGCGCGTCAGACGGCACTTCCCATTCCTGCAAATCCTGCCCTTGCAAGCCCAGCACCAGCTTCTGGCCCTTGCGCGCGCCCTCGGTCACCGCGTAGGGCGCGGCGGGGGCGTGCACCTTGAGGGCGGCATTCAGATCGGCCAACGCGGCGGCGATGGCCGGGTGCAGGCGCTCGTAAATCGCGTCGATCTCGGCATTGTTGGCAATGCCTTTCAGCGTGACGTGCGGCACGGTCTTGTAGATGAAGCCGCCCTTGAGCCCCTCGTGCGGGTAGCGCAGGGCAAAGTAGTCGAAGCTGGCCGTCATCAGCCGCTGCTTGGCCAGCGTGATGGCCACGCGCGAGGTGTCGCAGGTAATCCAGCGCCGGCCCCATTTCTCGGCGACGTAGGCCGTGGTGCCCGATCCGCAGGTGGGATCCAGCACCAAGTCGCCGGGGTCGGTGGTCATGAGCATGCAGCGTTCGATCACTTTCTCGTTCGTCTGCACCACGTAAACCTTATCTGCGCCGTAACCGCCACTTGCTGTATCAGTCCACGCGTTTGAGTATGGAAAATACGGGAAGTCTCCGACGTAACGCCTGAATGACAAAGTTACGCCATAGCTTTCCAAACGTTGAGATTTCGCTAAACGGTCGAACCCCGACAAATTCGTTTTCCATCCCCCTTTTCCTGGCTGGAACGTTTGCCCACGAAACTCCACGGGCTGCAAGGTTGCCTCGCTGCTGGACGCAGAAGTCAATGGTGAACGACGGTAGATCTTGGAGTCAGAAGGAACGTAGCGCTCCGGTTCCACCCGCTCCTGCCGCGTCATCTTTCGATGAACTCCGCGCGAGTCGGCAACGTAGTCGTAATTGACCCAGTTGAACCCGGCTCTCTCCTGATGCAGAACGTGATAAGTCGTTCGCTTCGCATCTTTACCGTACCAAACCAGATAATCATTAGTATCAGGCAAAAAATCACCGGACTGCCCGGTCGTCTTCCTGAACGAAACGATCCCGACAAAGTTGGCACAGCCAAACACCTCATCCATAATCTCCCGCACATGGTGCAGGTTCTCATCCGAAATCTGCACAAACACGCTGCCCGTCTCGCTGAGCAGCTCGCGCGCCAGCAGCAACCGGTCGCGCAGATAGGTGAGGTAGGAGTGGATGCCCAGCTCCCAGGTGTCCCGAAACGCCTTGATCATTTCGGGCTCTTGCGTCAGGTCGGCGTCGGCGCGGTCCTTGACGTCGCGCTTGCCCACGAAGGGTTGGAAGTTGCTGCCGTACTTGATGCCGTAGGGCGGGTCGATGTAGATCATCTGCACCTGCCCGGCCATGCCTTCCTTGTGGATCAGGCTGTTCATCACCAGCAGGCTGTCGCCGGCCACCAGGCGATTGGCCCAGCCGCGCTCGTGCTTGTAGAAGTCCACCGCGTCGCGCAGCGGCACGCTCTCGAACGGCGCTTCGAACAGGCCGGGCTGGAACGCGGGTTTTGAGCGTTTTTGGCCTGCAGCGCCCGCCCCGATTGCGTTGGCAGCTCCTTTTTCAGAAGTGTTCTGGCGCTTGGCCACGCTGGCCAGGATGCTGAGCGCGTCGATGCGTTCGTGCACGTGCAGGCTGACGGTGTCCACCTCGAAGCTGGTGCGCTCGGCCTTGCCAGCCCATTGCAGCCAGGGCGCGCCCATGCGCTGCAGGCTTTGCAGGGCGTGGCGCATGGCGGCGGGGTCGTCGCTGGCCAGGGCGTCGGCGATCAGCGTTTCGGCCTGGGCACGCGCGCTGTCGAATTGCAGCGCCGGGTCCAGGTGCGGGTCGTAGGCCCAGCGGGTTTTGGGCTGGTCGGGGTCGGTGTCGGCGTTGACCAGGCCGACTTCGGGGTTGTTCTTGCGCCGGTCGGCGTGGCGGTAGGCCAGCACCTGGGCGCCGTCGGCGGCGGGGGCGGCAGTCTTGCGCGCGGCGGTCTTGCGCGGCACTGGTGCCGGTGCTGGAGTAGCTGCTGGCGCGGGCGCGTCGAGCGCGAAGTCGGGCCGCCGGCTGCCGGTGGCGCGCGCGGTAGAGCCGCCACGGCCCTTGCCCTTGACGGCCAGGCCGGCGGCGACCAGCGCCTCGCGCGCGTGCTGGAAGTCGTCCCGGCTGGCACCGGGCGCAGCGGCCAGAAACTGCGCCAGCAGCGCGCCGTTGCCGATGGTGCTGTGGTCTGCGGGCAGCAGATCGAGCAACAGCGCCTGGAACTGTTGCTGACGTTGGTCGGACATACGCCCCGTCCCCCTCAGGTCTGGATATCAGGGGTTTATAGCAGGGCCGACCAGGCGCGAAATACGCGCCAGCCTAGCGGTCAGGGCTTGGCACTTGGCCGCCGGTTCGCACCGCTGGCCTTATGCCGGCCCCGGCTCCAGCGCCGCCGCGATCGCCTCGTCCACGCGCTCCAGCCAGATGAACTCCAGCCGCTGGCGCACCTCCTCGGGGATTTCCTCGAAGTCGCGCTGGTTGCGTTTGGGCAGCATGACGCGGGTGATGCCGGCGGCGTCGGCGGCGATGACCTTTTCCTTCACGCCGCCGATCGGCAGCACCAGGCCGCGCAGGCTGATTTCGCCGGTCATGGCGGTGTCGCTGCGCACGTTGCGGCCCGTCAGCAGAGAGACCAGCGCGGTGAACATGGCAACGCCGGCGCTAGGGCCGTCCTTGGGCGTGGCGCCTTCGGGCACGTGGACGTGGATGTCGATCTTCGCCAGCTGCGCCTCGTCGATGCCGAGCTCGTGCGCGCGGTGCTTGACGACCGAGAACGCGGCCTGGGCGCTTTCCTTCATCACGTCGCCGAGCTGGCCAGTCAGGATCAGGCCGCCCTTGCCGGGATAGCTGGTGGCCTCGATGAACAGGATGTCGCCGCCCACCGGGGTCCAGGCCATGCCGGTGGCAACGCCGGGGGTGCTGGTGCGCATGGCGACTTCGTTCTCGAAGCGTCTGGGGCCGAGGATCTTCTCCAGCTGGTCGGCCTGGATCGTGAGCTGCGTTGCCGAGCCGTCGGCGATCTGCACCGCGGCGTGGCGCAGCACGCGGCCGATCTCGCGCTGCAGGTTGCGCACGCCGGCCTCGCGCGTGTAGTCGCGGATGATGGCGTGGATGACGTCGTCGCCCAGCGTCACCTGCGCGGCGCTGACGCCGTTGGCCTCGAGCTCGCGCGGCACCAGGTAGCGGCGCGCGATCTGGAACTTCTCGTTCTCGGTGTAGCTGGACAGCTGCACGATCTCCATGCGGTCGCGCAGCGGGCCGGGAATGGTCTCGAGCGTGTTGGCGGTGGTGATGAAGACCACCCGGCTGAGGTCGAACGGCACGCCCAGGTAGTTGTCGCGAAACACGTTGTTCTGTGCCGGATCCAGCACCTCGAGCATGGCGGCCGAGGGGTCGCCCTGGACGCCGCGGCCCATCTTGTCGATCTCGTCGAGCATCATCACGCAGTCGCGTGCCTTGGCCTTGCGGATGGCCTGGATGATGTTGCCCGGCATGGAGCCGATGTAGGTGCGCCGGTGGCCGCGGATCTCGGCCTCGTCGTGCACGCCGCCCAGGCTGACGTGGGCAAAGGGCCGGTCCATGGCGCGCGCGATCGACTGGCCCAGCGAGGTCTTGCCGACGCCGGGCGGACCGACGAAGCACAGGATCGGCGCCTTGCCGTGCGGCGCCAGCTTGCGCACCGCCAGGAACTCGACGATGCGCTGCTTGATCTTGTCGAGGCCGAAGTGGTCCTCGTCCAGCACCCGGCGCGCCGCCGCGATGTCGATCTCGCGCGGCGCGGGTTCGGCCCAGGGCAGGTCGATCAACCAGTCGAGGTAGGTGCGCACCATGCCGGCTTCCATGGCGCCGTCGGGCATGCGCTCGTAGCGGCGCAGTTCCTTCTCGGCCGCTTCGCGCACCTCGTCGGGCATGCCGGCGTCGGCGATCTTCTGCTTCAGGTCGGCGACTTCCTCCGACTTGCCGTCGTCCTCGCCCAGCGCCTTCTGGATCGAGGCCATCTGCTCGCGCAGGATGGCCTTGCGCTGGTTCTCGTCCAGCGTGGCCTTGGTGCGCTGGCCGATTTCCTGCGTGAGCTTGAGCACCTCGATGCGCCCGGCCAGCAGTGCCGACACCTTGTCGGCGCGCGCCAGCACGTCGATGGTCTCGACCACTTCCTGCTTCTGCGCCGGCTCGAAGTCGGAATACGCGGCGATCAGGTCGGCGAGCGCACCGGCCGCGGTGGCGGCCTGCACGGCGGCGACCAGCGGCTGCGGCGTCTGCGGCAGCAGTTGCAGCGCCTCCATGGCCTGCTGCTGCAGGTGCAGCAGGCGCGCCGCCAGTTCGGAGCCTTCTTCGGCGGGCTCGGCGATGAGCTCGACGCGCGCGGCCAGGAAGGGCTTCTCCTGCACGTACTCCAGCACGCGAAAGCGCTGCAATCCCTGGATCACCAGATGGTGGCTGCCGTCGGGCAGGTTGACGTAGCGCAGGATGTTGGCCACGGTGCCCACGGCATGCAGGTTCTGCGGGGTCGCCTCTTCGTCGGCGGCATCGTGCTGCATCAGGATGCCGATCGGGCGCTCCTCGCGCAGCGCCTGCTGCGCCGCCAGGGTCGAGCCTTCACGGCCGATGGTGATCGGAAACACCGTGCCGGGAAACAGCACCGTGTCGCGCATGGGCACGATGGGCAGCACATCGGGCGGCAAGGCCGGTTTGTCATGCGCGCCGGCCGGCGCCGCGGTTTCGCGCGGAAACGCGTGACCGCTGGCGTCGACCAGGATGATGCCGCTGTCGTCGGACGTATTCTTGTCAGGCTCGCTCATGGCGTCTTCTCCAGGCGAATCACCAGGCAGCCGCGATCGCTCGCCACATCGGCCGCGGAATAGCGGCCGGGCGGCAGAGGAATGCGGCGCTCGAAGCGGCCCTGCGGCAGCTCCAGGCGGTGGATGACGGCGGTGCGCAGCGCTTTCGGCAGGATGCGGTGGCCGCTCACCACCAGCGCGCCCTGGTCGATGACCGCGCGCACGTCGCGTGCGTCGACCCCCGGCAGGGCCACGTAGATGAGCAGTTCGTGCGCGGTCTCGAGCACGTCCGCCGGCGGCTCCCAGCCCAGGGACGGCGTCTGCCGCGGTTGGAACGGATGGCGGTGCAGGCGCTCCATGCGATCCAGCGCGGCCAGGGCGTTGGACCACATCCAGTCGGGGGAATCATCGTGGCGTTTCATGGCGCGTTCCGCGAAAAGGGCATGCAATCATTTTGCTTCGGAAGTGCTGCCGGGTGCAAAAGCCACCCCGGCGTTCGGACTGGATCTCGGATGCGGCCCGGTTCACCCCGGCGATTCCGGGCGCCTGGCCAGGCCTGATCCTGACTTCGAGGCAATTCGCGCAACTTCAAGGTGTCGAGCCGCGCTCCAGCGCCACGGGCAGGCCCGGGGCCTGCGGGCGCTGCCCGGCCGGCCCGGGATCGGCCAGAATCGGGCGCGGCCAGAAGCACGGCGCGACCCGGGTCCACGCGGCGCCATGGCACGACATGCGGTCCGCACGCCTGGCCCGAAAGGAATGGATGCCTGCGCCAGAACACCACCCGAAGCCCTCGACCACCCCGAGTCCCTCGCCGCGCCGCGTGGACGCGGCGGCGACCGCCATCCCCCGCTGGTTCAGCATCGGCCAGGTGCTGCTGCTTTCCGGCGCCGCGGTGGCGCTCCTCCTGGCGGCGCGCGGCGCGCCGTGGGCCGCCACCCATGCGGTCTGGTTGGCCACGCTGCTGGCCTGCCTGTGGGCACTGCTGGCGGCGCACCGGGGCCGCATCGGCGCGTGGGAGCTGCTCATGCTCCAGGCCGGTGCCCTGGCCGCGGCCACCAGCGCGCTGGGCCTGCGTGAATGGCATCTGCTGGCCAAGCCGGCGGCGATGGTCTTCGCGCTGGCGGCGGTCGCTGCGGGAGCGGTGCGTGCTGGCACCGGGTCGCGGCGCCGGCCGGCCTTCCTGCTGCTGGCCGCTGCGCTGCTGACCTCGCTGGCCGGCGACGTGTTCCTGATGCTGCACGGGCAGTTCATTCCCGGCCTGGCGAGCTTCCTGCTGGCGCACCTGTTCTACATCGCGCTGTTCGGGCGCGGCGTGCCGTGGTTCGGCCACCGCCCGGCGGTCCTGCTCGCCCTGGCGGCGGGCGCGGCGATGTACGCGGTCCTGGGGTGGGGCGGCCTGCCGGCAGCGCTGCGGCTGCCGGTGGCCGCCTATGTGCTGGTGATCGCCCTGATGACGGGCCAGGCCTGGGCACGCCAGCGAGCGTTGCGCGACGCGGCCGCGCTGCAGGTGGCCCTGGGCGCCTGCTGCTTCATGGTCAGCGACGCGCTGCTGGCCCTCAACCGCTTTGTCATGCCCCTGCCCTGGGCCGCGCTGTGGGTGCTGTGGACCTACTACGCCGCCCAGGCGCTGATCGTGCACGGGATGCTCGGCACCAACCCGGATGACCTCGGCTGATGGTGGCACGGCGCATCGTTTCGATCGCCCGGACCCCGCCAGACCAACGATCGCCGCGAGCGCGCCGTCGCGCGGCAACGCCACGGCACGCATGCGCTCCCGCGCGGGCGCGGCGCGCAGCGGTTTGCGCCCCGAGGCGCAACATGGCAGAGTGGGCTGATGATCCATGTGCCTTGGTCCGGGCCGCGCGCGCGATCGCCTGCGCCTGGGCACGCCCTGGCACCTCGACGCGCCGCGCAGGGTGCCCTTGCTCGGAGACCCGACCACGATGCCGCAGATCCGCACCGAGTTCCTCAGCGCCAGCCAGGCGGCACGGTTGATCGCGCGCACCGGCACCGACGTCGTGCTGCGCGGCCTGTGCGCCGCGCTGGAAGCCGATTTCGCGCGCTGGCCGGCGTTCGAGAAATCGATTCGCCTGGCGCGCCATTCGGCACGGGGCGTGATCGAACTGATGCCGGTGTCGGACGCGCGGGACTATGCCTTCAAGTACGTCAACGGCCACCCGGCCAACACCGCCCTGGGCCTGCCGACGGTGATGGCGTTTGGCCTGCTGGCCGAGATGGCCACGGGCATGCCGGTGCTGCTGGCCGACCTGACCCTGGCCACCGCGCTGCGCACTGCCGCGACCTCGGCGCTGGCGGCGCGCCATCTGGCGCGTGCCGGCAGCCGCAGCATGGCGCTGATCGGCGCGGGCTCGCAGGCCGAGTTCCAGGCGCTGGCGTTTGCCGTCGTGCTGGGTATCGAGCGCCTGCGCGTGTTCGACCCCGATGCGGGCGCCATGCGCAAGCTGGCAGACAACCTGGCGCATGCCGGCGTGCCGCTGGACATCGTACGCTGCAGCAGCAGCGCGGAGGCACTGCAGGGCGTCGACATCGTGACCACGGCCACCGCCGCGCGGCGTCGCGCGGCGGTGATCGACGCCGCCGACGTGCGCCCCGGCCTGCACATCAACGCCATCGGCGGCGACAGCCCCGGCAAGACCGAGCTCGCACCCGAACTGCTGCAACGCGCCCGGATCTTCGTCGAATACGAGCCGCAGACGCGCATCGAAGGCGAGTTGCAGCAACTGCCGCCGGACACGCCGGTCACGGAACTCTGGCAGGTGCTGACCGGCGCCGCCCCGGGGCGCACGTCCGACACCCAGATCACGGTGTTCGATTCGGTCGGCTTTGCGCTGGAGGACTACTCGGCGCTGCGCCACCTGCGCGCGCTGGCGCGCGAGGCCGGCATGCTGGAGCCCCTGGACCTGGTGCCGGCGCTGGCCGACCCGAAGGACCTGTACCGGCTGATCCGCGAAGCCCGGTAGCTCGACATGGTGCTTCAGGCTGCCGGGCATTGAACCCAAATCCGGCAGTTGACCGCTTGCAACCTTCTCCAAACCCGCATGGCCATGGACGTTGGTGGCTTCTCTCCCGTTCACCACACATGGATGAGCACGCTACTCGCCCGCCAGCACCACGCTCGCCGCGCCATGCGGCGTTCATCGTCCTCGCAGGCACGAGCCTGCCGCGTCCTCTCGCCTCGCCTGCCATGCCGAGTGCGGCACTGGCGGACGCGGCCAACTGCCGTTTCCAGGTTGAAGCGAAACACCCCCGCGGCGCCACTCGCTGCCCGATATTGCGCCCTCGTCCTCGAGGAGCGCACGGGACCCGGCGAAGCAGGATCGACCCATGCGTCGCGGGTCGTGCGAAGCGCGGGGGAGCAGCGGACAGGGCGAAGCACTACACTTGGCGAGAAACATCGAGTTGGCCAATCGGGGCAGTCTTGCCGCCCCCTGCGCCCATCCCGCCACCATCGCCCTGCGGATCCGGCGAGCGTCGCTGCCGGCCCTCACTGCCGCGCCCGAACACTCGTTCCGACCCGCCATGAACCACCCGCCGCTGCGCCTGATCGGCGTGCCCACCGACATCGGCGCCAGCCGCATCGGCGCCGCGATGGGCCCGGATGCCCTGCGCGTGGCCCAGCTCGGGCCGGCGCTGCAGCAGCTCGGCTGCCACGTGCAGGACCTGGGCAACCTGGCCGGCCCGCCCAATCCCCAAGAGCCGCCGGCGGATGGGCTGCGCCACCTGCAGCCGGCCAGCACCTGGATCGCCGCCACGCACGCGGCCGTGGCGCAGGCCCTGGCGGCCGGCGAGCTGCCGCTGATGCTGGGCGGCGACCACAGCCTGGCGATCGGCTCGATCGGCGCCGTGATCGCGCACTGTCGGCAGCAGGACCGGCCGCTGCGCGTGCTGTGGCTGGACGCCCACGCCGATTGCAACACGCCGGACATCTCGCCCAGTGGCAACCTGCACGGCATGCCGGTGGCCAGCCTGTGCGGCCTGGGGCCGGCGGCCCTGACGGCACTCGCGGGCACCGACGTGCCGGCTCTGGCGCCCGACGCGCTGTGCCAGATCGGCCTGCGCAGCGTCGATGCGCGCGAGAAGCGGCTCCTGCACGCGCTCGGCGTCGAGGTCTACGACATGCGCGCCATCGATGAGCTGGGCATGCGCGAGGTCATGCAGCGCGCGCTGCGCGGCCTCGCGGGCAGCCAGGCGCATCTGCACCTGAGTTTCGACGTCGACTTCCTCGATCCTGACATCGCGCCCGGCACCGGCACGCCCGTGCGTGGTGGCCCGAGCTACCGCGAGGCACAGCTGTGCATGGAGATGATCGCCGACACCGGGCGCCTCGGCTCGCTGGATCTGGTCGAGCTCAACCCGGCGCGCGACATGCGCAACCAGACCGCCGAGCTGGTGGTCGACCTGCTCGAAAGCGCGTTCGGCAAGAGCACGCTGGTGCGCACGCCGGCCCCTGCCTGAGCGCACCGGGCGCCGCAAGCTGCGCCAGCAGGAAGACCGGGCCGTGCTGTCAACCCGGGCTTGCGTCAGGCGACCGCGCCTGGCTTCGGGTCAGCGCGCCATCTTGCGCATCGCAAACGCGCCGGCGACGATCGGCGGTCAGCGCCCCAGGCATGCGATTGGGAACCCTGCGCGCGCGGTTCGATGGCCGAACCTGGAAAGACGGCAGACCGGTGCCGGACACGGGCGGTGCAGCCCTCCGGGCCGGACCCGAACGCGCGCCATGGCGGATCCGCCGGCAATTCGGAGCCGGAACATGCCGATCGTGATCCAGGCTGCTCTGGCGATATCCCTCGATGGAGCCGATGGCCGGCACCCTGGCCACGCCGGATGCCGGCGTGACATGCTGTGCCCTGGCAGGGCCGCACCGGCGGCGGGCCCTGTTCCGCTGCAGCGGCCGAAGCAGGCGATGCAGAACCCTGGCACCGGGCTTCGGCGGCACCTGTCGCGCGTAGACTGGATCGCCCGCTGGCGCAGGGCAGCCGCGCGGCGCCGTGCCGGCTTGCCCGCGCGCTTATTTGACGAGTGTCAGGCCGCGATCGTACCGGCTCTTGCGCCAGCTGTCGCCCTGCTTGAACTCGACGTAGCCCCCGCTGCCATCCAGCTTGACGTTGACGCGCATGGGGATGCAGCCCTGCAGATCGAACCTCTGCACGATCGTCATCAACGCGTCCGTGCGCGTGACGTCCGCCTTGAGTGCGTGATTCAGGCAGGGATCCAGCATTGGGGACGCAATCAGCTGGAACATCGCTTCGCCATCCTTCTCTTCCAGCGTGATGTAGCCGGGTGTGCTCGGGCGGCCATCTGACTGGCGATAGGTCTGGTAGTTCCACTTCTGGGCATGCGCCGGAAACGCCGCCAGCAGGACCGCACTGCACAACAGGAAGGGTATTGCCGATTTCATCTCGACCCCCGTTCAATACGCACAGCAAGAACGCCAGATACCCGAAAAAATTTTACTCTTCGCCTGCGCCGGCGGCAACGGCGTCCACGGGCGCGCCGACATGTCTCGGCGTGGGCGCGATCGCGGACGGTGCGTGGCCTGCACCGGGTCGAGCGATCGGCCGCGCCGCGGGCGGCACGCATGGTGCCTTGCTGCCCGGGCGGCGGGCCGCGGGACGGCCCTTCAGGACAGGCCGACGATCTGGCCGAGCGCGTCCAGGTCGATTCCCTCGGCCGCCGGATGCGCCGGCAGGCCGGGCATCGCATTGACGTCGCCGCACACCATCACGACGAAGCCGGCGCCGGCCGCCAGGCGTGCCTCGCGCACGTGCAGGACGTGGCCGCTGGGCGCACCCAGCAGCGTGGGATCGACGGAGAAGCTGTAGGGCGTCTTGGCCACGCACACCGCCAGGTGACCCCAGCCCGCCGCCTGCAGCTGGTCGATGCGCGCGCGCGCGGCCGCGCTGGCGCTGACCCCGGCGGCGCCATAGACCGTGGTGGCGATGCGCTGCAACTTGTCCCACAGGCCATCACTCGCGTCGTAGACGAAGCGCGGCGCGCTGGGCGTCCGGCCCTCGCACGCCGCGATCACGGCGCGCGCCAGCCCGAGCGCGCCGGCACCGCCCTCGGCCCAGTGGCGCGAGACGGCCAACGGGGTACCGAGCGCCTGCACGCGCTCGCGCAACAGCCAGTGCTCGGCATCGGTGTCGGCGGCAAAGTGGTTGGCCGCGACCACGCAGGGCAGGCCCAGCACCTCCCGAAGGATGTGCAGGTGGCGCTCGAGGTTCACCAGGCCACGCCGCAGCGCGTCCAGGTCCTCGCGCGCCAGCTCTTCCTTCGGGACGCCCCCATGCATCTTGAGCGCGCGCACGGTGGTCACGAGCACGGCGACGCTGGGCTGCAAGCCAGCCGTGCGGCACTTGATGTCGACGAATTTCTCGGCGCCCAGGTCGGCGCCAAAGCCGGCTTCCGTGATGGCCCAGTCACCCAGCTTGAGCGCGGCGCGCGTGGCGAGGACCGAACTGCAGCCGTGCGCGATGTTGCCGAACGGTCCGCCGTGCAGCAGCGCCGGCGTGTGCTCCAGCGTCTGCACCAGGTTGGGTCCCAGGGCGTCCCTGAGCAGCACCGCCATGGCGCCGTGGGCCTTCAGGTCGGCGGCGGTGACGGGACGCCGGTCGCGCGTCTCGGCGACGACGATGCGACCCAGGCGCGCCTTCAGGTCAGCCAGCGAGTCGGCCAGGCCCAGGATCGCCATGACCTCCGAGGCCGCCGTGATGTCGAAGCCGCTCTCGCGCGGCTGGCCATTGGCCGGCCCACCCAGGCCGGTGACAAGCTGACGCAGCGCGCGGTCGTTCATGTCGAGCACGCGGCGCCAGTGGATGCGGCGCACGTCGATGTCCAGCGCATTGCCGTGCTGGACGTGATTGTCGAGCAGCGCCGCGAGCAGGTTGTGCGCCTGCGCCACCGCATGGAAGTCGCCGGTGAAGTGCAGGTTGATGTCTTCCATCGGCAGCAGCTGGGCCTGGCCGCCGCCAGTGGCGCCGCCCTTCATGCCGAACACCGGGCCCATGGACGGCTCGCGCAGCGCCAGCACCGGCCGATGCCCAAGCCGGCGCAGCCCATCGGCCAGGCCGATGGCGACCGTGGTCTTGCCCTCGCCCGCCGGCGTCGGGCTGGTGGCCGACATCAGGACCAGCCGGCCATCCGGGCGATCCGCGAGCGATTCGAGCAGGGGCAGCGGCAGCTTGGCCTTGTCGTGGCCGTGGGGCACCAGCGCGTCCGGGTCGAGGCCGAGCTGCGCGCGCGCCAGTTCGCTGATGCGGCGCGGCATGACGCCGCGCGCGATGTCGAGGTCGTGCTGGGTCATGGGCAGGCGGTGCGGCGCTGGCCGCGGACGGCTTTCGACCCCCGCCCCCGTCGGCGGGCCGGCTTCGCGACGGGCAGACTCAGCGCTCGAGTCGCAGATCCCACTTCTGCTCGCTCTTGACGTTATTCGAGGTCATGCCCGGCCCCGGCACCATGGAATGCGTGGCGGCGAGGTGCGCCGCGTCGGTGAACGGCAGCCCGGCGAACAAGGTGCCGACCTCGTGGGTGCCGACGAGCAGTTGCACGGCCTCCTTGCGCTTGTGCGGGCCGGTGACCGACTCCACGCAATCGAGCGTGACATCGTCCTTGCTGCCAAGCAGGATGTGCATGATGTAGGTCTTCTTTTTCTTGTCCACGCCCAGGCCGCCCAGCATCTCCAGCGGCACCTCGATCGGCGCCTTCAGCGTGCAGGTGTCGGTGTAGATGCGCCCCGCCGAATCGGGCGATCCGGCGGTCTCGAAAATCTCCATCTGCATGAGCTTGATGCTGGCCTGGGCGGGTGCGTCCTCGGTGTCGGCGCGGTCGAAGCTGGCGTCCGAACCGGTGAGCGGCAGCTTGATCCGAACCACGCCGCTCAGCGTCGTCCGACGCAGGCGATTGCTTTCACTGTAGGTGACGTCGATCGTCCCGGCGTAGATCCCCAGCGGGCCCTGCGCCGCGGCCATCGCCGGCAGCAGCGCCAGGCCGAACAACCCTGCCG
Source organism: Ottowia sp. (assembly GCF_035325765.1). Classification (GTDB taxonomy): domain Bacteria; phylum Pseudomonadota; class Gammaproteobacteria; order Burkholderiales; family Burkholderiaceae_C; genus Ottowia. The sequence continues at coordinate 18,596 of NZ_DAOKZG010000020.1, forward strand.
CACACGCCACGGTGCGGCGCGCGCCCGTCCGCGCCGGATCCAGAACAGACTGCTGCATGAAGTCCTCCTCCCGGTCATGCCGGGCTGCATGATAGCCACCACGCCGCATCTCCGCAGTGCGGGACCGACCACCGCCGGCCGCGCCGCCTCGCTGCCGGCGCCGCCTATTCGTCGGGCTCCTCGGGGTGCCGCACCAGGTGCACGATTGCCGCGACCAGGCCGCCCCAGATCGTGATCATGGCCACGATCATCATGACGATCGCTGAGGTTTCCATGGTCTGCTACTCCTTGTGCCCGTGGCCCGGCGCCGGCGGCGTGCCCGCCGGGGAGAGGCGGCGCGTCGTGGTGCCGGGTGCCCTGCTGATCATGGTGCAGCCCGCCGCTGCGCCGCGTCCGCCGCCGCGCGGTCGCCCACGGAACCGGGCCGCCACGGGATCCGGGCCAGCAGCCAGGCCAGCACCACCAGCCCGATCGCCATGCCCCAGCCGAACACGCCGACGAACCAGTCGGGCATGCCGCCGTAGCCGTTGAGCAGCCGATCGCTGACCGATTCGATCAGGGTATGGCCCAGGATCACGGGCGTCACGCCACCGACCAGCAATTGCCACTTGCGCCCGACCTTGAACGACGACACCGAATTCAGGTGGTCGCGCAGCATGGGGAGCGAGCCAATCCCCACGCCGAGCCAGATCACGATGACCAGCGACACGGCGACGATGCCGAAGCTGTTGACGAAGGCATCCACCACGTCCAGCAGGTTCAGCCCGGTGGTGGTGGCGAACAGGGCGAGCGAGATCACGGCGCACGGAATGCCCGTGAGCAGGGTGGCCGACACGCGATTCAGGCCGAGCTTGTCGGTGATGGCGGCGATCACGACCTCGACGATGCTGACCATCGAGGTGAAGCCGGCAAACACCAGCGACGCGAAGAACAGCACGCCCAGCACGGTGCCGAATGGCGCCTCGGAGATGATGGCGGGAAAGCCGATGAAGGCCAGCCCCACGCCCGACGTCGCCACCTCGCTCACCGGCTTGCCGGCCTGCGTGGCCATGAAGCCGAGCGCGGCGAACACGCCGATGCCGGCCAGCACCTCGAAGGCGCTGTTGCTGAAGCCGACCACCAGCGCGGTGCTGGTCAGGTCGGACTTGTGCTTCAGGTAGGAGGAATAGGTGATCATGATGCCGAAGCCGATCGACAGCGAGAAGAAGATTTGCCCGTAGGCGGCCATCCAGATCGAGCCGTCGGCCAGCTTGGCCCAGTGCGGCGTGAACAGCGCATCCAGCCCCTTGCCGGCACCCGGCAGCATCAGCGCCTGCACCACCAGCAGCGCAAAGGCGACCACCAGCAGCGGCATGAACACCATGGACAGGCGCGCGATGCCCTTTTGCACGCCCAGCGCCAGCACCGCGATGGTGATGACCCAGGCCACCGCCATCGGCCCCAGCACGCCCGGCACGAAATCGAAGCCGACGGTGACGTCCTTGCTGGTGCGGGTGAAGCTGCCGATGAAGAACGCCCCCGGATCGCTGCCCCAGGCCTGGGTGAGCGAGAACCCGACATAGGCCATGGCCCAGGCGATCACCGCCGCGTAGTAGGTGCAGATGACGAAGCAGATCAGCACCTGCCACCAGCCGATCAGCTCCGAGCCGCCGTGCAGGCGGCGAAACGCCAGCGGCGGCGCGCAGCGGTAGCGGTGGCCGATCGCGTAGAACAGGAACAGCAGCGGAATGCCGGCCGTCAGCAGCGCCACCAGGTAGGGAATGATGAAGGCCCCGCCACCGTTGGTGTAGGCGACATAGGGGAAGCGCCAGATGTTGCCCAGGCCGACGGCCGAGCCGATGGCAGCGAAAAGGAACGCCGATCGGCTGGAAAAGGTCTCGCGTGCGCCGGAAGGCGCCTGCGCCGCGTTGGCACTCATGACCGCTGCTCCTGACTGGCCCCGACAGCCCATTGTGGGGGTACCGCGCAAGGTCCGTCAAACATAACCCTTGCGCGCGCAAGCCGCACCAGGGTCTGGCGCCGCGCTCAGCAGCCGCGCGTGTACCCGGCGTGGCCGAGACGGCCGTCGGAACCTGTCCGGTGAAGGCGCAAGGCACAGCCGCCGCCCAGGCCGCGGCAAGTACCTGCAACGCCGAGCGGGTGGATTCCGGTGGGCAAGGCGGGCTCGAGGATTCGGTCGCGCTGCCTCAGCGCCGCTGCTCGACCAGTTGCCCGCGCAGTTCGCCGTCGGGGTAGCGCGCCGTGGGCAGGTTGACGTACCACTGGCCAGCCAGCAGGTCGGCACGCTGGCGCGGCGTCAGCACGGCCCGCCCTTCCGACGGACTGAGCACGGTGCGCCCCATGCGCAGCACCACCGGAGCCAGTTCGCCGCTCATGCCCGGGCTGTGGAAGGCGGCGCCCTGCACCGGGCCGCTCAAGCCACTGAAGCTGAGTTTCCAGCGCAGCAGCCCGGTGTTGCGGTTGAGCACCGCCACCAGCTGGCCCTGACCAGCGCTGGGACTCGCGGGCACCGCGTCGCGCCCCCTCAGATCGGCGCTGAAGGCCGCCAGTTCCGGCATGCGGGCGGGCGGCTGCGGCGCGGACGAAGGCGAAAACCCCGGCGGTGCGGCGCAACCCGCCAGCAGCAGGGTGCCCAGCAGGACCGCGGCAACCCGGCTGCGCGTCGCACTCATCGCACCACCTGCATCTGGCCGCGCAGCTCACCCTGCGGATATACCGGCGTCTCGACATTGACGTACCAGCGCCCGGCCAGCAGGTCAGCGGCTTGTTGCAGCGTCAAGGTGGCGCGGCCCTCGTAGCGCGGTCCGAACGGGCCCGGCCAGATCATGACCGGCGCCGCCACCTGTCCAGCCGAGGCTGGCCCATGGAATTGCACGCCGACAATGGCGCCGGACAAGCCAGACCAGCTCGCCTTCCAGCGCAGGCTCCGCGTCGCGCTGTCGTACAGCGCATCGATCTGGCCGGTGGCGCCGCTGCGCGCGGGGGGTATGGCGCTGGCGCCGTCCAGCCGCGTGGACAGGGTCACCAGATTGCTGTCGGGCTGTGAGGCGTCAACCGGCGGGAGCACCTGGGGCACCGGTTGCAGCGGCGGCACGGGTTGCGGCTGCACCACCGGCGTGCTGACCGGCGCCGGAACCGGCTCGGCGGGCAAGGGTTCGGGCACGCGAATCGGCGGTGGACTGTACTGGGGACCGAGATCAACCGACGAACAGGCCGTGACCAGGCAGGCCACGGCCAGCACGAACCATGCGGGATGCTTGCGCAACCAGACCAGCGACGACATGCAAAGCCTCCTTCCAAATCATGCGGCGCGGCCCCTGCGGCGCGGGCCGGCCTTCGCCGGGTGATTGTAGGCAGCAGCCGGGGCGGCATCCGCGGGCGGTGCGCGGCGCGCGGCCGCAAGCGCCAACTCTGCCGCATCGCGACGGCCGCGTCGCGACGGCGCGCGGCTGCTATGCTGGAATTTTTCCCGTGCCCGCGCCGCAGCACAAGTCTTCCGTGTTTCCCCCGTCCGCCCTGCCGCCTTCCGGCCGCGCCGCGCCAGCCGATGCGGCGGACACACCCGACGCGCGCATGCACCGGCTCGTCGCCCATCCGGACACGCCCTGCGCGGCAGTGCACCGCCTGCAAGCCCAGGTCGCTGCCGCGCCGGCGGGTGGCGGCTGGATGCTGTGCTACGTGCTGCAGGCCGAACTGGCCGGGCTGCGCCTGCCGCCGACCAGCCCCGCGCCCGGTGCCGCCGACGGGCTCTGGCGCCACACCTGCCTGGAGGCCTTCGTCGGCAGCACCGGCGACACGGCCTACCTGGAGTTCAACTTCAGCCCCTCGGGCGACTGGGCGGCCTACGCGTTCCGGGCGCCACGCGAGCGCGCCGGCACGCAGCACGTGCCTCCCCCCCGCCTGCGCTGGACGCGTGGCCCGCACGTGCTCGCGCTGGAGGCCTGGCTGCCGCGCGCGCTGCTGTCCTGCCTGCCGCGCACGCCGGATCGGCTCGGCCTGAGCGCGGTGATCGAGCAGGTCGGCGGCCAGCTAAGCTACTGGGCCCTGGCGCACCCCGCCGCCCGGCCCGATTTCCACCAACGCGCAGGCTGGACCGCTGGCCTGCCGGCGCTCGCCACGACCCCATGAGACTCGGCCTCGAACGCTTCCTCGACGACCCGACGCTGCGCGCGCCGCTGAAGGGCCGGCGCGTCGCCCTGCTGGCCCACCCGGCCTCGGTCACGCGCGACTTGACGCACGCGCTGGACGCTCTCGCCGGCCTGCCCGACCTGCGGCTCACGGCCGCGTTCGGACCGCAGCATGGCCTGCGCGGCGACAAGCAGGACAACATGGTCGAGACGAGCGACGACACCGACGCGCGGCTGGGCATCCCGGTATTCAGCCTCTACGGCACGGTGCGCCGCCCGACCGAGGCCATGCTCGCCAGCTTCGACGTGCTGCTGGTCGACCTGCAGGACCTGGGCTGCCGCATCTACACCTTCATCACCACGCTGCGTTACGTGCTCGAGGCCGCCGCCGCGCACGGCAAGGCGGTGTGGGTGCTGGACCGCCCGAATCCGGTCGGTCGGCCGGTGGAAGGCCTGGCGCTGCGCCCCGGCTGGGAGAGCTTCGTCGGCGCCGGCCCGCTGCCGATGCGCCACGGGCTGACGCTGGGCGAGCTGGGCCATTGGTTCATCGCCCACTTCGGGCTGGACCTGGAATACCGCGTCATCGCCCTGGAAGGCTGGCAGCCGGACGCCGCCCCCGGCCACGGCTGGCCGCTGGAGCGCACCTGGATCAACCCCAGCCCGAATGCGCCCAACCTGTGGATGGCGCGCGCCTACGCCGGCACCGTGATGCTGGAGGGCACGACCCTGTCCGAAGGCCGCGGCACGACGCGCCCGCTGGAGCTGCTTGGCGCGCCGGGCCTGGACACGGCCCGCCTGCTGGCCGACATGCGGCGCCTCGCGCCCGACTGGCTGGCCGGCTGCGCACTGCGCGCGTGCTGGTTCGAACCCACCTTCCACAAGCACGTCGGGCAACTGTGCGGCGGCGTGCAGATCCACACCGAGGACGCGACGCACTACGACCACGTCGCCTTCCGCCCCTGGCGCCTGCTGGCGCTGGCCTTCAAGGCGCTGCGTCTGCAGGCACCGGACTACCCGCTCTGGCGCGACTTCCCCTACGAATACGAAGCGCGGCTGGCGATCGACGTCATCAACGGCGGCCCGCTGCTGCGCGAGTGGGTGGACGATCCAGCCGCCACGCCGGCCGAACTGGAGGCCCTGGCGCGCGCGGACGAACAGGCGTGGGCCGACGCGCGCGCGCCGTTCCTGATATACCAATAAACTCGCGCGCCGCGCGCGTCGCACCCAGCAACCGATCCGGAGGCATCCCGATGGGCACCGTCACGATCTACCACAACCCGCGCTGCAGCACCTCGCGCAAGGCGCTGGAGCTCCTGCGCGAGCGCGGCCTCGAGCCGATCGTGGTCGAATACCTGAAGACTCCGCCCAGCGTGGCCGAGATCAAGTCGATCGCGCGCGCCACGGGGCAGCCCGTGCGCGCCCTGTTGCGCACCAAGCAGCCCGAATATCTGGAGCAAGGCCTGGACGATCCGAAGCTCGGCGATGACGCCCTGGCGCGTGCCATGCATGCCACCCCGGTGCTGATCGAGCGGCCCATCGTCGTCACGGGCAGGGGCGCGCGCATCGGCCGGCCGGTCGAGAAGGTGCTGGAAGTACTGGACTGATCGGCTCCGGGTTCAATCCACTCGATGACGCATGACGGATGACGCCGTTGCTGCGCGGCAGCCGATGATGAATGAGTGCCACCAATGCCCCGCGTCCATGCCGACCATTGGTCATGGACCGCCGAAGCCGCCGTCGTTCGTCATCTGTTATCGGTCATCGCGGTGAACGTGAAGCGGCATGACCCGCGCCCCCATGCCCACCTCCGCTGAAGCCGAACGCGCCGACAACGCGCCGCGTTCGCGCGCCGACCTGTTCTGGTCGTTCGCGTGGCTCGCGTTGCAGGGCTTTGGCGGCGTGCTGGCCGTGGTGCAGCGCGAACTGGTCGAGAAGAAGCGCTGGCTCACCGACCGCCAGTTCGTCGAAGACTGGGCGGTGGCGCAGATCCTGCCCGGACCGAACACCGTCAACCTGGCGATCATGCTGGGCGCGCGCCACTTCGGCGTCGGCGGCGTGCTGGCGGCGCTCGCCGGCATGCTGCTGGTGCCGGCACTGCTGACCCTGGTGATCGTGATCGGCTACAGCACCCAGGTCGACGCGCCGGTGATCCAGCAGGGACTGCGTGGCATCGGTGCCGTGGCGGCCGGCATGATCCTGGGCACTGGCCTGAAGCTGCTGGCCGCGCTGCGCTTCAACGCCATGGGCACGCTGGCCTGCGCGCTGCTGGTGGGCGCGACGCTGGTGGCCACGGCCGTGCTGCACCTGCCCCTGGTGCTGGTGCTGGCAGTGCTGGGCACGAGCGCCTGCCTGTGGGCCGCCGTCTGCCTGCGCCGCGCGGCCGTGCGCGCGGCGGCGCAGGCCGCGCTTGATGGCGCGCGCCTGGAGCAGCCCCAGCCCGGCGCGTCGACGCCGCGCAGCGGGCCGGGCACGCCATGAATCCGCTCAGCCTGGCCGACTGGCTCGCCCTGGTCGGGCATTTCGCCGCGGTGTCGCTGCTGGCGGTCGGCGGCGCCATCACGGTCGCGCCCGACCTGCACCGCGTGCTGGTCGACTCCAACCGCTGGTTGAGCGACGCGCAGTTCAACACCTCGATCGCGATCGCCCAGGCCACCCCCGGACCGAATGCCCTCTTCGTCGGCCTGATCGGCTGGCATGTCGGCCTGAACGCGGGCGGCGGCGCGGCGGCGGGCTGGTCGGCCCAGCTGCTGGCGCTGGCTGCGTTCACGCTGGCGCAGCTCGCCTTCCTGCTGCCCTCGGGCGTGCTCACCTACTTCGCCACGCGCTGGGCGCACCGTCGCCGCCAGTGGCTGGCCGTGCGCGCCTTCAAGGTCGGCATGGCGCCGCTGGTGGTCGGCCTGGTGCTCGCTACCGGCTGGCTGCTGGCGGCGCTCTACGATGAACCGGCACGCGACTGGCGCCTTTGGGGCCTGATCGCCCTCGTCACCGTGCTGGTCTGGCGCACGCGCATCCATCTGCTGTGGCTGATCGGAGCCGGGGCCGGCCTGGGAGCGCTGGGGTTGGTCTGAACCGAGAAACGGCAGTTGACCGCTTGCAACCTTCTCCAAACCCGCATGGCCATGGACGTTGGTGGCTTCTCTCCCGTTCACCCCGTGAGTAAGCGCGCTACACGCCCGCCAGCACCACGCTCGCCGCGCCATGCGTCGTTGATCGTCCTTGCAGGCACGAGCCTGCCGCGTCCTCGCGCCTAGCCTGCCACGCCGAGTGCGGCGCTGGCGGACGCGTCCAACTGCCGTTTCCAGGCTGAACGGCGACGACGAACCACAGGATCACCGTGCGGCGCCCTGATGCCGCGCCTGCGGGACACGAAAACCGAACCCACGGCTCGTCATTCACCCGCGTCCATCGGGAACGACAGGCCCGGGAGCGGACAGCGCCGCTCAGGTCTCCAGCAAGCGCGGCAAGAGCTGAACCGATGTGCCGGAAAGCACCACGTGCGCCACGTCGTCCAGCTCGGTCGGCGCGGGGTTGACGACCACCACCCGAGCCCCCGCCGCGCGCGCCGCGTGCACCAGCCCGGCGGCCGGCCAGACCTGGCCCGAGGTGCCGACGACCAGCATCAGCTCGCACGCCGCTGCGGCCTGCTCGGCGCGCGCCAGCGCACGCTCGGGCAGCATTTCGCCAAACCACACCACGGCCGGCCGCAGCGGGTTGCCGCACTGCACGCAGCGCGGCGGACGGCCGGGTTCGGCCAGCGCGGCGCCACAGCCGGGCGCACCGCGGCCGGCCAGCGGGCACGGGTCGAGCCAGCGGTCTTCAGACAGATTGCCGTGCAGCGCCAGCACGTCCGGACTGCCGGCCGCCTGGTGCAGGCCATCGACGTTCTGCGTCACCACCGTGAGCCGCCCCGGGTGGCGCGCGGCAAAGCGCGCGAGCGCCGCGTGCCCAGCGTTCGGGCGTACCGTGCGCAGGGCTTCGCGGCGCTCGGCATACCAGTCCCAGACACGCTGCGGATCGCGCCGGAAGGCATCCTCGGTCGCCAGGTCCTCGGGCCGGAAGTGCGCCCACAGCCCGGTCTGCGCGTCACGAAAGGTGGGCACGCCCGATTCGGCGCTGATGCCGGCGCCGGTCAGCACGACGATGCGTGCCGCGGCCGCGATCCAGCCGCGCACCTGGCCCAGGGCATCCTCGGGAAGCACCGGGTCCCGCGCCACCCTCAGCCACCCGTCACCGCCGGGCGCTGGCGTTGCGCCTCGTAGAGGCAGACGCCACTGGCCACGCTCACGTTCAGGCTGTCCACCGCACCCTGCATGGGGATGCGCGCCAGCAGGTCGCAGGTCTTGCGCGTCAGCTGCCGCAAGCCCGGGCCCTCGGCGCCCAGCACCAGGGCCGTCGGGCCTTTGAGGTCGATCTGGTAGATGCTCTGCTCGGCCTCGCCGGCGGTGCCGACGATCCAGATGCCGCGCTCCTTCAGCTCGTTCAGCGTGCGCGCCAGGTTCGTGACCATGAAGTACGGCACAGTCTCGGCGGCGCCGCTGGCGACCTTGGCGACGGTGGCGCTGATGCCGGCTGCGTGGTCCTTGGGCGCGAGCACGGCGTGCGCGCCCGCGCCGTCGGCCACGCGCAGGCAGGCGCCCAGGTTGTGTGGGTCCGTCACGCCGTCGAGCACCAGCAGCAGCGGCGGCTCGGCCAGTGCGTCCAGCAGGTCGTCCAGCGAGCGCGCTTGCGGCAGCTCCTGCACGCGCGCCACCACGCCCTGATGGCCGGTGCTGCCGCACAGGCGGGCCAGGCGCGCGCCGTCGGCCTCGATCAGGCGCACGCCGGCCTCCTGAGCGCGCGCCAGGAACTGCTTCATGCGCGCATCGCGCCGGGTCGGGTCGACATAGGCCTCGAGCACCGAAGCCGGCGCGATCTTCAGGCGCACGCCCACGGCGTGGAAGCCGTACAGGACCTTGACAGCAGACATGCGGGCATTATCGGCGCGCTGCCGCAGCGGCCCGGACCCGCATAATCGAATGCCTATCCACGCGCCAGCACGCCCTCTGCCCCACCCGATGTTCAAGCTGACCACGGCCATTCCGCTGCACACCACGCTGGTGGCGGCGGGGCTGCTGATCTACGTGCTGGCCACGCGGGCGCGCCAGCAGCGCCGCCATCCTTACGCGGCCATCGCCTGGGTGCTCGGCATCGCAGCCTTTCCCTATCTGGGCCTGCCCATCTACCTGGTGTTCGGGACACGCAAGATCGTGCGCCCGGCCACGCGCAGCCAGCCCGTGCCGGCTGGTCCCTGGTCGGCGCTGGCACCGGCCTGGTCGACCCGGCTGCTGGCCGCGCTCGGCACCGCCGAGGCGCGACCCCAGGCCGCGGTCCGCCTGCACGCCGACGGCCCGCATGCGCTGCAGGAACTGCGCGACCTGCTCGCCTCGGCACACCACACCCTGGACATCTGCACGTACGTGCTGTCCAACGACCAGACCGGCACCGAACTGGCCGGGCGCCTGGCCGAACGCGCCCGCGCCGGCGTGCGCGTGCGCCTCCTGGTGGACGGGGTCGGCAGCGTGCGCGGCGGCCGCAGCCACGATGCCGTGCTGCAGGCCGCCGGCGTGGAGGTGCAACGCTTCATGCCGGCCCTGCAGCGCCCGGGGCGCGGGCGCGCCAACCTGCGCAACCATCGCAAGCTGGTGGTGGCCGACGGCCTGCGGCTGTGGGCCGGCGGACGCAACCTGGCGGACGAATACTTCATCGGCCAGGGAGGCCAGCCGGCCTGGGTGGACCTGAGCTTCACCGCCCACGGCGCGCTGGCGACCCAGGCCATGGCCCTGTTCGAGGGCGACTGGCGCCTGGCCGCCGGCCGCGTCCGCCATCCGCGCACCAGCTACGCCGAACGCGCGCGCCGCTACGATCTGCTGCTGCGCAACCGCGCCCTGGGCGAGGGAGACCGCCAGGCCCTGCGCAGTACCGCCGCCCAGACCGAGCAGGACGTGGCCGCAGCGCAGCCCGCGTCCCCGCTGGCCCCGGACGAGGATTTCTCGATCGCGCGCGCGATATCGCTCGCACAGTGGGTACCCAGCGGACCCGACTTCCACGAGGACATCCTGCACGCGCTGCTGGTGTCGGCGGCCTTCCATGCCGAGCAGTGCCTGATGCTGGTGACGCCGTACTTCGTGCCCGACGAGGGATTGACCGAAGCGCTGCTGCTGGCGGCCAAGCGCGGCGTGCGCGTCACCCTGGTGCTGCCCGCGCGCTCCAACCATCGGCTCGCGGACTGGGCGCGCGGGCGTTCGGTGCGCCTGCTGGCCAGCAACGGCGTGGACGTGCGCCTCGTGCCCGGCATGCTGCACGCCAAGGCCGTGGTGATGGACGACGTGCTCGCCCTGTGCGGCTCGGCCAACCTCGACGGACGCAGCCTGTTCATCAACTACGAGGCCATGGCCGCCTTCTACGGCCACGCCGAGATCGAGTGGCTGACGCGCTGGATCGGCCAGCAGGCGGCCCGCGGCCAGCCCGCCAGCGCGGCGCCCCCCGGCCTGGCGCGCGACATCCTGGAGGGGCTGATCGCGACCGTGGCGTTCCAGCTTTGATCCGCTTCGGGCACCGGGCATCCCGCGTTGAGTACCGGGTGCTGCACGCCAGCGCGCAAGATGCTCGGCGTTCACGCCGGGCGCGCAAGCCCGCACACCGGACTCCTCAAGCGCCACTGTCGTGCACGATGCGTCCGCCTTCCAGCGTCAGGCGCCGGCCGCACCGCGCGGCGATCGCGGGATCGTGCGTCACCAGCACCAGGGTCGTGCCCTGCTCGCGGTTGAGGTCGAACATCAGGTCCATCACCTGGGCGCCGGTGGCGTGGTCCAGGCTGCCGGTGGGCTCGTCCGCCAGCAGCAGCGCCGGCTGCATGACGAAGGCGCGCGCCAGTGCCACGCGCTGCTGCTCGCCACCCGAGAGCACGCGCGGGTAATGGCGCAGGCGCTCCTGCAGGCCGACGCGCGCCAGCATGGCGCTCGCCGTCTGGCGCGCATCGCGTCGCCCCGCCAGTTCCAGCGGCAGCATCACGTTTTCCAGTGCCGTCAGATTGCCGAGCAACTGGAAGCTCTGGAACACGAAGCCGATGCTGCGCGCGCGCAGGGCGGCGCGTGCGTCCTCGTCGACCGCGAACAGGTCGGTACCGGCCAGCCGCACCGTGCCGCGCGTGGGCGTGTCCAGGCCGGCGATGATGGCCAGCAGCGTGCTCTTGCCCGAGCCCGAGGCGCCGACGATGGCCACCGTCTCCCGCTCGGCGAGTGCGAAGTCGATATCACGCAGAATATCCAGCGTGCCGCTGGAGTCGGTGACTGACTTGAACACGTGCTCCACGGCCACGATGGACGTGGGCTGGGCGTCTGGCGGCGACGCGCCAGGCGAACGATCTTTCATGCAAGGACTTCCGTTTTGAACCGACGAGACTGTATCCGCTTCGCGCTGGCCGGCCTGCCGCTGGCGGCAGCGGCGCGGGCGGCCGAGCCGCCGCTGGTGCTGGTGGTGGGCGATTCGATGAGCGCCGAATACGGCATTCCCCGCGGCACGGGCTGGGTCGCGCTGCTGCAGCAGAAGCTGGCGGCCGACAAGGTCGCGGCCACGGTGGTCAACGCCAGCGTCTCGGGCGACACCACGGCGGGCGGGCGCGCGCGCCTGCCAGCCCTGCTGCGCGCGCACCAGCCGGCCGTGGTGGTGATCGAACTGGGCGGCAACGACGCGCTGCGCGGCCTGTCGCTGGAGATGACGGCCGCCAACCTGACGGCGATGGCGGGCGCGGCGCGCCAGGCCGGCGCCAAGGTGCTGCTGGCCGGCATGCAGGTGCCGCCCAACTACGGCGCCGACTACGGGCGGCGCTTCGAGGCGCTGTTCGGCACGGTCGCGCGGGACGAAAACGCCGCCCTCGTGCCCTTCCTGCTCAAGGGCGTGGCCGACGTGCCCGATGCCGCCGAGCTGTTCCAGACCGACCGCATCCACCCGACGGCGGCAGCACAGCCGATCATCCTGGACAACGTCTGGCCGGCCCTGCGTGTCCTGCTGCCATGAGCGTGGAGCGCATCGCCGCCAGCCAGGCGCTGCAGCGGCTCGCCGACTTCGACGCCATCATCGACGCGCGCAGCGAAAGCGAGTTCGCGCTTGACCACCTGCCGGGCGCCGTCAACTGGCCGAGCCTGGACGACGAGCAGCGCGCGCGGGTCGGCACGCTCTACCATCGGGCCAGTCCGTTCGAGGCCCGCAAGCTTGGCGCCGCACTGGTCGCGCGCAACATCGCGGCACATATCGAACGCGAACTGCAGGAGGCCACGCGCGGCTGGCGCCCGCTGATCTACTGCTGGCGCGGCGGCCAGCGCAGCGGCGCGCTGGCGCTCGTGCTGGGGCAGATCGGCTTTCGCGTGACCCTGATCGAGGGCGGCTACAAGGCCTTTCGCGCCGCCATCCTGGCCGACCTGCCCGTGCACGCCGCGCGCCTGCAGTTTCGCGTCGTCTGCGGCCCCACCGGCTCGGGCAAGACGCGCCTGCTGCACGCGCTGGAGCAGGTGGGTGCCCAGGTACTCGATCTGGAGGCCCTGGCCAGCCACCGCGCCTCGGTGCTGGGCCTCATCCCGGGCCAGCCGCAGCCGACGCAGAAGCACTTCGAGACGTGCGTGTGGGACGCGCTGCGCCGGTTCGACGCGGCTCGCCCCGTGTACGTCGAGGCCGAGAGCAAAAAGGTCGGCAACCTGACCGTGCCGGAGCCGCTGATCACCGCCATGCGCGCGAGCGACTGCCTGCGCGTCGAGTTGTCGGACGACGAGCGCGTGGCGCTGCTGCTGGAGGACTATCCGTTCTTCGTCCGCGATCCGGAGTTCTTCTGCCAGCGCCTGGACACCCTGGCCGCGCTGCGCGGCCGCGCACTGGTCGAGGACTGGAAGGCCAGCGTGCGCGCCGGCCGCATCGAGCCCGTGGTGCGCGCCCTGCTCGAGCAGCACTACGACCCCGGCTACGCCAGTTCGACGCGACGCAACTTCGCGCGCTTCGCACAGGCCCGGCCGGTGGCGCTGGCCGACCGCTCGGCCGCGTCGCTGGCGCACGCGGCGATGGAAATCCTGGGCGCCTGATCAGTCCTGGCCGTCGCTGCCCTGGGCTGCGCCGTCCGCCGGAGCGCCGCTTCCGTCCTCGATGCCGGGCGTGCCCTCATCCTCGCCTTCGACCGGCAGACCCGTCTTGCGCGCCGCCTTGGCGCGCGCCTTGTCTTCCTTCTTGCGCTTCTTGGCCAGCTCACGCTGGCGCTTTTCATAACCGTAGTTGGGGGTTGCCAAATTCACTGCTCCTCAAGGGGGGTTGCTGCCGCCGCTGCGGCTGGCGGATCATGCCAGCGCACCGCGCCGCGATACGCGTGCCAGCTGGCATGGCCGAGCACCGGGCCGACGACCAGCAGTCCCGCGCCCCAGGGCAGCAAGGCCAGGCCGGTCAGCAGCACGATCAACGCCCCCCACCATAACACCACCAGCGGCTGGGTGGCCACGACGCGCAAGCTCGTGATGGCGGCCGAGATGGCATCGGTGTCGCGATCGAGGATCATCGGGATCGACACCACGGCAGTCGCGAACACCAGCAGTGCAAACCCACCGCCCACCAACAGGTAGACCGCAACGAACTCCAGGTTGTCCGGGTTGAAGATGGCCTGCAGCACCCCCGTGGTCGATGGCATGCCGGTATTGAAGAACACCGCGAACACCACCAGCGAAGCGCGCCCCCACAGCAGCTCCAGCACGATCAGCACCAGCACCAGCAGCGCCATGCTGCGCAGATGCGGCTCCCAGCAGGTGAGCGAATCGCCCAGGGCCGGCACCTCGTCGCGTTCACGTCGCAGGCTGACCTCGTACAGCCCCATCGCCAGGAACGGCCCCACCAGCAGGCAACCGGACGCGATCGACATCACGTACTCGGGCCGGCTGCGAAACACCCACGCCAGCACCAGGGCCATGAACCAGAAGCAGGTGCCATAAAACAGGCCGATGCCGGGCGCCGCGCGAAAGTCGCGCCAACCCGCCCGCAGCCAGCGCAGCGGGTCGAGCAGGCCGAGCGGCTGCATCAGCGCCTGCGGTCCGGTGGGCGGCGGCGGCACATAGGGCTGGTAGCCAGCCGTCGTGGTGGAAGAGACAGGGTCGTGTTCGGTCATGCTGCGAGGCGAGAGGCCGCCGGCCGGCCGGCTGGCTTGTCGCCGTGACGGTAGCGGCAAAACCATGAATGCGCAATGGGTATTGCCCGAAGTGCATCCGTCCGCCGCCCCGCACCAACGCAACCCCGACGCCAGCCCGCACGCCGACATCTCATGCCACTGTGCGTTCGGAAAGAGGAAAGCTGCAGCCAGCCGATGCCGACATGACGCAATGATTTTCACGGTCATGGAAGCGGAGCGACGCCATTTCGACCACTTCGAATATGAGCTCGGGCCAGTCGGATCCCCCTTCCATTGCGCACCGCCGCGCGCACCATCCCCGACGCGTGGAACGACACACCTGCAACGGTCGCGCAGCAGGCCATCCGCGGCACCCGTGGCCGGGGTGTCCCCCCTGGCCGTAGGCCCGGCGAGGCGAGACAGGGGGTATCTCGGCTCAGGCCGGCAAGGCCGCGGCGAGCGCCTGCGCCAGATCCGCCTGCAGATCGGCCACCGCCTCCAGCCCGGTCGAGAAGCGCACCAGGGTGCCGCGCGCGACGTGGGGCGGCCAGCCGCGGCTGCGCGCGCTGGCCAGTTCGTAGGGCACGACCAGGCTGATCGGCCCGCCCCAGCTGTAGCCGATGCGAAACAGGCGCAGCGCATCGCAGAAGGCATCGACCTGCGCCTGCGCGTGGCGCTCGTGCACGATGACGCTGAACAGTCCGGCCGCGGCGCCAGCGCCACGCGCCTCGGCGGCGGCACACACCTGACGCCAGTATTCGTGGCCGGGCGCGCCCGCCAGCGCCGGATGCAGCACCTGCGCGATCTGTGGCTGCGTCGCCAGCCAGCGCGCCAGCGCGCGCGCCGCGCGGTCCTGCGCCGCGTAGCGCAGCGCCAGGCTGGGCAGCGCGCGCAGCAGGGTCTCGACGTCGTTGGCGCCGACGCCAAAGCCGATGCGCATGTGCGAGAGCTTGAGCTTGAGATGCAGGGCCTCGTCGCGCGTGGTGACGCTGCCCATCAGCACGTCGCCGCCGCCGCTCGGGTACTTGGTGAGCGCATGGGCCGAGATGTCGACGGCCAGGCCCTGGCCGTCCAGGTCGAACGGATTGAAGGCCAGGCCGGCGCCCCAGGTGTTGTCGAGCGCGCAGACGACGCCGCGTGCCCGACAGGCACGCACCTGGGCCACCAGGTCCGGAAACTCCAGCGTCAGCGACCCGGCCGCCTCCAGCCACACCAGCCGCGTGCGTTCGCTGATGCGCGCCGCCAGGTCGGCCACGTCCATCGGGTCGTAGTACTGGTGCGTGATGCCCCAGCCCGCCAGTTCGCCCTCGGCCAGCGCCTTGTTCGGGCCATAGCTGTTGTCCGGCAGCAGCACCTCGTCGCCGCTTCGGAGCAGGGCCAGCGACACGTTGGCCAGCGCCGCCAGGCCGCTGGGCAGCAGCACGCACTGCAGACCCCCTTCCAGCGCCGCAATGCGCTCCTCCAGCAGGAAGGTGGTCGGCGTGCCGTGCAGGCCGTAGGTATAGCCGCTCCTGTGCTTCCAGTCGCGCGCGCGCAGCGCCGCGACGTTGGGAAAGAACACCGTGGAAGCCTTGTGGATGCCCGGCTGTGGCGCCTCGAAGCCCGCTGGCGGCTGGTAGGGATGATGGATCAGCTGTGTGGTGCAATCGGTCATGCGGCGATGGTAGAGCAGAGCCGGCCGGCGCGCCGCATCGGCTTGGCCGATGGAATACGATGAGAATCGCGTGAGGGAACAGGCGAATGCCAGCCCCGAGCTCTCCATCCACCCAGACTGCACCCCCCCATGAAAATCAATGAAGCGGTTGCCCGCACCCTGAAAGACGTGGGCGTCGAGACGCTGTTCGGCCTGATCGGCGACGCCAACCTGTTCCTGGTCGACGACTTCATCCGCAAGTGCGGCGGCCGCTACGTCGGCGCGGCGCACGAGGCCGGTGCCGTGCTGATGGCACTGGGCCATGCCTCGGTGTCGGGCGGGATCGGCGTGGCCACCGTGACCTGCGGGCCCGGCTTCACCAACACCCTGACCGCGCTCGTCGAAGGCGCCAAGTCGCGCCTGCCGATGGTGCTGGTCACGGGCGACGCGACCTCCAAGCCCAAGTTCTACCTGCAGAAGGTGCCGCAGCGCGAGTTCGCCATCGCCGCAGGTGCCGGCTTCGAGCAGGCCAGCAGCCTGGACAGCGTGTGTGCCGACCTGGTCTATGCGTTCCGGCGCGCCGACGCCGAGCGGCGTCCCATCGTCTTCAACCTGCCGCCCTATGACCTGCAGTGGCAGGACGTGGGCGACTATCGACCGGCGCGCCTGGTCCTGCACCGACGCGCCAGCGAAGTGACCGACAGCGCCGACCTCGAAGCCGCGATCGGCATCGTCGCCACCGCCAAGCGGCCGATCGTGCTGGCTGGCCATGGCGTGGCCATGAGCGGCGCGCAGGGCGACGTGCTGCGCCTGGCGCGCCGCATCGACGCACCGGTGATGACCACGTTGCGCGCCAAGGATCTGTTCCGCGGCGACCCGCTCAACCTCGACGTGTTCGGCATCTCCACCCTCGAGCCCGCCATGCAGGTGGTGGCGGCCAGCGACTGCATCGTCGCCTTCGGTGCCAGCCTGAACTTCATCACCACCGGCAACGGCGCGCTGCTGCAGGGCAAGCGCACGGTGCTGGTGAATGACGACCCCGACGAGCTCGGCAAGCACATGAGCACCGACGCGGCGGTGCTCGGCGACTGTGGCTCGGCGGCGCGGCGCATGCTGCACTGGCTGGACGAAGCCGAGATCGCCGCCTCGGGCTTCGCCGCCGAAGACGCGGTGCAGGCAGCGCTCGCCACGCTGGCCGCGCCGCCACCCGCAGCGCCGGCGCGCGACCCGGGCGCGGTCGAGATCCACGGCGCCCTGCGCGCCATCGCTGCCACCCTCGGCGAGCCGCTGGTGCTGGTCACCGGCGTCGGTCGCCACATGGGCCACGCCTGGCACGCCTTCCATGTCAGCGAACCGCGCCTGTTCGTGCAGGGCCACATGTACGGCGCCATCGGCATGGCGCTGGCGCACGGCATCGGCGCCGCGCGCGCCGAACCCACGCTGCCGACCGTCGTCGTGACGGGCGATGGCAGCTTCATGCTGGGCGACCTGACCGAGTTCAACACGGCCGTGCGCGAGCGACTGGACCTGGTGCTGGTGGTGTGCAACGACGGCGGCTACGGCGCCGAGCACATCCAGTTCACCGGTCGCGACCTGGACCCCTCGCTGTCGCTCATCGGCTGGCCGGACTTCGCGCCGATGGCCGAAGCGCTCGGCGGCCAGGGTCTGACGGTGCGCAGCCCGGACGACCTCGAGCATGCCTGCCAGGCCATCGCCGCGCGCTCGCGCGACCGGCCGATCCTGGTCGACGTCAAGCTCGACCCCGACACGGTGCCGCGCTCCTATTGATGTCGCTTCGCCTCCAAGGACATGGCGAACGACACCGGTTCATGCCGGCACGGCGCGGG
Organism: Ottowia sp.; assembly: GCF_035325765.1. Classification (GTDB taxonomy): domain Bacteria; phylum Pseudomonadota; class Gammaproteobacteria; order Burkholderiales; family Burkholderiaceae_C; genus Ottowia. The sequence continues at coordinate 36,374 of NZ_DAOKZG010000020.1, forward strand.
GCAGCCCTGTCGCTGAACCTGTATCCAGTGGCTGGCGGCTCATGGGCTTCTCGAAAGCCGCATGGACATTCGGCGTGGCCGCTTCGGTCACGCTCACCGGCCGGGTGAGCGCGCCATGCACCCGCCAGCCCCGCCCTCGCCGCGCCATCCGGTGTTGCGCATCGTGGCGCACACCCCCCGGCGCGCGGCCTCCTCGCCCTTGCAGGGCGCGGGCGGCCAGAGGCCGCACACCCGCTCGCGCTGCCCAGACGCGCACAGACGCCTGTGGAGCCGCGGCACTCACCCTCGCCTCGCGGCAGGCGCCGACCGGCAGACGCAGTCGCAGATCGCGCAGGTGCTGCATCCGGCGCTGGCCGACGCACCCGTCTACATGCGACTGTGTGCCTGCCGCCGTGCTCGCCCGGGCTCGACTCGGTCGAGCACCTGCGGGACGAATTGCGCCAGAAGCACTTTCACAACCGCGTCTTCGACTCGCTGGATGCTGTCGAAGATCACCTCGCCGCCAGCCTGCACGACTTCAAGCTCGAGCCATCGCGCATCCGCAGCATCACCACATGGCAGTGGATCATTGCTGCTGTTTCCGACGCGAATTGGAATCAGTCATCCCTCAGCTCATCGCCCAGGCGCCGCAACATCTGGCGCTCGTAGAAGCGCGGCGCCAGGCGCACGGTCCACCACGCCAGGCGCGAGACGCGGTCGGGCAGCAGCAGGCGCTGGCCGCGCGCGGCGGCGCGCAGGATGCGGGCGGCGATTGCGTCGGGGCTGGAGCGCGTGCCGACGATGGCCTGCGGGTGGCGCGCCGGCGCGCCATCGGCGCCCAGGGCATGCGCCCCGATGCCGGTGGCGATGAAGGAGGGGCACACCAGCAGCACGCGCACGCCGGCGGGCGCCAGTTCGCCGCGCAGACTGTCCATGAAGCCGTGCAGCGCGTGCTTGCTGGCGGCGTAGCCAGTGCGCGCCACCAGCGGCGCGAAGCCCGCCACGCTGGAGATGGTGACCACCACGCCGCGGCGCGCCAGCAGGTCGGGCAGCGCGGCGTGCGTGCAGTGCAGCGCGCCAAAGTAGTTGACGGCCATGACGCGGCGCAGCACCTCGGTGCGGGTGGCGGCAAAAGCGCTGCGGTGCGTGATGCCGGCGTTGTTGACCAGCACGTCGAGCGGCCCGAGGGTGGCACGCGCCGCGGCCACGGCGCGCGTCACCGCGGCTTCGTCGGTGACATCGCAGGCCTGCGTCCAATGGGCGCCACCGCGCGCCGCCAGCAGGGCTGACGTGCCGGCCAGTGCCGGCGCGTCGAGATCGAGCGCCGCCACGCGCGCGCCCGCGCCGGCAAAGGCCAGCGCCAGCGCGCGACCGAGGCCGCCACCGGCGCCGGTGACCAGTACGCTGCGCCCGGCGAAGTCAGGCGTGGCCATGGGCGCGCATCCAGAGCTCGAACACCTCGGCCGAACTGAGCCTGGGCGTGTAGCCGAACACCTGCTTCAGGCGCGCGTTCGCCAGCACCGGGCGATGGCGCAGGAAGTCGAGCTGCTCGGGGCCGTAACGCGTCAGGCCCAGGGGCTTGAGCAGGGCCAGCGCCGTGCGCAGCAGCCCGGCGGGCAGCACCAGGCGACGCTTGCCCAGGCGCGCGGCGATCTCGCGCAGCGTCAGCGCCCCATCGCCGGCGAGGTTGTAGATGCCGGGCGGTCCGGCGTCGATGGCGCGCAGCAGGCAGGCCACCACATCCTGGTCCCAGATGAAGACAAAGGGGCTGTCGCTGCCGCGGATGGCGAGCAGTCGCCGCTTCTCGAACAGCGCCGTGATCTGGTTGTCCACGCGCTCGCCCAGGATGGTGCCGATGCGCAGGATCACCTGCTCGAGTTGCGGCTGCTCGACGCGCCAGCGCGTCAGCATCTCCTCCACCAGGCGCTTGTGCCAGGCATAGGCGAAGGCCTCGTTGCCGCGCAGCGGCTGCTCCTCGCTGATCCAGGCCGGGTTGTCGGCGTGGTAGCCATAGGCGGCGCCGCTGGAGCTGACGACGATGCGACGCACGCCGGCGGCGCGACAGGCCTCGAGCACGTTCTGCGTGCCCAGCACGTCGACGGCGTATTCCAGCTCGCGCCGGCTGTCCGGGCCCGGGGTGACGATGGCCGCCAGGTGCACCACCACGTCGATGCGCTCGCGCTGCAGCAGCGCGGCCAGATCGGCGTCGCGCACGTCGGCCACCGCATGCTGCACGCCCGCAAGCTGCTCGGCCGCCGGCAGCGCGCGCACGTCGGTGGCGACCACCGCGCCCACCGGAATGCGCCCGGCCGCCAGCGCCGCCACCAGCTGGCGGCCCAGGTAGCCGCCGGCGCCGGTGACCAGCACGCGCGGCGCGTTCATGTCGCGGCGGCCACGGGCGCTGGCGGCCGGCGCGACCACCAGGTGGCGACCGTCAGGCCCGAGACGATGTGCCAGACGCCCCACCACGCCGTGACGATGGCCATGCCGCCCAGGCCGTCGAAGAAGTTGAACACCAGGATCAGGCCCAGGGCCGAGTTCTGGATGCCGACCTCGATCGAGACCGCGCGCCGGTCGACCTCGGGCAGGCCGGCGATGCGCGCCGCCCAGTAGCCGGTCAGCAGCGCCAGCCCGTTGTGCAGGAAGACCACGAACACCACGTAGCCGACGTAGCGCAGGAAATACTGCCAGTTGGCCGCCAGCGCCCCCAGGACGAACAGGCCGAAGATGACGAGCGAGGCGCGCTTGACCGGCCGGTGCGCGCGCGCCACGAACGCCGGCCAGCGCTGACCGACCCACATGCCGGCGGCCATCGGCAGGCCCAGCAGCAGCAGCACGGCCAGCAGCAGGTCGAGCGGATCGAGCGCGACGGCCTTGAGGATCGGTGCCGTGGCAGGATTCAGGTGCCCCCACAGCGCCAGGTTCAGCGGCGTCATGACCACCGCGGCGGCGGTGGAAAACGCCGTCATGGTGACCGACAGCGCGGTGTTGCCGCGCGCGTAGTGGGTCAGGAAGTTGGAGATGTTGCCGCCCGGGCAGGCCGCCACCAGCAGCATGCCGAGCGCAATGCTGGGCGCCGGCCGGATCGCCAGCACGAGCAGGAAGCTGAAGGCGGGCAGCAGCACGAACTGGCCCAGCATGCCGATCAGCACCGCCTTGGGCGCGCGCACAAGCATCCGGAAGTCGGCGGGCCTGAGATCCAGCGCCACGCCGAACATCACCAGCCCGATGATGACGTTGAGCGCCCACAGCGACTGCGGGTTGAAGTTCAGGCGGACCAGGTCCATTTCGCTCATGGCGTGACTCCCGTCCGGGTTCGCGGGGTGCGTGCACGCGGCACGGCGCTCAGCCCCTGGGCTCCTCGTGCATCTTCTTGAAGTGGATCAGCCCCGGCGCCCACATGTGCTTGACCGGGTCCACGTCCACATGCACCACGGCGCAACGCCCGCTGGCCAGCGCGCGCTCGAGCGCCGGGCGCAGCTCGTCGGGATGAGAGACGCGCTCGCCGTGGGCGCCCATGGCCATGCCGAGGCGGTCGAATTCGATCTCGCCCAGATCGGCCTTGATGGTCTCCTCGGGCCCGAGCTGCTTGAACAGCAGGGTCTTGAGCGGGCGCAGCATGAACTGCTGGTTCATCTTGACCATGCCCCACTGGCGGTCGACCAGCACGATGTAGATCACCTGGGCGTGGTTGCGCACGGCGGTCTCGACCTCCTGCGGGTGAAAGCCGAAGGCGCCGTCGCCGATGATGCAGCACACCGGCTGGCCGGGCAGCGCCATGGCCGCACCCACGGCCTGCGCCATGCCGGCGCCGAGCATGCCGAACTTGAAAGTGGAGATGATGCGGCCCGGCACCACGGCGCGGTGGTGGAACATGGCCCAGATGGTGGCGTTGCCGCCGTCGGCCACCAGCACGCTGCCGCGCGGGAACAGCGCGTCGCAGGCGGCGCCGATGTGCGCCGGATGCACCGGGCTGCCGGTGTCGGCGTAGGCCCTGGCCCAGTCGGCGCGCTCGCGCTCGACGGCCTGGGCATAGCCGGCATTGCGCGTGCGCCGCTGGCCCAGCGGCATGCGCGACTGGCGTTCGGAAAGCGCCTCGGCCAGCAGCTGCAGGAAGCGCCCCACATCCGCCTGGATGCCCAGGTCGGCCGGCTTGTTCAGGCCGATGGTGTCGGCGTCCAGGTCGACCTGGATGGTCTTCTGCTGCCTTGGGTCGCGCCAGTACGGCGGCTTGCCCCACCAGTCGGTCTCGCCCACGCGCGAGCCCAGGATCAGCGCCACGTCGGCCTCGCAGCGCACCTGGTGGTTGAGCTTGACGTGCGGCATCGGGATCGCCAGCGGCGAATCCTCGGACAGCGCGCCGCGCGCCGCCCAGCTGGTGGTGACCGGCGCCTGCAGCAACTCGGCCACGCGCGCCAGCGCCTCGAAGGCCCCGGCATGCACCACGCCGCTGCCGGCGTGGATCATTGGCGCCTGCGCCGCCGCCAGCCAGTCGGCCGCCTCCTGCACCTCGCGCGCCGCGGGCTCCAGCGGCGCGCTGGCACGGTACTGCGGTGGATCCCAGTACGCGACCTGGGCCTTCACCTTGCCGTTCATGATGGTTTCCGGCACGTCCAGATGCACCACGCCGGGGCGGCCGGCCCAGCTCTTGCGCAGCGCCTTGCGCATCAGCTCGGGCACGCGCTCGAAGCTGGAGGCCGCCGCGCTCCACTTGGCGATCCTGCCGATGACGCCGCACTGGTCGAAGCACTGGTAGGCGCCGCCGCGGTCGGGATACATGATGGAAGGGCGGCGCGCGCTGGTGATGGCCAGCACGCGGTTGCCCTCGGCCTGCTCGACGACCAGGCCGGGCAGCAGGTTGGCCACGCCCGGGCCGTTGCTGGCCATGCACACGCCCAGTCGGCCCGTCAGGCGCGCGTAGGTGCCGGCCATGTGCGCGGCGCTGGTTTCATGGCGCGGCGTGACGATCTCGATGCCCAGGCGGTGCAGCGCCTCGTAGAAGCCGAAGTAAGTGCCGTCGATGATGCCGAAGACCTTTTCCACACCCTCGCACTGCAACATGCGTGCGAGCACCTCGCCGCCGCTGATTTCCGCCATGCATTCTTCCTTGTTCCGGTTGCGTGCGCACGGGTGGCCCCCATCGCACATTTCGCGAAAACATCATTGCATGCGAAGCACTTTTGCGCAATGATGGAACTTCTGGTTCCATTTTTCGGCAGATCTGCCTGGTGTCGAGCGAACGCACTTCAGCCACCCTGCGTGCCATCGCGGTGCTGGAAACCGTGGCCGCGGCCAACGCCCCATTGACGCTGATCGAGATCATGGCGGCCACGGCCCTGGCCAAGCCGACGGCACACCGGATTCTGGCGCTGCTGGTCGAGGCCGGACTGCTCGCGCGCGAGCCCGCGGGCAAGCACTACACGCCGGGGCCGCGCCTGTCGTCGTTGAGCCTGCGCGTGCTGGCCGGCAGCACCTGGAACGGCGCGCGCCACGCCATCCTGAAAAGCCTGGTGCGGCAGGTGGGGGAAACCTGCAACCTGACCACGCTGGACGGGGCCGAGGTGGTCTACCTGGACCGGGTGGAGGCCCAGTGGCCGTTGCGCCTGAACTTCAGCAGCGGCTCGCACGTGCCGGCGCACGCCTGCGCCAGCGGCAAGCTGCTGCTGGCGCTGATGCCGGCGCGCGAGCGCAGGCGCATCCTCGCGGCGCTGCCGCTGGAGCGCTTCACGGGCACGACGCTGACCGATCCACAGGCGCTGGCCGAGGAGCTGGGCCGGATCCGTCGCGCCCGGCTGAGCACCGACAATCAGGAGTACCTGTCCGGCACCGTGTGCGTGGCTGTCCCCGTGGAAGACGAGACGCACCGGGTGCCGGCAGCCCTGGCCGTCCATGCGCCGCAGTCGCGCATGAGCCTGGAGCAGGCGCTGGATCAGGTGCCAGCACTGCGCGACGCCGCCACGCAACTGGCGCGGACCTTCGCGTGGGCGTGACGTCGGGTGCCACCGGTTGCCGGGCGCACTGCGCCCGGGTCCGCCAGACCGGCTAGACCTTCCACTTGGCCAGCAGCTTCTCCGGCGGCATCGCGTCGTAGCCCTCGAACGGCTGGTGGATCCAGGGGTTGGTCGGCAGATGCTCAACCGAATAATCGGCCACGAAGCTCGAGCTGCCCTTGGTCCAGATGACGGCGGTCCGCAGTTCGGTGATCGGCTCGTAGTTGCTGCGCAGGCGCTCGACCACGGCGTGCAGGGTGACGCCGGTATCGGCCAGATCGTCGACCAGCAGCACCTTGCCGGCGATCTGGCCCTGCGGCGTGGTGATGTAGTGCGCGATATCCAGGTGCCCCTGCACCTTGCCCTCCTCGGCGCGGTATGAGCTGGTCGACATGATCGCCAGCGGCACGTTGAAGATGCGGCTCAGCACGTCGCCCGGGCGCATGCCGCCGCGCGCAAGGCACAGGATGGTGTCGAATTTCCAGCCCGACTGATGCACCTTGATCGCGAGCTTCTCGATCAGGTTGTGGTATTCGTCGTAGCTTACGTACAGATGCTTGCCGTCTTCCGTCAACATGCGTCGTCACTCCTGACCCAATAGCCGAAGGCAACGCCGAACAAGCCCCCCCCCCCCCCCCCCCCCCCCCCCCCCCCCCCCCCC
>NZ_DAOKZG010000020.1:43013-55634 GCF_035325765.1 Ottowia sp.
AACTACCCTCGGGCGGGGCTATAAAGGAGCCGACCCCCTTTACCCATTTGTTTTAAATTCGCTTTTTTTACCATCCCCGGCCGCCGGCGCCGGTGTCTTCCCCGCCGCCCCCCCCCCCCCCCCCCCCCCCCGCGCTGCGCATGCCTGCCTGGGGGTCTGCGGCGTTGCAAATGCCCGCAATGGCCGCGGCCATTGCGGCGCCTTGCCCTTGCCGGGCGCGCCGCACCACGAGGACGGGTTCGGCGTCGCCTGAACCTGCCGCCGCAACCGGCCACCGGGCGCCATTATTCCCGAATCGCCCGGCCACTCGCGCCGAGCCGAAACGCGGCACCGACAGCCATCAGTCCTCGAGGAACGGATGGCGCATCAGGATCGTGTGGTCGCGGTCCGGACTGGTGGAAATGAGGTCGATTGGCACGCCTGTGACGTGCTCGATGCGCTGCAGGTACAGGCGCGCCTGCACCGGCAGGCGGTCGTAGTCGGTCACGCCCACCGTGCTCTGGCTCCAGCCCTCCATGGTCTCGTAGATCGGCACACAGCGCTCGATCTCGTCGGCGCCCAGCGGCAGGATGTCGACCTGGCGGCCGTCCAGCTCGTAGCCGGTGCACAGCTTGAGCTCCTTCAGGCCGTCGAGCACGTCGAGTTTGGTGATGCACAGGCCGGACAGGCCGTTCACCTGCGCGCTGCGCTTGAGCAGCGCGGCGTCGAACCAGCCGCAGCGGCGCGGCCGGCCCGTGGTCACGCCCATCTCGGCGCCCACGGTGGCCAGGTGGTGGCCGACGGTGCCCGGGGTCTGCCAGTCGAGCTCGGTCGGGAACGGCCCGCCGCCCACGCGCGTGCAATAGGCCTTGGTGATGCCCAGCACGTAGTGCAGCAGGCCCGGGCCGACGCCGGCGCCGGCGGCAGCGTTGCCGGCCACGCAGTTGCTCGAGGTGACGTAGGGATAGGTGCCGTGGTCGACATCGAGCAGCGTGCCCTGCGCGCCCTCGAACAGCAGGTTGGCGCCGTTGCGGTGCGCCTCGTTGAGCTCGCGCGAGACGTCGGCGATCATGGGCCGGATGACCTCGGCCTGGCGCATCGCCTCGTCGTAGATCGCCTGGAAATCCAGCGCCGGCGCGCCCAGCAGCTCGGTCAGCACGTGGTTGTGCAGCAGCAGCAGCACCCGCAGCTTCTCGGCGAAGCGCTCGGGATGGCGCAGGTCCTGCACGCGCAGCGCGCGCCGCGCCACCTTGTCCTCATAGGCCGGCCCGATGCCGCGACCGGTGGTACCGATCTTCTCGATGCCGCTGCGGGCGCGGTAGGCCTCGCGCGCCACGTCGAGCGCCGCATGCACCGGCAGGATCAGCGGGCAGGCCTCGCTGATGCGCAGGCGCGAGCGCACCTCGACGCCGGCCTGCTCCAGCCCCTCGATTTCCTCGATCAGCTTGGCCACCGAGAGCACCACGCCGTTGCCGATGTAGCAGGTCACGCCGGGCCGCATGATGCCGCTGGGGATCAGGTGCAGCGCCGTCTTGACGCCGCCGATCACCAGCGTGTGGCCGGCATTGTGACCGCCCTGGAAGCGCACCACGCCCTGCGCGCTCTCGGTCAGCCAGTCGACCAGCTTGCCCTTGCCCTCGTCGCCCCACTGGGTCCCGACCACGACCACGTTGCGTCCGGTTGTCACGCTCATTGCTCCAATCGTTGCTCAGACGGGAAGCGGGGCGCTTCAGAGCGCCACCACCGCCCAGCGTTCGCCATGCGGGACCAGCTCGCGGTCGCAGTCGAATTCATCGAGTTCGGCCTCCTGGCCGGGCAGCACGCGCACCACGGTCTCGCCCTGGCGGCGCAGCGCCGCCACCGCCGCCGCCAACCCGGGCGCATCGCCCCAGGGCGCACGCACGGCGGCGCGCAGCGGCCGCGGCGCGGCCACGTGCACGAGCTGCTTGAGGTCCAGGCTGAAGCCGACGGCCGGGCGCCTGCGGTCGCGCTTGTGACCGAACACCGCGCCCACGCCGTCATAGCGGCCGCCGCGCAGCAGGGCGTCGCCGGCGCCGTCGGCGTAAATGGCAAAGCGCGTGCCGCTGTAGTAGCCCCAGCCCCGCGCGTCGGCCAGGTCGAAGCCGATGCGCACGCCCTCGAGATGATGGATCAGCCACTTCAGGTCGGCCAGCGCCGCCGCCACTTCCGGCAGCGACCCGAGCCGGCGTTCGGCCTGCTGCAGCACCTCGGGACCGCCGTAGAGATCGACCAGGGCCTGCAGGCGCTCGCGCACCAGCGCCGGCAGATGGGCGCTGGCCTCGGCCAGGCCGCTGGCGTCCTTGGCCGCCAGCGCCTGGTGGATGTCGGCCAGCGCGCCGTTGTCGACCGGCACCTCGGCGAGCAGCGCGCGCACGATGCGCGCATCGGCCAGATCGACGCGCGGGTCTGCCACCGGCGCCGCGCGCAGGCAGTCGAGCGCCAGGGCCAGGATCTCCAGGTCGGCCTCGCGCCCGGCATAGCCATAGATCTCGGCGCCCAGTTGCAGCGGCTCGCGCGTCGCGTGCGGGCGCTCCGGGCGGGTGTGCAGCACCGGCCCGCAATAGCACAGGCGCGTGACGGCGCCGCGCCCGAGCAGGTGGGCATCAATGCGCGCGACCTGGGGCGTGGTGTCGGCGCGCACGCCGAGGCTGCGACCCGAGAGCTGGTCGACCAGCTTGAAGGTCTGCAGGCCGAGCGCCTCCCCGGTGCCGGTGAGCAGCGACTCCAGGTGCTCGACCAGCGGCGGGATGACCAGTTCGTAGCCGTAGCCCCGCGCGGTGTCGAGCAGCAGGCGGCGCAGCTCCTCGATGTGTCGGGCTTCGGACGGCAGGACGTCGGCGATGTGATCCGGCAGCAGCCAGGCGGACATGTGGGGAGCGCGCAGAAGAAGAGGACGAAACCGCTGATTCTACCGAGCGGCAGGGGTGGCACCGGCGCGCGCGACCGGCGCCGGCATCAGCGCGTCAGGGCACCAGCCACAGGAGCGCCAGCCCGGCCGCGACGGCCACCAGGCCAAAGAAGCGCAACTGCCCGTCGCGCAGTTGCAGCATCTGGGTGAAGGCGCGCCGCCAGGCATCGGGCGCCAGCAGGGGCAACAGGCCCTCCAGCACGAACACCAGGCCCAGCGCGAGCAGCACCGTGTCCGCAGTCACGCACCGGCCTCCGGGCGCTCAGCGCCGCTCCATTCCGCGGCGCAGGGCCTTGAAGAAGTCCGACTCGGCCGGGTCGATCACGAGCACGTCGCCCGGCTGCCCGACACTGGTCTTGTAGGCATCCAGGCTGCGATAGAACTCGGCAAACTGCGGGTCCTTGTCGAAGGCCTCGCCGTAGATCCGGTTGGCCTCGCCGTCGCCCTGGCCGCGCACCGTTTCGGCGTCGCGATAGGCTTCGGCCACCGTCACTTCGCGCTGGCGATCCGCCGCGGCACGGATGCCCTCGGCCTCGGCGGCGCCGGTGGAGCGCAGCTCGTTGGCGACGCGCCGGCGCTCGGCCTGCATGCGACTGTAGACCGATTCCGTGATGTCCTCGACGTAGTCGGCGCGCGTGATGCGCACGTCGATGATGTCGATGCCCCAGGGCTTGCCGCGCTTGACGGTCTCGGTCACCTGGCGCTGCACGTCCTCCATCAGGGTCTCGCGCCGGGTCGAGATCAGCTCGGAAACGGTGCGCCGGTTGACCTCCTGCTGGAAGGCGTCGCGCACCACGCGGTTGAGCTGCTGCGCGCCGCTCATCTCGCTGCCGTCGGCGCTCACGTTCTGGATGTAGACCTTGGGGTCGGTGACGCGCCAGCGCACGTACCAGTCGATCACCATGCGCTGCTTCTCGGCCGTCAGCAGGGGCTCGGTGTCCATGCTGTTGAGGGTCAGCAGCCGCTTGTCGACGTAGCGCACGTTCTGGAACGGCGGCGGCAGCTTCCAGTTGAGGCCGGGCTCGGTGATCACCTTGGTGATCTCGCCGAGCTGGTAGACCACGCCGAATTGCCGCTGGTCGACGACGAACAACGCCGAGCTGACCAGCGCCAGCAGGATCAGGATGGAAGTGCCGATGAATCCGATTCTGTTCATGGTGTGGCCCGTGAAGGTCAGCGCGACTCACGCTCGCGGCTGCGCGCCGCATCGCGCGTGCGGGCATCCGAAGCCGACGACGGGGTGGACGTCGACGCACTGCCGGAGGAAGTCGGCGCCTGCGTCGCGCCGGCCTTGGCGGGCGCGCCCGCGGCCTGCATGATCTTGTCCAGCGGCAGGAACAACAGGTTGCCGCCGGCGCGGGTGTCGACCAGGATCTTGTTGATGCCGCCGTAGATCTCGCGCAGCGTGTCCAGGTACATGCGGTCGCGCGTCACGCGCGGCGCCTTCTGGTAGGCCGCCAGCACCGAGTTGAAGCGCTGCACGTCACCCTCGGCCTGGGCGATCACGCGCGCCTTGTAGCCTTCGGCCTCCTGCTTCAGGCGCGTGGCGGTACCGACCGCGCGCGGCACCACGTCGTTGGCATAGGCCTCGGCCTCGTTCTTGGCACGCTCGCGCTCCTGGCCGGCCTTGATGACGTCGTCGAACGCGGCCTTGACCTGCTCGGGTGGGCGCGAGCCGCCCTGCTGCATGTTGACCGCCACGATCTCGACGCCGACCTGGTACTGGTCGAGCATCTTCTGCATCAATGCGCGCACGCGCGGCGAGATCTGGTCGCGCTCCTCGGCCAGCGCCGAGTCCATCGTCATCTTGCCGACCACCTCGCGCACCGCGCTCTCGGCCACCTGCACCACCGCGTCGTCGGGGTTCTTGCTGTTGAACAGGTAGTCGCGCGAGTTGTTCAGCCGGTACTGCACGGCAAACTTGACCTCGACGATGTTCTCGTCGCGCGTCAGCATGCCCGAGTCGCGCAGGCCGGTGGACTTGATGACGCTGTCGCTGCCGACGTCGACCGAACGGATCTGCGAGAAGCGCACGATCTCGTCACGCTGGATCGGGTACGGCAGGCGCCAGTTGAAACCGGCACCCACCGTCGCGTGGTACTTGCCGAACTGCGTGATCACGGCCTGCTGGCCTTCCTGCACGATGAAGAAGCCCGAGCCCAGCCAGATCAGCACGGCGATCGCGGCGATCACGCCCACGCCCAGGCCGGCGCTCTTCATGTCGGGCTGGAAGTTGCCGCCACCCCCGCCGCCGCGGCCACCCCCGCCACCGCGGCCGCCCAGCAGGCCGCCCAGGCGCCGGTTGAAATCGCGCCACAGCTCGTCCAGGTCGGGCGGCCCCTGGTTGGTGCCGCGCGGTCGCAGCGGCACCGGGGGACGGGGCCGTTCGGGCTCCCCGGCAGGCCGGTCGTCGGGACGCGGCGGCTGGCCGTCGCCACCCTCCTCGCCACGACCCCACTGGGGGTCGTTCAGGTTGAACATGCCCCGCAGGCGCGCCGGCCAGCCGGCCGGGCGGGGAGTGCTGGAACGAGGTTTCATGCGTCGAGGGGTTCTCCGTGCAACCCTTGATTGTGCCCAAACCCTGCGGGGCTCTCGGGCGCCTGCGGTGCCGGCGCCTGGCGCACCTGGCGCGCCAGTTCGGCGCGCAGCGCCGCCAGGCCTTCGCCGGTGCGCGCGCTCACGAACACGCGATCGAACGTGCGTCCGCCGATCGCCGTCGTGTCGACCAGCGCCTGCGGGCGCCGGGACGCGGGCATGGCGTCGAGCTTGTTGAACACCAGCAGCTGCGGCACCTCGGCGGCACCGATCTCCTGGAGCACGCGCTGCACCTCCTCCATCTGCTCGATGAAGCCGGGGTTGGCGGCGTCCACCACGTGCAGCAGCAAGTCGGCGTCGGCCGCTTCCTGCAACGTCGCCTGGAAGGCCTCGACCAGGCCATGCGGCAGGTCGCGGATGAAGCCCACGGTGTCGGACAGCGACACCGCGCACCCCGCCTCGGCCAGCCAGAGCTGGCGCGTCGTCGTGTCCAGTGTGGCGAACAGCTGGTCGGCGGCATAGGCACGCGCCTTCACCAGGGCGTTGAACAGGCTCGACTTGCCGGCGTTGGTGTAGCCGACCAGCGAGATGTTGAAGGTGCCGCGCCGCTCGCGCTGGCGCCGCTGCGTCTGGCGTTGGCGCTTGACCCGCGCCAGGCGCTCGCGGGTGCGCTTGATGGCTTCGCCGATCATGCGCCGGTCGAGCTCGATCTGGGTCTCGCCCGGCCCGCCGCGCGTGCCGATGCCGCCCTGCTGGCGCTCCAGGTGCGACCAGCGACGCACCAGGCGCGTGCTGAGGTACTGCAGGCGAGCCAGCTCCACCTGCAGCTTGCCCTCGTGACTGCGCGCGCGCTGGGCGAAGATTTCCAGGATCACCAGGGTGCGGTCGTTCACCGGCAGGCCGATGGCGCGCTCCAGGTTGCGTTGCTGCACGGGCGATAGCGCCTGGTCGAACAGCACCTCCTCGGCACCCTCGGCCTGGGCCAGCAGGCGGATCTCGTCCGCCTTGCCGCGGCCGACGAACAAGGCCGCGTCGGGGGCCGGCCGCCGGCACGTCAGGCGAGCCACCGGCCGCAGGCCGGCGGTCTCGGCGAGCAGACCGAGCTCGCTGAGCTCGGCATCGAAATGGGGCACGCCCAGATCGACTCCGACCAGCACGGCGGCGGCACTCGGCGAAGCGACAGGGGTGGGCAAAGTCGGCGTCAGGGGGCTTTGAGGGGGAGCGCAGCCCCCCGCAGGGGGCTGATGAGGGAGGCGAGCGGCAAACGGATGTGGCTCACTTGGCCGGCGCGTCGGCGCTGTCGCTGCCTGCGGCCGTGAAATTCACCGGGCGCCCGGGCACGATGGTTGAAATCGCGTGCTTGTAGACCATCTGCGTCACCGTGTTGCGCAGCAGCACGACGTACTGGTCGAAGGATTCGATCTGGCCCTGGAGCTTGATGCCGTTGACCAGGTAGATGGACACCGGGATGTGCTCACGGCGCAGGGTGTTCAGGAACGGGTCTTGTAGGAGTTGCCCTTTGTTGCTCACGATATTCTCCGTGTTCAATGGATGTTTTTGAGGATGGGGAAGGTTTGCGAACTTAACACATGGGGGCGAGGCCAGCCATCACAAGGGACACCCCCGGCTTTCCTGCCGACGCGGGGACCCACGGCGGCGCGCGCCTACGCTCCCTTGTCGGCGTAGGGGTTGCGCGCGCTCCTGAGCTCGATGCGCAGGGGCGTGCCGGTGAGGTCGAAGGCCTTGCGAAAGCGCCCCTCCAGGTAACGCTTGTAGGCGGCGGTCACGCCCTCCAGCCCACTGCCGTGCACCACCACCACGGGCGGGTTCATACCGCCCTGGTGCGCGTAGCGCAGCTTGGGGCGATACATGCCCGAGCGCCGGGGCGCCTGGAACTGCACCGCCTCATGCAGCAGGCGCGTGAGCTGGGGCGTCGGCAGCTTGCGCGTGGCGGCCTGGTGGGCGCGGACGATCGAACGCCACAGCGGCGCGATGCCCTGGCGCTTCTCGGCCGAGATGAAGTGCAGTTCGGCGAACTTGAGAAAGGCCAGGCGCGTCTCGATCGAACGCTGCACCCCTTCGCGCTGGTAGGCGTCGACCGCATCCCACTTGTTGACGGCCAGCACCACGGCGCGGCCGGCCTCGAGGATGAAGCCGGCGATGTGCGCGTCCTGGTCGGTCACGCCCTCGGTGGCGTCGATCAGCAGCAGCACCACGTGCGCCGACTCGATCGCCTGCAGCGTCTTGACCACCGAAAATTTCTCGACCGATTCGAACACCTTGCCCTTGCGGCGCAGGCCCGCGGTGTCGATCAGGGCAAAGCGCTGGCCGTTGCGCTCGAACGGCACGGTGATGGCGTCGCGCGTGGTGCCCGGCTGGTCGAACGCCACCAGGCGCTCCTCGCCCAGCCAGGTGTTGATCAGCGTGGACTTGCCGACGTTGGGACGGCCGGCGACGGCCAGGCGGATGACGCCCTGGTCGTCCGCGTCAGCATCCTCTTCGGCGGCGGCCGGCAGCGCGAGCGTCTCCAGCGCCTGCTCCAGCATGTGCTGCACGCCCTGGCCATGGGCCGCCGAGACCGGCAGCACCGGGCCCAGGCCAAGTTCGAAGAATTCGGCCAGCTGCGTGCCGTCCTTCATGCCCTCGGCCTTGTTGGCCACCAGCAGGCAGGGCTTGCCCAGGCGCCGCAGGTAGTCCGCGATGTCGTGGTCCTGTGCCGACAGGCCGGCGCGGGCGTCGACGATGAACACCACCACGTCCGCCTCGGCCACGGCCTGGCGCGTCTGGCGCGCCATTTCCTTGTAGATGCCGCTGTCGGCGCTGGGCTCGAAGCCGCCGGTGTCGATCACGATGTAGTCACGCCGACCGAGCCGCCCCTGCCCGTAGTGGCGGTCGCGCGTAAGGCCGGCAAAGTCAGCCACGATGGCGTCGCGGCTCTTCGTCAGCCGGTTGAACAGCGTTGACTTGCCGACGTTGGGACGCCCCACCAGGGCGATCACGGGCTTCACGCGGCAAGCCCTCCCGCGCGGCACCCCAGCCAGTGGCGACGGAGCAGGCCCCGCCCACCCACGCCGCGGCCGGACCCGTGCCGGTTACTGGCGTCGTCCCCCTGGGGGGGAGGCGCCCAGCGACTCAGGGGGGAGTCCATCACTCCGGCCGGAAACCGAACACGTTGCCGGCGCGCGTGACCACCACCAGGGTGTTGCCCGCCTGCACGGGCGTGGCGGCAATGCCCGAGCCATCGGTGCTCATGCGGCCGAGCGCAGTGCCATCCGCGCGCGAGAGCAGGTGCACCAGCCCGGTGCTGTCGCCCACGACCACCGAGCGGCCGAGCACCAGCGGGCCCGTGAGCTGGCGCCAGCGCAGGCGCTCGGTACTCCAGGCTCGATCGCCGGTGTCGGCGCGCCAGGCCAGAACCTGGCCATCGGCCTCGGCTCCGTAGAGGCGCTCGCCATCGCCGGCGATGCCGGTGGCGCCATTGGCCGCCCGGGTCCAGAGCAGCCGCCCGTCCCGGGTTTCCACGCAGCCCAGCGCGGCCTGGAAGGCCCGCGCGCAAACCAGGGTGCCGGCGCGATAGGCGCCGCCCACCAGGTCGACCAGGCGTTCGACGTCGTTGGTGCCACGCGCGGCCGCTACCGGAGCTTCCCAGCGCACGCTGCCGTTGTCCGGATCGATCCCCACCAGGCGTCCCGCCAGGCCCGCCACCAGGGTGTTGCCGACCGGCAGCAGGACCCCGGCCTGGCGCAGCACCAGCGGCTCGGCGGGTCGCTCCAGGTGCCACAGCCGCGCGCCGCTGCCTCCGTCCAGCGCCGTCAGCGAACGATCCGCGCCAAGCACGAACACCCGCCCGCCCGCCACCAGCGGCGCGGTATAGCTCTGCGTCGGCAGTGGCCGGCGCCACAGCACCTGGCCGCCTTCCAGCGCCACGACCTCATTGGCGCGCGTGACGACCGCGCTCACGCGCCCGTCGTTGCCGACGCCGGCCGACAGCGGCGCGCCAACGCTGGCTCGGCCGAGTTCGCGGCCGCTCGCGGCATCGAGCGTGACGAGGCTGCCATCGTCGCCGGCCAGCAGCACCTGGCTGCCCTGCACGTGCACCTGCAGCGGGAAGCCGACGGGCGCCGCCCTGAGCTGCCAGACCTGGCGCACGCCGATCAGGTCGACGCTCGGCGGCAGTTCGGCCGGCTTGGGCCGCGCCGTGCCGCTGGCGCATCCCGCCAGCACCAGGGCGCCCAGCGCCAGGGCCAGCGCCTGCGCCGCGCGCACGCCGGATCGGGCCAGGCGCCGCATCACGAGGCCACCCCGGCGCGGGCCTCGGGATCGACGCCCAGCGAATTGAGCTTGATGCCGACCAGGCGCCGATAGTCCGCGCGGTCGCTGCCCAGGCCCTGGTAGGCCTTGCCGAACTCGGCCGCCGCCTCGCTGCGCTTGCCCTGCTGCAGCAGCACGTCGCCGCGCAGGTCGGCCGCCAGTGGCGCGAACTCGGGCGGGAAGCTGGCCGACAGGGTCTTGAGCGCCGCGTCCGGCGTCTTGGCGTCGAGCTGCAGCGCCGCCAGGCGCAGCCGCGCGATCGCGCGCATGCCGTCGTTCGGCCCCTGCTCGGCAACCCAGGCCAGCGCCGCCTGGGCCTCGGCCTCCTTGTCCTTGTCATGCAGCACCTTGGCCGCCAGCAGCGCGCCGTAGCCGGCGTAGGTGGTCCGGCCGTAGCGCTCGCGCATGTCGGCCAGCGCACGCTCGAGCCGGGCCACGTCGCCGGCCTCGGCGCTGCGCTCGATCTCGCCGTACAGGGCCGAGGCCAGCG
The DNA here is from genome assembly GCF_035325765.1 of Ottowia sp. Classification (GTDB taxonomy): domain Bacteria; phylum Pseudomonadota; class Gammaproteobacteria; order Burkholderiales; family Burkholderiaceae_C; genus Ottowia. The sequence goes on from NZ_DAOKZG010000020.1 coordinate 53,258, forward strand.
CGCCCTGGCGACGCTGCCAGTAATTCCAGCCGTTCCAGGCGGCGTAGGCACCCAGCACCAGGATCAGCACCCAGGTGATCAGATTGCCCCAGGTCTCCCAGAAGGCCTTGAGGGCGTCGAGCTGTTCCTGCTCTTCGAGGTCGAGGTGTTTCGCCATGAAATGTCAGATCCGGATCAAGCGGTGGATTTTAGGCTGGCGGCCCAGGCCTCGGGCGTGGCGAGTGGCCGGCGCTGCTGGCTGCCGCTGCCGTCGCGCAGCGCCTTCACCGTCACCTCGCCCGCCGCCAGCTCGTCGGCGCCAAAGACCAGGGCATGGCGCGCGCCGCTGGCGTCGGCCTTCTTGAACTGGCTCTTCATGCTGCCCATGCCGTCCGCGCCACCCGCGTGCATCTGCACGGCGACGCCGGCCGCGCGCAGCGCCTGCAGGCAGCGCATCGCGACCGGCAGCGCGGCGGTGTCGGGAATCACGGCGTAGGCGTCGGGCAGCGGCTCGGGCACGACCACGCCCTCCTCCTGCAGCAGTTCCAGCACGCGCTCGATGCCCATCGCCCAGCCCACGGCGGGCGCGCCCTTGCCACCGATCTGCTCGATCAGGTAGTCGTAGCGCCCGCCGCCGCAGATCGTGCCCTGCGCGCCGAGGCTGTCGGTGATGAACTCGAACACCGTCAGGTTGTAGTAGTCAAGGCCGCGCACCAGGCGCGGGTTGATCGAATACGCGATGCCGCTGGCCCCGAGGATGGCCTGTACCGCCTCGAAGTGGCGGCGCGATGCCTCGCCCAGGTGGTCCAGCAGGCGCGGCGCGCCTTCGACCAGGGCCTGCATCGCCGGATTCTTGGTGTCCAGGATGCGCAGCGGGTTGCTGTGCAGCCGCCGGCGCGCGTCGGCGTCGAGCTGATCGTGGTGGGCCTCGAAATAGGCCACCAGCGCGGCGCGGTGCGCGCGCCGCTCGTCGGGCTGGCCCAGGCAGTTGAGTTCCAGCCGCCAGTGGCGGATCCCGAGCTCGGCCCAGAGCTGCACCGCCAGCAGGATCATCTCGGCATCGAGCTCGGGCCCGGAAAACCCCAGGGCCTCGGCACCGACCTGGTGGAACTGGCGATAGCGGCCACGTTGCGGGCGCTCGCGCCGGAACATCGGGCCCATGTAGTAGAGCCGCTTGCCACCGTCGTAGAGCAGGTTGTGCTCGACCACGGCACGCACCACGCCGGCGGTGTTCTCGGGCCGCAGGCTCAGGTGGTCGGCGTGGCCGTGCTGGTCGGCGCGGTCCTCGAAGGAATACATCTCCTTTTCGACCACGTCGGTGACCTCGCCCAGGCCGCGCGTGAACAACTGGGTGTGCTCCATCACCGGCGTGCGCACGTCGCGGTAGGCGTGGCGCGCCATGACGCGGCGCACCGCCGCCTCCAGCCACTCCCAGCGCGCCGACTGCGGCGGCAGGATGTCGTTCATGCCCTTGATGGCCGTGATGCGGATGGATTTGGACATGCCTTGGCTAAGCTGCTGTGGATGGCCGCCCGCGCTTGCCCGGCAAGCGCCAGCGCCCAAGGATGGCGCGGCCGGTCAATCGGCGGGCCCGCCGCCGAAGCGCCGCTCGATGTAGCGCTCGACGATGGCGTGGAACTCGTCGGCAATGTGCTCACCGCGCAGCGTCACCGCCTTCTGGCCGTCGATGTAGACCGGCGCGGCCGGCATCTCGCCGGTGCCCGGCAGGCTGATGCCGATGTCGGCGTGCTTGCTCTCGCCCGGCCCGTTGACGATGCAGCCCATGACGGCCACGCGCAGGGTCTCGACGCCCGGGTACTTGACGCGCCAGACCGGCATCTGGGCGCGCAGGTGGTCGTCGATGCGCTTGGCCAGCTCCTGGAACACCGTGCTGGTGGTGCGCCCGCAGCCCGGACAGGCGGTGACGCTGGGCGCGAACATGCGCAGGCCGAGGGCCTGCAGGATCTCGCTGGCGACCAGCACTTCCTGGGTGCGCGACTCGCCCGGTTGCGGCGTGAGGCTGACGCGGATGGTGTCGCCGATGCCCTCCTGCAGCAGGATGGCCAGCGCGGCGGCCGAGGCGACCGTGCCCTTGGTGCTCATGCCGGCCTCGGTCAGACCCAGGTGCAGGGGGTGATCGCAGCGCCTGGCCAGCTCGCGATAGACGGCGATCAGGTCCTGCACGCCGCTGACCTTGCACGACAGGATCACCTGCGCCGGATCCATGCCCCAGCGCACGGCCTGCTCGGCCGAGCCGATGGCCGACTGCACCAGCGCCTCGTAGAGCACCTGGCGCGCGTCCCAGGGCTCGGACCGCAGGGCGTTCTCGTCCATCAGGCCGGTCAGCAGGTCCTGGTCCAGGCTGCCCCAGTTGACGCCGATGCGCACCGGCTTGTCC
>NZ_DAOKZG010000021.1:0-47525 GCF_035325765.1 Ottowia sp.
TCGGTGGCGCGGTTCTCGTCGCCACTGCTGCTGCCGCTCATCAGCTGCAGGTAGTCGACCACGATCAGGCCGAGCTGGCCGTACTGGCGCGCCAGGCGCCGCGCGTTGGCGCGCAGCTCGGCCGGCGTCAGGCCCGGCGTCTCGTCGATGTGCAGGCTGATGCCGCGCAGGCGCTCGATTGCCTCGGTCAGGCGCGGCCACTCCTCGTCGGTCAGCTTGCCGGTGCGCAGATGCCCCTGGTCGATGCGGCCGATCGAGCCGACGATCCGCACCGCCAGTTGCGCCGCGCCCATTTCCATCGAGAACACCGCCACCGGCAGCTGTTCGGCCAGCGCCACGTGCTCGGCGATGTTGATGGCCAGCGCCGTCTTGCCCATCGAGGGGCGCGCCGCCAGCACCACCAGGTCGCCCTTCTGCAGGCCGGCGGTCATGCGGTCGAGGTCGTGGAAGCCGGTCGGCACCCCGGTGATGTCGTTCGGGTTGTCGGCCATCTCCTGCACGCGATCGAGCAGCTGCACGACCAGGCCGTCCATGGCCTGGAAGCCCTGCTTCATGCGCGAGCTCTGCTCGCCGATCTTGAAGATCTTGCCCTCGGCATCGTCCAGGATGCGCGCCACCGGCTTGCCCTGGGGATTGAAGGCGCTGGTCGCGATCTCGTCGCTGGCGCTGACGAGCTGGCGCAGGATCGAGCGCTCGCGCACGATCTCGGCGTAGCGCCGGATGTTGCTGGCGCTCGGCACGTACTGCGCCAGCGCGTTCAGGTAGGCCAGGCCGCCCACCTCCTCGTCCTTGCCCTGGCGCCGGAGTTCCTCGTGCACCGTGATCACGTCGGCCGGCTTGCTCTCGCCCACCAGCTTGCCGAGGGCGGCATACACCAGCCGGTGCTCGTAGCGATAGAAGTCGACCTCGGTCAGCACGTCGCCGACCCGGTCCCAGGCGCTGTTGTCCAGCAGCAAGCCGCCCAGCACGCTGGATTCCGCCTCGATCGAGTGCGGCGGGATGCGCAGCTGGTCGACCTGGTGGTCGCGGGGCAGTTCGGCGTCGTAGCCGGCGTAGTCGGGATCAAGAACAGTGGACATGGGCAATCGGTCAGGCAACAGCGGAATGCTACGACGCCCGCGCTCCCCTGTCACCGGACAAGCCTGTGGACAAGCTGTCTGCAAGCGGTGCAGGGCCGAGGCGAGACTGTGGACAGCCGAGCATGGTCACGCCCCGGGCCCTGCGCGCCGGTCGCGTGCTGCCCGGGCGTGCGCTCGCTGGTGCGCAGCAAAAGGCAAGCCGCCCGCAGGCGGCTTGCCAAGAGACGCGTGAAAGCCCTTCAGGCCGTCTCGCCGTACACCGAAACCGAGATCTCGGCCATGACATCGGTGTGCAGCGACACCGTAACCGTGGAATCGCCGACGGTCTTGATCGGACCGCCCGGCATGCGCACCTGTCCCTTGTGCACGTCGAAGCCCTGCTTCCTGAGCTCGTCGGCTATGTCGTGGTTGGTGACCGAGCCGAACAGGCGACCGTCGACGCCGGCCTTCTGCGTCAGCTTGATGGCGTGGCCGCTGAGCTGCTCGCCCAGCGCCTGCGCGGCCGCCAGCTTGTCGGCGGCGTGCTTCTCCAGCTCGGCGCGGCGCGCCTCGAACTCGGCCTTGGCGGCGGCGGTGGCGCGGCGCGCCTGCCCGGTGGGGATCAGGAAGTTGCGCGCGTAGCCGTCTTTGACCTTGACCACGTCGCCCAGGCTGCCCAGGTTGACGACCTTGTCCAGAAGAATGACTTGCATGGTGTCGACCTCCTCAGACCTTGTGCTGGTCGGTGTAGGGCAACAGCGCCAGGAAGCGCGCGCGCTTGATGGCGGTGTTGAGCTGGCGCTGGTAGATCGCGCGCGTGCCCGTCAGGCGCGCCGGCACGATCTTGCCGTTCTCGCCGATGAAGTCGCGCAGGGTGTCGATGTCCTTGTAGTCGATCTCCTCGACGCCCGCGACGGTGAAGCGGCAGAAGCGCTTGCGCTTGAACAGCAGCGACTGGCTGCTGCGCTTGGGGCGCCGATCCTTGCTGAATTTCTTGAACGTGGCCATTGAAAAGCCTCCTTGCTACTGATCCTGTTGAAAGTCCTGGATGTGGAGCACCACCTGCCGACCGCGGCGCGGCGCTGCCAGAAAACCGCTGTAACACCCGTTCGAGCCGATCGCCTGCGTCGCCAGCCGCTCGGCCAGCGTGCCCAGCGCGAGCGCCCTGAGCACCAGCCGCACCTGCCGCGCCTGGCCCAGTTGCTCGATCGTGGACTCGTGCTCCAGCTCGAGGTCGAGGGCCGGCAGACCGGCCGGGGTATGGCGCAGGGTGCCGGCTTGCGCGATGCGGGCACTCAGGCGAACCTGGTTCACCGCGCGCGCGCCCGGCCCGAACCCGGCGTCAGTTGGCGGCCTCCGCCTGCTGCGCCTTGCGCGCCTCCTCGCGCTCGACGCTCTTCATCATGAGCGACGGCGCGGTGTCGGCCTTCTTGCGCTGCACCGTGAGGTGGCGCAGCACGGCGTCGTTGAAGCGGAACGCATGCTCCAGCTCGCCCAGCACGGCCTGGTCGGCCTCGATGTTCAGGCACAGGTAGTGCGCCTTGGCCAGCTTGTTGATCTGGTAGGCCAGCTGACGGCGGCCCCAGTCCTCGACGCGGTGCACCTTGCCGTTGCCGGCGGTCACCATGCCCTTGTAGCGCTCGAGCATGGCGGGTACCTGCTCGCTCTGATCCGGGTGGATCAGCAAGATGATCTCGTAGTGACGCATGCAGACTCCTTGTGGATCGCGGCCCCCCGCTCGATGCGCGCGGCCGCCGGGTTGAAGCCGCCCCCGGCGTCGAACGGGGTGCGGCAAGGAAACCGAGAATTATAACGAATCCCAGCGCGTGGGCCAGCGCCACGAGCGATCGTCCGTCGCAGCCCGACCCGGTCCGGCCCGACGTGCACGCCGGCAGCCGCGAAGCGGGCCAGGCGCGGGCACCCGTGGCCTGGGTCTTCCGGGCCACTGGGTGCGTCCCTCAAGAGGGAAGCCACGCAGCGGCACAGGGGGGATCACTTCAGCTTCGCCAGCCGCTCGCGTCCGGCCTGGGCCGCCTCGGACTGCGGGTAGGTCTTGGCCAGCGATTCGAGCGTGGCGCGCGCCGCGTTCGTCTCCTTCAGCTCGATCTGGCAATTGGCGATCGACAGCAGGGCCTCGGGCGCCTTCGCGTGGTTGGGGGCCGCCGCGAGCAGGGAGCGGAAGTTGGTGATCGCTTCCTTGTAGTTGCGGGTCGCATACTGCGCGTTGCCGAGCCAGAACAGCGCTGCCGGAGCCAGGCTGCTGCTGGGATAGCGCTTGACGTAGTCGGCGAACTTGACCTGCGCCGCCGCATAGTCGCCGCTGCGAAACACCGCCAGCGCCGCCTCGTAATCGCGCTTTTCGTCGGGGCTCGACGCCGCGCCACCGGCCTCGCCCGCCGCGGGCGCGCCGCCGGTCTCCAGCCGCTGGAGGCGCTCGTCGAGCGAATCCAGCGCCTCGACGCGGTTGCGCAGCTCGGAGACGTCGCGCGTGAGCTGTTCGTCCTGGCCGCGTGCCTGTGCCAGCTCGCCGCGCAGCAGTTCGAGCTGCTGCTGCAACTCGAGCATGCTGCGGCGCAGCTGCGTGTTCTCCTCGACCAGCCGGTTTTGCGCCGTCACGGCCTGGTCGAAGCGCTGGCGCAGGTCGAGGATGGCCTGGCGCGCCTGGTCATCGCCACCGAAGATCTGGGCCTGGGCCGCTCCCGCCAGCACCAGGGCCAGGGCACCCAGCCCGCTGCGTGCGAGCATCGCGCCGCCCGTCATCGGTAGCGCAGCTCAACGCGCCGGTTCTGCGCGTAAGCCTCTTCGTCGCTGCCCTGCACAGCCGGCTTTTCCTCGCCGAAGCTGACGGCCTCGATCTGGTTGTCGCTGGCACCGACCAGGGTCAGCGCGCGACGCACCGCCTCGGCGCGCTTTTGCCCCAGCGCCAGGTTGTACTCGCGGCTGCCACGCTCGTCGGTATGCCCTTCGAGCACCACGTTGCGGCTGCGATTCGCCTGCAGGAAGCGCGCGTGCTGGTCGACCAGCGGCTGATAGTCCGGCTTGACGACGAAGCTGTCGAAGTCGAAATAGATGATGCGGCCGACCCCGACCGGACCCGCGACGTCACCCTGTGCGCTGCCGGCCTCGACCTGGGCGACCGAGCTCTGGCCGGCCGCGCCGTTGGCACCGCCGGTCGCGCTGGCGCCGCCCGCGATCTCCGGATCGAGCTTGACGTTGGAGCCGCAGCCGGCCAACGCCAGGGCCAGGATGGCCAGCATGATGGGACGTTTGATCATTCAAGTTTCTCCTGCAATGGAAGGGTTCGGGAAATTCGGCGGTGGCAGGCGTCAGCGCTGGAACGGCCCCCAGGACGGTTCGCGGATTTCGCCGCCCTGGCCGGCCAGACGCGCCTTGATCTTGCCGTCCAGCGTGGTGGTCATGAGCGCTTCGCGTCCGCCGTCGCGCGTCGCGTAGACGATCAGGCGGCTGTTGGGCGCGAAGCTCGGGTTCTCATCCTGCGCGGTGTCGGTGAGCGCGGTGACGTTGCCGCTGGCCAGTTCCATCAGGTGCAGGCGGAAGGCACCCCCCTGGCGCGAGACGTAGGCCATCCAGCGGCCGTCGGGGCTGATCGTCGGCGAGACGTTGTAGCTGCCGTTGAAGGTGACGCGCTGCGGCGCGCCGCCACTGACCGCCATGCGGTAGATCTGGGGCGCGCCGCCGCGGTCGCTGACGAAATACAGGGTGCGCCCGTCCGGCGCGAAGGCCGGCTCGGTGTCGATGCTTTGCGACTGCGTGAGCCGCCGGGGCTCGCCGCCGGCGGCATTGATCAGGTAGAGCTGCGAGCCGCCATCGCGCGACAGCGTGACGGCCAGGCTGCTGCCGTCGGGCGACCAGGCCGGCGCGCTGTTGGAGCCCTTGAAGTTGGCCAGCAAGCGACGTCGCCCGCTCGCCACCTCGTGCACATAGATGACCGGCTTGCGCGCCTCGAACGACACGTAGGCCAGTTGCCGACCGTCAGGCGACCAGGTCGGCGAGATGATGGATTCGGGGCTGGACAGCGCGGCCTGTGCGTTCTCGCCGTCGGCATCGGCGACCCACAGGGTGTAGCGGCCGCGGCCCCGCGTGACATAGGCCAGCCGGGTCGAGAACACGCCCTTCTCGCCGGTCAGCTTCTCGTAGATGTAGTCGGCGATCTTGTGCGCCGCGAGGCGCAGGTCGGCCTGCGGCACGACATAGCCGAGGCCGCCCAGGTCGCGGTCGCCGACCACGTCCCAGAGCCGGAAGCGCGTATCCCAGCGGCCGTCCGGCAGGCGCGCGACACTGCCGCCGGCCAGCGCGTCGGCGCCGCGCTGGCGCCAGGCCGACATGTCCGGGCGGGTGGTCTCGTCCATCGCCTCGCCGCCGGTGTCGACGCCGCGGAACTGGCCGCTGCGCTCGAGGTCGGCGCGCACGATGGCGCTGATCTTCTGCGGTGACGCCGCCTCGCCGCGAAACGGCACCAGCGCGATCGGCATCTGGGTCAGGCCGATGCCCGAGACCTCGACCCGAAACTGTGCCAGCGCCGGCAGCGTCGGCGTGGCGAGCAGCGCCGCCAGCAGCAGGTGGCGCCGGGTGGCGTCGGGGAGTTCGGAACAGGTGTGTTGAATCAGGCTCATGCTTGGGATCGTGAAACCGCTGCGGCGGCCCCTTGCGGCCACCGATGTTACCTATTTGGAACCGGGGCACGTCACAAACTGTAGCGCCGCGCCCCGGCACCCGTCTGTGAGGCGGCGCCCGGGAAATGGTTCCGGCACCGCGGCGACCCCCCACGCCGCCTAGAATCGAACGTTTGCCCGCCCGCGCGCCCATGCCCCCCAGAGCCGATCCAGCCGACCAACGCTCGTTGCTGCAACGCATGCGGCGCCTGTTGCCCTACTTTCGCCAGTACCGCGTCGGCTGGGTGATGGCGGTGATCTCGACCCTGATCGGCGCGCTCACGGAACCGGCCATCCCGGCACTGCTCAAGCCGCTGCTGGACGACGGCTTCAACCAGGGCCGGCTGCAGCTGTGGATGGTGCCCACGGCGATCATCGGCCTGTTCGCGATCCGCGGCGTGGCGCAGTTCGCTGGGCGCTACGCGCTCTCGCGCATTGCCGCCGACGGCATGGTGGTGCTGCGGCGCCAGCTGTTCGACCGCCTGCTGCACGCCGACCTGGCGCTGTTCGCCCGCCAGTCGGCCAGCCAGCTCGCCAACACCATCGTGTACGAGGTGCAGACCGGCTCCACCCTGCTGGTGCAGGCACTGCTCAACCTGGCACGCGACGGCTTCACCGTGGTCGCCCTGCTGGGCTACCTGATCTACCTGAACTGGCAGCTCACGCTGATCGTGCTGGTGCTGGTGCCCTGCGTCGCCTTCATCCTCAAGACCCTGTCGCGGCGCCTGTACAAGGTCACGCGCCAGAGCCAGAGCGCCACCGACGAACTGGCCTACGTGGTGGAGGAAAACGTGCTGGCGCACCGCATGGTGCGGCTGCACCAGGCACAGGACGGCCAGGCGCGCCGCTTCGACGCGCTCAGCCACCACCTGCGCAACCTGGCACTGAAGGCCACGCGCGCCTCGGCCGCCAGCATGCCGCTGGCGCAGCTGGTGTCGGCAATCGCCCTGTCCAGCGTGATCGCGATCGCGCTGTCGCAGGGCCAGTCCGGCGATGGGCCCGGGGTGACCGTCGGCGGCTTCGTGGCCTTCATCGGTGCCATGCTGATGCTGGTTGCGCCGACGCGCCGGCTGGCCGACATCATCAACCCGATCACGCGCGGCCTGGCCGCGCTCGAGCGCGGCCTGGAACTGATGGACTCGGTGCAGGCGGAGCTGGATTCGCCGCGGGCGAGCGCCGGGCAGGTGCCGCCGCGCGCACGCGGCGAGATCGAGCTGCTCGGGGCCAGCGTGCGCTACCGCGACGACGCCGAGCCGGCGCTCGACGGCGTCAGCCTGTGCATCCCGGCCGGGCAGACCGTTGCCCTGGTCGGCCCCTCGGGCGCCGGCAAGACCACGCTCGTGAACCTGCTGCCGCGCTTCGTCGAGCCGACGGCCGGGCAGGTGCGCCTGGACGGCATCGACCTGGCCCACTGGCCGCTGGCGGCGCTGCGCGCGCAGTTCGCGCTGGTGAGCCAGGACGTCACCATGCTCAACGACAGCATCGCCGCCAACGTCGCGCTCGGCGCCGGCACCATCGATCGCGCCCGGGTGGAACGCTGCCTCGCGCAGGCCAACCTCGCCGAGCACGTCGCCAGCCTGCCGCAGGGCATCGACACCGTGGTCGGCCACAACGCCACCGAACTGTCGGGCGGCCAGCGCCAACGCCTGGCGATCGCGCGCGCCCTGTACAAGGACGCGCCGGTGCTGCTGCTGGACGAGGCCACCTCGGCGCTGGACACGCAAAGCGAACGCCTGGTGCAGCAGGCGCTGGCCACCGCCATGCGGGGCCGCACCACGCTGGTGATCGCGCACCGGCTGTCCACCATCGAGCACGCCGACCGCATCGTGGTGATGGAGCGCGGCACCATCATGGAGCAGGGCACGCACGCCGAGCTGATCGCCGCGGGCAACCTGTACGCGCGCCTGCACGGCCTGGCTGCCGAGTCCGCGCCCGGCTGATGCAGGACCACGGGGTGTCGCGCTCCCGGCACGCCCGAATCACCTTGCCGCGCACGGGACTTTGCGCGACACTGGCCACGGCGCTGCCGCTGCACTAAGATTCGCGCCTGCGTCTTGACGCAATGGGGGACGGTCAGCCACAAGCTGGCCGGCCGTCCAGTGCTTGACCATGCCGCGCGACAAAATCGGGCGGACGGAGACCATGGATGACATCGCATCAGCCGTTGCGGCTGCACGTGCCCGAGCCGACCGGCCGCCCGGGCGGAAAAACCGATTTTTCCTATCTGGTGGTGACGCCGGCAGGCGCTGTGCGCCGACCATCACCCGACACCACGGCGGCCAACACCGCGGACCTGGCCACCAGCCTGATCCGGGTCCTCGATGACGATGGCCAGGCGGTCGGTCCCTGGGCCCCGAGCATCCACCCCGAGCGCCTGCGCCGCGGTCTGCGCGCGATGCTGAAGACGCGCATCTTCGACGCCCGCATGCTGACGGCGCAGCGCCAGAAGAAGCTGTCCTTCTACATGCAGTGCCTGGGCGAGGAAGCCATCGCCGTGGCGCACGCACAAGCGCTCGAAGAGGGCGACATGTGCTTCCCCACCTATCGCCAGCAGGGCCTGCTGCTCTCGCGCGACGACATCTCGATGGTCGAGATGATCTGCCAGCTCATGAGCAACGAACGCGACCCGATCAAGGGACGCCAGCTGCCCGTGATGTATTCGTACAAGCGCGCCGGCTTCTTCTCGATTTCGGGCAACCTGGCGACGCAGGTGCCGCAGGCCGTGGGCTGGGCCATGGCCTCGGCGATCAAGGGCGACACCAAGATCGCCTCGGCCTGGATCGGCGACGGCTCCACCGCCGAGGCCGACTTCCACACCGCGCTCACCTTTGCCCACGTCTACCAGGCGCCGGTGATCATCAACGTGGTGAACAACCAGTGGGCGATCTCGACCTTCCAGGCCATCGCCGGTGGCGAGGGCACGACCTTCGCGCAGCGCGGCGTCGGCGTGGGCATCGCCTCGCTGCGCGTCGACGGCAATGACTTCCTGGCGGTGTACGCCGCCTCCAGGTGGGCCGCCGAGCGCGCGCGCACCAACCACGGGCCGACCCTGATCGAATGGGAAACCTACCGGGCCGGCCCGCACTCGACCTCGGACGACCCGTCCAAGTACCGCCCCGCCGACGACTGGAAGCGCTTCCCGCTGGGCGACCCGATCGAGCGCCTGAAGCAGCACCTGATCGCCATCGGCGAATGGAGCGAGGCGCAGCATGCGCAGGCGCAGAAGGACCTGGAGGCCGAGGTGATCGCGGCGCAGAAGGAGGCCGAAAGCTACGGCACCCTGCTCGACGGCCGCGTGCCCAGCGCCGCCACGATCTTCGAGGACGTGTACAAGGACATGCCGGAGCACCTGCGCCGGCAACGCCAGCAGATGGGAGTGTGAGCGATGGCCGAATCAGCACAGGACACAGCGCTCGCCGGCGAGCCCGTGCCCATGACCATGATCCAGGCGCTGCGCTCGGCGCTGGACATCACCATGGGGCGCGACGACAACGTCATCGTCTACGGCGAGGACGTGGGTTTCTTTGGCGGCGTGTTCCGCGTCACGGAAGGCCTGCAGGCCAAGTATGGCAAGACCCGTTGCTTCGACGCACCGATCTCCGAATCCGGCATCGTCGGCACGGCCATCGGCATGGCGGCCTATGGGCTGCGCCCCGCGGTGGAGATCCAGTTCGCCGACTACGTCTACCCGGCCTATGACCAGATCGTCTCCGAGCTGGCGCGCCTGCGGCACCGCTCGGCGGGCGACTTCTTCGCTCCCATCACCATCCGCATGCCCTGCGGCGGCGGCATCTACGGCGGCCAGACGCACAGCCAGAGCCCGGAGGCGGTGTTCACCCACGTCAGCGGTCTGCGCACCGTGATGCCGAGCAATCCGGTGGATGCCAAGGGCCTGCTGATCGCGTCACTGGAATGTGACGACCCGGTCATCTTCCTGGAGCCCAAGCGCCTCTACAACGGCCCGTTCGACGGCCACCACGACAAGCCGGTCGTGCCCTGGTCCAAGCACGAGCTGGGCAAGGTGCCACCCGGCTACTACACGGTGCCGCTCGACAGCGCAGCCATCTTCCGTCCGGGCAAGGCCGTCACCGTGCTGACCTACGGCACCATGGTGTGGGTGAGCGAATGCGCTGCGCGCGAGACCGGCATCGACGCCGAGATCATCGACCTGCGCTCGATCTGGCCGCTCGACCTGGAGACCATCGTGAATTCGGTGCGCAAGACCGGGCGCTGCGTGGTGGTGCACGAGGCCACGCGCACCAGCGGCTTTGGCGCCGAACTGGTGGCGCTGGTGCAGGAACACTGCTTCTACGAACTGGAGGCGCCGATCGAGCGCGTGACGGGCTTCGACACGCCCTATCCGCACGCACAGGAATGGGCCTACTTCCCGGGGCCGGCGCGCGTGGGCGCGGCCCTCAAGCGCGCGGTGGAGGGCAACTGACATGGGTATCTACGTCATCCGCGTGCCCGACATCGGCGAGGGCATTGCCGAGGTCGAGCTGGTGGCCTGGCACGTGCAGCCGGGCAGCGCCGTGACCGAGGACCAGCTCGTCGCCGACGTCATGACCGACAAGGCCACGGTCGAGGTACCCTCGCCCGTGCATGGCAAGGTGCTGGCGCTGGGCGGTGCCGTGGGCGAGGTGCTGGCCGTCGGCGCCGAGCTGATCCGCCTGGAAGTCGAGGGGCCGGGCAACCTGAAGGGCGACGAGACGGCAGCGCCGGCTCCGGCTCCGGCGCCAGCGGCGGCGCCGGCACCCACCGCCCCGGCCCAGGCAGCACCCGCCGCAGCACCGGCGGCGGCCGCGGCACCGGGCAAGGGCGTCTACGTGATCCGCGTGCCGGACATCGGCGAAGGCATTGCCGAGGTCGAGCTGGTGGCCTGGCACGTGCAGCCCGGCGAGAGCATCACCGAGGACCAGCTCGTCGCCGACGTGATGACCGACAAGGCCACGGTCGAGGTGCCCTCGCCCGTGCACGGCAAGGTGCTGTCGCAGGGCGGCGCCGTGGGTGCCGTGCTGGCGGTCGGCTCCGAGCTGGTGCGGCTGGAGGTCGACGGCCCGGGCAACCTCAAGGACGACGAGGCCGCGGCACCGGCACCGGCACCGGCGCCCGCTGCGGCCGCTCCGGCGCCGGCACCGGCCGCACCGAAGCCGGCACCGGCACCCGCCGCCGCTGCGAAGCCGGCCGCGGCAAGGCCGGCCGTGCGCGCGCCCGTCACGCCACGCAAGGAAGGCGAACGCCCGCTGGCCTCGCCCGCGGTGCGCCGGCGCGCACTCGACATGGGCATCGACCTGCGCCTGGTGCACGGCAGCGGGCCGGCCGGCCGCATCCAGCACGAGGACCTCGACGCCTGGGCCGCCGGCGGCGGCCAGATGGCGGCGGTCGGCGCCTCGCCCTACGTCGAGCGCCACGGCGAGGAGGCGATCCCGGTGATCGGCCTGCGCCGCCGCATCGCGCAGAAGATGCAGGACTCCAAGCGGCGCATCCCCCACTTCAGCTACGTCGAGGAGATCGACGTGACCGAGCTGGAGGCCCTGCGCACGCGACTGAACGCGCGTCACGGCGCCACGCGCGGCAAGCTCACCGTGCTGCCCTTCCTGGTGCGTGCGATGGTGGTGGCCCTGCGCGACTTTCCGCAGGTCAACGCGCGCTACGACGACGACGCCGGCGTCGTCACGCGTTACGAGCCGGTGCACCTGGGGGTGGCGACGCAGACGCCGGGCGGCCTGATGGTGCCGGTGCTGCGCCACGCCGAGAGCCTGGACCTGTGGCAGTGCGCCGCGGGCATCGCACGCGTGGCCGAGGGCGCGCGCAGCGGCAAGGCGCCGCGCGAGGAGCTGTCGGGCTCGACCATCACCCTGACCAGCCTCGGGGCGCTGGGCGGCATCGTCTCGACGCCCGTCATCAACCACCCGGAGGTCGCCATCGTCGGCGTCAACCGCATGATCGAACGGCCGATGCTGCGGGAGGGCCAGGTGGTGGCGCGCCTGCTGATGAACCTCTCGTCCTCGTTCGACCACCGCGTGGTCGACGGCATGGACGCGGCCTTGTTCATCCAGGCCATGCGCGCCCTGCTCGAAGCGCCCGCCCTGCTGTTCGTCGAGTGAAGCGGGAGGACCCAACATGAAAGAAATCACCACCAAGCTCCTCGTCATCGGCGGCGGCCCGGGCGGCTACGTCGCCGCCATCCGCGCCGGCCAGCTGGGCGTGTCCACGGTGCTGGTCGAGGGCGCGCGCCTGGGCGGCACCTGCCTGACCATCGGCTGCATCCCGTCCAAGGCGCTGATCCACGCGGCGCAGGCCTTCGAGCACGCGCGCCACCAGGCCGGCGGCAGCTCGGCCCTCGGCATCCACGTCAAGGAACCGGCGATCGACATCGCGCAGACGGTGAAGTGGAAGGACGGCATCGTGCAGCGCCTGTCCGGCGGCGTCGGCGGCCTGCTGCGCAAGGCCGGCGTGCAGGTGCTGGCCGGCTGGGCACACATCGAGGACGGCAAGACCGTCACCGTCAAGCCGGCCGAGGGCGAACCGGTGCGCGTGCGCTGCGAGCACCTGCTGCTGGCGACCGGCTCGGAGCCGGTCGAGTTGCCGTCGATGCCCTTTGGCGGCGCCATCTGGTCATCCACCGACGCGCTCTCGCCGGGCGCCCTGCCCAGGCGGCTGGTGGTGGTCGGCGCCGGCTACATCGGGCTCGAACTCGGCATTGCCTACCGCAAGCTGGGGGTCGAGGTCACCGTGGTCGAAGCGCTGCAGCGCGTCCTGCCGACCTACGACGAGGAGCTGACCAAGCCGGTGCTGGACGCGCTCAGGAAGAGCGGCGTGGTGCTGCACCTGGGCTGCAGCGTGCTGGGCCACGACGACAAGCAGGGCGTGCACGTGCGCAACGCCCAGGCCGACGAATTCGCCCTGCCGGCCGATCGCGTGCTGGTGGCGGTCGGGCGGCGGCCGCGCACCCAGGGCTTCGGCCTGGAGTCGCTGCAACTCGACATGGCGGGGCGCCACGTCGCGATCGATGCGCACTGCCGCACGTCGATGCGGGGTGTCTGGGCCATCGGCGACGTGACCGGCGAACCCATGCTGGCGCACCGCGCCATGGCGCAGGGCGAATGCGTGGCCGAGCAGATCGCGGGCCGCAACCGGCGCTTCGAGCCGATGGCGATTCCGGCCGTGTGCTTCACCGACCCCGAAGTGGTCGTCGCCGGTCGCACGCCAGCCGAAGCGCGTGCCGCCGGCATCGATTGCCTCGAGGCCGCCTTCCCGTTTTCCGCCAACGGCCGTGCCATGACACTGGAGGCCAGCGCCGGCTTCGTGCGGGTGGTCGCGCGCAAGGACAACCACCTGATCCTGGGCTGGCAGGCGGTCGGCCAGGGCGTGGCCGAACTGGCCGCTGCCTTCACCCAGTCGATCGAGATGGGTGCACGCCTCGAGGACATCGCCGGCACCATCCACGCGCACCCGACACTGGGCGAAGCGGTGCAGGAAGCAGCGCTGCGCGCGCTGGGGCACGCGCTGCACATCTGACGCGCAGCGGTCGACTACAGGCCGTCCAGCACGCTGCGGCCTGTGCTCCCCAGCACGGACTCGCGCAACGCCCGCGGCGAACAGCCAACGCGGGCGCGAAACGCACGGCTGAAATGGGCTGAGTCGTTGAAGCCGCTGCCAAAGGCGATCCCGCTCACGCTGCGTGCGCGCAGCGCCGGATCGCACAGGTCACGACGCGCCCCATCCAGGCGGCGCGCCCAGATGCAGTCTGCAATCGATGTGGCCTCGCCGCGCCAGGCGCGATGCAGGGTGCTTGGCGACACGCGCAGCCGCTGGGCGATCGTCGCCACGCCAAAGCCCGGGTCGCGCCAATGCTCATCAATCAGGGCCCGGATGGCAGCCCGATGGTACGCCGCCAGCTGCGATACCGGCTCGCGCTGCGCAGCGGGCAGCGTCGACAAGCCCGCCACCAGGATTTGCGTCACGCTGTCGGCAACCGCCACCGCCGATTCTGGCGCCAGCGAACCGATCTCGGCGGCCAGCGTGCGAATCATGCCAATCATCAGATGCCCCGCGCCGCGATCGCCACGCACGGTGCTCGCCGTGAGCCGTTCGGTGTCCCGCAAGGCGCTGCGCAGCGTAGCCCCCGGCAACATCAGCACATACTGTTGAAAGGCGCCATCAAAGCGCAGCTCGTAGGGCCGAGTACTGTCGTAGAGTGCGAAATCACCGGGGACGAGACGCGCCGTCCGCCCATCCTGGATCACGAAACCCTCTCCCGCGGACTGGATGCTGACCAGGAAGTAGTCCTCGCTGGCCCGAGCGATCTTGACGGGCGTGCGGCACACCCGCTGCGCGGTTGCACTGACCCGCGTGAAATCCAGCGTGGCCAGGCGTCGCGCCGAAATCTCGCCTTCGATCGCGCGAGCATCGCCCAGCGGGACGCATTCCAGCTGGACATAGGTATCGCAGACCATGTCGGTCCAGTACGCCAGACGATGGCGCGGCTCGACGTCAGCCGTGGACGCGTTGCGGGACATGCGCGCAGGATAAGCAGCAGCGCCCGTTTCGACAAGCAGTGCAACACCCGATCAAGACATGCGCGCTCCAGAATCAAGCGCCAGCGGCAGGCCTTGCCTACGATGAAGCGCGTCACAACCACCACCCACACAGGAGACCAGCCATGGCAACCACCCACCCCAAGTTCCGCGCAGCAGCCGTCCAGGCCGCACCGGTGTTCCTGAACCTCGACGCCTCGATCGACAAGGCGATCGGACTGATCGAGGAAGCCGCCAAGCATGATGCGCAGCTGATCGCCTTTCCGGAAACCTGGCTGCCGGGTTACCCGTGGGTCATCTGGCTGGATTCGCCGGCCTGGGGCATGCAGTTCATCCAGCGTTACCACGACAACTCGCTCGTCTATGGCAGCCCCGAAGCGGCACGTCTGACCGCCGCAGCACGCAAGAACAAGATCACGGTTGTCATGGGCCATGCCGAGAAGGCCGGCGGCAGCCTGTACATGGGCCAGTGGATCATCGGCCCCGACGGCGAGACGATCGCCCGGCGCCGCAAGCTCAAGCCCACCCATGTGGAGCGCACGGTGTTCGGCGAAGGCGACGGCAGCGACCTTGCGGTGTGGAACACCCCGCAAGGCCGCATGGGTGCACTGTGCTGCTGGGAACACCTGCAACCCCTGTCCAAGTACGCGATGTACGCCCAGAACGAGCAGATCCACATCGCGGCGTGGCCCAGTTTCTCGGTCTATCGCGGCGGTGCCCACGCGCTGGGCGCCGAGGTGAACAACGCCGCCAGCCAGATCTACGCCGTCGAAGGGCAGTGCTTCGTCATCGCACCGTGTGCCACGGTGTCCAAGGAAATGGTCGAGATGCTGTGCACCGACGACACGAAGAAGCAGTTGCTGCTGGAAGGCGGTGGCTTTGCCCGCATCTACGCGCCGGACGGGCAGCTGATGCACACCCCGCTGGCCGAAACCGAGGAAGGCCTCGTCTACGCGGACATCGACCTGGGCATGATCTCCCTGGCCAAGGCGGCAGCCGACCCGGCCGGGCACTATTCGCGCCCCGACGTCACCCGCCTGCTGCTCAACAAGACGCCCCGCGACCGCGTGGTCGTGGTGCAGCCCGACGCCCCCCAGGACATGGCGCGTCACGGCGACGATGAAGCCCAGTTGGTGTCCGCCCGCACCGACATGCTGACCGCGGTGGCAGCCAGCACGCGCGCCGACTGACGCTTTCACAGCCACTTCGCGAAAGCGGTCCGCGCAATCCATGCGAGCCGCCTTGCCATCGCCCCTTACCCGCAGCCCGGTCCCGGGCCCGAGGCTCGGTCAGGGCAATCGGGTGGACGCCTCGGTCGAGGCGGGCCACCCGACCCCATGCTCCGGCCGAGCCGCGCGCCAATCCTGGGGCGTGCAGCCGGTCCAGCGCCTGAAGGCCCGCCAGAACACCGCCGGTTCCGCATAGCCCAGCGCCAGACCGATGTCGGCCAGCGGGCGCGTGGTGTGCGCCACGGCCTGCAGCGCGGTGTCGCGCCGCACGCCGTCCAGCAGTTCGGTGAAGCTCAGGCCTTGCGCCTGCATGCGCCGCGCCAGCGTGCGCTCGCTCACGCCCAGGGCGCGCGCTGCCTCGGCGCGGGTGGGCACCCGGCTGGCCAGCGTGGCGACCATCCAGGCACGCAGCTCCTGCGCCAGCGCCCCGCCCTGCGTCAGGTCGGCCAGCCGTTCGGCCGCCGCGCGCTGGTGCTCGCGCGCGCGCCGCTGGTCGGCCCGCAGCAGCGGCGCATCCAGCAGCGCGTTGTCCAGCAGCAGGCCGCTGAAGGCCTGCTCGAACGCCACCGGGCAGGCAAATACCTCACGGTAGCCCGCCGCCAGGCCGATGCGCGGCTGACTGAACTGCACCTGCTGCGGCCGTACCGTGCCGCCGCCGCTGCTGCGCACCGCACCGCGAATGAAGGTCAGCGTCGCCGCCAGCACCGCTTCGACCTGGTGCGGGCTGAAAGCCAGCGCGCCCTGGCGCGGGTGGTAGATCAGCCAGCTGGCGCGCGCGCCCACCACCATCTGGAAGCGCCCGCCATCGCTGATCAGGCGCTGGTACTTCTGCACCGCCGCGATCGCCTCGCGCAGCGTGGCGCTGGTCTGCAGCAGCCCGCCCACCACGTTGAAGTTGGCCGGCCCGACCTGGCTGCCGGCCTTCAGGCCAAAGCTCGCGTCCTGCGTCAGCTGCACCGCCGCGCGCCACAGCCGGGTGATGTGGTCGATCGGCCAGCGCTCCTGCCGCAGCTCCTCGGACGCTATGCCAGCCTGCGCCAGCAGCGCCTCTCGCGCCACGCCCTGGCGCGCGGCGGCATCCAGCACGGTGTTCACCCAGCTCATGGAGACGGTGGCCTGCAGCGTCATGGCGGCTTCCTCAGCGCGGCGGAGCGACGTCGTCCCCACGGATGCGCCGGGCCAGCCAGGTCAGGGCCGGCCCGATCGGCGCCACTCCGCCCACCGACTGCGCCACCGGCAGCGCCTGGAAGGGCGAGCCCCGCCGGGCCACGGCAAAGGCGAAGCTGTAGTGCGGCTCCTGCCCCATGCGCAGGTCGGTGATCACCAGTCGGCCGGCTGCGCTTTCGTGCAGCTTGTAGAAACCGTGGCTGAAGCGGCGAATGCGCTGGGCGCCGTCGATGTTCGCCACTGCCGCCTCGTGGCGCGCGCCGCGGTCGTGACGGACGAAGTGCATGGGGCCCGGTGCATCCAGCAGGCCATGAAATCCCTCGTGGTAAGCGTCGCCCTGCACCGCCACCACGCGCCACAGCAGCATCGACAGCGGCGCCGGGGTCACCAGCACACGCTCGGGCACCACGCCCTGCTGCGCCAGGCTGGTGCGCGCCAGCCCATCCACCCGCGCCTGCAGGCCCACGCCCACCAGCAGCACCGCCGTGCCCACGGCCAGCCCCCACAGGTTGGCACGCTGCCCGCGCGCGTCTCCCCGGCACACCAGCGCCACCGCAAGGCCGACCAGCCACGGCAGCGTCACTGCCGGGTCGATGATGAACACGCTGCCCAGCGCCACCGGATGGTTCGAAAACGGCAGCAGCAACTGCGTGCCGTAGACCGTGAACGCATCCAGCAGCGGATGCGTGATGAGCGCCAGCCACATCGCCAGCCACCACCAGCGCAGCAGAGCCATCTGACCCTGCACCCGCGCCACCAGCCAGCCAAAAGGCACGGAAAACAGGGTCAGCCAGAACAGCGCATGGCTCTCCGCCCGGTGCAGCACCATGTTCAGGATGGGATCGCCGTGCGACACCAGCACGTCCAGATCCGGCAGTGTGCCCGCCACCCCGCCCCACAGCGCCGCCTTCCACACGGCGGTGCGCCGGCGCATCACCGCCACGCTGACGGCCGCGCCCAGCACCAGCTGCGTCAAGGAATCCATGCGGTCGATTGTGCCGCCAGTGCCGGTGAATGGCCCGATCGATCAATCTTGCTGTCCTCTAAAGTCAATCACTATCGGCTGCAAGCAGCTATCTTCATGCTCCAGGAGGCGAACGGCATGACTGCGAAGGCAAGCGACACCCTGGTGATCGGCGGCGGATTGGCGGGCATCGTCACCGCGCTCGAACTGCTGCGTGCGGGCCAGAGCGTCACGCTGGTGGACCGCGACACGCCGGAGCGCTTCGGCGGGCTGGCGCTGTGGGCCTTTGGCGGCATGGCGCTGGTGGGCACGCCGCTGCAGGCGAAGATGAAAATCGCCGACACGCCGGAGCGCGCGCTGGCGGACTGGATCCGCTTCGGCGAACTGGCGCCCGATGACCACTGGCCGCTGGCCTGGGCGCGTCATTACGTCGAGCAGTCGCGCCCGCTGGTCCATGACTGGCTGGTGAACGAGGGCATCCGGTTCATGCCGGCCGTGAACCTGGTCGAGCGCGGCATGAATGGCGACGGCAACAGCGTGGCGCGCTACCACATCGTCTGGGGCACGTCCCGCTTCATGGCGCTGCGGCTGATCGAGCAGCTGCGCGCCGCCGATTCGGGCGGTCGCCTCACCGTGCTGCACCGGCATCGCGTCACGGCGCTGGAGCACACAGGCGGCAGGCTCGCCGGCGCCGTGGCAATCGACGAGGCCAGCGGACGCGAGGTGCGGCTCGCCGCGCCCACCGTGGTGCTGGCCATGGGCGGCATCAATGGCAGTCACGAGGAAGCGCGCCGCAACTGGCCGAGCGATCGGCCCCTGCCCGCCACCATGCTCAACGGCGCGCATCCCTTTGCCGACGGCCGCATGCACCACTGGGCCGCCGAACACCTGGACGCACAGATCACCCACGCCGGCGAGATGTGGAACTACGCCGCCGGCATTCCGCACCCGTTGCCGCACTTCCCCGGCCACGGCCTGTCGCTGATTCCGTGCAAGTCGGCGCTGTGGCTGAACCACCGCGGCGAGCGCATCGGCCCCGAGCCGCTGGTGACGGGCTTCGACACCCACTGGCTGTGCCAGCAGGTGGCGGCGCAGGAAAAGCCCTGGACCTGGCAGGTGATGAACCGCCGCATCGCGCTGAAGGAATTCGCCATCTCCGGCGCCGAGCACAACCCGCGCATCCGCGACCGGCAGTTCCTGCTCTTTCTCAAGGACACGCTGCTGGGCAACCAGCGACTGGTCGACCAGATGGCGCGGCAGAGCCCGCACTTCATCGTCGCCGACACGCTGGCCGAGCTGGCCCGGAAAATGAACGCCCTCACCGCCTCGCTCGACATCCGGCCCGAGGTGCTGCAGACGACCGTGAACGCCTGGGACGCGCTGTTCGCCCCGGACGGCCGGCCCGAGGACGACATCCAGGTGCGCCGCATCCTGACCGCCCGCGAATGGAAGCCGGATCGCCTGCGCACCTGCAAGCCCGCGCCGCTGCAGCAGTCCGGGGCCGGCCCCTTCATCGCCATCCAGACCCAGCTCATCACGCGCAAGAGCCTGGGCGGGCTGCAGACCGATCTGCACAGCCGCGTGCTCGACGGCGGGGGCGAGCCGGTGGACGGCCTTTACTGCGTCGGCGAGGCGGCGGGCTTCGGCGGCGGCGGCGCGAGTGGCAAGCGCTCGCTGGAGGGCACCTTCCTGCCCGGCTGCATCCTCACCGCCAAGGCCGCGGCGCGCCACATCGCTGCAGGCGCCTGACCCCGATGCCGGCCGAGCACGACTTCATCGTCATCGGCGCCGGCCCGGCCGGCTGTGCCGTGGCCTCGCGCCTGTCGGAGGACGCGCGCCACGACGTGCTGCTGCTCGAAGCCGGACCCGGCCAGCGCAAAGGCCTCCTGGCGACCAACGCGGCGCTGGCCTCGCTCGTCTACGGGCTCAGGCGCAGCGCCTGCAACTGGGGCCTCACCAGCGGCCCCGAGCAGGGCCTGCACGGCAAGCGCGCCTACCACCCGCTGGGCCGCGGCCTGGGCGGCGGCACCCGCATCAACATGCTGATGTACATGCGCGGCAACCCGCTGGACTACGACGGCTGGGCAGCGGCCGGCAACCCCGGCTGGGGCTGGAGCGACGTGCTGCCCTACTTCCGCAAGAGCGAGAACAACCAGACCTTCAACGCCGACGACGATCCCTGGCACGGCAACAAGGGACCGGTCTGGGTCGAGGAACTGCGCACCGACAACCCCTGGCACGAAACGCTGAACCAGGCCTTCCGCGAGCTGGGCTGGCCGCTCAACCCGGACCTGAACGGCGTCACGCAGGACGGCTTTCGCCCCACGCAGGTGATGATGAAGGGCGGCGAGCGCCACCACGCCGGGCAGGCCTGGATCCTGCCGCACCTGGGCAAGCGTCCCAACCTGCACCTGCAATGCGACAGCCCGGTCACGCGCGTGCTGTTCGAGGGCACGCGCGCCGTCGGCGTGGAGGTGGTGCAGGACGGCCAGCAGCGCCAGATCCGCGCGCGCAAGGAAGTCATCGTCAGCAGCGGCGGCATCCTGTCGGCCAAGCTGCTGCAGCTCTCGGGGGTGGGCGACGGTGCGCTGCTGCAGCGCTTCGGGCTCCCCGTGGTCGCGCACCTGCCGGCGGTGGGCCAGAACCTGCAGGACCATCTGGACGTGATCCTGGGCCACCACATCCCGGGCGACCCGGATCTCGTGGGCATCTCGCCCACCGGCACGCGCAGCTTCTGGCGCGCCATGCAGCGCTGGCGCCGGGAGCGCCGCGGCATGTGCACCACCAACTTCGCCGAGGTCACGGGCTTCATGCGGCTTGCGCCGGATTCACCCATGCCGGAGGTGCAGTACGAGTTCGTCGTCGTGCTGGCGATGGACCATGGCCGCAAGATGTATGCACGCCACGGCATGTCGACCCACGTGCTGTTGCTGCGCCCCAAAAGCCGCGGCACGGTACAGCTCGCCAGCCCGCGCTGGCAGGACGACCCGGCGATCGACTTCCGCTACTTCTCGCACCCCGATGACATCGCCACCATGGTCAAGGGCGTGCGCCAGGTGCTCAAGGTCTACGACACGCCCACCATGAAGGCGCGCGTGAAGGCCGACCTGCGCACCGCGCACTGCCGCACCGATGACGACTACGCCGACTACTGCCGCCGCGTCGCCGGCACCAACTACCACCCCACCAACACCTGCCGCATGGGGCCGGATGCGGCGGACAGCGTGGTCGACGCGCGCCTGCGCGTGCACGGCGTGCAGGGCCTGCGCGTGATCGACAGCTCGATCTTCCCGACGATCCCCGGCGGCAACACCACCGCGCCCAGCTACATGGTGGGCGAAAAGGGCGCTGCCATGCTGCGCGAGGACTGGCGATGAGCTCCTATCCCTGGAAGCACGGCGCGCCGCGCACGGTGTTCATCACCGGCGCCAGCAGCGGCATCGGCCGCGACATGGCGCGGCGCCTGGCGGCCGAGGGGGCCAGCATCGCCCTCTTCAACCGCTCGGCCGCCGAAGACGTGCTGGCCGAGCTGCGCGCAGCGGCAAAAGGCCCGGAGCAGCGCTTTGCCTGCTACCCATCCGACGTGTCGCAGGCCGAAGCCATCGAAGCTGCCGTGGCGCAGGCGGTGCGGGAGCTGGGCGCGCCCGATCTGGCCATCAACAGCGCCGGCGTGCTGCACAACGGGCCGTTGGTGGACACGCCCGCGGCCGAGTTCGAGCGCGTGGTCGACGTCAACCTGAAGGGCTCGCGCCACTTCGCCGCCGCCGTGCTGCCGCACATGCAGGTCGGCAGCCAGATCGCCTTCATCGCCTCGCTCGCGGCGCTGACCGGCAACTTCGGCTACACCGCCTACTGCGCCTCCAAGTTCGGCGTGCGCGGCCTGGCCGAGGCGCTGCGCTACGAACTCAGGCTGCGGGGCATGGACGTCAGCCTGTGCTGCCCGGGCGAGATCATGACGCCCATGGTCGAGCAGGAGCGGCGCGCCATGCACCCGGTCTCGGCCGCCATGAAGGACTTTGCCGGCAGCAGCACGCTGGACGTGTCCGTGCCCAGGCTGCTGCGCGGCATCGCGCGGCGCGAGTTCGAGATCACCGACACGCCCAAAGCCGCATTGACCGCCTTCCTCTCCCGCCACTTGCCGCGCCTGGCGCGCGCCGTGGGCGACGGCATCGCCCGCCATGCCCAGGCCCGTTCGTCGAAAGGATCGCCATGACGACCAACCCACCCCGCGCGGCCTGGCAGGCCGTGCACATCCCCCCGCACCTGCCCGCCATCCTGCGCGACTGCTTCGCGCAGCAGCAGGCCGCCTTCGCCCGCAACCGCTACCCCAGCCTGGAAGAGCGCCGCGCCGACCTGCGCGCGCTGCACCGCCTGCTGGTGGAAAACCGCGACGCACTGGTCGAGGCCGTGAACCGGGACTTCGGCTGCCGCAGCCGCTTCGAGACCCTGGCCACCGAGCTGCTGCAGGGACAGGAAGGCGCGCTCGACGCCATCCGCCAGCTGCCACGCTGGATGGAGCGCCAGCGCCGCCCGCTCGACATCACGCAGCACCCGCTGGCCAGCGCCTTCGTGCAGCCGCAGCCGGTGGGGGTGGTCGGCATCGTGGCACCCTGGAACTTCCCCATCGCCATGGTGGTGCAGCCGCTGATCGGCGCGCTCGCCGCCGGCAACCGCGCGATGGTGAAGATGTCGGAGAACTCCGCCCACACCGCGCGCCTGCTGCAGAAGCTCCTGCCCGGCTACTTCGCGGCCGACAAGGTGAGCCTGTTTGCCGACGACGACGCCGGGCCGGACCAGCCGCTCGGGCCGCTGTTCACCCAGTTGCCGTTCAACCACCTGTTCTTCACCGGCTCGCCGCAAACGGGCCGCGCTGTGATGGCCAATGCCGCGGCGAATCTGACGCCGGTGACGCTGGAGCTGGGCGGCAAGTCGCCTGCCGTCGTCGCCGCCGACTACCCGCTGCAAAAGGCCGCCGAGCGCATCCTGTGGGTGAAGATGCTCAACGCCGGCCAGATCTGCACCAACGTCGACTACCTGTTCCTGCCCGCGGGCCAGGAGCAGGCCTTCATCGAGCACGCGCAGCAGATCCTGGCGCAACGCTACCCCGACCTGCTCAGCGGCGACTACACCGCCATCATCGACAAGCACCAGCACGAGCGCCTGCAGGCCATGCTGCAGGACGCCGTTCAACAGGGCGCGCAGGCCGTGCCCCTGTTGCCGGGCCAGCCCGGCGACGCGGCACGGCGCATCATGCCGCCGGTGGCCCTGCTGAACGTGCACGACGGCATGCAGGTCATGCAGCGCGAGATCTTCGGCCCGCTGCTGCCCATCCTGCCCTACCGGCGCCGCGAGGATGTGGTCCAGTACATCAACGAGCGCCCGCACCCGCTGGCGCTCTACCTGTTCAGCAACGACTGCCAGGAGCAGGACTTCTACCTGCAGCAGACGCTGTCGGGCGGCGTCACGCTGAACGACACCCTGCTGCACGCCGGGCAGCATGCCCTGCCCTTCGGCGGCGTCGGCAACAGCGGCATGGGCCACTACCACGGGCGCGAGGGCTTCCTGACCTTCTCCAAGCTGCGCCCGGTGTTCCGCCAGGGGCCGCTGCGCACGGTGGACTTCCTGATGCCGCCGTATCGCGGCCTGGCGCGCCGGATGCTGGACTTCATGCTCTGGCGCAACCGCTGAACGCAATCCGATGATTCGAGGAGCCTGCCCATGAACGGCGCCCAAGCCCTGCTCAAGACCCTGGCCGATGCCGGCGTCGAGGTCTGCTTTTCCAACCCCGGCACCAGCGAGATGCACTTCGTCGCCGCGCTCGATGGGGAAACTCGGATGCGCGCCGTGCTCTGCCTGTTCGAGGGCGTCGCCACCGGCGCCGCCGACGGCTACGCGCGCATGGCCGGCAAGCCCGCCGCCGTGCTGCTGCACCTGGGCTGCGGCCTGGGCAATGGCCTGGCCAACCTGCACAACGCGCGCAAGGGCAAGGTGCCGGTGCTCAACATCGTGGGCGACCATGCGACCTGGCACGTCCAGTACGACGCCCAGCTCCAGTCCGACATCGAGACCGTGGCGCGCAACGTCTCGCCCGGCTTCGTGCGCACCTCGCAGAGCACCGCCGCCCTGTGCCAGGACGCGGTCGACGCGCTCGTCGCCGCGCGCGGCCTGCCCGGCCAGGTGGCCACGCTGATCCTGCCGGCCGACGTCTCCTGGGGCGAAGGCGGCCAGCCCTGCCCGCCGCCGCCCGCGCCCACGCCGCCGCCGGCTCATGAGGCGACCGTGCAGGCCATTGCCCAGGCCATCCGGGGCAGCGAAAAGACCGTGCTGCTGCTGGGCGGCCAGGCGCTGCGCGAGGCGGCGCTGCTCGATGCCGCCCGCATCGCCGCCCATGCCCCGCAAGGAAGCGTGCAGCTGCTGGCCGAGGTCTTCCCCACGCGCATGGAGCGCGGCGCCGGCCTGCCCTTCGTCGAGCGCGTGGCCTATCTGGCCGAGATGGCCGGCGTGCAGCTCGCCGGCGTGCGCCACCTCGTGCTGGTGGACAGCAAGTCGCCCGTGTCCTTCTTTGCCTACCCCGGCAAGGCGAGCGACCTCGTGCCCGCAGGCTGCACCGTGCACACCCTGGCCGCGCCCGAGCAGGACGCCGCCGCCAGCCTCGCGCGGCTGGCCCAAGCGCTGGGCGCCAGCGGCGTGCAGCCACCGCTGCAGCCGGCGCAGCGGCCCGATCGTCCGCGCGGGCTTCTGACCGCCCCCAAGGTCTGCAAGGCCGTGGGCCACCTGTTGCCCGAGAACGCCATCCTCATCGACGAGGCCATCACCAGCGGCCTGATGCTGAACGTGATGACCGCGGGCTGCCCGCGTCACGACCTGCTGACGCTGACCGGCGGCGCCATCGGCCAGGGCCTGCCCAATGCCGTGGGCGCGGCCATCGCCTGCCCGGATCGGCCCGTGATCGCCCTGATCGGCGACGGCACCGCGATGTACACCATCCAGGCCCTGTGGAGCATGGCGCGCGAGCAGCTCAACGTCACCGCCATCGTCTTCAACAACGCCAGCTACTCGGTGCTGAACGTCGAGCTGGATCGCGTCGGCGCCGAGGAAGGCGGCGCCAAGGCGCGCGCCCAGCTCGACCTGCACGGCCCCGTGCTGAACTTCGCCCAGCTCGCCCAGGGCATGGGCGTGCACGCCGTGCGCGCCAGTACCGCCGAAGACTTCTGCACCGCGCTGGAATACGCCCTGGCCCAGCCCGGGCCGCACCTGATCGAGGCCCTGGTGCCCGAATCCCTCTCCGGCGCCAAGCGCAAGGTCCTGCCCTGGCTGCTCAGGTCCCTGCCCAGCCTGCCACCGGCCGTGGCGCGCGCGCTGAAGAAGAAGGTCGCGCCCTGAGGCGCGGGCCAGGCCCGGGCAGCCGCCAGCGCCGGCGCCTTACCATCGGCGCCAGCGGCCCGCACGCCCGGGCCGGGGAGAACACGCTTGCAATGGATTGCCCCTGCTGAAAAAGACGACGGCGCCGCCTCGCTGGAAAAAAGCCTCTGGGACGCCGCCGACCAGTTCCGCGCCAACTCCGGTCTCAAGGCGCAAGAATACTCCGGCCCCATCCTGGGCCTGATCTTCCTGCGCTTTGCCGAGGCGCGCTTTGCCGCGCTGCGCCAAAGACTGCAGGCCGCCGGCGCCACCTCGCGCCGCGGCCCGCGCGTGGACGAGCCCGCCGCCTACCACGCCGAGGGCGTGCTCTATCTCGCGCCCGAGGCGCGCTTCGAGCACCTGCTCACCCTGCCCGAGGCCGCCGACGTCGGCGGCCAGGTCAACGCCGCCATGCGCGCCGTGGAGCGCGACAACCCCCAGCTTGCCGGCGTGCTGCCGCGCAGCTACAACCTCTTCACCGCCACGCTGCTCAAGGCGCTGCTGAAGAAGATCTCCGAAATCCCCGTCACGCTTGACTTCGACGCCTTCGGCCGCATCTACGAATACTTCCTCGGCAAGTTCGCCATGAGCGAAGGCCAGGGCGGCGGCGAGTTCTACACTCCGGCCAGCATCGTGCAGCTGCTGGTGCAGGTCATCGAGCCGTACCACGGCCGCATCCTCGACCCGGCCTGCGGGTCGGGCGGCATGTTCGTGCAGTCGGCGCGCTTCGTCGCCGAGCACCAGCGCAACCCCGCCGCGGAGCTGGCCCTGTACGGCATCGAGAAGACCGACGAGACCGGGCGCCTGTGCCGCCTCAACCTCGCCGTGCACGGGCTGGAGGGCGACATCCGCCACGGCGGCAACGTCAACAGCTACTACGACGACCCGCACGACGCCGTCGGCGCCTTCGATTTCGTGCTCGCCAATCCCCCCTTCAACGTCAACGCCGTGGACAAGGAACGGCTCGCCGACCAGGTCGGCCCCGGCCGGCGCTTCCCCTTCGGCCTGCCCCGGCCCGACAACGCCAACTACCTCTGGATCCAGCTCTTCTACTCCAGCCTCTACAGCCACGGCCGCGCCGGCTTCGTCATGGCCAACTCGGCCTCCGACGCGCGCGCCAGCGAGCAGGAGCTGCGCCAGAAGCTGATCCAGGCCCGCACCGTCGACGTGATGTTCGCCGTCGGCCCCAACATGTTCTACACGGTGACGCTGCCCTGCACCCTGTGGTTTCTGGACCGCGGCAAGGCCGGCACGCCGCGCGCGGACACCGTGCTGTTCATCGACGCGCGCCACATCTACCGCCAGATCGACCGCGCCCACCGCGACTGGACGCCGGCGCAGATCGGCTTCCTCGCCAACATTGTGCGGCTGTACCGCGGTGAGCAGCCCGATTTCACGCTGGGTGGTGAAGAGGCAAAGGCCAAGCTGTTTGAAGTTTTTGCCGCACAACCCTCAACCCGGTCTGACGACCACCCTTCTCCCAGAGGGAGAAGGGAAGAAAACCCCAACCTGACCCTCCCCTCTCCCCCTGGGAGAGGGGCTGGGGATGAGGGCGCGCAGCATGAGGGGACCCGGAATATCACGTATCGTGATATTCCGGGTCTGTGCAAGGTGGCGACCCTGGCCGAAATCGAGGCCCAGGGCTGGTCGCTCAACCCGGGCCGCTACGTGGGCGTGGCGCCGGGCGAGGAAGTGAGCGACGAGGACTTCCGCGAGCAGTTGCAGGCACTGAATGAGGAGCTGGAGACGCTGAACGCGCAGGCGCGGGCGCTGGAGCAGACGATTGCTGGGAATGTGGCTGGGATTTTGGGGGTGTGATGGATTCTTCGAGTTTTAATGAAATTCCAATCGAGCGCCTGTGCAAGTGGGTGTCATCTGGCTCGACGCCGTTGAGAAGCCGATCAGATTTTTATGATGGCGGCGTAATCGATTGGTACAAAACGGGCGAGTTGAAGGATTGGTACCTGGATCCTGCAGAAGAACGCATTACTGAAAAAGCCCTGAAAGAAACATCGGCCAAGTTATTTCCGTCGAATACCGTTTTGATGGCCATGTATGGCGATGGCAAAACTATTACGAGCATGGGAATTCTTCGAGCCCCAGCAGCCACCAATCAGGCGTGTTTAGCGATGTTGGTGGATGAAGAAGTGTGCGATCAACGCTACTTCTTTTATGCACTTAAAGGCCGTCGCGATTTGTTACTTAAAGTCGCTTCCGGCGGCGCCCAAAGAAATCTCAGTGGCAAACTCATAAAAGAATTTCTTCTGCCTGCCCCCTCCTTGCCCCTCCAACGCCTCATCGCCGGCATCCTGTCGGCCTACGACGAGCTGATCGAAAACAGCCAGCGGCGCATCCGGATTCTGGAGACGATGGCCCGCGCCCTCTACCGCGAGTGGTTCGTCCACTTCCGCTTCCCCGGCCACGAGCACCTGCCCCGCGTCCCGTCCCCCCTCGGCGAAATTCCGCAGGGATGGGAGGTGCAGCCGTTCACCGAAGTCGCCGATGTGTTGAGTGGCGGGACGCCCAAGACGTCTACCGCAGATTTTTGGGGTGGAGACATCCCCTTCTTCACGCCGCGTGATGCCCCTTCCTGCTTTTACGTGCACGACACGGAAAAACACATCACGGAGCTTGGCCTTGCGAAGTGCGCGAGTGCGCTCTACGCCCCTGATACGGTATTCATCACGGCGCGCGGTACGGTCGGGAAGGTCGCCATGCCAGCGATCCCGATGGCGATGAACCAGTCTTGCTACGCACTGCGCGGCAAGGCCGGAATCGCGCAGCACTACCTTTTTCTTCTGACCTTGCAGCAGGTGGACTACCTGAAAACCAACACAGGCGGGGCGACCTTCGACACGATCATCGTGGACACATTTCGACGGATGCAAGTCGTGAAGCCACCGCTCAGCCTGATCGCGAGGTTTACAAAACAGGTTCAACCGACTTTCGAGCAGGTAAACACGCTCCAGCGCCAAATCCAAACCCTCCGCCGCACCCGCGACCTGCTGCTGCCGCGCCTGCTCTCCGGCCAGATCGACGTGGAGGCCCTGCCCGCATGATGCGTACCGCCGAAGACCTGCTGCAGGAGCTTGCCGCGCTCGATGAGTCGCACCGCATCGAGGCCAAGCAGGCGCGGCGCATCGACCGCTCCGTCCTGGAGACAATCTGCGCCTTTGCCAACGAGCCCGGCCTTGGCGGTGGCTATCTGCTGCTGGGCGTGCACCGCGATGCGCAGGATCTGTTTGACCATGCCTACCGGGTGGATGGCGTCAGCGACCCGGACCAGCTGCAGTCGGACCTGGCCAGCCAGTGCGCCAGCGCTTTCAACCAGCCGATCCGCCCGCGCGTGGCAGTAGAAGAGCTGCAGGGCAGGAATGTGGTGGTGGTCCATGTGCCGGAGGCCGCGCCGACAGAAAAGCCGGTCTTCCTCAGGAAGCTGGGCTTGCCACGGGGCGCGTTCCGCCGCGTGGGCTCGACCGACCAGGAGGGCACGGAAGACGATCTGGTCGCGCTCTACGCCGGGCATCAGGTTGATACCTTCGACGCCACCGTGCTGCCCGATGCGGACTTGGCCGACATCGACCCCGCCGCCGTCACAGACTACCGGCAGCAGCGCCGCGCCATCAACCCGGACGCCGAAGAGCTGAGCTGGTCGGACGACGACCTGCTGCGCGCCCTGGGTGGTGCCAGACCTGACAACGGCCAGCTCAGACCAACGGTGGCGGGCATCGTGCTGTTCGGCACCGGCCAGGCGCTGCGGCGCTGCTTCCCGATGATGCGCATCGACTACATCCGCGTGCCCGGCCGGCAGTGGGTGGAGGACCCGGATCACCGCTTCGACACGCTGGAAATCCGCGCACCGCTGTTCACCGCGATCCGCCGCGCCACGAATGCGGTGCGCGACGAGTTGATGCAGTCCTTCTCCCTGCCCGAAGGCGCGCTGGCGCGCGAAGACGAGCCGGCGCTGCCGCTGCGGGTGATCCGCGAGGCGATCGTCAACGCCGTGATGCATCGCAGCTACCGTATCCACGGCGCCGTCCAGATCATCCGCTACGCCAACCGGCTGGAGATCCGCAATCCGGGCCACTCGATCAAGGCGGAGGAGCAGCTTGGCGAACCGGGGTCGGAGACGCGCAACCCGCGCATTGCGGCCGTGCTGCACGAGGTCAACATCGCCGAGACCAAGGGCAGTGGCATCCGCGCCATGCGCGAGCTGATGCTGGCCCATGGGCTGCTGCCGCCCACCTTCGAGTCCTCGCGCCGGCCCGACCAGTTCGTCGCCACGTTCCTGTTCCATCATTTCCTGGGCGCGGATGATCTGGCCTGGCTGCGCCAACTGACGACCGAGTCGATCAGCGATGAGGAGTCGCGCGCACTGGTCTTTGTGCGCGAGCTCGGCGCCATCGACAACGCCGCGTATCGCGCCATCAACCGCACCGACACCCTGAGCGCCTCGGTTCATCTGCGCCGCCTGCGTGATCTGGGACTGCTGGAGATGAAGGGTGGCGGCAGCCGAACCTACTACGTGCCCGGTGCGCAGTTCCATGCTCGATCGGAGGCGAGCTCGATTGCCGAGCGGCTTGTTGCTGCACACCAGCTGGAGCCAAATGGTCACCAGTCAGGTCAGGATAGTCACCACCTGCTGGCGACTATTCCCCCCCAACTGGCCGAAAGGGTACCACCGGCCGGCCGCAAACCACGCCGAGACATTCTGCGTGCATTGATCGTTGACCTTTGCCGTTGGCATGCCCTGAGCGCCCGGGAACTGGCCAGCATCCTGCACAGGCGAGACCACAAACCGCTGGTCAGGGACTATCTGACCCCTATGGTCGCCGAGGGGCTGCTCGCCTATACCATCCCGGCGATGGAGAACCATCCGGAACAGCGCTACACCGTGCCGGCAGAAGGCCTGGAAAGCGAGGAAACTGCCCCATGAGCCCCCACGCCGGGACCGAAGACCAGTGCCGTGACCTGACGCAGCGCGAACAGGAGCACAGCGCCTAATTGCAGGCCTTGCGTCAGGCTCTGATCGCGGGCGAGCGCAGCGGCGAGCCCGAGGCTCTCGACTTCGCCGCCTTCATCGAACGCAAGCGCGCCCGGAACGCGAGCTGAGGCCTTGGGCAGGAATACACACCAGCCCCACGCGAATACACATCAGTCCGGCCCGAATACACACCAGCTTGCTGCCAATGCGCGCTCACGCCTGCCCAGGCTCGGGCATGACAAACCGCGCGATATGCGGCCGCCTGGCCTTACGGGCCTGGTCCAGATCGTACTGCATCTGCATGCCGGCCCAGAGTTCGGGGCTGGTGCCCAGCGCGGCGGCGAGGCGAAACGCCATGTCGGCCGAGATGCCGGCGCGCCCGGCCAGGATGCGCGTGAGCGTGACGCGGTTGACGCCCAGCTGCCGTGCCGCGTCGGTCACGGTCATCTCGCCCAGGTATTCGCGCAACACCTCGCCGGGGTGGGGTGGGTTGTGCATCCTGCTCATGCTGCCCGCCTGTTGGACTTTCCCGTTGATGTTGCCCGATCTCGGAGTCTGACGATACTCGGCACTCCGTTTTCTTGACAAATTATTGTCACATCGGTATTTTCGTATTTCGCGAAACACGAAATTTCATATCCATGGCCCGGAAACCGAACCGCCAGCTCGTGCTCAAGCCACAGGATCTCTACCTGCTGCTGGCGCTTGTCGCCTGCGGCGATCAGGAGATGACCTACCCCGAGCTGGCAGACTTCACCGGACTGTCGATGTCCGAGGTGCACGCCGCGCTCAGGCGCGCCGAGGCGGCCCGCCTGCTGTTTTTCGAGCAGCGCAGGCCCCGCATCCTCAAGCCGGCGTTCACCGAGTTCCTGTTCCACGGCGCCCGCTACGCCTTCCCGCCAGTGCGCGGGACGCTGGTCGCGGGCGTGCCCACGGCGCACGCGGCTCCGCCCCTGAATGAACACGTGGCACCGTCGGCAGACCCGCCGCCGGTGTGGCCCGCAATCGAGGGCAGCGTGCGTGGCGTGGCGCTGGTACCGCTGTACCCGTCGGCCCCGCAGGCCGCGCTGCGCAGCCCGGCGCTTTACGAGAATCTGGCCCTGTTCGACGCCATCCGCGCCGGCAACGCGCGCGAACGCGCGCTGGCCCAACGCCTGTTCGAGGAGCGCCTGTGAACGCCGCCGACCCCAATGTGCAGCGGGTGGAGTTGGTGGCAGCGGCACTGGGCGATCTGTGTGCAGAACTGGTGCTGGTGGGCGGTTGCGCGGCCAGCCTGCTGGTCGATGCACCGACGGCGCCACCGCCGCGCGTGACCTGGGACGTGGACCTGATTGTCGAAGTCGCCACCCTGCGCGACTACCACACGATGGAAGCGCAGTTCGAAGCCCGTGGCCTGCAGCGCGACCTTTCGCCCGACGCGCCCATCTGCCGCTGGCGCCTGGGCGACGTGATGGTGGACCTGATGCCGACCGACGAGACCGTGCTGGGCTTTGCCAACCGCTGGTATCCGCTGGCGACAAGAACTGCGACACGCGAGATGCTGCCCAGCGGCCAGCAGATCCGCCTGATCGCTGCACCAGCCTTTCTGGCCACCAAGCTCGAGGCGTTTCGCGCACGCGGCGGCGCCGACCCGCTCACCAGCCACGATCTGGAGGACGTCATCAACGTGCTGGAGGGCTGCAGCCACATTGAAGCGGACGTGCAGGCGAGCGAGGCCGAGGTGCGCGGCTATCTGGCTGCGCAGTTTGCGGATTTGATCGCCAGACCGGACTTTCGCGATGTGCTGCCGGGCCTGGTCGCTTACGATGAACTGCACGCACAACGTGTGCAGGCCGTACTGCAGAAAATCCACGCCATCGCCACCCAGCCCAGCCCATGAGCCCCCACGCCTGGACCGAAGACCAGCTCGTCGAGCAGCCCGCCATCGCGCTGTTCGCCGAGCTGGGCTGGCAGACGGCGTCGGCGCGGGACGAAACCCTGGGCGCCGATGGCACGCTGGGGCGCGAGACGAAAGGCGAAGTGGTGCTGGCGGCGCGCCTGCGCTCGGCGCTGACGCGCCTGAACCCCGGCCTGCCGCCCGAGGCCATCCAGACCGCCATCGACGAGCTGGTGCGCGACCGCTCGGCCATGAGCCTGGTGGCAGCCAACCGCGAGATCCACGGGCTGCTGAAGGACGGTATTCGGGTCAGCGTAGCTGACGCCGAACCCTCATCCCCGGCCCTTCTCCCAGGGGGAGAAGGGGGCACAAGACACGCTTTGGCGAGCGTTTCCCCTCTCCCACTGGGAGAGGGCCAGGGTGAGGGTTTGCAGCGCAGCGGCGGCCAACGCATCGTACGCGTCAAGGTGGTCGATTGGGAGCAGCCCGCTGCAAATGACTTCCTGCTGGTGAGCCAGCTCACGGTGGTGGGCAGCCTCTACACCTGCCGGCCGGACCTGGTCGCCTTCGTCAACGGCCTGCCCTGGGTGGTGGTGGAGCTCAAGAAGCCCGGCGTGCCGGCGCGCGCGGCCTTCGACGAGAACCTGACGCACTACAGGCAGCAGGTGCCGCAGCTGTTCTGGTGCAACGCCCTGCTGATTGCCAGCAACGGCACCGACAGCCGCGTGGGTTCGCTCACCGCCGACTGGGAACGCTTCTTCGAGTGGAAGCGCGTGGCGCGCGAGGACGAGCAGCGCCGCGTGTCGCTGGAGGTGATGCTGCGCGGCACCTGCGCGCCCGATCGGCTGCTGGACCTGGCGGAGAACTTCACGCTGTTTTCCGAGCACAAGGCGGGGCTGGTGAAGGTGCTGGCGCAGAACCACCAGGTCCTGGGCGTGAACAACGCGATTGCCTCGATGCTGGAGGCGCGCCAGATGGGCCACGGGCGCGGCGGCGTGTTCTGGCAGACGCAGGGCAGCGGCAAGAGCTTTTCCATGGTGTTCTTCGCCCAGAAGGTGCTGCGAAAGCTGGCGGGCAACTGGACCTTCGTGGTGGTGACCGACCGCGTCGAGCTGGACGACCAGATCGCCAGGACCTTCAAGGCCGCGGGCGCGGTGAGCGAAGCCGAGAGCAAGGAATGCCACGCCGCCAGCGGCGCCCACCTGCGCGAGCTGCTGCGCGGCAACCACCGCTACATTTTTTCGCTCGTACACAAGTTCCTGCCGGAACGTGTTTCGAGCGAAAAACCCTCATCCCCGGCCCTTCTCCCAGAGGGAGAAGGGAGTCGTCACTATCGGGGCGGTTATCCGATCGCAGGCTTGACGGAGCGAGCACGCCAGTTGAGGCAGGCCGGGACAAAGGCAGAAGAACTGCTCTGGGAACTGGTGCGCAATCGGCAGTTTTGCGACCTGAAGTTCAGGCGTCAGCACCAGGTCGGTGATTACATCGTGGACTTCTACTGCGCCCAGGCTGGACTGGTGGTGGAACTGGACGGAGAGGTTCACGACGACCCGGATGTCGCTGCCAGGGACGGGCGCCGAGACGCCTGGCTGCGTGGGCAGGGCATGAAAGTCCTGCGTTTCAGCAACGACCAGGTGCTTCACGATACGGAAGTGGTCCTGTCCCGGATCGCTGAAGCTGCTCACCCCTCTCCCTCTGGGAGAGGGGCCTGGGGTGAGGGTCAACCATCACGCATGCCCGTCCTGTCTGACAAGCAAGACGTCATCGTGATGGTTGATGAGGCCCACAGGAGCCAGTACGACACGCTGGCGCTGAACATGCGCGCCAGCCTGCCGCGCGCGCTGTTCCTGGCCTTCACCGGCACGCCGCTGATCGCGAGCGAGGAGCGCACGCGCGAGGTGTTTGGCGACTACGTGTCGATCTACGACTTCCAACAGTCGGTGGAGGACGGCGCGACGGTGCCGCTGTTCTACGAGAACCGCACGCCGGCGCTGCAGCTCGTCAACCCCGACCTGAACGACGACATCTACCGCCTGATCGACGAGGCCGGGCTGGACGACGCGCAGGAGGACAAGCTGCAGCAGGTGCTGGGCCGCCAGTACCACCTGATCACGCGCGACGAGCGGCTGGAGGTGGTGGCGGCCGACATCGTGCAGCACTTCCTTGGCCGCGCCAGCCTGGGCGAAATCGCGGGCAAGGCCATGGTGGTGTCGATCGACAAGGCGACGGCGCTCAAGATGCACGACAAGGTGCGCAAGCACTGGGCGGCGGAAATGGCGCGCGTACAGCAGGAGCTTGGCCGGCTGGCCTACGCCGTCGGCGGCGAAGCCAGCGCCGAGCAGGCGCGGCGCGACGCGCGCAAGGCCGAGCTGAAGCGCCGCCTGGCGCTGCTGGAGAGCACCGACATGGCGCTCGTCGTGTCGCCGGCGCAGAACGAGATCGAGCAGATGCGCGCGCTGGGCCTGGACATCGCGCCGCACCGCCAGCGCATGAACGAGTCGCAGCCGGGGCTGGATGAAAAGTTCAAGGACGTGCACGACCCGCTGCGGCTGGTGTTCGTCTGCGCCATGTGGCTGACGGGCTTCGACGCCCCGAGCTGCGCCACGATCTACCTCGACAAGCCCATGCGCAACCACACGCTGATGCAGACCATCGCGCGCGCCAACCGGGTGTTTCCGGGCAAGCACAGCGGCGTGATCGTGGACTACGCCAACGTGTTCGCCTCGCTCGAAAAGGCGCTCGCCATCTACGGCGCGGGGCGGGGCGGCGAGCGACCCGTGCGCGACAAGGCCGAGCTGGTCGCCGCGCTGCGCGAAGCCGTGGCGGCGGCCACGGCCTTTTGCGCCAGCCACGGCGTGGACCTGACGGCTCTGGAGGAGTTGCCTTCGGGCAGCCTGGAGCGGCTGGCGGCGGTGGAGGACGCGATCAACGCGCTGATCGCGCCCGACAGCCTGCGGCGCGACTTCCTCGGCCACGAGCGGCTGGTCGGCACGCTGTATCGTGCCGTGCAGCCTGACCCGGCCGCGATCGAGTTTGCCGCGCGCACGCTCGGTCTGAACCAGCTCGCGGCAGCGATCCGCGCGCGCCTGAACCCGGACCAGCCGGACATCAGCGCCATCCTGGGCCAGATCGGCGGCCTGCTGGATGAATCCATCACCGGCCACGCGATCCGTGAAGGCGAGCCACCCGCCATCGACCTGTCGAGGATCGATTTCGAGGCGCTGGCGCAGCGCTTCAAGGCGTCGAGGCACAAGAACACCGAGCTGGAGGCGCTCAAGGCGGCCATCCGCGCCCGGCTCGACCAGCTGGTGCGGCTGAACCGCACCCGCACCGACTACACCCAGAAGTTCGAAGCCCTGATCGAGAGCTACAACACCGGCAGCCGCAACATCGAGCAGCTGTTCGAGGAACTGCTCAAGCTCTCCCGCAGCCTGGACGACGAGGCGAAGCGCCACGTGCGCGAAAACCTGAGCGAGGAGGAACTGGTGATCTTCGACATCCTGACGCGACCGGCGCCGGAACTGACCGCCGCCGAACGCGACGAGGTGAAGAAGGTGGCGCGTGAGCTGCTGGCGCGGCTCAGGGGGCTGCTGGTGCTCAACTGGCGCCAGAAGTCGGCCGCGCGCTCCTCGCTGCGCCTCGCCATCGAGGAGACGCTGGACGACGGGCTGCCGCGCGCCTACGACAAGCCGCTGTACGAGCAGAAGTGCGCCCAGCTCTTCGAGCACGTCTACGAAAGCTATCCGGAACGCGACGCGGGCGTGTACGCCCAGGGCGCATGAACGCGTGCTGGCCGGCGCTGCCCATGCCTCCTGTGGCATGCTTGCGCCTTGAAGTCGCACGGCTTCGCGCGGCGGCGCGTCAGACGAGATCGAGATACCGGACCGGCACCGGCAAGAGAGCGAGGCTTGTGCGACGGAGACAAGCACCATGAACCTGCACGCTCCGATGCCCCACGCCACCAGGCGGCTGCACGGCGCGGCCGGCTGAGCGCATCGGCAGAGTCCGCATGCGCCATACCGTGGCCCGCCCTGGCATGCACGAACTGGTCGTGCGCAAGAGCCGCTTCCTCGGCTGCGTCGAGCCCGTGGCCGATCGCGCGCAGGCGCAGGCGCGCGTGGCCGAGCTGCGCGCGCTGCATCCCACGGCGAACCACGTGTGCTGGGCCCTGCCGGCGGGCGGTGATTCGGCCGCGGTCGACGACGGCGAGCCCGGCGGCACCGCCGGTCGACCGATGCTGAACGTGCTGCGCCAGCAGCAGCTCGACGGCGTGCTGGCGACGGTGGTGCGCTGGTTTGGTGGCGTCAAGCTGGGCGCCGGCGGACTGGTGCGTGCCTATACCGAGGCCGTGGCCGGCGCCCTGCAGCAGACCGAGAAGATCCCGCTGCAGCGCTGGCAGCCGCTGGCCTGCACCCTGCCCTATGCGCTCGAAGGGGTGCTGCGGCGCGAGCTCGAGCGCGCCGGCGCTCGCGCGCTGGCGGCCTCGCACGCCGCCCAGGTCCGACTGCGCTTCGAACTGCCCGAGGACCAGGCAGCGGCCGTGGTCGAACGCCTGGACGAAATCAGCCAGGGCCAGCTGCTCTGGCACGAGACCTGAAACCCCGCCCTCCGCCGCCCGAAAAGGAAAAGGATTTCGATGCCATCCGCACCATCCACCTCGTCCGCCGACAAGCCGGCCGGATCGCGGCCCAGCCGCTCGAGCAAGGACCAGCCGCTGATCCAGGACATCCGGCTGCTCGGGCGCATCCTGGGCGACGTGATCCGCGAGCACGAGGGTGCGCCCGCCTTCGAGCTGGTGGAGCGCATCCGCACGCTGTCGGTGGCGTTCCGCCGCGACGCCGACCAGGGCGCCGGCAACACGCTGCGCAAGCTGCTCAACGGCCTGAGCGGCGACCAGACCGTGAGCGTGATCCGCGCCTTCACGCACTTCAGCCTGCTGGCCAACCTGGCCGAGGACCGCCACCACATCCGCCGCCGCGCCGTGCACGAGCGCGCCGGCAACGCGCAGGAGGGCAGCATCGAGGTCGCGCTGCAGCGCCTGCACGCCGCCGGCATCGGCGCCCCGAAGATCGCCGACACGCTGGCGGCGAGCTACGTCGCGCCGGTGCTGACTGCGCACCCGACCGAGGTGCAGCGCAAGACCATCCTCGATACCGAGCGCGAGATCGCCCAGTTGCTGGCCGAGCGCGACGAGCTGCGCGAGCGCGCCCAGTGCCATGCCGGCAGCCGCGACGTGCTCTCGGCACGCGAGCTGGCCGCGAACGAGGCGCGCCTGCACGCGCGCGTGACCCAGCTCTGGCAGACCCGGCTGCTGCGCTTCGACCGGCTCACCGTGGCCGACGAGATCGAGAACGCGCTGTCCTACTACGAATCGACCTTCCTGCGCGAGATCCCGCGCATCTACGGCGAGCTCGAGCACGCGCTGGGCGGCGGCCGGCCGATCGCCAGCTTCCTGCGCATGGGGCAGTGGATCGGCGGCGACCGCGACGGCAATCCCAACGTCAGCGCCGCGACCCTGGCGCTGGCGCTGCGCCGCCAGGCCGAGGTGGCGCTGCTGCACTACCTGGAGGAGGTGCACCAGCTCGGGCGCACGCTGTCGCTGTCGTCGCGCCTGGCACTCGTCACGCCGGCACTGGAGCAGCTGACCGCCGCCTCGCCCGACGCAAGCGCGCACCGCAGCGACGAGCCCTACCGGCGCGCCCTCACCGGGATCTACGCGCGACTGGCAGCGACGCTGGAGCAGCTCACCGGCAGCAGCGCGCCGCGCGCCACCACGCTGCGCCAAGCCCCCTACCCGGACGCCGCCGCGCTGCTGGCCGACCTGCGCACGGTTGCGGATTCGCTGCGCGCGCACGACTGCCAGGCCCTGGTGCCCGAACGCCTGCACCCGCTGATGCGCGCCGTCGAGGTGTTCGGCTTTCATCTGGCGACGGTGGACCTGCGCCAGAGCTCGGACCAGCACGAGCGCGTGCTCGCCGAGCTGCTGCGCGTCGCCCGCCTGGAGCCCGACTACGCCGGCCTGGACGAAGACGAGCGCTGCGAGCTGCTGCTGCGGCTGCTGCGCGACGCCCGGCCGCTGCGCGTGGTGGGCGCCGAATACAGCGAACACACGCGCGGCGAACTGGCCATTTTCGAGACCGCGCTGGCGCTGCGCCGGCGCCACGGCCACGAGGCCATCCGCCACTACATCATCAGCCACACCGAGACCGTGAGCGACCTGCTCGAGGTGCTGCTGCTGCAGAAGGAAGTCGGCCTGATGCAGGGCACGCTGGGTGAATATGGTGCCCCCACGCTCGGCACGGTCGTGTCCTCGCTGCCCCCCGAGGGGGCGCAGGCTGGCTTGGGGCGGCCCGGCGCTGCGCCTGGTGCGCACGCCGGCCTGATCGTGGTGCCGCTGTTCGAGACCATTGCCGACCTGCGCAACGCCGCGCCGATCATGCGCGCCTTCTACGCCATCGACGGCGTCGCCGCGCTGGTGCGCGCCAGCGGCAGCGAGCAGGACATCATGCTCGGCTACAGCGACAGCAACAAGGACGGCGGCATCTTCACCAGCAACTGGGAGCTCTACCGCGCCGAGATCGCGCTCGTCGCCCTGTTCGACCAGCTCAACGCGAGACAGCCCGGCGCGCCGGTGCGCCTGCGCATGTTCCACGGCCGCGGCGGCACCGTCGGCCGCGGGGGCGGCCCCAGCTACCAGGCTATCCTGGCGCAACCGCCCGGCACCGTGCGCGGCCAGATCCGGCTCACCGAGCAGGGCGAGGTCATCGCCTCCAAGTACGCCAACCCCGAGATCGGCCGGCGCAACCTCGAGACCCTGGTCGCCGCCACGCTGGAGGCCACCCTGCTGCAGCCGACCCAGGCCGCGCCGGACGAGTTCCTCCAGGCCGCCGAGCGACTCTCCGAGGCCAGCATGTCGGCCTACCGCGCGCTGGTCTACGAGACGCCCGGCTTTGCCGACTATTTCTTCACCGCCACGCCGATCCGCGAGATCGCCCAGCTCAACATCGGCTCGCGCCCGGCCAGTCGCAAGCCCAGCGGCCGCATCGAGGACCTGCGCGCCATCCCCTGGGGCTTCAGCTGGGGCCAGTGCCGCCTGACGCTGCCGGGCTGGTACGGCTTCGGCGCCGCGGTGCAGGCCTTCGTCCAGGCCCCCGGCGCCGGCCAGCGCGCGCGCGTGGCGCTGCTGCGGCGCATGGTCCGCGAGTGGCCCTTCTTCCGCGCCCTGCTGTCCAACATCGACATGGTGCTGGCCAAGAGCGACCCGGCGCTGGGCTCGCGCTACAGCGAGCTGGTGGCGGATCGCAAGCTGCGCGAGACCGTGTTCAGCGCCATCGAGGCCGAGTGGCAGCGCACCAACGACGCGCTGGCCCAGATCACCGGCAGCCGCCAGCGGCTGGCCGGCAACGCGGCGCTGGCGCGCTCCATCCGCCACCGCTTCCCCTACATCGACCCGCTGCACCACCTGCAGGTCGAGCTGCTGCGCCGCTGGCGCGCCGGCCAGGACGACGACCGCGTGCAGACCGGCATCCACCTGTGCATCAACGGCATCGCGGCGGGGCTGCGCAACACGGGGTGACCCCACTGCGTCGGTGACCCTGCTCCGACCCCGTGCTCTCACGGACTCGACCAGGTTTTCAAGCGGCCGCGGAGCAGGCCATCCGCGGCATCCGTGACCAGGGTCCCCCTGGACACAGGATGCGTCCCCCTTCCAGGGGGAAGACGCCGCAGGCGGCTCAGGGGGTGCCTATAACAGGACGATGTCGTACTGGTCCGGCCCCAAGGCGCTTTCGGCCTGCAGCGCGATCGGCTTGCCAATGAAGTCCGACAGGCCGGCCAGGTGCTGGCTTTCCTCGTCCACCAGCATCTCGACCACGGCCGGCGCGGCGACGACGCGGAACTCCTTCGGGTTGAACTGGCGCGCCTCGCGCAGGATCTCGCGCAGGATGTCGTAGGCCACGGTGCGCGCGGTGCGCACGCGGCCGCTGCCCTGGCACTGGCCGCAGGGCTCGCTCAGCAGCTGCGCCAGCGATTCGCGCGTGCGCTTGCGCGTCATCTCGACCAGGCCGAGCGGCGAGAAGCTGCCGACATGGGTCTTGACGCGGTCGCGCGCGAGCTGCTTGCGGAACTCGGCCAGCACGGCCTGCTGGTGCTCGGCCTGGGCCATGTCGATGAAGTCGATCACGATGATGCCGCCCAGGTTGCGCAGCCGCAGCTGACGCGCGATCGCCTGCGCCGCCTCGAGATTGGTCTTGAACACCGTGTCGTCGAAGTTGCGCGCACCGGTGAAGCCGCCGGTGTTGACGTCGATCGTGGTCAGCGCCTCGGTGTGATCGATGATCAGGTAACCGCCCGACTTGAGGTCGACGCGCCGGCCGAGCGCGCGCGTGATCTCCTCGTCGACGTTGTAGAGGTCGAAGATCGGGCGCTCGCCGCGATACAGCTGCAGGCGCTCGGCCGCCGCCGGCATGTACTCGCGCCCGAAGGCCAGCAGCGCCTCGCACTGCTCGCGTGAGTCGAGGCGGATCGACTGCGTCTGCTCGCCCACCAGGTCGCGCAGCACGCGCTGCAGCAGGTTGAGGTCCTGGTGCAGCAGGCTGGCCGGCGGCTGGCGACCCGCCGCCTCGCGGATGCGTGCCCAGGTCTTGCGCAGGTAGGCGATATCCTCGGCCAGTTCGGCGTCGCTGGCATCCTCGGCATTGGTGCGCAGGATGAAGCCGCCGCTCGGCTGGCCGGGCGCGAGGTCGGCACGCACCAGCGCCTGCACGCGGGTGCGCAGCGCGTCGCGCAGCGCCGGCGCGATCTTCTGCGACACGCCGACGTGGTCGTCCTGGGGCAGGAACACCAGCATGCGGCCGGCGATGCTGACCTGGGTCGACAGGCGCGCGCCCTTGGTGCCGATCGGGTCCTTGATCACTTGCACCATCAGGGTCTGGCCCTCGAACACCTGCTTCTCGATCGGCCGCGCGCCGCCGCCATGGCGGTGCGCCGGCAGGCTCTCGCCGTCCAGTGGCGGCTGCCACAGGTCGGCCACGTGCAGGAAGGCGGTGCGCTCCAGTCCGATGTCGACGAATGCCGACTGCATGCCCGGCAGCACGCGCGCCACCTTGCCCAGGTAGATGTTGCCGACCAGGCCGCGCTCGAGCGCGCGCTCGACGTGCAGCTCCTGCACCGCGCCGTGCTCGATCACCGCCACGCGCGTTTCCTGTGGCGACCAGTTGATGAGGATTTCCTGTTGCATCATGGATGGCGTGCCCTCACCCCGACCAGGCGGCCTGGCGCAGCAGGCTGGCGGTCTCGAACAGGGGCAGGCCCATGATGCCACTGTAGCTGCCGCTGATGCGCTCGATGAAGGCCGCGGCCCGGCCCTGGATGGCATAGCCGCCGGCCTTGCCGCGCCACTCGTCGCTGGCGACGTAGGCGGCCACCATGGCCTCGTCCAGCCGTGCCACGCGCACCCGTGATTCGCTCAGCGCTTCGCCGCGCCAGTCGCCATGCTGCAGCGCCACCGCCGTGATCACGCGATGCGTGCGTCCCGAAAGCCGCCGCAGCATGTCCGCTGCCTCGCGCTCGTCCTGCGGCTTGCCCAGGATGTGCGTACCGAGCGCGACCGTGGTGTCGGCGCAGAGCACTGGTGCCGGGTCCAGCCCTGCCGCCTGCAGGCGGCGCATGGCAGCCTCGAGCTTCAGTCGCGTCACGCGGCGCACGTAGGCGCGCGGCGCCTCGCGTGGCTGCACGGCCTCCAGCGCCTCGGCCGCCTCGTGGTCGTCGGGCAGCAGCAGGCGGTGCGCGACGCCGAGCTGATCGAGCAGCTGGCGCCGGCGCGGGCTTTGGGAGGCGAGGTAGATGAAGGACACGTTGAGCGTTGAGCGTTGAGCCTTGAGCCTTGAGCGGGTTCGACGGCCACCGCGTGCTGGTCGTTCACGCTGAACGCCGAACGCCTGGCGCTGAACCTGTCCTGCGGCGCGCCACTTCATTCCCGATGGTAGGGATGGCCGGCATTGATCGACCAGGCGCGATAGAGCTGCTCGATGAGCAGCACGCGCACCAGCGCATGCGGCAGGGTCAGGTCGGACAGGCGGATGCGCTCGTGCGCGGCCTTGCGCAGCGCCGGGTCGAGGCCATCGGGACCGCCGATCACGAAGGCGGCGTCGCGGCCCAGGCCCTGCCATTCGCGCAGGCGCACGGCCAGGGCCGCTGTGTCGAGCGCGCTGCCGCGCTCGTCAAGCACCACCCAATGCGCCCCACGCGGAACAGCGGCCTCGATGCGCTGGCGCTCGGCCGCCATGGCCTGCCCGGCCGTCCGGCCGCCGGCGCGCGGCTCGGTCTTGACGGCCTTGAGTTCGATCTTCAGCTCGGCGGGAAAGCGCTTCGCATAGTCATCCCAGGCCGCAGCGGCCCAGGCCGGAACGCGCTGGCCGACGGCGACCACGCACAGCTTCATCGTGCCCGGCGTGCGGCGGGACTCTTGCGCGCCGAGGGGGCGGCACGCGCCGGCTTCGTCGATTGGGCGCCCGTGGGCT
This sequence comes from Ottowia sp., assembly GCF_035325765.1. Taxonomy (GTDB): domain Bacteria; phylum Pseudomonadota; class Gammaproteobacteria; order Burkholderiales; family Burkholderiaceae_C; genus Ottowia. The sequence goes on from NZ_DAOKZG010000021.1 coordinate 42,413, forward strand.
TGCCCACCACCAGGACCTTGCCGGTCGTGCGGCTGCGGGACGCGACCTTCGGGGCCGCTGACTGGCGCGCCGTGCCCCGGGCGGGTCCGGCTGGCCTGGCGGAAGTCGCGCGGCCACCGGCACTGTACCCCGCGCCAGACCGGGCCGCACGCGCAGGTGCCGCCTTCGCTGGCGCCTTGGGCGATGCGACGGGCGTCGCTGCTGCCTTGCGAGCGACTGCCTTGCCGGCTGGAACCTTGCCGGCTGGAACCTTGCCGACTGGAACCTTGCCGGCTGGAGCCTTGGCGGCTGGGGTCTTGGCGGCTTGAGCCCTGGCGGGCGAAACCTTGCCCGCCGGGCCCGCACTGCGCGCGCGTGGTGCCTTGGGCACGGCCGTCGCGCCCAGTCGCATGCGCACCGGTTTGTCGCCCCAGATTTCCTCGAGGTTGTAGTACTGGCGGATCGCCGGCTGCATGACGTGGGCCACGGCCGCGCCGCAGTCGACGATGATCCACTCGCCGTTTTCCTCGCCTTCCAGGCGCGGCTTGGCGAACCCGGCATCGCGCACCTTGTCGCGCACACTGGCCGCCAGCGCCTGGGTCTGACGGTTGGAGGTACCGCTGGCGACGATCACGCGTTCGAACAGCGGTGACAGGTGCTCGGTGTTGAACACGCGGATGTCCTGGCCCTTGATGTCTTCCAGGCCATCGACGATGGCACGCTGGAGTCTCTGGATGTCTTTCTTGGCGGCGGCTTCGCTCATCAGGTCGTGGTGTAGAGGTGGTGTTCGGCAATATACCCCGCGACCGCGCTCGGTACCAGATGGCCGATCGCGAGTCCGCGGGCAGCGCGCGCGCGCACTTCGGTGGCACTGTGCGGCAGGGCAGGCAGGCGCAGCACGCGCACGCCGCGTGCCGCGCCAAGGTCCAGGCCGGGCAAGGGGTCACGCGGATCGAAGCCGGGCTCGTCCGGCGCCAGCCCGGCTCGCGTCGCCACCGCGACGAAGGCCAGCGCGACGATGTCCGGCGCGCGCCGCCAGTGGCGGAAGAACGCGGCCTGGTCGGCTCCGATCAGCAGCCACAGTTCCGCCGTCGGATGCTGGGCCTGCAGTTCGCTCAGGGTGTCGATGGTGTAGGTCGGGCCGGCGCGCTGCAGTTCACGGTCGTCGACGAGGGTGCCCGGCACGCTGGCGAATGCGAGCCGGCACATGGCGAGGCGGTCGGCGGCCGGGCTGAGCGGCCGCGACTTGTGCCAGGCGTCGCCGGTCGGCACGACGTGCAGCACGTCCAGCCCCAGTTCGTCGATGGCCGCGCGCGCCAGCGCCAGGTGCGCATCATGCGGCGGATCGAAGGCGCCGCCGAACAGGCCGATGCGCGAGGGGGTGCTGTTCATGTCCGCTCGCGCTCAGGCATGACGCATGACGAAGGGACGAGCGGCCGCGCTGCACTTCGATGACAAATGACCCACTCCGAATCGCAGGCGCCATGCAGAGGCTCGCGCCGGCGCTTTCTCATTTGTCATCGATGCCGCGCCAGCCGCGGGATCACTCCTCATTTTATCATCGCACGTCACGCCCACGCGCGCGGCACCAGGTAATGCTCGGTCAGGCGCGCCTCGGGCGAGCCCGGTTCGGCCCGGCGCTGGTGCTGCCAGGCCACCAGCGGCGGCATGGACAGCAGGATCGATTCGGTGCGCCCGCCCGACTGCAGGCCGAAATGCGTGCCGCGATCCCACACCAGGTTGAACTCGACGTAGCGGCCGCGCCGATGCAGTTGGTGCTGGCGCTCGCGCTCGCCCCAGGGTTGGCCGCGGCGCCGCTCGACGATCGGCAGGTAGGCCTGCAGGAAGGCGTCGCCCACCGCTTGCGTCAGCGCGAAGCCGTGCTCGGGCCCGCCTTCGGCGAAGTCGTCGTAGAAGATGCCGCCGATGCCGCGCGCCTCGCCGCGGTGCCTGTTGAAGAAGTATTCGTCGCACCAGGGCTTGAAGCGGGGATAGAGATCGCCGCCCAGCGGCGCCAGCGCATCGCGGCACGTGGCGTGGAAGTGCACGCAGTCCTCGTCGAAACCGTAGTAGGGCGTGAGGTCCATGCCGCCGCCGAACCAGCGCACCGGCTCCTCGCCCGGGTGCCCGGCCGAGATCATGCGCACGTTCATGTGCACCGTCGGCACGTAGGGATTCAGCGGATGGAACACCAGCGACACGCCCATGGCCTCGAATGGCGCGCCCGCCAACTCCGGTCGGTGCTGCGTGGCCGAGGGCGGAAGCCTGGGCCCGCGCACGTCGGAAAAACCGCAGCCCGCGCGCTCGAACACGGCGCCGCCCTCCAGGATCTGCGTGATGCCCTCGCCCTGCAACGGTTCGCCGGGCGCCTTGTGCCATGCGTCGCGCAGGAACCGGGCGCGGCCATCCTCGGCCTCGACGGCGTCGGTGATGCGGGCCTGCAGCCCGAGCAGGTAGTCACGCACCAGGGTGTTGAAATCGGCCATCTCAATGCCTCGACCGGATCGCGCCGTGGCCGATGTCATGGCGGTACTGCACGCCGTCGAAGTGGATCAGGCGCGCCACGTCGTAGGCCCGCGCCTGCGCCTGGCGCACCGAATCGGCGAGCGCCGTGACGCACAGCACGCGCCCGCCGGCGGTTTCGACCTGGCCGTCCCGCAGCACGGTCCCCGCATGGAACACCACGACATCATCGGCCGGCGCCGGCAGGCCCCGGATGACGTCGCCCTTGCGCGGGCTGGCCGGATAGCCGGCGGCGGCCAGCACCACGCCCAGTGCGGCGCGGCGATCCCATTCGAGCTCCACGGTGTCGAGTTCGCCCGCGCTGGCCGCCAGCAGCACCGGGACCAGGTCGGACTTCAGGCGCATCAGGATCGGCTGCGCCTCGGGGTCGCCCATGCGCGTGTTGAACTCCAGCGTGCGCGGGCGCCCGGCCGCATCGATCATCAGCCCGGCGTACAGGAATCCGGTGAAGGGCATGCCCTCCTGGTCCATGCCGTGCACGGTCGGACCGATGATCTCGCGCATCACGCGCGCGTGCACCTCGGGCGTCACCACCGGCGCGGGCGAATAGGCCCCCATGCCACCGGTGTTGGGGCCCTGGTCGCCGTCGCGCAGGCGCTTGTGGTCCTGGCTGCTGGCCAGCGGCAGCACGTTCTTGCCGTCGCACAGGACGATGAAGCTGGCCTCCTCGCCCTGCAGGAATTCCTCGATCACGACACGCGGCACGGCCACCCCGTCGGAGCCCGCGTTGTGCGCCACGCCGAGCGCATTGCCGCCCAGCATGTCGTCGATCGCCGCGTGCGCCTCGTCCAGGCTCTGCGCCACCACCACGCCCTTGCCGGCAGCCAGGCCATCGGCCTTGACGACCACCGGCGTGCCCATCCGCTCGACGTGGGCGTGCGCCGCGACGGCGTCGGTGAAGGTCTCGTAGTCGGCCGTCGGGATGCCGTGGCGCCGCATGAAGGCCTTGCTGAAGGCCTTGGAGCTCTCGAGCTGGGCGGCGGCCCGCGTCGGCCCGAAGATGCGCAGGCCGTGCGCGCGGAAGTCGTCGACCACGCCGGCGGCCAGCGGCTGCTCGGGGCCGACCACGGTGAGCGCGATCTTCTCCTGCAGCGCCCAGTCGCGCAGGGCCACCAGGTCCGTGAGCGGCACGTTCTTCAGGTTAGGCGCAGCCTGCGTGCCGCCGTTGCCGGGGGCAACGTAGACCTGCTGCACGCGCGGCGATTGCGCCAGCTTCCAGGCCAGCGCGTGCTCGCGCCCGCCGGAGCCGATGACAAGGATTTTCATGGTTGGACGTCAGGAAGTGCCGTGCGCCGCGCCGTCATGGCGTGAGCGTCTGCGGCGGATTGTCGGGCCTGGGCCGGCAGTCGTCGAAATCCGAGCCGGCCGAGACCGCGCCCGAGCCGCTGTCGAAGCACCACGACACGTCGCCGCCGCAACCCGCCAGCAGCAGGACCAGGACGGCCAGCACCCAGGGTGCGCGCCTCACCCCAGGTCCAGGTTGGCGTTGTGGAAGACGTTCTGCACGTCGTCCAGGTCCTCCAGCACGTCGAGCAGCTTCTGCATGCGCGCGGCGTCGTCGCCCGCGAGGTCGATGGTGTTGTCGGCGCGCAGGGTCACCTCGGCCAGTTCGGGCACCAGGCCCGCCGCTTCCAGCGCCTGCTTGACGGCCTCGAACTGCGCGGGGTCGGTCAGCACCTCGATCGCGCCTTCGTCGTCGGTGATCACATCGCCGGCACCGGCCTCCAGTGCCACCTCCATCACCTGCTCCTCGCTGGTGCCGGGCGCGAAGAAGAACTGGCCGACGTTGCGGAACTGGAACGCCACCGAGCCCTCGGTGCCCAGGTTGCCGCCGTGCTTGCTGAAGGCATGGCGCACGTCAGCCACGGTGCGCACGCGGTTGTCGGTCATGGTGTCGACGATGATCGCCGCGCCGCCGACGCCGTAGCCTTCATAGCGGATTTCCTCGTACGTCACGCCTTCCAGGCTGCCGGTCGCCTTGTCGACGTTGCGCTTGATGGTGTCGGCCGGCATGTTGACCGCCTTCGCCTTGTCGATCGCCAGGCGCAGGCGCGGGTTGGTGGCCGGGTCGCCGCCGCCGGCGCGCGCCGCCACCATGATCTCGCGCACCACGCGTGTCCAGATGCGCTGGCGCTTCTCGTCCTGGCGCCCCTTGCGGTGCTGGATGTTGGCCCATTTGCTGTGACCCGCCATGAACGTCAAATCCTCCGTCGGTGACTGTCGCTCGATAATCCAACTATTCATTCTAGTTTCCCCCATCCGCACGCGAGACATCGTCATGGCCCAACCCCTGCTCATTGCCCGCCACGGCGCCACCGAGGCCGCCATCCTGCCCGGCCTGGCGAACCGCCACGGCCTGATCACCGGCGCCACCGGCACCGGCAAGACCGTGACGCTGCAGAAGATGGCCGAGGCGTTCTCGGCCATCGGCGTGCCGGTGTTCATGGCCGACGTCAAGGGCGACCTGACGGGCATCAGCCAGAGCGGGCGCATCGAGGGCAAGATCGCCGACGTGCTGAAGGAGCGCGGCATCGACCTGCCCGCGCCCACGTCCTGCCCGGTCACGCTGTGGGACGTGTTCGGCCAGCAGGGCCACCCGGTGCGCGCCACC
>NZ_DAOKZG010000022.1:0-46902 GCF_035325765.1 Ottowia sp.
CGACGGTGTCGAACAGCGGCTCCTTGTCCTCCTGGTTGTCCTTGTTGTAGGCCAGGGGCTGGCCCTTCATCAGGGTGATCAGGCCCATCAGGTGACCGACCACGCGGCCGGTCTTGCCGCGCGCCAGCTCGGGCACGTCGGGGTTCTTCTTCTGCGGCATGATCGAGCTGCCGGTGGTGAAGCGGTCGGCGATGCGGATGAAGCCGAAGTTCTGGCTCATCCACAGGATCAGCTCTTCACTCAGGCGGCTGATGTGCACCATCACCAGGCTGGCGGCGGCGGCGAACTCGATCGCGAAGTCGCGGTCGCTCACGGCGTCCAGGCTGTTCTGGCAGATGCCTTCCATGCCCAGGGTGCGCGCCACGCGCTCGCGGTCCAGCGGGTAGGTGGTGCCGGCCAGCGCCGCCGCGCCCAGCGGCAGCTGGTTCACGCGCCTGCGCACGTCGCCCATGCGCTGCTCGTCGCGCGCGAACATCTCGACGTAGGCCAGCAGGTGGTGCGCGAAGCTGACCGGCTGGGCCACCTGCAGATGCGTGAAGCCGGGCAGGATGACGTCGATATTCTGCTCCGCCACGTCGACCAGCGCCCCTTGAAGCTGGCGCAGCAGCCCGGTGATGCCGTCGATCTCGCCGCGCAGCCACAGGCGGATGTCGGTGGCGACCTGGTCGTTGCGGCTGCGGCCGGTGTGCAGGCGCTTGCCGGCGTCGCCGACGAGCTGGGTCAGGCGCGCCTCGATGTTCAGGTGCACGTCCTCCAGCGCCAGCTGCCAGTCGAATTCGCCGCGCTCGATCTCGCCGCGGATCTGCGCCAGGCCGCGCTGGATGTCGGCCAGATCCTGCGCGCTGATGATGCCCTGCGCAGCCAGCATGTCGGCGTGCGCGAGGCTGCCGTCGATGTCGGCGTTGGCCAGGCGCTGGTCGAAGAACACGCTGGCGGTGTAGCGCTGCACCAGCTCGCTCATGGGTTCGGAGAACAGGGCCGACCAGGCCTGGGACTTCTTGTCGAGTTGGTTGTCGGACATGCGGGTGTGAACAAGTGGCGGCTGGCGGGGCCAGCGGCCGGCCAGGGCGGCCGGATCGGGCCCGGGGCGGCCCGGGTCGGCCTACACTGGCGCGGGTCTGGATACCGTCCATGCAGGATTCGCAAATTCTATCGGGCTTCGCCGAGCTGACGCAGCCGCCCCGCCCACCGGCGCCGGGCGCGCCGCTGCTGGTGTTCGACGCCTGCGAGGTGGGCGTGATCCTGCGCGCCGTGCTGTATGTCGAGGGGGTGATCGCGGCCGGCCTGATGTATCCGGCGACCTCGCCGACCGACTGGCTGGCGCGCGTGGCACTGCTGACCGGCGGCGCGCTGCCGGCGACGCTGCTGTGGCTGGTCACGGCCTGCGGCCTGAAGCGCTGGCTGGCGCGGCTGCGCTGGCCCTGGCAGATGGCGGCCGGCGTGGCGCTGGGCGCGCTGGCCGGGCTCTACGCCTGCGGCACGCTGGCGCTGCTCGGCCTGCTGGAGGCGCCGCCCTGGCTGGCCAGCGCGAGCACCGGCGCGCTGCTGGCGGCGGGCCTGGTGGCCGGCCTGCTGTGGCGCGCGCGCGGGCGCGTGCCGGCGGCGACGACGGCGCGCCTGGCCGAGCTGCAGGCGCGCATCCGGCCGCACTTCCTGTTCAACACGCTGAACACGGCGATCGCGCTGGTGCGCGAGGAGCCGGCGCAGGCCGAGCTGGTGCTGGAGGACCTGGCCGACCTGTTCCGCCATGCACTGGCCGAGCACGACGACGGCTCCACCGTGGCGCAGGAGATCGAGCTCGCGCGCCGCTACCTGGAGATCGAGCAGCTGCGCTTCGGCGAACGCCTGCGCGTCGAATGGGCGCTCGATCCCGGTGCCAACGCCGCGCGCCTGCCTTCGCTGATCCTGCAGCCGCTGGTGGAGAACGCCATCAAGCATGGCGTCGAGCCCAGCCCCGGGGGCGCCCAGCTGCGCATCTCGACCCAACTGCGCGGCCGCATGGCGCTGATCAAGGTCACCAACACCGTGCCGGCGGGGCAGGGCGAGGCCGGGCTGGGCATCGCCCTGGCCAACGTGCGCGACCGGCTGCGCCTGCTGCACGACCTGCAAGGCAGCTTTCGCACGGCGCTGGTGGACGACATCTACCAGGCGCGCATCGAGGTGCCGCTGCCGGCGAAGGAGGCCGGATGACGCTGCGCGTGCTGATCGTCGACGACGAGCCGCTGGCGCGCAGCCGCCTGCGCACGCTGCTGGGCGACTGCCGTGCGCCCGAGGCACTGGTGGCCGGCGAGGCCGGCAACGCGGCGCAGGCGATGAGCCTGGTCCAGGGCCAGGCGCAGCCCTTCGACGTCGCACTGCTCGACATCCACATGCCCGGTGCCGATGGCGTGCAGCTGGCCGCGGCCTGGCGCGCGCTGCCCGAGGCGCCGCCCGTGGTGTTCGTCACCGCGCATGCCGAGCATGCGGTCAAGGCCTTCGAGATCGAGGCCGTCGACTACCTGACCAAGCCGGTGCGGCTGGAACGCCTGCAGGCGGCGCTGCAGAAGGTCGAGCGCCTGGCGCAGGCGGGACTTACGACGGCGGCCGAGCCCGAGTCCGAATGGCTGCTGATCAGTGAGCGCGGGCGCACCTTGCGCCTGCCGCTGGCCGAGGTGCTGTATTTCAAGGCCGAGCTCAAGTACGTCACGGTGCGCACCACCGAGGCCAGCCACCTGCTCGATGGCAGCCTGGGGCAGCTGGAGGAGCGCCATGGCGAGCGTTTCCTGCGCATCCACCGCAACGCGCTCGTGGCGCGCACCGCGATTCGCGCCCTGGTGCGCCACCAGGATGCCGAGGAGGGCGAGGGCTGGGCGGTGCAGCTGGCCGGCGTGGATGAGGTGCTGGCGGTATCGCGCCGCCAGGTCGCGGCGGTGCGGGCGGCACTGGGGGAATGATCGATGACGAATGGCCTCGCTGGCGCTTCGATGACGGCGGCTGTGCCGACATGACCGCTGGACCCGGCATCGCGCTCCGGTCGTTCATCGTTCAACCTGAATCCGGCAGCCGACCGCTGGTGGACTTGTCCAGGGCTGCATCAACACGGAACCTGGCCGCTGCGATCACGCTCACCGGTTGGCTGAGCGCGCCATGCACCCGCCAGCGCCATCCGCGCCGCGCCATGCGGCGTTGCTCGTCGCGTTCCACACCAGTGCGCGGCCTCCTCGCGTCTGGCCTGGCTCGCCGGGATCGACACTGGCGGGTGCTTCCAACTGCCGGATCCGGGTCGAAGCCGCGCAGCGGCGAAGTCATTCGTCATGGGTCGTCCGTCATTCAGCGGTAGCATCGCCGCCATGTCGCTGAACATCACCATCGCCACCCGCGAAAGCCGCCTGGCCCTGTGGCAGGCCGAGCACGTCAAGTCGCTGCTGGAGCAGCAGGGCCACGCGGTACGCCTGCTGGGCATGACCACGCGCGGCGACCAGATCCTCGACCGCACCCTGTCCAAGGTCGGCGGCAAGGGGCTGTTCGTGAAGGAACTGGAGACGGCGCTGGAGGACGGCCGCGCCGACCTCGCCGTGCACTCGCTCAAGGACGTGCCGATGGAGCTGCCCGAGGGCTTTGTGCTGGCCTGCGTGCCGGCGCGCGAGGACCCGCGCGACGCCTGGGTGTCGTCGCAATACGCGCGCCTGGAGGACCTGCCTGCCGGCGCCGTGGTCGGGACCTCCAGCCTGCGTCGCACGGTGCTGCTGCGTGCGCTCCGGCCCGACCTGCGCATCGAGCCATTGCGCGGCAACCTCGACACGCGGCTGCGCAAGCTGGACGAGGGGCAGTACGCCGGCATCGTGCTGGCGGCCGCGGGGCTGAAGCGCCTGGGCCTGGCGGAGCGCATCCGCCACGTGTTCGATCCGGAACAAATGCTGCCGGCGGCGGGACAGGGCGCGCTGGGCATCGAGACGCGCGCCGAGCGCGACGACCTGCGTACTGCGCTGGCGCCACTCGTCGACCCGGCCACCAGCCTGACCGCCGCTGCCGAGCGCGCCGTCAGCCGTGCCATGGGGGGTAGCTGCTCGATGCCGCTGGCGGCGCACGCCACCCTGCAGGGCACGCACATGGTCCTGTGCGCCGCCTGGGGCGACCCCGACGGTGCGCCGCGGCTGGTGCGCGCAAGGGCTGAGGCGGACGCGGCTGGGGTCGAGGAAGCCGAGGCGCTGGGAGCTCGCGTCGCCGCCGAGCTACGTGCGGGCGGGGCGCATTGAGCAGCCCGCGGCCATGAGCGGTGCGCGCGCCCTGCGCCTGCTGGTGACGCGGCCGGCGCCGGGCGCGTCCGCCTGGATGCGCGAACTCGCCGCCGCGGGCGTATGCGCCGAGGCACTGCCGCTGATCGAGATCGTGGCCGAGCCGATGGCGGGCACCTTGCGCGCGGCGCGCGAGCAGCTGGGTGCCTATGCCGCGGCGATGTTCGTCAGCGGAAATGCGGTGGCCGGTTTCCTGCGATCGGGTGGCGAGCCGGCGCTCGCGGCGATCAGCACGCGGGCCTGGTCCCCCGGGCCGGGCACGACCACGGCGCTGCTGCAGGCCGGCTGGCCGCCCGAGCGCATCGACGCGCCGGCAGCGGATGCCGGGCAGTTCGATTCCGAGGCGCTGTGGACGCGTGTTGCCGCGCAGGTGCAGGCCGGCCGGCGCATGCTGATCGTGCGCGGCGCCGACGCCAGCGGTCGGCTCGCCGGGCGCGAGTGGCTGGCGCAGCAGCTGCAGGCGGCCGGAGCCCTGGTTGAACAGGTGGCCGCGTACCGACGTGCTCCGGCGCGACTGGACGCACTTCAGCAGGCGCGGGCACGGGCAGCAGCCCGCGACGGCAGCTGGTGGCTGTTCAGCAGCCGCGAGTCGGTGGAGAACCTGGCGCAGGCGCTGCCGGGTGTGGACTGGGGTGGCGCGCGCGCCCTGGCGACCCATCCGCGCATCGCCGAGGCCGCGCGCCGCTGGGGTTTTGGTCGTGTCCAGGAGACGCGGCCGGCGCTGCCGGACGTGCTGGCGTCGATAGAATCCCTGGCATGACGCCGGAGCCGCAGTCCGCATCGCCGCCCCCCGTGGCGCCGCAGGGCGGTGCCATCTCACCCGTTGCGCTGGTCGCTCCGCGGGCTCCTGGCCTTGGGCTCTGGCTGGCCTGGGGTCTGGCGGCGCTGGCGCTGGCTCTGGCGGTGCTGCTGTGGCAGAAGGTCTCGGCCATGCAGGAACAGCTGGCACGCCAGAGCTCGGAGGCGGTCAGCCACTCGGTCGAGGCGCGCACGCTGGCGCGCCAGGCCGAAACCGAGGTGCGCGATGCACTGGGCAAGCTGGCGGCGCTCGATGGCCGCGTCACGGACCTGGCTGCCTATCGAGCCCAGATGGAAGAGCTGGTGCGTACCGTGGCGCGTGCGCGCGACGAAAACCTGGCGGCCGACCTTGAGGCCAGCCTGCGCCTGGCGCAAGACCAGGCACAGCTCACCGGCAGTCCACAACCCCTGCTGCTTGCGCTGCGCAGTGCTGACCGACGCCTGGCGCGTGCCGGCGATCCACGCCTGGCACCGGTGGTGCGTGCGGTGGCACGTGACCTGGAGCGCATCCAGAACGCCAGCACGCCGGACACGGCGGGCCTGCTGGCCCGCATCGACCAGTTGCTGCGTGATGTCGACAAGCTGCCGGTAGCCAATGCGGTCGGGCCGGGCCGGGCAGCCGCGCCGCCCGACGAGGAGGCCCCCGAGCGCCCGAGCTGGTGGCGCCGCTGGCTCGGCGCGGTGGCCGACGAGGCGCGCGCGCTGGTGCGCGTGAGCCGCGTCGAGCAGCCAGACGCCAGCATGCTCAGTCCGGAGCAGGCCTTCTTCGTGCGCGAAAATCTCAAGCTGCGGCTGCAAGGCGCGCGCCTGGCGATCCTGGTGCGGCAGTATGACGCGGCGCGCGCCGACCTGTCGGCCGCTTCGCGGGCGCTCGGCACCTGGTTCGACACCGCCTCGCGTCGCACCCAGGCGGCAGCCACCCTGTTGCAGCAGATCCAGGGCGGCACGCGCGCGGCCGAACTGCCGCGACTGGACGACACCCTGGTCGCGCTGGCCAACGCGATGGCGGCGGCCGAGCGCTAGGATCGTCCGCCGTGCGCGCTGCCCTGTGGCTGATCGGCCTGTTCATTGCCGCGGTGACGCTGGCCCTGTTTGCCGGCGACAACGAGGGCACGGTGACGGTGTTCTGGCCCCCGCACCGCGTCGACCTGTCGGTCAACCTGGCGCTGTTGCTGCTGGCTGTCCTGTTCGCCTTCTGGTACGCGGCTCTGCGCGGCTTGGCGGCGCTGGCCGAGCTGCCGCGCCAGGCGCGGCGCTGGCGCGCGCAACAACGCGAGCGCGCCACCCAGATCCTGATGCTGGACGCCCGTGTGCAGCTGGCCGCGGGCCGCTACCTGCGCGCCCGCAAGGCCGCCGAACAGGTGCTGGCGCGCGTGCCGGAACAGCCCGGGCGCGCCGTGGGCGAGACGTCGCCGTCGACCCTGCTGGCGCTGCGCACGCTGGCCCACCTGACTGCTGCGGAAAGCGCCCATGCGTTGCAGGACGAAATCACGCGCAACCAGCACCTGGAAGGAGCACTGGCCAACGCCCGGGCGCCCGGCGAACTGCGCGAGGCCGTGCTGCTGCGCGCGGCGCAATGGGCGCTGAACGAGCGCGATCCGGACGCAGCGCTGGCCCGACTGGCCGAGTTGCCCAGCGGCGCCCAGCGGCGCACCGCAGCGCTGCGCCTGAAGCTGAAGGCGGCGCGCCAGGCAGGACGCCTGGGCGACGCCATGGACACCGCGCGCCTGCTGGCCAAGCACGGGGCGTTCTCGCCCGTGGGCGCAGCCAGCCTGCTGCGCGCACTGGCGGCCGAGCAGATTGCCCGCGCGACCGATGCGGAGCAGCTGCTCCAGATCTGGAATGGGCTGGACGCACGCGAGCGCGCACTGCCCGAACTGGCGCTGGGCGCCGCCGAACACGGGCTGGCGCTGCAGCTCGCACCGGAGCGCGTGCGCGACTGGCTGGTTCCGGCCTGGGACCAGATGCAGGCCGTGCCCGACGCCTGGACGGAGTCGCAGCGCGCGCGCCTGGTGCGCGTGCTTGAACTGGCCATGGCGACGAGCACGCGCGAAGCGTCCGACCAGGATTGGCTCGGCCGCATCGAGACGGCGCAGCAGGCGGCGCCGCGTGACGCACTGCTGCAGTATCTGGCGGGCATGAGCTGCGTGCAGCGCGGCCTGTGGGGCCGCGCCCAGCTGCTGCTGGGCCAGGCCGTACGCACGCTGGACGACGAGCCGCTGCGCCGCAACGCCTGGTGCGCGCTGGCGCGCCTGGCCGAGCAGCGCGGTGACGACGCCGCGGCGGCGCAGGCCTGGCGCGAAGCCGCGCAGGCATGAAAAAGCCCGCTGCAAGAGCGGGCTGCCAGCCGACGATACCGCGGGCGCTTCCTCGTGGAAGCGCCGCGGGATCATCCTTCATGCGTCGTCCCGGTCACGCCGGCGCCAGTTCCGAAGCCTCGGCCGCCTGCGGCGCGGGCGTGCGAATCAGGTAGTCGAACGCCGACAGGGCGGCGGTCGAGCCGGCACCGGCGGCGACCACGATCTGCTTGTAGGGCACGGTGGTGCAGTCGCCCGCGCCGAACACGCCCGGCACGCTGGTGGCGCCGCGCGCATCGACCACGATCTCGCCGAACTTCGTGCGCTCGACCACATCGCCCAGCCACTCGGTGTTGGGGACCAGGCCGATCTGCACGAACACGCCCTCGAGTTCGACGCGGGCGTCGCTGCCGTCGCCGCGGTGGCGGAAGTTCAGGCCGTCCACCTTGCCGCCACTGCCCGTGATCTCGGTGGTCTGGGCGTTGGTGTGCACGCTGACGTTGGGCAGGCTGTGGAGCTTCTTCACCAGCACCGCATCGGCCTTGAGTTCGGGCATGAACTCGAGCACCGTGACGTGCCTGACCACGCCGGCCAGGTCGATCGCGGCCTCGATGCCGGAGTTGCCGCCGCCGATCACGGCCACGTCCTTGCCCTTGAACAGCGGGCCGTCGCAACTCGGGCAGTAGGCCACGCCCTTGGTGCGGTACTCGTCCTCGCCCGGCACCCCGACGTTGCGCCAGCGCGCGCCGGTGGCCAGGATCACGGTGCGGCTGCGCAGTTCGCCGCCGTTGTCCAGCTTCACCGTCACCAGGCTGCCGGGCTGCGCCGCCGGCACCAGCGCGGCCGCGCGCTGGGCGTTCATGACGTCGATCTCGTAGTCGGCCACGTGCACGCCGAGCTGGGCTGCGTATTCGGGGCCGGTGGTGTGCGGCACGCCAGGGTAATTGTCGATGTCCAGCGTGTCGTTGACCTGGCCGCCGAACCGCTCGGCCACGATGCCGGTGCGCAGGCCCTTGCGTGCGGTATAGATGGCGGCCGCGGCACCGGCCGGGCCACCGCCGATGACCAGCACCTCGAACGGTGCCTTTGCGCTGAGCTTCTCGGCGTCGCGCTGCGCGGCGCCGGTGTCGATCTTCTGCAGGATCTCCTCCAGCGTGATGCGACCGCTGTGGAACATCCTGCCCTTTTCGAACACCGCGGGCACGCCCATGATCTCGCGCGCCTCGATCTCCTGCTGGAACATGCCGCCATCGATGATGGTGGTCCGGATGCGCGGGTTGTGGATGCTGATCAGCGACAGTGCCTGCACCACGTCCGGGCAGTTGTGGCAGGACAGGCTCATGTAGACCTCGAAGTCGAGGTCGGTGTCCAGTGCCCGGATCTGCTCCAGCACCTCAGGCTCGACCTTGGGGGGGTGACCACCGGTCCAGAGCAGGGCCAGGATCAGCGAGGTGAACTCATGACCCATCGGGATCGCGGCAAAGCGCAGTTGCGTGCCGCTGCCGGGGCGCGCCAGCGTGAACGAGGGCACGCGCGCGTCCTGGCCGTCGGTGCGCAGCGTGATCTTGTCGGGGCGGATGCCGGCGATTTCCTCGAGCAGCTCGCGCAGCTCGGTCGACCTGGCGTCCTCGCCCAGGGTCGCCACCATCTCGAACGGCTCTTGCACGCGCTCGAGATAGGCGGCGAGTTGTTGCTTGATTTCCTGGTCCAACATGGTGGTGACTCCTTGTCTGATGCCAGCCCGCGCTTTCTGGGCAAGCGCAGGCGGCTGGTTGGGCCGACAAAAAGCCGAACGGCAGGTGCACGCGCCCCTTCGCCGTTCGGCCGTTGATCGGGATGACGAAATGATTTCGCCTTCGGTTTCGATGACGGCACTGGCGCGCCATGATGTTTGTCGTCAGGCGTCCTCGGACGCGTCATCGAAGTGGGGCGAGGTCATCGCGGCGCCGCCAGGCGGCGCGGGTCATCAGATCTTGCCGACCAGATCGATCGAGGGCTTGAGCGTCTTCTCGCCTTCCTTCCACTTGGCCGGGCAGACCTCGTCCGGATGGGCGGCGGTGTAGCGCGCGGCCTTGAGCTTGCGCACCGTTTCGGTCACATCACGCGCGATCTCGTTGGAGTGCACTTCCATGGTCTTGATGGTGCCGCTCGGGTCGATCACGAAGGTGCCGCGCAGCGCCAGGCCTTCCTCGGGGATATGCACGCCGAAGTTGTTGGTGAGCTGGTGCGTCGGGTCGCCGACCAGGTAGAACTTGGCCTTGCCGACGGCGTCGCTGGTCTCGTGCCACACCTTGTGGCTGAAGTGCGTGTCGGTGGTGACGATGTAGACCTCGGCGCCCAGCTTCTGGAACTCGCCGTAGTGGTCGGCGGCGTCCTCGATTTCAGTCGGGCAGTTGAAGGTGAAGGCGGCCGGCATGAAGATCACGACCGACCACTGCTTGCCGTCGGAGAAGTTCTTTTCGGTGACTTCCTCGAACTTGCCATTGTGAAAAGCCTGGGCCTTGAACGGCAGGACCTTGGTGTTGATTAGGGACATATGCGCTCTCCTTGCGTTGATGAAGATACTGGGTCGAGTGATGAAATTATAGTTTTCGTCTATGAAAAAATCTAATTCATTTTCTCTAAACTATGTTTAGACTCCCGCTATCGGCGCGAATCGCCGCCGATGGCGGGAGCATCGGACGGCAGTCGCGTGCGTCATGCCAGGTTGCATGATCCACGATGCATGGTACGGCCTCGCATTCGGATGACGCATGGCCAATGCCTTCGCTGCGCTTCCATCGCGCAACCGGCATGCGTCACGCCGACGCCAGCCGGGTTCAGCGTTGTCCTGATTCCGGCAGTTGGGTGCGCCTGCCGGTGCTGCTTCCGGCGTGCCAGGCAAGGGGGAGCGCCGCGCCCCCAAGGCACCTGAGCGCCTTTGGGCAGCGCGGCGAGCCACGCCGCATGGAACGGCGAGGGTGGTGCCGGCGCACATGGCTCCCTCATCGAACAGCTGAACATGGTCAAGGGAGTCAACGCCAGCGTTCATGCGCCCTTGACGACGTTCACGGGCGGTCGACTGCCGGATTCGGGTTCAATGTTCGAACGGCAGTTGCATCGCGCCCAGATCCTTGCGCGTTTCGACCAGGACCAGTGGACCTTCGTCGAGTTCGATCGGGGCGGGGCGCTCGCGCGGCACATGGATCGGCGCGGGTTCGGCGGCGATGGCGGCCTGGACCGCGGCGGCGCGCTCGGCGTCGGTCTGTACCCACTGCAGGCCCGCGGCGTCCGCGATCTGGCCGAGTTGCTCCACCGGCAGCGCAAACCGATGCGCCCGTGGCAGGGGCGCCGGTTCGGCCAGGGAGGGCGGCGCCACCTCGATCGGCATGGCCACCGGCGCAGGGACCGCGGGCGCGGGCGCAACCGGCTCGGGTTCGGCTGCGACAACCGGCTCCGGTGCGGTCGGCACCTCGGTTTCGACGACCGGCGCAGCGTCGCGGCCACGCGTGAAGTAGGAGCGCGGCGCCGTGGCCGGCTCCGGCGCGCCCTCGGCGGCAGGCTGCGGGGCCGGAGCCTCGGTTTCGGCGACCGGGGCCTGGCTGCGCTCACCGCCATCGCGTCGGCTGCGGCCATTGCGCGAACGGCGCTCGCGTCGCTCCTCCGTGGGTGCGCCCTGCGACTCACCCGTCCCGGCGGCGTCCTGCACCTGCGCGACTGCGTCGCTCGGCACGGCGGCCTCGGCTTCGGCGGGACCGTCGCTGCGTCCGTGGCCGCGGCCGCGCCGGCTCTCGCCGCGCGCCGGGCGTCCCGCCTCGGCGCCGTTGCCGTTGCGTCGGGCTTCGCCGCTGTCGGGCGCGCGGCTCTCTGCAGCGTGGGCTTCCTCGCGGCGCTCGCGGCTTCCGCGTTCGCTGCGTTCGCCACGTTCCACGCGTTCGCCGCGCTCACCGGAGCGGCGGCCGCTGTCGCGCGACTTGCGCGCTTCCCCGCCGGCCGTCTCGGTGGAATCGGCCCGCTCGGCCTGCTCGTCACGGGGGCCGGTTCGACGCTCGCCGCCGCGGCCGCCACGGCCGCCGCGACGCTGGCTGGAGCGCTCACCCGAGCGCTCACCCGAGCGCTCGCTGCGCCGCTCGCGCGGCTTCTCCGTCGCCGTTGCTGCGGGCGCCGCTGCCGGGGCGGGTTCGGGCTGTGGCGGGGCCACGCCGAACAGGTTCTTCAGCCAGCCCATCAGGCCGCCACTGGCGGCCGCTTCGACCGCTGGCGCCGCCGTCGGCGCCGGGACCGGCTCGGCTTCCACCTTGGGCACCGGCAGCGGCGCCGGCTCGTCGCGCAGCACGCCCTTGATGACGGGCTGCTGACGGTTCGTCGGCTCCTGGCTGCGGCGGGTGACGTGGGTCGGGTCCTCGAATTCCTCGGCCAGCTTGTAGCTGGAATCGATGTCGTCCAGGCGGGGGTCGTCGTGCTTCAGGCGCTCGAGCTTGTAGTGTGGCGTCTCCAGCGTCTTGTTGGGCACCAGGGTGACGTTGACACGCTGTTTGAGCTCGATCTTGGCGATCTCGGGGCGCTTCTCGTTGAGCAGGAAGCTGGCCACTTCGACCGGCACCTGCACGCTGACGGCGGCGGTGTTGTCCTTCAACGCCTCTTCCTGGATGATGCGCAGGATCTGCAGGGCGGAGGATTCGGTGTCGCGCACGTGGCCCGAGCCGCCGCAGCGCGGGCAGGGGATGGAAGCGCCTTCGGACAGCGCGGGCTTCAGGCGCTGGCGGCTCATCTCGAGCAGGCCGAACTTGCTGATCGAGCCGAACTGCACGCGCGCGCGGTCCTGGCGCAGCGCGTCGCGCAGGCGGCTTTCCACCTCGCGCCGGTTCTTGCTCTCCTCCATGTCGATGAAGTCGATCACGATCAGGCCACCGAGGTCGCGCAGGCGCATCTGGCGCGCCACCTCGTCGGCGGCCTCGAGGTTGGTGCGCGTGGCGGTTTCCTCGATGTCGCCGCCCTTGATGGCGCGCGCCGAGTTGACGTCGATCGCCACCAGCGCCTCGGCGTGGTCGATCACGATGGCGCCGCCCGAGGGCAGGGTGACGGTGCGCGAGTAGGCCGACTCGATCTGGTGCTCGATCTGGAAGCGCGAGAACAGCGGCGCGTTGTCCCGGTAGCGCTTGACCTTGGCCGCGTGCTCGGGCATCACGTGGCTCATGAACTGGTGTGCCTGCTCGTAGATGTCGTCGGTGTCGATCAGGATGTCGCCGATGTCGCTGTTGAAGTAGTCGCGCATGGCGCGGATCACCAGGTTGCTTTCCTGGTAGATCAGGAAGGCGCCCTTGCCGGCCTTGGCGGCGCCGTCGATCGCGTCCCACAGCTTGAGCAGGTAGTTCAGGTCCCACTGCAGCTCGGGCGCGCTGCGGCCGATGCCGGCGGTGCGGGCGATGATGCTCATGCCCTTGGGATATTCGAGCTGGTCCATGGCCTCCTTCAGCTCGGCCCGGTCCTCGCCCTCGATGCGCCGGCTGACACCGCCGCCGCGCGGGTTGTTGGGCATCAGCACGACGTAGCGGCCGGCCAGCGAGATGAAGGTGGTGAGCGCTGCGCCCTTGTTGCCGCGCTCTTCCTTCTCGACCTGCACCAGCAGGTTCTGGCCTTCCTTGATGACGTCCTGGATCTTGGCCTGGCTGACGGAGACGCCTTCGGGGAAGTATTGCCTGGAGATCTCCTTGAACGGCAGGAAGCCGTGGCGTTCCTCGCCGTAGTCGACGAAGCAGGCCTCGAGCGACGGTTCGACGCGGGTCACCACCGCCTGGTAGATGTTGCCCTTGCGCTGTTCGCGCCCCTCGATCTCGATTTCGTAGTCGAGGAGCTTCTGCCCATCGACAATCGCCAGCCGGCGTTCCTCGGCCTGCGTGGCATTGATCAGCATCCGTTTCATGATGCGTGTTCCTTCATTCAAAAGCAGTCCCCGGCTCCCTGCGGGAACCCCGGATGCCCTGGACGGCGCGTTGAAACGGACGGAATGGCCGGACCGGTGTGGCAGCACACTGGCCGGATGCTGGTCGGCAGGTTCAGCGCCCCCGTTCGGGGGGCCTGGCGTACAGCATGGGGGCGAACGGTGCCAGACACGCGCAGGCTGGTTCGGCACCGGTGGCCAGCGGCGCCATGGGCGCGCGGGCCGGCGTGCGAACGGGCGCTGCGAACACCAGCCGCAGCCAGCGTCCCAGAGCCATCATCCAAGCCAACAGGATCACGTGTGTCTCGCTTCGATCGGGCGCGCCGGCCTGCCTTGCAGCAGCCCGCGCGCCGGGGTATTCCGAGTCGGGTGTTTCTTCGCGTCGACCGTTCCTGCGCTTTTCCGGCGGGGCCACCGGGCATGCGGTGGCGCGCTTTCGCGTGCAGGGGGCATCGACCTTGTCACTGGCGGGCCGCGGCAATCAGGGACTGGAATAGACTTCCCGTTTCCGGGTTGCAGCTTCCAATCCGGATTCAACCACTTGCGGCGACTTGCCAGTGAATCGCATTATAGGTGCCAACGCCGAGGGCGTGGGCCAGCCAGCGCGCCCGGGCGTGGCGATCATTCCGGTCGACGCCGAGAGCAGTGGCCAGCGGCTGGACAACTTCCTGCTGCGCCACTTGAAGGGCGTGCCCAAGACCCACGTCTATCGCATCATCCGCTCCGGCGAGGTGCGCGTGAACCGTGGCCGGGCCGGCGCCGACACGCGCCTGCGGGAGGGCGACCAGGTGCGCGTGCCGCCGGTGCGCGTGGCGCAGCGGCCCGGTGCGTCCGCGGGACCGGCGGCACCGGCGCGCGAGTTCCCGGTGCTGCTGGAGGACGAGGTCCTGATCGCCATCGACAAGCCCGCCGGCGTCGCCGTGCACGGTGGCTCGGGCGTGAGCTTCGGTGTCATCGAGCAGCTGCGGCGCGCGCGCGGCTACCAGCAGCCCGGTGGCGCGCGCTTCCTGGAACTGGTGCACCGGCTCGACCGCGAAACCAGCGGCGTGCTGCTGATCGCCAAGAAGCGCAGTGCGCTCAAGCACCTGCAGGACCAGTTCCGCGCGCGCAGCATCGACAAGACCTATCTCGCGCTGGTGCTGGGCGACTGGCCCGAACGGTTGAAGGTGATCGACCAGCCATTGCACAAATACCTGCAGGAGGACGGCGAGCGGCGCGTGCGCACCGTGGCGCGCGGCGATCCGGACGGCGTGCGCTCGATCAGCCTGGTCCGCGTGCGCCAGCGCCTGCCCGGCTTCACGCTGCTGGAGGTCACCATCCGCACGGGCCGCACGCACCAGATCCGCGTGCACCTGGCGGCGCAGGGACATCCGATCGCGGGCGACGACAAGTACGGCGACTTCGCGCGCAACAAGGCGCTGGCTCGGCAAGGCCTGCGCCGCATGTTCCTGCATGCCTGGCGGTTACAGTTCACCCATCCTACCAGCGGCGAGCGCATCGAACTGCGCGCCGAACTGCCCGCCGATCTGCATCTGCCCATCCCCGTGCCGTCCCCATGAGCCGCCCGCACCAGTTCGATCTGATCTGCCTCGATTGGGATGGCACGCTGTTTGATTCCACCGCCATCATCACGCGTTGCATCCAGCAGGCGGTGGTCGACGTCGGCGGTGCGCGGCCCAGCGACCAGGCCGCGGCCTACGTGATCGGCATGGCACTCACCCCGGCACTGGCCAAGGCGGCGCCCGATGTGGCGCCGGCGAAATACCCGGAGCTGGCGGCGCGCTACCGCTTCCACTACCTGCGCCGCCAGCACGACATCAGCCTGTTCCCGGGCGTGCTGTCTTTGCTGGCCGAACTGCGTGCGCGCCATCACTGGCTGGCGGTGGCCACGGGCAAGAGCCGGCGTGGCCTGGACGAGGTGCTCGCCTCGCGCCAGCTCGCCGGCGTGTTCGACGGATCGCGCACGGCGGACGAGACCGCCGGCAAGCCCGACCCGCGCATGTTGCACGAGCTGATGCGCGAGTTCGGCGCCGAGCCCCGGCGCACCCTGATGATCGGCGACACCACGCACGACCTGCAGATGGCCGTCAACGCCGGCTGTGCCAGCGTCGCCGTCAGCTACGGCGCCCACGAACCCGCCGACTTTGCCGCGCTGGCGCCGGCCTTCGTCGCCCATTCGGTGGCGCAACTGCGCCAGTGGCTGAGCGAGAACGCGTGAAGTGACACACCCCCGTGGCGCCACCTGCCGCGCGATATTGCGCGTTCCCCGTCAAGGGGGCGCGGCCAGGGATCGGGGAAGCCCCGGCCAGGACTGCCGCTGGCATGGCCTGCTTCGCGGCCAAGGGAACACGGCCGTTCCATGCGTCGTGGCCGGCGCGGGCGTCATGCACAATTGAAACGCTTGCCTCATGACCACTGAAACCGCATTGGATCCAATCGCGCTGTGCCGCGCCGACGAGCTGGCGGAGGGCGGCTTGGCCGTGCCCTTCGACGTCGAATACGAAGGCGAGAACTGTCGCGCCTTTGCCATCCGCTTCGAAGGCCGAGCGCACGCCTATCTGAACCGCTGCACCCACGTCGCGCTGGAGCTCGACTGGCAGCCCAATCGCATCTTCGACGACACCGGCCAGTGGCTGCTGTGCGCCGCGCACGGCGCCGTGTATGCGCCCGACACCGGCGCCGGCGTCGCCGGGCCGTGCCAGGGCGGCCTGGTCAAGATCGCCCTGAGCGAACAGGGCGGGATGGTGTACTGGCATCCGACCGCGATCCTGCGGCCGATTGCATTCTGAAACCGCGTCGATCCGCCGACCCGCTATCTTTCCCCGGACTGCGGCCCGCGACCCGGGCCTGAACCCGACAGTGCGAAGCACTGCACCAGGAACACCATGGACCATGAAATCACCCCGGATGCCAAGACGATCCACTGGGAGCGCGAGGCGATCGAGCGGCTGCTGCAGGCCGACCTGCGCGAGCGCCGCGCGGTGCGGCGCTGGCGCATGGCGAAGAGCCTGCTGTGGATGCTGCTGTTCGCCGCCCTGGTCTGGGCCGTCGCCGCGGACGCGTGGCGCACGGCGGCCGCGCCCAGCGGCCCGCACACGGCGCTCGTCAGCATCCGCGGCGAGATCGCCGACCGCGGCGAGGCCAGCGCCGAGAACGTGCTGCCGGCGCTGCGCAGCGCGCTCGAGGACCCCGGCTCGCGCGCGTTGGTGCTGCTGATCAACTCGCCCGGCGGCAGCCCGGTGCAGGCCGGCCTGATCAACGACGAGATCCGCCGCCTGCGCGCCCTGCACGACAAGCCGATCTACGCCGTGGTCGAGGAAACCTGCGCCTCGGCCGCCTACTACATCGCCTCGGCCGCCGACGACATCTACGTCGACAAGGCCAGCATCGTCGGAAGCATCGGCGTGCTGATGGACGGCTTCGGCTTCGTCGATGCCATGCACAAGCTGGGCGTCGAGCGGCGCCTGCTGACGGCGGGGGCGAACAAGGGCTTCCTGGACCCGTTCAGCCCGCAGACCGAGACGCAGAAGCACTATGCGCAGGCCATGCTGGATCAGATCCACCAGCAGTTCATCGACGTCGTCAAGCGTGGCCGTGGCGAGCGCCTGAAGGCCACGCCCGAAACCTTCAGTGGCCTGTTCTGGACTGGCGAGCAGGCCATCGGCCTCGGGCTGGCGGACGGCTATGGCAGCCTCGACTCGGTGGCACGCGACGTCGTCAAGCAGGAAAAGCTGGTCGACTACACCAACAAGGAGAACCTGGCCGAGCGCTTTGCCAAGCGCTTCGGCGCCGCCTTTGGCGAGGGTGCGGTGCGCGCCCTGCGCCTGTTGCCGACGCTGCGCTGAGCCGTCGGCGCGGGCAGCGGAAGCTGAAACGGCCGGGGGCCGGGCTCCGGCTGTCAGCCCAGTCGCAGCCGGCGCGCCGCCAGCGCGCGCAGTGCCGCGAGGAGGGGGTCAGCAGCAGGGCGGCGCCGAGCACGCCGGCGATCACGCGCCCGGGCAGTGCCGCGCTGAACCATCCGCTGGCCGCCACCGTCACCCCGACCGCGACGTCCAGCAGCGACGCGCCGACCAGCCAGGCGCTGGGCCGGGTCTGCCACAGGCTGCCGCGCGTGCGGATGGCGTAGATCGTCGCCTGCCCGGCCAGCACCAGGGTCAGGAAGGCCAGTGTCTGCAACCGTCCCGCTTCCAGCCGCAGGCTGAAGGCGCCCCAGGCGAGCAGTGCGCAGGCAAAGCCGAGCTGGGCCAGGCCCAGCACCACGGCAACGCCGGTCAGCGCGTCGATGCGCCAGACGTTGGGCGTGCGCGCGGCCTGCACGCGGTCGGTGGCGATGGCCATCGACAGGAAATCGCCCGCCACGAGATAGATGATCATCAGCAGCGGCGTGAGGATGGCGTTGCCGGTCATGACGAAGCCGAGCGCGATGAACAGTACCGTGGCCACCTTCTTGATGATCGAGTTGAGCGCGTAGGTCTGCACGCGCCGGAAAGTCTGCCGCCCTTCCTCGATCGCGGCCATGACGCCGCTCAGGCCGGGAGTGGTCAGGACCAGGCCGGCCGCCGCCTTGGCGACGTCGGTGGCCTGCGCGACAGCGATGCCCATGTGGGCCTGGTGCAGTGCTGGCGCGTCGTTGGCGCCGTCGCCGCACATGCCGACCGTGTGGCCGGCCTGCTGCAGTGCGCGCACCAGGTGGAACTTGTCTTCGGGCAGCACGCCGGCGTAGACGGCATGGCCGGCCGGTGGCGTGGCATCCGGGCCCGGCGACCAGAGCGTGCCTCCGATGCCGACGGCATGCGCGACGGCGGCGGCGGTGCCCGGCGCGTCGCCCGTGACCATCAGCACCTGCACGCCGTGTTCGCGCAGGCGCTGCACCAGCGCGGCGGCATCGGGGCGTGGCGGGTCGCCCAGCGCCACCAGTCCGGCCAGCCGCAGCGCTGGCGCGGCGCCGGTGGCCACCGCCAGCACGCGCAGGCCCTCGCGTTCCAGCGCCTGTGCCTGAGCCTGCAGCTCTGCGTCCGGCGTCGCTGCCCCTGCGAGGGTGGCGTAGGCGCCCTTGGCGACGCTGGCCTCCTGGCCGGTTGCGTCCCGGTAGAGCGCCCGGGCCTGCCTGGTGGCCGGGTCGAAGGGCTCGAAGGCGAGGCGTTGCGGCAGGCTGGGGCCGGCCGCGGCGGTCCAGGCAGCGCGCACGGCGGCGTCCACCGGATCGCTGCCGCCGTCCGAGCTTGCCAGCGCGGCCAGTGTGAGCAGTTGCGCCGCGTCCAGGCCGCTGGCCGGCACGATGCGCGCCACCTGCAGTGCGTTCAGTGTCAGCGTGCCGGTCTTGTCCGAGCACAGCACATCCAGGGTGCCGGCTTCGTCCAGCGCCGACAGGCGCGTTGCCAGCACGCCGCGTTCGGCGAGTGCGTGCGCCGCCAGCGCCGCGGCCAGGGTGAAGGTCGCGGGCAGGGCGATCGGGATCGAGGCCAGCATGGCGGTGAGCACCAGCGGTTCGATCTCGACCAGCGCCAGGCCGCGCTGCCAGGCGTACAAGCCCAGCAGGGCGATCACCGTGCCGTTGAACAGCGCCAGGTTGCGCACCACCTGCAGCACCGCATGCTGCTGCGTGCCCATGACGTGGGCGCTGCCGACGAGCTGGGCGGTGCGGCCGAAGCGCGTGCGCGCGCCGGTGGCGTTGACCAGGGCTTCGGCCTGGCCGCGGCGCACCAGCGCGCCGGCCCAGGCGCTGGCGCCGGGACCGGCCTCGACCGGCACCGATTCGCCGGTCAGCATCGACTGGTCGAGCAGCACCTGGCCCGCCTGCAGCAGGCAGTCGGCCGGCACCACGTCGCCGAGCGACAGCTTGACGCGGTCGCCCGGCACGAGCTGGCGCGCCGGCAGGGTGGCCCAGGTGCCGTCGCGTCGCACCGTGGCGTTCAGCGCCAGGCGCGAGCGCAGTGCCGCCAATGCGTTGCGCGCGCGTCCTTCCTGTACCAGCGCGACGACGGCGTTGAACACGATCAACGCCGCGATCAGGGCCGCCTCGACATGCTTGCCGAGCCAGAGTTCGAGCAGCACCGCCAGCTCGAGCATCCACGGCACCGGCGCCCACAGCTTGGCCAGGGCGTTGCGCAGCAGGCTGGGCCGGGTGTCGGGCAGCTCATTGGGGCCGAACCGCGCCAGCCGCTCGGTGGCTTGCCGGCTGCTCAGGCCGGCGGCTGCACTGGGGTCTGGAATCGGGTCCGGCATGGTGCAAGGCGTTGGCGCGCCGCGGCTGTGCGCCCGCCTGCGCAGGGTTCGCCAGCCGCGGCAGGCCAGGCACCGATCATGCACCGATCGCGAAAATCGCGGGCAGCCTTTCGCTGGCCAGTGCGGGTTGCCGGCGCCACTGCTGCACCGGCTCGCTGCGCACCTGCGCCTCGGGCAGGGTGAGGCCGCTGGCCACCGCGAGCCGGGTGTCGGGTTGCAGGGTCTGCAGCAGCGCCTGCAGCAGGGCACGGTTGCGGTACGGGGCCTCGATGAAGAGCTGGGTCTGGCCGCTGCGGCGGGCGTGCTGCTCGAGCGCGCGGATGCGCTGCTGGCGCGCCTCGGGCTGCTGCGGCAGGTAGCCGACGAAGGCAAAGTTCTGGCCGTTCAGGCCGCTGGCGGCGAGCGCCAGCAGCAGCGACACCGGGCCCACCAGCGGGCGCACGGCGAGGCCGAGCACGTGCGCCGCGCGCACCACCGAGCTGCCCGGGTCGGCGATCGCCGGCATGCCGGCTTCGCTGGCCAAGCCGATGTCGTGGCCTTCGAGCGCTGGCGCCAGCAGGGCTCGCGCGTCGAAGCGGGCACCGGTCGTGCCATGGTCGCCGTGCTTGTGCGCCGCGCGCGGCAGTTCCGTGATCTCGATTTCCTGCAGCGGGCGCGCCAGCGGCACCAGCGCATCGACGCGCTTGAGGAAGGCGCGCGTGCTGCGCGCGTTCTCGCTGATCCAGTGCGTGAGCCGGGCGGCCACGGCCAGGGTCTGCTGCGGCAGCACGTCCGTCAGCGGCGCCTGGCTGGCGCAGCCGTGGTCGAGCGGGCCGGGCACGAGGTAAAGGCAGCCATGCCGGCCGGCCAGGCCCGATTCCCGTGTGTCGTGCTCAGGCTGCATCCAGGTCGAGGGCGTGCAACTGGCCGGTCAGCGCCTCGGCATCTTCCAGGCAGCGCAGGTCGAGCAGCAGGCGATCCTCGCGAATGCGGCCGATCACCGGCATCGGCAGGGCGCGCAAGGCGCGCGCCAGCCGTTCGAGCGCGCGTCCGGTGCCCGTTTCGCCCTTCGGCGCGATGGCCAGGCCCATCGAGGGCAGGCGTTCCACCGGCAGGGAGCCGGAGCCGATCTGCCCCTGCATGGCCTGCACCTCGATGTGCCAGGCGCTGCCGACTGCCGTCTGCAGCACCGGCTGGATGGCGCGTGCCATGGCTTCGATGTCGGCCAGCGGACGCGTCAGCAGGCGCAGCGTGGGCAGTTCGCGTGGCAGGAGTTCGGGGCGCAGATAGAGCTGCAGCGTGGCCTCGAGCGCCGCGAGCGGCAGCTTGCTCAGGCGCAGGGCGCGCTTCATCGGGTGCTGGCGGATGCGGTCGATCCAGACGCGTCGGCCGACGATCAGGCCGGCCTGCGGGCCACCCAGCAGCTTGTCGCCACTGAAGGTGACGACGTCGCAACCGGCGACCAGCTTTTCGCGTGGCGTCGGCTCTCGCGGCAGGCCCCAGGCCGAAAGATCCACCAGCGCGCCGCTGCCGAGGTCGCTCACCAGCGGCAGGCCGTGCGCGTGCGCGATCGGCGCCAGCTCGGCCTCGTCCACCGAACGCGTGAAGCCGGCAATCGCGTAGTTGCTAGTGTGCACCTTCATCAGCACGGCGGTGTCGGTGCCGATGGCGCGCTCGTAGTCGCGCGGATGCGTGCGGTTGGTGGTGCCGACCTCGACCAGGCGCGCGCCCGCGCTGGCCATCACGTCCGGCATGCGGAAGGCGCCGCCGATCTCGACCAGTTCGCCACGCGAGACGATCGCTTCGCGGCCGTGCGCCAGCGCCGCCAGCACCAGCAGCACGGCGGCAGCGTTGTTGTTGACCACGGTCGCGGCCTCGGCGCCGGTGAGCTCGCACAGCAGGCCCTCGACCAGGCTGTCGCGTTCGCCGCGGCCGCCGCTGGCGAGGTCGTACTCCAGGTTGTTTGGGGCCGCCAGCACGGCGTGCAGGTGCGCGCGTGCGGCCTCGGGCAGCAGGGCGCGCCCGAGGTTGGTGTGGATCACCGTGCCGGTCAGATTGAGCACGCGGCGCAGGCGCGGCGCGAGCCGCGCCTCGATGCGCTGCTCGAGCGCACGGGCCAGCGCATCGATCTCGATTGCCTCGGGTGCCAGCGTGCCGGCCAGCGCGTGCTCGCGCACGGCGGCCAGGAGGGCACGCGCTTCGCCCGCCACCAGCGTATGGCCGTGCGCCTGCACCAGCGCGGCCGGGCCGCCCGATCGCAGCAGCCTGTCCAGCGCCGGCAAGTCGGTTGGCCGCACCCGCTTGGCGCGTGGGACCGCCGCGTCCTGGGTCGGGCTGCGCCCGGGCGGCGTCATCAGCCGGCCTCGGGGGACGCGTCGCCTTCGCCGAACAGCAGCATCAGGTTGGTGCCGTGGCGCGTGTAGCCGGCGTCCGACACCAGCAGGTCCAGAGTCACCGATGCCAGGTCGTCGGCCACCGGCTCGACGTGGCCGTCGCCCTCCATGTGCATGATCTTGAGGTAGTGATGGCAGTGGCTGCAGGTCTCGGCCTCGATGGCGGCGCGCTCGGTTGCCGGGGCGCTTGCCGCCAGCGCCTGCAGCGCTTGGTATTCGATGCCCTCGGTCGCGAGGCAGTGCGTGCAAGTGACCTGCTTGAGGCGCCACTCGGCATTGCACAGCGCACAATGCAGGTAGCGCTGGCCGTGCAGGCCCTTGCCGACGCGCGTGATGCTGGCCGTGGGCAGGCTGCCGCAGCAGGGGCAGTGGGTGCGTTCGCCGCTGGCGTCGAAGGCGTCCGGTTGCCCCAGCGCGGTGGCCGCGACGAGTTGGGTCCAGTAAAGCTGGAGCCCCGCGGCGATCAGCGGCGCCGCCGCCATGTCCAGGCCCAGGGTGATGCCGGCGAGCAGGCGCTCGGCCTGGTGCTCCAGCGTGGTGTCGGGCATGTCGAGCACGGCCTGCACCCCGTCGCGGGCCGGGCTGTCGGCCGGCAGCTTGTCCAGCACCTGGCGCAGCAGCGCGTGCAGTTCGGCGCGCCAGAGCGGGTCGCGCGGCCAGTCCACCGCCGACAGCAGGGGCTGACCGCTGGCGCGCGCCGCGGCAACCTGCGCGGCGTTGGGCAGCGCGATCGCCGGCAGGCGCTGCGCGCGCGCGTGCTGCGCCTCGCACACCACGGCCATCAGCAGCAGGTAGTCGCGCATGGCGTGGCTGGCCGAACGCTCGCGCAGGCGCAGCGCGCGCTCGGCAAACAGGCTGGCCGGGCGCGGCGGCAGGAAGGAGGGGATGTCGGTGCCCGAGCGCAGGAGGATTTCCTCGGGCGAGGGCAGGCTGGAGGGGTCGGGTCTGGAGGTCAAGGCAAAAAAAGAACTGCCGCCGGCACGGGGCCGGCAGGCAGTTGCAGCATTGGAGGGTTCAGGGAAAAATCACTTGGTCTTGGCCGACTGGCCCTGCATTTGATCACGATACCACAGCGGGTGATGATGCTTGGCCCAGCCCGCGCTCACCGTGCCGCGCACCATGGCATGCACCGTGTCCTTGACCCAGATCGCGGCATAGGCGTGCACGATCACCGCCAGCACCAGCACGAAGGCGGCGATCGCGTGCAGCACGACGGCGATGCGTTGCAGCCCGATCGGCACGTCGCTGGCGAACCAGGCCTGCCAGAACAGCAGGCCGGTGGCCAGCAGCACGATCAGGCACAAGGTGAAGATCCAGAACACGAGTTTCTGGCCGCCGTTGTACTTGCCCACCGCCGGCATCTGCGCGGCATTGCCCTGCGAGATCAGCTTGCCGGCCGAGCCGAGCCAGGCCGAGTCCTCCTTGCGCCAGACGTTCGCTCCGACGAACATGAAGAACATGGCCAGGAACAGCAGGAACATCGCGATCCCCAGGTAGGGATGCAGGATGCGCGCCCACTGCGGCCCGCCGACCAGCGCCGTGAGCCAGAACAGCGCCGGGTGGAACAGCGCGAACCCCGAGACGCCGGCCAGCACGAAGCAGGTCACGACAGCCCAGTGGTTGGAGCGCTGGGCGCCGGTATAGCGTTGCAGCATGGTCTTCTTCATGACTGACCTCCTTGGCCGCCATGGCCCTGGTCCGCGGTTTGCTCATCATCCTCGGGCGCTTCCAGCGGGCCCTTGCGCAGGTAGTGGAACCAGCCCGTGAAGGCGGCGCCCGCCATCACTGCCAGCGCCACCGGCTTGGTCCAGCCCTTCCAGACCGATACCCAGGGGCTGATGGTCGGGTTTCGCGGCAGGCCGGTGAGCTCGGGCTTGTCGGCGTGCTTCATCACGTACATGACGTGCGTGCCGCCGACGCCGGCCGGGTTGTAGAGGCCTGCGTTCTTGTAGCCGCGCTCCTTCAGATCGGACACGCGCTGCTCGGCATTGGCCACCATGTCGTCCTTCGGTCCGAAGGTGATGGCGCCCGTGGGGCAGGCCTTCACGCAGGCCGGCTCCAGCCCGACGCCGACCCGGTCCGAGCACAGCGTGCACTTGTAGGCCTTGTTGTCGGTGGTGCTGATGCGCGGCACGTCGAACGGGCAGCCCTTGATGCAGTAGCCGCAGCCGATGCAGTGTTCGCTGATGAAGTCGACGATGCCGTTGGCGTACTTGACGATCGCCCCCGGAGAAGGGCAGGCCTTGAGGCAGCCCGGATCCTCGCAGTGCATGCAGCCGTCCTTGCGGATCAGCCATTCGAGGTTGCCGGGCTCCTCCTCGACCTCGTAGAAGCGCATGATGGTCCACGATTCGGCGGTGAGATCGGCCGGGTTGTCGTAGACACCGACGTTGGTGCCGACTTCATCGCGCAGGTCGTTCCACTCCATGCAGGCGGCCTGGCAGGCCTTGCAGCCGATGCACTTGGAGATGTCGATCAGCTTGGCCACCTCGGGCACGTGCGAGCGTACCTGGGGCGGTGGGGTCGTCGTGGCCGATCGGGCGACCACGTCCTGGGTTTGCAGACTGGACATGGCTTACACCTTTTCGATGTTGACGAGGAAGGCCTTGAACTCCGGCGTCTGCGAGTTCGCGTCTCCCACGAATGGCGTCAACGTGTTGGCCAGGTAGCCGTTCTTGGTCTGGCCCTTGAAGCCCCAGTGGAACGGGATGCCCACCAGGTGGACCTTCTGGTCGTTGACGTCCCAGGGCTTGATGCGCTTGGTGACCACCGCCTTGGTGACGATGTGGCCGCGCATGCTGCTGACCTTGACGCTGTCGCCGTGCCGGATGCCCTTTTCCTTGGCCAGTTCCTCGCTGATTTCCACGAAGGCCTCGGGCTGCAGCACGGAGTTGATCCGGGCGTGCTTGGTCCAGGTGTGGAAGTGCTCGGTCAGGCGGTAGGTGGTGGCCGAATACGGAAACTCCTCCTTCTTGCCGAAGGCATCCATGTCGCCCTTGAACACGCGCGCCACCGGGTTGCTGGTGGCCTTCGGGTTGTCGGGGTGCAGCGGGTTCACGCCGATCGGGCTCTCGAACGGCTCGTAGTGCTCGGGGAACGGGCCATCGGCCATGCCGACCGCGTGCAGGCGCGCCGCGCCCTCGGGCGTCATGATGAACGAACCCATGCCGAGCTCCGGTGCCGCCGTCGGCAGCATGTCCGGCACGTCGTAGCCCGTCCACTTGCTGCCGTCCCACCAGATGTACTTCTTGTTCTCGGCCCAGGGCTTGCCGTTCTTGTCCGCGCTGGCGCGGTTGTACAGGATGCGGCGGTTGGCCGGCCAGGAGAAGCCGAAGTTCTGGTAGACGCCCAGGCCGGACGGATCGTCCAGGCTGCGCCGGGCCGTCAGGTTGCCAGCCTCGCTCCAGCAACCGGAATAAAGCCAGTTGCCGCAGGCGGTCGAGCCGTCGTCGCGCAGCATGGCAAAACCCGGCACCTGCTGGCCGCCCTTGACGAGCACCGCGCGGGGCGCCGCCGGGTCGTTCGGGTTGGGCGGTGCCAGCACGTCCGACAGCGCCTTGCCGCTGATTTCGCGCAGCAGCTCGGCGGATGACGGGACCTCGGGCCGCACATAGGGCCAGTCCATGCCGAGGATGGGGTCCGGGAAGGTGCCGCCGTCCTTGGCATACATCCTGCGCAGGCGCATGAAGAGGCGCGCGATGATCTCCGAATCCACCTGGGCCTCGCCCGGCGGGTCGATGGCCCGGTTCTTCCAGATCGCGATGCGGCTGGAATTGGTGAACGTGCCTTCTTCCTCGGCAAAGCAGGCGCTCGGCAGCCGGAACACCTCCGTCTGGATGTCCTCGGGCTTGACGTCATTGAAAGGCCCGTGGTTCTGCCAGAAGTCGGCGGTCTCGGTCTCCAGCGGATCGATCATCACCAGGTACTTCAGCTTGGCCAGCGCCGCGTTCAGCTTGTTCTTGTTGGGAACGGTCGCCAGCGGGTTGAAGCCCTGCGAGATGAAGCCGGCCATCTTGCCCTGGTGCATCAGCTCGAACATGTGCATGACGTCGTAGCCGCCTTGCAGCTTGGGCACCCAGTCGTAGCAGAAGTTGTTGTCCGCGGTCGCCGACTTGCCGTAGTACGACTTCATCAGGCTGACCCAGAAGCGCGGGAAGTTGCTCCAGTAGTTGAACTGGTTCGGTCGCAGTCCGCGGGGCGTGTTGCGCGCGAGGAACTTCTGGTACTCGGTGTCGTTGTCCGTCGGCGCGCTCATGTAGCCGGAGAACACTTCCGCGTAGGCGTTCATGTCGGTCACGCCCTGCACGTTGGAGTGGCCGCGCAGCGCGTTCACACCGCCACCCGGGCGGCCCATGTTGCCCAGCAGCAGCTGGATCATGGCCATGGTGCGGATGTTCTGGCTGCCCACCGTGTGCTGCGTCCAGCCCAGCGCGTACAGGATGGTGCTGGTCTTGTCGGGCGCGGACATCTCGCCCAGCATTTCGCAGATCTTCAGGAACTTGTCCTGCGGCGTGCCACAGATCTTGCTCACCATCTCGGGCGTGTAGCGGCTGTAGTGCTTCTTCAGCTGCTGGTAGACGCACAGCGGGTCCTGCAGGCTGTCATCGGTCTTGATGAAGCCGTCCTCGCCGAGCTGGTAGCCCCAGCTCGACTTGTCGTACTTCCGCTGCGCTTCGTCGTAGCCGCTGAAGAAGCCGTTCTCGAGCTTGAAGCCGGGCTTCAGCAGGAAGGTGGCATCGGTGTTGAACTTGACGTAGTCGTGGTGGATCTTGTCGTTCGAGATCAGCCAGTTGATGATGCCGCCGAGGAAGGCGATGTCGCTGCCGTTGCGGATCGGCGCATACAGGTCGGCGACTGCCGAGGTGCGGTTGAAGCGCGGGTCGACCGAGATCAGTCGGGCCTTGCGCTTTTCCATTGCTTCCACCACCCACTTGAAGCCGACCGGGTGGGCTTCGGCGGCATTGCCGCCCATGACGAGGACGAGATCGGTGTTTCGAATGTCCGTCCAGGAGTTGGTCATCGCTCCGCGACCGAATGTGGGACCCAAACTGGTCACCGTCGGCGCGTGTCAAACCCGAGCTTGCGTGTCGATGCCGATCATGCCAAGGCCGCGCGCGACCTTGACCGAAAGATAACTGGATTCGTTGGAGGAGGAACTGCAGATCAGGAAGCCGACGGTGGGCCAGCGGTTGACGGTGACGCCGGCATCGTTCTTCTGCTGGAAGTTGGCGTCGCGATCGGCCTTCATGTGCGTGGCGATGCGGGTGAGCGCGTCGTCCCAGCTGATGCGCTTCCATTCCTTGCTGCCCGGCTCGCGCACCTCGGGGTACTTGACGCGCGAGGGCGAGTTGATCATGTCCAGCACGCCCGCACCCTTGGGGCACAGCGAGCCGCGGTTGACGGGGTTGTCCGGATCGCCCTCGACGTGGATCACGTGCTCCGTGACGTTCTTTGCGTCATCGCCCAGTTTGTAGATCAGCATGCCGCAACTGACCGAGCAGTAGGGGCAGGTGCTGCGCGACAGGGTCGCGTGGGTCAGCTTGAAGGCGCGCGTCTCGGCCAGTGCGGCAGTGGGCGAAAAGCCCAGGGCCACCAGACTCGACGCCGCCAACCCAGCCCCGCTGACGCGGAAGAACTGGCGTCGGTTCATGTCCATGAGTTGGTCTCCTTGGTTCGGCGTATTGCCCCCGGCCAAGAATGCGCCCATGGGGATGCGCCGATGGCCAGTTTATGACTATCGTCATGTCTGGTGACTCAGGTAAACCCTAGTGCGGCGTTTCGCTCCTCCAGGCACGCATGGAGACCAGGAAGGCCAGGAAAAGGCGCCCGGCCAGGCACGGCTCGCGGGCCATGCTGGCGGCCGTCGCACGCACTGCAATGCCGCCGCGCGTCGCGCATCGGACTCCATGGCGAAACGCCATGGGCACCTGCCATGTGTGAATCGCTGTACCGGCTGCGAGCCCGGTGCGGCCGGGTCCCGCCCGGCGCGCGCCAGGGCACGACGCTGCACCGGACAGCGTCGACAGCGCGGCTACAGCACTTCGCTGGCGAAATCCGCCAGGCGCGAGCGCTCGCCGCGCGCGAGCAGCACATGGCCGCCGTGGCGCCAGCCCATGAAGCGGTCGACGGCGTAGGTCAGGCCCGAGGAGCCCTCGGTCAGGTAGGGCGTGTCGATCTGCGCCAGGTTGCCCATGCAGATGATCTTGGTGCCGGGGCCGGCGCGGGTGATCAGGGTCTTCATCTGCTTGGGCGTCAGGTTCTGCGCCTCGTCGATGATGATCCACTTGTTCATGAAGGTGCGCCCGCGCATGAAGTTCATGCTCTTGATCTTGACCCGGCTGCGGATCAGCTCGTGGGTTGCCGCGCGTCCCCATTCGCCGGCGCCGCTGCCGTCGCCCTTGGAGAGGAACTCCAGGTTGTCGTCCAGCGCGCCCATCCACGGACCCATCTTCTCTTCCTCGGTGCCCGGCAGGAAGCCGATGTCCTCGCCCACGCTGACGGTGGCGCGGGTCATGATGATCTCGCTGTAGCGGCGGTCGTCCAGCACCTGCGTCAGGCCCGAGGCCAGCGCCAGCAGGGTCTTGCCGGTGCCGGCCGTGCCGGCCAGGGTGACGAAGTCGATCTCCGGGTCCATCAGCAGGTTGAGCGCGAAGTTCTGCTCGCGGTTGCGCGCCGTCACGCCCCAGACGCCGTTCTTCAGGTGGGTGTAGTCCTTGAGCGTGCGCAGGACGGCCGTCTTGCCCTGGATCTCGGTGACGCGGGCGTGCAGGCTGGGCTCGCCGGGTGCCTCGAAGAACACGAACTGGTTGATCTGGAGCTCGCCCACCACCGGTCCGCCGATGCGGTAGTAGGTGGCGCTGCCGTTCTGCCAGCTTTCCACGCTCTTGCTCTGGCGCGTCCAGAAGTCGGGCCCGAGCTGCAGCACGCCGGAATAGAGCAGTTCGTCATCGCCCAGTGTCTTGTCGTTCTCGTAGTCCTCGGCCGTCAGGCCCAGCGCGCCGGCCTTAACGCGCATGTTGATGTCCTTGGACACCAGCACCACCGGGCGCGGCGCGTGTTGCTGGCCGAGCGCGGCCACCACGCCCAGGATCTGGTTGTCCGCCTTGCCCGGAGGCAGGACGGCGGGCAGGACGGCGTCCAGCGGTGTGGTCTGGAAGTAAAGCCGGCCGCTGGCTTCGCGGTGGCCGGTGGCGTCCAGCTGGAGGCCGTCGGCAATATGGGCCCCCTTGACGCGTGCCAGGGCGTCGATCAGTCGGCTGGTCTGGCGCCCGTTGCGCGCCACCTCGGTGGTGCCCTTCTTGTGGGCGTCGAGTTCCTCCAGCACCACCATCGGCAGGAAGATGTCGTGCTCCTCGAAGCGAAACAACGCCATCGGATCGTGCAGCAGCACGTTGGTGTCGAGCACGAACAGGCGTTTGGGTTCGCCCGCGCTGGAGCGCGTCGCACGCTTGGGTGCGGGTCGCGGTTGCGGCGCGGTCGCGGGCGTGTCCGCCGTCGGCGCTTTGGGCGCTTTCGGCGCGAGCGGCGCCGGTCTGGGTGCCTCGGGCACGCGCAGCAGCGCCGCAGGCGCCGGCGCGGCCGGCGCCGGGGCGCGTGGTGATGCCTTGGCGGTGGGTCGGGCGCGTTCGCCGTGCGGCGCGGCGGGCACGGGCGCCAGGCGGCTGCCGCGGCGGGTGGGCGGTGGGGGCAGGGGCATGTATGGATCGGGGTTGGGTTCGGCCCGGGAGCGACAAAAAAGCCGCCAGGCGCGGCCGGGCGGCTATCGGGTCCAGCCCGGGACTGGCGCCTGATGGCGGCCGGGCCAGCCGGGAGGAGAGGCGGCGACGCCGCCGGTGGCAGCCACGCTCAGGCGGCTTTTTTCAGGACCTTGACGGCCTTGAGCACTTCCTCGACGTGGCCCGGCACCTTCAGGCCGCGCCATTCCTGCACCAGAATGCCCTCGGCATTGACCAGGAACGTGCTGCGCTCGATGCCCTTGACCTTCTTGCCGTACATGATCTTGTTCTTGACCACCCCGAACATGTGGCACATCTTCTCTTCGGTGTCGGCGATCAGCTCGAACGGCAGTTCCAGCTTGGCCTTGAACTCATCGTGCGACTTCATGTTGTCGCGCGAGACCCCGAACACGATCGCCCCGGCCTTGACGAAGTCCTTGTACTTGTCGCGAAACTGCATGGCCTCGGTGGTGCAGCCTGGCGTGTTGTCCTTCGGGTAGAAATACAGAATCAGGGCCTGACCGAGATGGCTGGTGTTGGTGACTTTGACGTCGCCGGTGGCGAGGGCTTCGAATTCGGGCAGGGGCTTGTTGACAACAATCGCCATAAGGACTCAATCTCCGGACGTTATGCTTCGAGGGGCGGCGCGGGTTACATTCGCCTCTGTTCCCGCACCGCGCGCCCGCCAACCCGCGCGTCCGGCAAGTGGGCTTGACGCGAGGTCGACAAACGCGGCCAAGCCTTCATTTTAGCCGATCTGGTCAAACATTGCCGGTTTCGAGGAGCAGGGCGGCAATCACGCGGCGGCCTTCGCTGGCCAGGATGTTGTAGGTACGGCAGGCGGCGGCGGTGTCCATGGTCTCGATGCCGATGCCGGCCTCGATCAGCGGCCGGATCCAGCCCGGCGGCGGAAAGCGCAGGCGCAGGCCGCTGCCGAACACCACCAGTTCGGGCGCGCTGGCAGCCAGCGGCTCGAAATGGGCGCTTGACAGCTCTTCGAAGCGTGCGCAGGGCCAGCGCGTGCGCGCGCCATCCAGTTGCAGCAGCACGCTGTGCTCGATGCGCTCGGCGCCCACGGCGATC
Organism: Ottowia sp.; assembly: GCF_035325765.1. Taxonomy (GTDB): domain Bacteria; phylum Pseudomonadota; class Gammaproteobacteria; order Burkholderiales; family Burkholderiaceae_C; genus Ottowia. The sequence goes on from NZ_DAOKZG010000022.1 coordinate 30,685, forward strand.
CAGCCCTGGCCATAGGCGGTGATGGCGGTGGCGAACTGATCCGGCTGGAACTTCATGGCGGTGCGCGTCGGGCGAATGTGGTCCAATTCTAGGTTTTCCGCCGCGATCTGCGCCGCGCCCGAGGTTTTGCCCATGAAGACGCTTTCCAAATCCAGCAAGCTTGCCAACGTGCTGTACGACGTGCGCGGCCCGATCGTCGAGGCCGCGCGCCAGATGGAGGAAGAGGGCCAGAAGATCATCAAGCTGAACATCGGCAACATGGCGCCGTTCGGCTTCGATCCACCCGAGGAGGTGGTGCAGGACATGATCCGCAACCTGCGCGACTCGGCAGGCTATTCGGACAGCAAGGGCCTGTTCGCGGCGCGCAAGGCGGTGATGCACTACACGCAGGAAAAGGGCATCGCGGGCGTCACCATCGACGACATCTACCTGGGCAATGGCGCGAGCGAGCTGATCGTGATGGCGGTCAACGCGCTGCTGAACGACGGCGACGAGCTGCTGCTGCCGGCGCCCGACTACCCCCTGTGGACCGCAGCCACCAGCCTGGCGGGCGGCAAGCCGGTGCACTACCGCTGCGACGAGGCCAACGGCTGGATGCCCGACCTGGCCGACATGCGCGCCCGCATCACGCCGCGCACGCGTGGCATCGTGGTGATCAACCCGAACAACCCGACCGGCGCGCTGTATTCCGACGAACTGTTGCGCGGCATCGTGCAACTGGCGCGCGAGCACGACCTGGTGCTGCTGGTCGACGAGGTCTACGACAAGGTGCTGTACGAAGGTGTCACGCACACGGCGATGGCCTCGCTCTCGACCGACGTGCTGACGCTGACCTTCAATTCGCTCTCCAAGGCCTACCGCGCCTGCGGCTACCGTGCCGGCTGGCTGGTGGTGTCGGGGGACAAGGCGCCGGCGCACGACTACATCGAAGGCCTGAACATGCTGGCCAACCTCAAGCTCGGCTCCAACGTGCCAGGCCAGTGGGCGATCCAGACGGCGCTCGGGGGTTACCAGAGCATCAACGACCTGGTGGGCGAGCGCGGCCGCCTGCGGCTGCAGCGTGACTTGGCCTACGAGCTGATCACGGCGATCCCGGGCGTGACCTGCGTCAAGCCGCAGGCCGCGCTCTACATGTTCCCGCGGCTGGATCCGCAGATGTACCCGATCGAGGACGATCGCCAGTTTTTCATGGAGGTGCTGCGCGCCACGCGCGTGATGCTGGTGCAGGGTTCGGGCTTCAACTACCCGGACCAGCAGCATTTCCGCATCGTGTTCCTGCCGCACAAGAGCGACCTGCGCGAGGCGATCGATCGGCTGGCGAAGTTCCTCGAGCAATACCGCCAGCGCCGGGCCCGGCCGGGCAGGGTGCTCGACCTCGCGGCCAAGAAGGAAGCCGCGCGGGCGTGATCGCCGGCGCGCTCGAATTTCCCTGAATCTCAGAAACCACGGACATGAAACCCATCCAGGTCGGCCTTCTGGGCATCGGAACCGTCGGCAGCGGCACCTATGGCGTGCTGGTGCGCAACCAGGAGGAGATCCGCCGGCGCGCCGGGCGCGGCATCGAGATCACCATGGTGGCGGACCTCGACACCGAGCGCGCGCGCGGCCTGGTCGGCCCGGGCGTGCAGGTCGTGGCCGATGCGCGCGCGGTGATTGCGAACCCGGACATCGAGATCGTGGTCGAGCTGATCGGCGGCACCGGCATCGCGCGCACGCTGATGATGGAGGCGATCGCCGCCGGCAAGCACGTGGTCACGGCCAACAAGGCCTTGCTGGCGGTGCATGGCACCGAGATCTTCGAGGCGGCGCAGCAGGCTGGCGTGATCGTCGCCTTCGAGGCTGCGGTGGCCGGCGGCATCCCGATCATCAAGGCCTTGCGCGAGGGCCTGACGGCGAACCGCATCCAGTGGATCGCCGGCATCATCAACGGCACCACGAATTTCATCCTCTCCGAGATGCGCGACAAGGGACTGGACTTCGATGTCGTGCTCCGGGAGGCGCAGCGCCTGGGCTATGCCGAGGCCGACCCGACCTTCGACATCGAGGGTGTCGACGCCGCGCACAAGGCCACGATCATGAGCGCGATTGCCTTCGGCATCCCGGTGCAGTTCGACAAGGCGCACGTGGAGGGCATCACGCAGCTGTCGGCCACCGACATCCGCTATGCCGAGCAGCTGGGCTACCGGATCAAGCTGCTGGGCTTCACGCGCAGGCGCGAAGGCCTGGGCGTCGAACTGCGGGTGCACCCGACCCTGGTGCCTGCGCGGCGCCTGATCGCCAACGTCGAGGGTGCGATGAACGCGGTGGTGGTCAACGGGGATGCCGTCGGCACCACGCTGTACTACGGCAAGGGGGCGGGCAGCGAGCCGACGGCCAGCGCCGTGATCGCCGACCTGGTTGACGTGACGCGCCTGGCCACCAGCGACCCGCAGCACCGCGTGCCGCACCTGGCGTTCCAGCCGGGCGCGGTGCGCAACGTCAGCGTGCTGCCGATGGACGAGGTGGTGACCAGTTATTACCTGCGCCTGCGTGTCAAGGACGAGGCCGGCGTGCTGGCCCGGGTCACGGGAATCCTGGCCGAGGCCGGCATCAGCATCAATGCGCTGCTGCAGCGCGAGGCCGACGTGGTGGCGGGCACGGACGCCGGCGCGGGCGAGCCGACGCCCGACCACACCGACCTGATCATCCTGACGCACGAGACGCGCGAAGGCACCATGAACCAGGCGCTGGCGCGCATGCAGGGGCTGCCGGCCGTGCTGGCGCCGATCGTGCGCATCCGCAAGGAGGAGCTGGCGTGAAATGGGACACCCCCTGTGTCGCTGCGCTCCATCCCCCTGGAAGGGGGGCGCACCCAGTGGCCCGGGAGACCCTGGCCACGGGTGCCGCGAATGGCCTGCTTCGCGGCCAGCGGCGCCGTGTCGTTTCATGCGTCGCGGATGACATGGAGCGGGGTGGGCACTCGGCGTGAAGCATCCCCGGAGTTGCTCTGATTCTTCAGCCCAAAGGGAGGACGCGTACCGTGGCTGGGGAAAACCCGGCCACTGGCACCCAAGTCGGGCCTGCTGGGTGCTGGCGACTGGGTCCAAGGCAAGGCTGAAGAAGTCTTCCACGCGCCTCGCATCGCATGCTGATGGAGCAGGGCGCGCCGCTTCGCGAGCGCTTGCCCAGCGTTGCCCGAACGCAGCGACCCGGCCCCGTGGTGTGTTGCCGGGCGTGTCCCTGCAGCGCGGCGATGCCATCCGTCATTTGTCAGTTCGATCGTGCCTTCGCATCAGACCATGAACTACCTGTCGACCCGCGGCGACGCGACACCACGCACGTTCAGCGACATCCTGCTGGAGGGGCTGGCGCCGGACGGCGGCCTCTACCTGCCCGATCACTACCCGCACGTCGACGCCGTGCGTCTGGCTGCGTTGCGGCGCATCCACGCCGAGCAGGGCTACGCGGCGCTGGCGTTCGAGATCCTGTCGCTCTACATCGACGACATCCCGCCGACCGACCTGCGTGCCATCTGTGCGCGCACCTACACCGCGGAGGTGTTCGGCACGCCGGAGATCACGCCGCTGAAGGCCTTGGAGCCGGGCCTGTTCCTCGAGGCCCTCTCCAACGGCCCGACGCTGGCCTTCAAGGACATGGCGATGCAACTGCTGGGCCAGCTGTTCGAGTACGAACTGGCGCGGCGCGGCGAGACGCTGAACATCCTGGGCGCCACCAGCGGCGACACCGGCAGTGCGGCCGAGTACGCGATGCGCGGCAAGCGCGGCATCCGCGTCTTCATGCTCAGCCCGCACGGACGCATGAGCGCCTTCCAGCAGGCGCAGATGTTCTCGCTGCAGGACGCCAACATCCACAACATCGCCATCGAGGGCGTGTTCGACGACTGCCAGGACATCGTCAAGGCCGTGAGCAGCGATCTCGAGTTCAAGCGCCGCCTGCGCATCGGCACCGTCAACTCGATCAACTGGGCGCGCCTGCTGGCGCAGGTGGTCTACTACTTCGCGGGCTATTTCAGTGCCACGGCCTCGGACGACGAGACGGTCGACTTTGCCGTGCCGAGCGGCAACTTCGGCAACGTCTGCGCCGGCCACGTGGCGCGCCAGATGGGCCTGCCGATCGGCCGGCTCATCGTGGCGACGAACGAGAACGACGTGCTCGATGAATTCTTCCGCACCGGGGTGTATCGGGTGCGCGGCGCCGCCGACACGCACGAAACCAGCAGCCCGTCGATGGACATCAGCAAGGCGAGCAACTTCGAGCGCTTCGTGTTCGATCTGGTCGGGCGCGACAGCGCGCGCGTGCGTGCCCTGTTCGGCGAGGCGCTGGCGACCGCGGGTCAGTTCGACCTCGGCGGCGATCCGGCCTTTGCCGGAGCGGCAGCGCGCTACGGTTTCGTCAGCGGCCGCAGCACGCACGCCGACCGCCTGGCGACGATCCGCGCGGTGTTCGAGGCGCACGGCGTCACCATCGATCCGCACACCGCCGACGGCGTGAAGGTGGCGCGCGAGCACCGGCGGCCCGACGTGCCCATGATCGTGCTGGAGACGGCGCTGCCGATCAAGTTCGCCGCCACCATCGAGGAGGCGCTGGGGCACCCACCCGAGCGGCCACCGCAGTTCGAAGGCATCGAGACGCTGCCGCGCCGGGTGCGCGTGCTGCCGGCGGATGCGACGCGCGTCAAGCATCTGATTGTCGAGGCCTGTGCCTGATGGCGGGCGCCGTGCAAGGACCGGACGGCAGGGCGGCGCTGGCATGAGGGTGGCGGTGTTTGCCGGCTATTCCGGCGCCGGCAAGACGACGCTGATCGAGCGGCTGATCGCGCTGCTGCGGGCGCGCGGCCTGCGCGTGTCGGTGGTCAAGCACGCGCACCACAAGTTCGACATCGACCGGCCTGGCAAGGACACCTATCGTCACCGCGAGGCGGGTGCGTTCGAGGTGGTGATCGCTTCGCGCCATCGCCTTGCGCTGATGCGCGAATTCGAGCATGAGCTCGAGCTCGGCGTGCATCAGCTCATCGCCGAGCTGTCGGGTGGCGTGGACTGGGTGCTGGTGGAGGGCTTTCGCGCCAGCGAGCTGCCCAAGATCGAGGTCTGGCGCGCCGATGCCGGCAAGGCCGCGCTGTATCCTGGGGATGCATGCGTCGTCGCCATCGCCACCGACAGCCCCGAGCGCCTGCCGCAGGCGACCGAGCTGCCGCTGCTCGACCTGAACGACGCATCGGCGGTGGCCGACTGGCTGCTGACGCAGGGCGCGCGCTTCGACTACGACCCCGGGCGCCACCACGCCGGCTGAGCGTGCGCCGCCCGGCACGCAGCCGCTTCCCGTACCATGCCGGCCTTGGCCGATCCCTGCTCGCCGGGCCGGCTGCGCGTTGCAAGGAGGCAGGCATGACCCGCGACACCGTTCCCATTCCCCAGCCCAAGGGCGATCCGTTCATCGGCAACCTGCGCGCGATCGACGGCGAGGCGCCAATCCAGGGTTTCATGCGCCAGGCGCGCATCATGGGACCGATCTACCAGCTCGAACTGTTCGGCAAGATGCTGACCCTGGTCAGCTCGCAGGAGCTGGTCGACGAGCTGTGCGACGAAAAGCGCTTCGACAAGCGCATCCACGCGACGCTCAAGAACATCCGCGACTTTGCCGGCGACGGCCTGTTCACCGCACGGACCGAAGAGCCCAACTGGGCCAAGGCACACCACATCCTGATGCCCGCCTTCGGTCCGCTGGGCATGCGCGGCATGTTCGACCAGATGCTGGACATCGCCGACCAGATGCTGCTGCGCTGGGAGCGCTTCGGTTCCGATCACGTGATCGAGGTCACCGAGGACATGACGCGACTGACGCTGGACACCATCGCGTTGTGCGCCTTCGACTACCGCTTCAACAGCTTCTACCAGGAGGGCATGCATCCCTTCGTCGGCGCCATGGTCGACGCGCTGGCCGAGGCCGGTGCGCGCGACCGCCGCCCGGACATCGCCAACAGGTTGATGCTGCGGCGTCGGCGCCAGTACGAGGATGACCTGCGCCTGATGCGCGAAGTGGCCGAGCGCCTGATCGCCGAGCGGCGGCGCGACCCGGACGCCGCGGGCAAGAAGGACCTGCTGGGCCTGATGCTGCAAGGACGCGACCCGGCCACGGGCGAGGGGCTGTCCGACGAGAACATCCGCTACCAGATGGTCACCTTCCTGATCGCCGGGCACGAGACCACCAGTGGCCTGCTGTCCTTCGTCATGTACTTCCTGTGCCGCAATCCACGCGTGCTGGCGAAGGCGCGCGCCCTGGTCGACGAGGTTCTGGGCGATCAACTGCCGCGCGTGGAGGATCTGGGGCGCCTGCGCTACATCGAGCAGATCCTGATGGAGTCCTTGCGCATCTGGCCGACGGCGCCGGCATTCGCTCTCAAGCCGCTCGAAGACACGGTCATTGGTGGTCGGTACGCCATCACCCGGCGCGATACCCTGATGGTGCTCACGCCCATGCTGCACCGGGATACGGCGGTGTGGGGAGACGATGTCGAGGAATTCCGGCCCGAGCGCTTCGATCCGGGCCTGATGGAACAGCTGCCGCCGAACGCCTGGAAGCCGTTCGGCAACGGCCAGCGCGCCTGCATCGGCCGACCCTTTGCGATGCAGGAGGCGATGCTGGTGGTGTCGATGATCCTGCAGCGCTTCGACCTGATCGAGGCGGATCCGGCCTACCAGCTCAAGGTCAAGGAGACGCTGACGCTCAAGCCGCTGGACTTTCGCCTCCGCGTCAAGCGCCGTGGCGGCGGCGCCTTCAAGCCGCGCAGCGCCGTGCCGCGCGAAGCAGCCCGGCCGGTAGCCGTTGCGCCCGCCGTGGCGCTGGCGCCGGGTGAGCGGGCAACGCCACTGCTGGTGCTGTATGGCTCGAATACCGGCGCGTCGGAAGCCTTTGCCCAGCGCATCGCCAGCGAGGCCGAGGGGCAAGGCTACGCCGCACGGGCGGCGCCACTCGACGAGCACAGCGGCGCGCTGCCGACCGAAGGCGCGGTGGTGATCGTCAGCGCTTCCTACGAAGGCCAGCCGCCCGACAACGCGCGCCAGTTCACTGCCTGGGCCGAGGCGCTGGCGCCCGGCGCCCTGAAGGGCGTGCACTATGCGGTGTTCGGCTGCGGCAACCGGCAATGGGCACGCACGTACCAGGCGGTGCCCAAACGGCTGGACGCGGCGCTGGCCGCCGCCGGTGCCGCGTGCGCGCTGGCGCGCGGCGAGACCGACTCGGGCGGCGACTTCTTCGGAGCCTTCGACGAGTGGTACGGTGGCCTGTGGCCGGCGCTGGGCCGGGCGCTGGGCAAGCAGGTGCAGGCGGCGCCCAGTGGCACGCAGCTGCAGGTCGAGCGCATGCAGGCGGGGCGCTCCAGCATCCTGCGCGTGGGCGACCTGGAATATGGCGAAGTGGTGGAGAACCGCGAGCTCGTCAACATGGACTCGCCGCTGGCGCGTTCCAAGCGCCACATCGACATCCGCCTGCCCGAGGGCATGAGCTACCGCGCCGGCGACTACCTGGCGGTGCTGCCGCACAATCCCATCGGCGTGGTGATGCGCGCGCTGCGGCGCTTCGACCTCGCCTCCGACAGCCAGATCATCATCCGCAAGCCGGAAAGCAGCATCACCTCGCTGCCGGTGGACCATCCGGTCACGGCCAGCGAGGTGCTGTTCCACTACGTGGAGCTGGGGCAACCCGCCACGCGCGCGCAGGTGGCGCAACTGGCGGCCGTCACGCGCTGTCCGCCCGAGCAGGCGGAGCTGAATGCGCTGGCCGGGGACGCTGCCTACCAGCGCGACGTGCTGGCCAGGCGCCTCTCGGTGCTCGACCTGCTGGAGCGCTACGCCTCGTGCGCGCTGGACCTGGCCGCGTTCCTGGAGATGCTGCCGCCGGCGCGTGCGCGCCAGTACTCGATTTCTTCCTCGCCGCTGTGGAACGCAGGGCGCTGCACGCTCACCGTGGCCGTGCTGGACGCGCCGGCGCTGTCCGGCCAGGGACGCTATCACGGCATGGCGTCCACCTACCTGGCCAACTGCTCGCCCGGCACGCGCGTGGCGGTGGCCGTCAAGGCCTCGAATGAACACTTCCATCCGCCCGCGTCGCCCGAAACACCAATGGTGATGGTCTGCGCCGGCACCGGCCTGGCGCCATTTCGCGGCTTCCTGCAGGAGCGCGCCATCCAGGCCGGCAATGGCCGCAGCGTCGGGCCGGCGCTGCTGTTCTTCGGCTGCGATCATCCGGACGTCGATCTCCTCTACCGCGAGGAACTGGCGGCCTGGGAGGCGGCTGGCGTGGTCAGCGTGCGGCCGGCCTTCTTCAAGGCACCGGAGGGCGAGGTGAGCTTCGTGCAGCACCGCCTGTGGCAGGACCGCGCCGATGTCGCCGAGCTGTTCCGGCGCGGCGCCCACGTCTACGTGTGCGGCGACGGCAAGCACATGGCGCCGGCCGTGCGCGACACCTTCCTGCGCATCTACGCAGAGGCCGCCGGCGCCACGCGCGAGCAGGCCGAGGCCTGGGCCGATAAGATCGAGCGTGAAACCGGCCGCTATGTCTCAGACGTCTTTGCATGACTTCCGCTCCCACTGATGCCACCGCCACCCCGTCCGGACCGCCCGCCCGGCCCCCCTTGATGCCGCTGGACGAGGCACTGGCCCGGGTGCTGGCGCAGGCCACGCCGGCGCTGGAGCCCGAATGGGTGTCGACCTTCGAGGCCGATGGCCGCGTGCTGGCGCGCGACGTGGCCTCCGGCCTTGCCGTGCCGCCGCTCGACAACAGCGCGATGGACGGCTATGCCGTGCACGCGGCCGATTGCGCGGCGCCCGGCGCAGAGCTCGGGGTGGCGCAGCGCATTGCCGCAGGCAGCGTCGGCACGCCGCTCGCGCCCGGCAGCGCGGCGCGCATCTTCACCGGCGCGCCGGTTCCGCCGGGCGCCGACGCCGTCGTCATGCAGGAGGAGACCCAGGCGCTGGCGGAGGGGGCGTGCGTGCGTATCCAGGTTGCCGTCAAGGCCGGCCAGTGCATCCGCAAGGCTGGCGAGGACGTGGCGCGCGGCGCCGTCATCCTGCGGCGCGGCGAGCGCCTGACGCCAGCCGGTATCGGCCTCGCAGCCGGCGTCGGACTGGACCGCCTGGCCGTGGCGCGGCGTCCCCGCGTGGCGCTGCTGCAGACCGGCGACGAACTGGTCACGCCGGGCACGGTGGCTCCGCAGGACATGCAGCCGGGCATGATCTACAACAGCAATCGCTTCTTTCTGCGCGCGCTGCTGCAGCGGTTGGGTTGCGCGGTGGTGGACCAGGGGGTGGTGCCCGATGACCGCGCAGCCACCACGGAGGCGCTGCGGGCGGCCGCTGCCGACTGCGACGTGCTGCTCACCAGCGGCGGCGTCTCGGTGGGCGAGGAGGACCACGTCAAGCCAGCCGTGCGCGAACTGGGTGCGCTCGACCTGTGGAGCATCGCGATCAAGCCGGGCAAACCCTTCGCCTGCGGCCATGTGCGGCGCGCGGACGGCAGCGCGGCGCACTTCATCGGCCTGCCGGGCAACCCGGTGTCCAGCTTCATCACCTTCCTGCTGCTGGTGCGTCCGTTCCTGCTGCGCCTGCAGGGCGTCGTCGATGTGGCGTTGCCGACGCTCTCGATGCGCGCTGATTTCCAGCTCGGCCGGCCCGACAAGCGGCGCGAGTTCCTGCGCGTGCGGCGCAACGCCGAGGGCGGGCTCGACCTGTTTCCCAACCAGGGCTCGGGCGTGCTGACATCCATGCACTGGGCCGATGGCCTGGTCGACCACCCGGCAGGCAGCACCATCGCGACCGGCGACCTGGTGCGTTTCATTCCGCTTTCGGAGCTGCTGGCATGACGGCGCCCGCACCCATCCGGATCCGCGTGCGCTACTTTGCCGCGTTGCGCGAAGCGCTGGGCCAGGGCAGCGAGGAGTTGCGGACCCGGGCGGCGACGCCGGCCGCACTGCGCCAGGAGCTGGCGGCGCGTGGTGGCGCCTATGCGGAGGCGCTGGCGCCCCAGCGCGCGGTGCGCATGGCGCTGGACCAGGTCATGGCGCGCGGCGACGAAGCGTTGACCGAAGGCGTCGAGGTGGCCTTCTTCCCGCCGGTCACCGGTGGCTGAGGAGGGCACGGTGCCGAGTCAGACTGTCGCCTCGCGCGTGCGCATCCAGCACGCGGACTTCGACGTCGCGGCCGAGGTGGCGGCGCTGCGCGCTGGCGATGGCCGCGTCGGCGCCGTCTGCAGCTTCATTGGCACCGTGCGCGATCGAAACAATGCCCCCACGCTCCCTGCTGCGCAGGGTGCGCTGCCCCCCGAGGGGGCAGATGCGCCTTGGGGCGGCCCGGCGGCGAACCGCGAGCGCGGCCAGATCATCGCATTGGAACTCGAGCACTACCCCGGCATGACCGAGCGCGCCATCGAGGCCATGATCGACGAGGCACAGCGGCGATTCGACATCCTGGAGGCGCGCGTGGTGCACCGGGTCGGCGTGCTGCAACCGCAGGACCAGATCGTGCTGGTGGCGGTGGCCTCGATGAACCGCGGCGAGAGCTTCCAGGCCTGCGAATTCATCATGGACTATCTCAAGACCCAGGCGCCGTTCTGGAAGAAGGAGACCACGCCCGAAGGCGCGCACTGGGTCGACGCGCGCGAGAGCGACGACGCCGCGCTGGCGCGCTGGGGCCTCGATCTGCGCAACACCTGAGACGCGGCACCCACCCGGGGTTCGCGCGATTGCCTGGCCCGGAGCTTGGCGCGGCGAGCGGACCGCGCCGCCGCCCCTGGGCCCACAAGGAGCGCGACAGCGTGGAGCGGGCATCGGCCAGGCGTGTCACACTGTGCGCGGATCGACAACGACGGTTTCAGGCATGGCGCAGACAGCATCATCTTCGACCCCACCCCCCACGCAGTTGCGCGCGGACGAACCGGGCCTGCCGGAGTGCCGGCGCGCCGACCAGGTCGACCTGGAAGCTGGCGCGCTGCTGCGCATCCTCAGCATTCCGGCGCGCGGCACATTGAGCATGCCGGAGATCCGTCGGCAACGTCGGGTCTGGGACCTGATCGCACGTGCCGGCGGCCGCGCCGATCCGGTGGCCGAGGTGGAGGATTTCTACATCCCGACCGAGTCGGGCCGGGCGGAAGCGCGCGTCTACCGGCCGACGGCGCGTCGGGCCGAGCCTCTGCCGGCATTCGTCTGGTTTCATGGCGGTGCCTTCATGATCGGGGGACTGACCACCGCCGACACCATCTGCCGCCATCTCGCGCGCAGCAGTGGCGCGGCCGTTGTTTCGGTGCGCTACCGGCTGGCGCCGGAGAACAACCTGTATGCGGGCCGGGCCGACTGCATGGCGGCCTTGCGCTGGCTGACGCGTCACGGCGATCGGCTGGGCATCGACGCGTCGCGCCTGGCGGTCGGTGGGGATTCGGCCGGCGGCAACTTGGCGGCGGCCGTGGCGCAGCGCTGCACCCAGGAGGAAGCCATCGCGCTGCGACTGCAGGTGCTGGTCTATCCGGCGACCAACCTGCGCGACGAATTTGCTTCCAAGCAGGAGAACGCCGAGGGCTATCTCCTCACGGCCCAGGTGGTCGACTCGGTGCGCGACCTGCTGCAGGAGCTGAATACCGACGTGACGGACCCCTGGGTGTCGCCGGCACTCAATCCTCGGCTCGCCGGCCTGCCGCCGGCGCTGGTGCTGACGGCCGGGTTCGACCCGATCCGCGACGACGGACTGAGCTACGCGCAAGGCCTGCGCCGGGCCGGCGTCCCCGTGCAACTGCTGCACTACCCTGGGCAGTTTCATGGCTTCGTCAACTTCGACGGGCTGCTGCGCATGGCGCGCGACGCACTGGACCGCATCGGCGAAGCGCTACGCCTGGCACTGGCGCCCGAGCCTCAGGACGCGCCCGCCAACCGCACGCTGGAGATCTCGGCCGCATCGGGCGCACCGGGGCCGCACAGCCAGCCCACGCTGACGCCGGCCTCGTTCTCGCCGCGCCTGGGCGCGAAGTGGGTCAGCGGCAGCTTGATGCTGGGTGAGCGGCTGGAAAGCGCCCGTGCGCAGTGGCTGCGCGACGCACTCAGGCGCGCGCCGTGGCTGAGCATGGTTGCGGGTGCCTGGGCGATGGCGCCGGAAGCCATGCCGTGGCTGAACCCGGTGACGTCCTGGCGCGCGCAACTGGCGCAGCGCCATGCGCCGATCTGCATCCGCGAGAGTTTCCACCGGTCATGACGCGTGCTGGCGCGATGGGCGGTCGATGAACCCGGCCGGACGCGCGGCCCCATGCACCGGATGCTCTCGCCTCACGGCGCATCGGCGGCTGCGACAGGCGGCTGGCCGTTGCCGCCGAGGCCATTCTCGAGCGCACGCCGCACCAGGTCGGCGGTACCGCGGATGTGCGCCTCCAGCGCCAGCGCGGCGCGCAGCTCGTTGCCGACCATGGCGCTGTCGTAGATTTCGCGGTGCTCGGCATGCACGTCGCGCTGGCTTTCGGGCAGGCTGATGGCGTAGCGGCGGTAGCGCTCGCTTTGACGGCCCAGCGTGCGCAGCAGGCGCAGTGTCCAGGGCGAATCGTGTCCCGCCAGCAGCGCCTCGTGAAAGCTGCTGTTCAGCACTTCCCACGATTTGGCGTGGCCCGGTCGCAGGGGCTGCTCCAGCTGCGACATCTCCAGGTACGCCGCCTGCACGCGCGCGCGCCAGGTGTCGCCGCCCTGGCGCATCGACTGGCGCAGCGCGTCGATCTCGATGTGCACGCGCAGGTTGGTCAGGTCCTGCAGGTCGGCCACGGCGATGGGGGCCACGCGAAAACCGCGCTGCCCCTCGGTGATCACCAGCGCGTCGCTGACCAGCCGCGTGAGCGCCTCGCGCAGCGTGCCCGCGCCCACCGCGTACTGGGTGCGCAGGTGCTCGATGCGCAGCTTGCTGCCGGGCGCAAGGCGCCCCTCGACGATGTCGCTGCGCAGCGTGGCGTAGGTTTGCTCGATCAGCGTGCGCGAGGGGGCGCCGTGCAGGCTGGCATCGGCGGCGGCGTGGCCGCCAGCCAGCGCAATCAAGGGGTGAAAGCTGCGTTTGACCATGGCAGTTGCAAGATGGGGATGCGCCTCACGAAACCGCCAGCGGCCGCTCTTGCAGGCGCGACAGGCGGTAGCTCAGCTGCGGGCGTGTCAGCCCCAGCGCGCGCGCCGCCGCGGCCAGGTTGCCGCCTGCGCGCGCCACGGCTTCGCGGATCAGCGCGTCCTCCAGCGCGTCCAGCGTCAGGCCGCTGGCCTGCAGGGTGTCGTACAGACTGGCGCTTTGCTGGCAGTGCGCTTCGCTTTCCAGCGCACCGGCGGCGTTCACGGTGTGGGCCGTGGGCAGGGCTGACGTGGGAAAGAGCATGGCGGCGTCCACCAGGTCGTCGTGGGGCGCCAGGATCACGCCGCGCTCGACCAGGTTTTCCAGCTCGCGCACGTTGCCGGGCCAGGCGTGCTGGCGCATGGCGGTCATGGCCAGGTCGGTGAAGCCCGCCAGGCGCTTGCCGTGCAGTGCGGCGTAGCGCTGCAGCAGGTGCATGGCCAGCAGTTCTATGTCGTCCGCGCGCTCGCGCAGCGCCGGTATGCGGATGGGATAGACGTTCAGGCGGTAGAGCAGGTCGCGCCGAAAGCGCCCTTCTTCCACGGCTTTTTCCAGATCGACGTTGGTGGCGGCAATCACGCGCACGTCCACCTTGCGCGGCTGCGTGCCGCCCAGGCGCTCCACTTCGCCCTGCTGCAGCACGCGCAGCAGCTTGGCCTGCGCGGGCAGGGGCAGCTCGCCCAGCTCGTCCAGCAGCAAGGTGCCGCCGTGCGCGCGCTCGAAGCGGCCCACGCGCGCGGCGGTGGCGCCGGTGTAGGCGCCTTTTTCGGCGCCGAACAGCTCGCTTTCGATCAGCTCGGCCGGCAGCGCCGCGCAGTTGACGGCCACGAAGGGCTTGTCGGCGCGCGGGCCCATGGCGTGCAGCGCGCGCGCAAAGCGCTCCTTGCCCACGCCGGTCTCGCCGGTCAGCAGCACGGTGACCTGCGTGGGCGCGGCCTTGCGCAGCAGCTCCACGGTGTCGTTGAAGGCGCGCGAGCGCCCCAGCAGCGGGCCCTGATCGTCCGCGGGCTGCAGCTGGGTGCGCAGCGCATCCACCTGCGACTGCAGCTCGCCCAGGCGCACCAGCATGGAGTCAGGGTCGTAGTCGCGCGCCAGTTGCTCGCCGTCGGGCCATTCGTGCTCAAAGCGGCCCTCGATCAGGCAGTGCGGGTGGCCGCAGGCAGTGCACTGCACTTCCTTGAAAAGGGCCGGGCGGCGAAAGAACGCGCTGGTGTAGCCCGAGGCATAGCCCAGCAGCATCCAGCACACGGGCGCACCTTGCGGGCCCCAGGCGCGCTGGTGCACCTCGGCCTCCCAGCTGTGATCCCACTGAAAGATGCCGTGAAAGTGGCTTGCCGCCTCGTCCAGCTCGAACACCTTCGGCTGCACGCGCACAGCGCCTTCCAGCATGTGCAGCTGCGGCCCGACGGCAAAGGCGTCGAACAGCGATGCGCCCGGCCGCACCTTGCGCGCCAGCAGCGCATCGCGCTCGCCCGATGCGTAGCCCGCACGCATCAGCAAGCGGCGGGCGTGCTCCGGCCCCAGGCTGGCCACCAGCTCGCGCCGCAACGCCTGAAAGGCCGCCGCATGTACCAGCAGCATGCGCTGATCAGCCAGCCAGATGCGCCCATCGACGGGCGAGAAGTGCACCAGCCGGCGCAAGTCGGCGTCGGACGGGTAGGGGGGCAGGGTGGTGGCCGGCATGAAAAAAGTATCGATAAACGGCGGGTGGCCGTCCATCGGGATCGACCCGGGGAGATTCTTCACCATTTCATCAACTGGCCGGTTCCTGGGTCTCATCAAAACATCATGCTGCTGTGCAGCAATCTCGGCTCCGGGCTGGCCGCGGGCGCCGCAGCCGGCGGCTGCCAACCTGCGGGCGGGCCTCTTTGACGCGATTTGCTAGGGATTAACCCTGGATTTATCGATATTTGCGCGCAAAACGCCGGCATTGGCATGGCCCGTGCAAAACAGATGGCGCAAAACCGAAAAGGAGACCGTCATGACCCACACCGCCATTGCCACCGACGCATCTGCCACCCCGCAACCCGTCTGCGATCTGTCGCAGCGGTTTGTGCGCGTGCTGGGCCGCCGCGACAACGGCTTTGTCGAGTTTGCTTTCTCGATCGGATGGCCCGAGCTGTCGGTGGAGCTGATGCTCCCTGAACCGGCATTCGATGCCTTTTGCGCGGCGCACCGCGTGCGCCACCTGGATGACTGAGCCCTGCCCCCAACAACCACGACCAGGAGACAAGCCCCATGAACATCGACTTGCAGGCGCGCGAAATTCAGCCGCTGCGCAGCACCTTCGCCCGCGTGGCTGCTTACACGGGCGACAAGCCCGCGTCGCGGTACCACGAAGCCACGCTGGGCATGCAGCCCGCCGCGAACTTCCATTACCGCCCGACCTGGGAGCCCGAGTTTGAACTGTTCGATGCCACGCGCACCGCGGTCAAGCTGGCCGACTGGGATGCGCTGCGCGATCCCCGCCAGTTCTACTACGCCAACTGGACCATGGCGCGTGCGCGCCAGCAAGAGGCGATGGAAGCCAATTACCAGTTTGTCGAGTCGCGCGGCCTGATCGACAAGATTCCCGACGCGCAGCGCGCCGCAGCCTGCGAGGTGCTCATGCCGCTGCGCCACGCGGCCTGGGGCGCCAACATGAACAATTGCACGATTTGTTCACGCGGTTATGGCACGGCGTTCACTGCACCGGCCATGTTCCATGCCATGGACCATCTGGCGGTTGCGCAGTACCTCACGCGCCTGGGGCTGGCACTGGGCGAGCCCGGCGCACTGGAAGCCGGCAAGAACGACTGGCTGCAGGACCCGCGCTGGCAGGGACTGCGCAAGCTGGTGGAGGACACGCTGGTCGTCAACGACCCGTTCGAGCTGTTTGTGGCGCAGAACCTGGCGCTCGACGGTCTGCTGTACCCGCTGATCTACACGCATTTTGTGGACGACCACCTGGCAGTGCAGGGGGGCACGGCGGTGGCCATGCTCACGGCCTTCATGCCCGAGTGGCACGACGAAAGCGCACGCTGGGTGGACGCGGTCATCAAAGTGGCCGCCGCCGCATCGGACGACAACCGCGCGCTGATTACCGGCTGGTTCAAGACCTATGCCG
>NZ_DAOKZG010000023.1:0-46047 GCF_035325765.1 Ottowia sp.
CTGGACAATTACGATCTCGCCGGCCAAAAGACGGGGTTGTTCAGACCTTCCCTAATTGATTAATTTTGCACCAAGAATTGCAATTTTTGTGAACCTAATGATGTAATTTACACACTATTTTACATGCTTGCACTCGACATCTGGCTGTTCTCAGCAACTTATCTCGGTATTTTTTGGCGAAATGTGGTCTCGTAGTCACATCGTCTGCATAGCGCTTAGCGCACGCGATGCGCGTCGATCGAAAGTTGCATACAGCAAGCAAGCTCTTCAGTGGGTAAACGCTCAGTGTGCCCGCTCCCAGTTCGGCCCCACGCCGACCTCGGCCACCAGCGGCACCTTGAGCGCGGCCACGCTCGCCATCAGGCGCGGCAGCTCGACCTGCACCCAGTCGACCTCGCCGTCGGGCACCTCCAGCACCAGTTCGTCGTGCACCTGCAGGATCATGCGGCTGGCGCGCTGCTGGCCGTCGATGGCCTGCTGCACGGCAACCATGCTCTTCTTGATCAGGTCCGCCGCCGTGCCCTGCATCGGCGCGTTGATGGCGGCGCGCTCGGCACCGGCGCGGCGCGGCCCGTTGGGTGAGTTGATCTCGGGCAGGTACAGGCGGCGGCCGAACACGGTCTCGACGTAGCCCTGCTTGCGCGCCAGCTCGCGCGTTTCGTCCATGTAGCGCTTGACGCCGGGATAGCGCTCGAAATAACGCTGGATGTAGTTCTTCGCCGCCGTGCCGTCGATGCCCAGGTTGCGCGCCAGGCCGTAGCTGCTCATGCCGTAGATGAGGCCGAAGTTGATCACCTTGGCGTAGCGCCGCTGCTCGCTGCTGACCTGATCCGGCGCCACGCCGAACACTTCGCTGGCGGTGGCGCGGTGCACGTCCATGCCGTCGTGGAAGGCCTTCAGCAGCGCCGCGTCGTCCGACAGGTGGGCCATGATGCGCAGCTCGATCTGGCTGTAGTCGCAGCTGACGACGACGTGGCCGGGCGGCGCGATGAAGGCCTCGCGGATGCGCCGCCCCTCGGGCGTGCGCACCGGGATGTTCTGCAGGTTCGGGTCGTTGCTGGCCAGCCGGCCGGTGACGGCCACGGCCTGGGCGAAGTGGGTATGCACGCGGCCCTGCGCGTCGACCAGCTGCGGCAGCTTGTCGGTGTAGGTGCCCTTGAGCTTGGACAGGCCCCGGTGCTCGAGGATGCGCGCCGGCAGCGGATAGTCCTCGGCCAGCTTCTCCAGCACCTCCTCGTCGGTGCTGGGCCGGCCGGTGGCGGTCTTCTTGACCACCGGCAGGCCCAGCTTGTCGAAGAAGATCTCGCCGATCTGCTTGGGCGAGCCCAGGTTGAAGGGCTGGCCCGCCAGCTCGTGCGCCTCGTGCTCCAGGGCCACGATGCGCTGGCCCAGCTCCTCGCTCTGGCGGCGCAACAGGGCGGTGTCGAGCAGCACGCCATGGCGCTCGATGCGATACAGCACCTCGCTGCAGGCGATCTCCAGCTCGTAGATGCCGCGCAGGCGCTCGTTGGCCTGCAGCTTCGGCCAGAGCACGCGGTGCACGGCCAGCGTCTGGTCCGAATCCTCGCAGGAATAGCGCGCCGCCTGCTCCACCGGCACCTGGGAGAACGGAATCTGGTGCGCGCCCTTGCCGCACAGATCCTCGTACTGGATGCCGCCGCGGCCCAGGTGCCGCTCGGCCAGGCTCGCCAGGTTGTGCGGCCGGTGCACCTCGAGCACGTAGCTCTGCAGCATGGTGTCGTGCACGTAGCCGGCGACCTCGACGCCATGGTTGGCCAGCACGTGGCGGTCGTACTTGATGTGCTGGCCGAGCTTCCGGCACGCCGGGTTCCCGAACCAGGGCTTCAGGCGCGCCAGCACCTCGTCCAGTGGCAGCTGGTGCGGCGCGTCGGGGCCGTCGTGCGCCAGCGGAATATAGGCGGCCTCCAGCGGTTCCACGCTGAATGACAGGCCGACGATGCGCGCCTCGGCCTGGTCGATCGAGGTGGTCTCGGTGTCGAAGGCCGTCAGCTCCGCCGCCTCGATGCGCGCCAGCCAGCGCTCGAACGCGCGCCAGTCCTGGATCACCTCGTAGCGCACGGCGCCCGCGTCGCCGTCGCCCGCCGCGTCCTCGCCCGCCGGATCACCCGCGTCGGTGGCCCGCGCCGCGCGCAGCGCCCGCGCCAGCGTGCGGAAGCCATAGCGCTCGTAGAAGGCCGCGAGCTCCCCCGCCTGCTCGGGCTGGACCGCCACCGCATCCAGTGCCGGCAAGCCATCGACGTACCCGGCGAGGTCGCAATCGGTGCGAATCTGCAGCAGCTTGCGCCCGGTGGGCAGCCAGTCGAGCGCGGCGCGCAGGTTCTGGCCAGCGGCGCCCTTGATCGCGTCGGCATGCGCCACGATGGCATCCAGCGACCCGTATTCGGCCAGCCATTTGGCGGCGGTCTTCGGGCCCACCTTGTCCACCCCCGGCACGTTGTCGATGGCGTCGCCGACCAGGGTCTGGTAGTCCAGCATCTGCGCCGCCGCGACACCGAACTCGGCCTGCACGCCGGCCAGATCGCGGCGCTTGCCACTCATGGTGTCGATGATGTGGATGCGGTCGGTGACGAGCTGGGCGAGGTCCTTGTCGCCGCTGGAGATGACGACCTCCAGTCCCTGGTCCGCCGCCGCCTGCGCCAGCGTGCCGATGACGTCATCGGCCTCGATGCCGGGCACGGCCAGCACCTTCCAGCCCAGCAGGCCAACCACTTCGTGGATCGGCCCGATCTGACTGCGCAGGTCATCGGGCATCGGGGCACGGCTCGCCTTGTAGTCCGGGTAGATCTCGTCCCGGAAGGTCGGCCCCGGCGCATCGAACACACAGACCGCGTAGGGCGCGTCCGGGTACTCCTTGCGCAGCGCGTTCAGCATGTTGACCATGCCGCGGATCGCGCCCGTGGGCTGGCTGTTGCGGTCGGCCGGATCGGCGCGCAGGTCCGGCATGGCATGAAACGCCCGGTACAGGTAGCTGGAGCCGTCGACCAGCAGCAGGCGCGGCGCATCGGCACGAGAGGCATCGCTCATGCCGGCATTGTGCACGGGCGACCCGCCGCGGCGCCAGCCGTGCCCTGCGCCCGAAGCCGTCGGGCGCGCACCGGGCCGCCTACAATCGGGCGCATGCACACCCTTTGCCGGATGCTTCCCGTCCTGTTGCTCGCTGCGGCCACCGGCACGCAGGCCCAGACCGCTCCGGTGGCAGCCGACGCGCCGGTCGCGCACGATCGGCAGAACCAGCGCATCGAGCGCATCCAGGTGGAAGACAGCGGCAGCCGCATCGATGAATTGCGCGCTGGCGGCCAGACCCAGCGCATCACGGTGCAGCCCAAGACGGCAGTGCCGGCGTACGATGTGCAGCCGGTGGGAGCGGCGCGCCCGTCACCGAACGAAGCGGGGCCGGGCAGCGCCGGCCCGCGCACCTGGAAGATCCTGCAGTTCTGATTCCCGCATGGCGGTCTACACGGAAGTCTCCGCGGATGAGGCCGGGGCCTTGCTGCGAGCCCTCGGCCTGGGCGAACTGACCAGGCTGCGCGGCATCGAGGGCGGCATCGAAAACACCAACTACTTCGCCAGCACGACCGAAGGCGAATGGGTGCTGACGCTGTTCGAGCGCCTGACGCACGCCCAGCTGCCGTTCTACCTGCACCTCATGAAGCATCTGGCCGAACACGGCGTGCCGGTGCCCGACCCGCAGGCCAAGCCCGAGGGCATGCCCGTGGGTCCGCAGGAGGACGACCTGCTGCACACCCTGCATGGCAAGCCCGCCACCGTGGTGAACCGCCTGCGCGGCAAGAGCGAGCTGAATCCCGGTCCGGCGCACTGCGCCGCCGTCGGCGAGATGCTGGCACGCGCCCACCTGGCGGCGCGCGACTACGAACGCCGCCAGCCCAACCTGCGCGGCCTGGCCTGGTGGAACGAGGTGGCCCCGGTGGTGCTGCCGCACCTGGACGAGGCGCAGGCCACGCTGCTGCGCAGCGAGCTGGCCTACCAGAACCACGTCGCCGCCAGCAGCACCTACGCCGCCCTGCCACGCAGCGCCGTGCACGCCGACCTGTTTCGCGACAACGTGATGTTCGAGGGCACGGCCGAGCAGCCGGTGCTGACCGGGTTCTTCGATTTCTACTTCGCCGGCGTCGACACCTGGCTGTTCGACCTGGCCGTGGCGCTGAACGACTGGGCCATCGACCTGGCGAGCGGCGCCATGCATGCCGCGCGCACGCAGGCCCTGCTGGATGCCTACCAGGCCGTGCGCCCGCTCACCGGCGCCGAGCGCCGCCTGCTGCCGGCCATGCTGCGTGCCGGGGCGCTGCGCTTCTGGATCTCGCGCCTGTGGGACTACCACCTGCCGCGCACCGCCCACCTGCTGACCCCGCACGACCCGCGCCACTTCGAGCGCGTGCTGCGCCGGCGCGTGGACCAACCCCTGACGGCATGAAGCTGAACATCGTCCCCGCCAGCACCGGCGCCCAGTGGGTGCTGGCCAGCGTGCGCACCTTCTTCAAGCGGCCGGTGGCACTGATCGGACTGTTCCTGATGTTCGTCGCGACGCTGTCGCTGGTCGCCATCATTCCACTGGTGGGCATGTTCATCGCGCTGGCGCTGGTGCCGGCCTTCACGGTCGGCCTGATGGCGGGCACGCGCGAGGCCGAGGCCGGACGCTTCCCGTTCCCCAACACCTTGTTCGTCGCCCTGCGCCAGGGGCGGGACGAGACACGGGCCATGCTGCTGCTGGGCGCGCTGTACGCACTGGCCGTGCTGGCCGTGCTGGGCATCACCGCCCTGATCGACGGCGGCAGCCTGGCCCAGATCTACCTGGGCCAGATCAGCCTGTCGCAGGAACTGGCGGACGACCCGCGCCTGCGCACCGCGCTGTGGGTCAGCACCCTGCTCTACCTGCCGATCTCGCTTGCCTTCTGGCACGCGCCGGCACTGGTGCACTGGCACGCCGTGCCGCCGGTCAAGAGCCTTTTCTTCAGCTTCGTGGCGGTGCTGCGCAACGCGCGCGCCTTCCTGCTGTATGGCGCGCTGTGGCTGATGCTGTCGTTCGGCGCCGGCATGGCGCTGCTGCTGTTCATGCTGCTGAACAGTTCCAGCGCCGGCGCCACGGTGGTCGCCACCGCCATGTTCCCGCTGTCGCTGGTGCTGGCGGCGATCTTCTTCACCTCGCTCTGGTTCACCTTCCGCGATTCCTTTGCGGAGGGTGACGACACCCCGCCGCCCGCCGGCCCGCAGGCATGACCACACCCTGGGTGGCCGAGGCCGTGCGGCGCATCGAGCGCGACTTCCAGCGCTCGGCCGACACGCACCTGTTCCCGATCGAGCTGCCGGCGCTGGCGGGCGTGCAGATCTACCTGAAGGACGAATCGACGCATCCCACCGGCAGCCTCAAGCACCGGCTGGCGCGCTCGCTGTTCCTGTACGGCCTGTGCAACGGCTGGATCCGCGAGGGCACGACGGTGATCGAGTCGTCATCCGGCAGCACGGCGGTGTCGGAGGCCTATTTCGCCCGCCTGCTGGGCCTGCCCTTCGTCGCCGTGATGCCGCGCAGCACCTCGGCCGCCAAGGTGGCGCAGATCGCCTTCTACGGCGGGCGCAGCCACTTCGTCGAGCGCGGCGACCAGGTCTACGGCGAAGCGGCGCGGCTGGCGCGCGAATGCGGCGGCCACTACATGGACCAGTTCACGCACGCCGAGCGCGCCACCGACTGGCGCGGCAACAACAACATCGCCGAATCGATCTTCACCCAGATGCGCGCCGAGCCGCATCCGGTGCCGCGCTGGATCGTGGTCGGTGCCGGCACCGGCGGCACCTCGGCCACCATCGGGCGCTACCTGCGCTACCAGGGCCACGCCAGCGAGCTCTGCGTGGTCGATCCCGAGCACTCGGTCTTCTTCGACTACTGGAACGACCGCACGCGGCCCGAGGTGACGACCGACCGGCCCTCGCGCATCGAGGGCATCGGCCGCCCGCGCGTCGAGCCGTCCTTCGTCCCGGGCGTGATCGACCGCATGCTGCGCGTGCCCGACGCCGCCAGCTTTGCCGCCCTGCGCGTGCTCGAGCAGCGCCTCGGGCGGCGCTTCGGCGGCTCCACCGGCACCGACTTCTGCGGCGCGCTGCAGCTCGCCAGCGAGATGCGTGCACGCGGCGAGGCTGGCTCCATCGTCACCCTGGCCTGCGACGGTGGCGAGCGCTACCTCGACACCTGCTACGACGATGCCTGGCTGCGCGCCCAGGGGCACGACATCGCGCCCTGGGTGCGGCGCCTGGAAGCCGCCTGCGACAGCGGCGCCTGGGCGCCGGGTTGATTCATCTCAGTCATCCATGGCGCTGCGCGCCACCCGCATCGCAGGAGACAACTCGGTTCCAATGGCCGCGGAGCAGGCCAGTCGCGGGCACCCGTGGCCGGGGTCCCCCTGGACACCGGGTGCGTCCCCCTGGGGGAAGAAGCGCAGCGACATAGGGGGGTCATCTTTCACTCGACCACCGTCAGCTTCGCCACCGCCAGCGCCAGCCACTTGGTGCCGTGGCGACGGAACTGCACCTGGGCGCGAGCCTCGTCGCCGCTGCCCTCGACCCCCAGCACCTGGCCCTCGCCGAACTTGTTGTGGAACACCGTCAAGCCCTTGCGGATGACGGCGCCGGACGAAACCGGGGCTTCTTCGTGCGACACGCTGCGCACCGCGTCCAGCCAGCTCGTGCGTGGCGTCGCCGGCACCGGCGCGATCGAGGCAAAGCCGCCGCGCTGCGGCGTGATCCACTTCAGCACCTCCTCGGGCAGTTCGTCCAGGAAGCGGCTGCGCAGGTTGTAGCGCGTCTGGCCGTGCAGCAGGCGGGTCTGCGCGTGACTCAGGTACAGGCGCCGGCGCGCACGCGTGATGGCGACATACATCAGGCGCCGCTCCTCCTCCAGCCCGCCCTGGTCGCTGAGCGCATTCTCGTGCGGGAACAGGCCCTCCTCCAGCCCGGTGATGAAGACGGCGTCGAACTCCAGCCCCTTGCTGGCGTGCACCGTCATCAGCTGCACCGCGTCCTCGCCAGCCTGGGCCTGGTTGTCGCCGGCCTCCAGCGCGGCGTGGGTCAGGAAGGCAGCCAAGGGCGACAGAGTTTCGCCGGTGTCGGTATGTACTATTGGTTGCTCAATCCATTGAGTGTTGATTTGAGGCCGGATTGCCGCAACCGCAGCGCGAGAACGCCTTTCCGCTGCTTTCCTGCCCCGTAGCCCAACACGTCGCTTTTCCAGAAATTCATTCCTAATCAGCGCAGCCAAACCCGCAACGTCGTTCTTGAGAAGCTCCACTTTCTCTTTGGACAGCTTCTCTTCCGATTCATATCTTGCGCTGTAAGCTTCGGGAAAGGTCCTTGCAAAGCACGCGGAGCCAAATCGCAGTACTCGATCACCAGTCTCCACGATATGCACTTTGCTATGAACATAGCGGGTGCATTCAGGACATTCGCACTTCACCTTGTCGCTTTTCTCTACGCTCACAATCGCCAAAAGCGGCGATGTTCCAAGCTCCGCTGTCAATTCGCGATCTAAAGCCTCATCAGAATCTTCTATCTCGTCATCCGATGACGATGGCAGTTGAATCAGCCCCTGGCTGGCCGGACTCTGCGTCAGCGGCTGGCCCAGTTCGTCCACCGGCAGCGCCACCGCGTCGCGACCAAAGCCCTCCTGCGTGACGAAGCTCTCGGCGGCGTTGACCAGCTCGCCCAGGTTCTCGACCCGGTCCTGGCCCTCCTTCTCGTGCCGGTAATGCTCCACCAGGCCGCTGCCCTGCAGCACCAGCTCGATGATCTCGCGCAGCGTCTTCCCCGCGGTCTGCTCGCGCATCACATCCACCAGCGCGACGAAGGCGCCCAGGTTGGCCCCGGCGCGTCCGCTCAGGGAGCTGACGGCGTCGTGCAGCGAGCAGCCGGCCGCGCGCGCCGCATCCTGCAACTGTTCGACGC
Organism: Ottowia sp.; assembly: GCF_035325765.1. Taxonomy (GTDB): domain Bacteria; phylum Pseudomonadota; class Gammaproteobacteria; order Burkholderiales; family Burkholderiaceae_C; genus Ottowia. Next base: position 7,969 of record NZ_DAOKZG010000023.1, read on the forward strand.
TGCGCGCACCGATGCCGCGCGGCGGGAAGTTGGCGACGCGCAGGAAGCTGGTGTCGTCGTGCGGGTTCTCCAGCAGGCGCAGGTAGGCCAGCGCGTGCTTGACCTCGGCGCGCTCGAAGAAGCGCAGCCCGCCGTAGACGCGGTACGGCACGCCGGCGTTGAACAGCTGCGTCTCCAGCACCCGGCTTTGCGCGTTGCTGCGATACAGCACGGCGATCTCGCGCCTCTCGTACCCCTCCTGCGCGACGAGCTGGCTCAGCTCCTCGACCACCCACTCGGCCTCGGCAAAGTCGGTCGGCGCCTCGACCACGCGGACCGGCTCGCCGGCGCCCTGGTCGGTGCGCAGGTTCTTGCCCAGCCGCTGCTGGTTGTGGCGGATCAGCGCGTTGGCGGCATCCAGGATGTTGCTGTGGCTGCGGTAGTTCTGCTCCAGCTTGATCTGGTGCCGCACCCCGAACTCGCGCACGAAATCGGCCATGTTGCCCACGCGCGCGCCGCGAAACGCATAGATGCTCTGGTCGTCGTCGCCCACGGCCAGGATGGCGCCGCCCCCGCCCTCCTCCGGCAGGCCGGCGATGAGCTTGATCCAGGCGTACTGCAGGCGGTTCGTGTCCTGGAACTCGTCGATCAGGATGTGGCGAAAGCGCCGCCGGTAGTGCGCACGCACGGCGTCGTGGTCGCGCAGCAGCTCGTAGCTGCGCAGCATCAGTTCGCCGAAATCGACCACGCCCTCGCGCTGGCACTGCGCGTCATAGAGCTGGTAGAGCTCGACCTTGCGCCGCGTCTCGCTGTCGCGCGCCTCCACGTCACGCGGACGCAGGCCGTCCTCCTTGCAGCCGGCGATGAACCACTGCAACTGGCGCGGCGGGTAGCGGTCGGCGTCGACATCAAACTCCTTGCACAGGCGCTTGATCGCCGACAGCTGGTCCTGCGTGTCCAGGATCTGGAACGCCTGCGGCAGCCCGACGAGTTGGTGGTGCGCGCGCAGGAAGCGGTTGGCCAGGCCGTGGAAGGTGCCGATCCACATGCCGCGCACGCTCAAGGGCAGCATGGCCGACAGGCGCGTCAGCATCTCCCTGGCCGCCTTGTTGGTGAAGGTGACGGCCAGCAGGCCGCCCGGCGAGACCTGCCCGGTCTGCAGCAGCCAGGCGATGCGCGTGGTCAGCACCCGCGTCTTGCCGGATCCGGCACCGGCCAGGATCAGCGCGTGCTCGGGCGGCAGGGTGACGGCGGCCTTCTGTTCGGGGTTGAGGCCGGCCAGCAGGGGCAGGTCGAGGGCTGGCGCGGCCGGGTCGGAAGTCATCCGGCAATTGTAGGAAGCCGCGCCCCGGTCGCGCCTCCTGGTCGGCCTATCCGCGCAGGAGGTGCTTCTGGATCTTGCCGCTGGGGGTGTGCGGCAAGGCATCGCGGAACTCGTAGATGCGCGGGATCTTGTAGCGCGCCAGGCGCGGTTCGAGGAAGGCCCTGAGCGCCGCATCATCCAGCGAGCTGCCGGGCCTGGCGACGACGAACGCGGTCACGGTCTCGCCCCAGTCCGGGTGCGGGCGGCCGATGACGGCAACCTGCATCACGTCCGGATGACCCGACAGCGCGTCCTCGACTTCCTTGGAATACACGTTCTCGCCGCCGGTGACGATCATGTCCTTGCTGCGGTCGGCGATGTACATGTAGCCGTCTTCGTCGATGCGCGCCAGGTCGCCGCTGCGGTACCAGCCGTCGGGCGTGAACGCCTGCTCGGTGGCCTCGGGGTTGTCCAGGTAGCCCTGCATCATGGCGGCGGTGCGCAGGTGGATCTCGCCGACCTCGCCCGGGCCGCACAGGCTGCCGTCGTCGCGCCGCAGTTCGAGCAGCACGCCGGCGGTGCCGCAGCGGCCGATCGAGCCCGCCTTGTCGATCGCCTCCTCGGGGTAGAGCACGGTGCCCATGGGGCCGGACTCGGTCATGCCGTAGACCTGCATGATGCGGTCGGTCCGGTAGCCGGCCACCAGCCGGCGCGTGTTCTCGGCGCTCAGCGGCCCGCCGCCGCAGGTCCACAGGCGCATCGCACTCAGGTCATGACGCGCCAGGTCGGGCACCGCCTGCAACGGTGCCAGGAATGCGATTGGCGCGCCGAAGGTGAAGGTGATGCGATCCTGCGCCAGCGTCTCGATGAAGGCCTGCGGGGCGTATTCGCGCAGCAGCACGTTGGCGCCCCCCATCAGCAGCGTGCTCAGGAACCAGTTGTTGAGCGGCGACGAATGCCAGATCGGCATCGCCGTCAGGTTGCGGTCGGCGGGCGTCATCGAGACCGCGGCGGCGCAGCAGATGGCGGTGTGGAAGAGGTTGGCGTGGCTGTGCAGGCAACCCTTGGGCCGGCCGGTGGTGCCCGAGGTGTAGAGTACCTCGGCCAGCGTTGCGCCATCCGGCACCTCGCCGCCGGCGTCGTGCGGCGTCGCGCGTGCGAGCAGCTCATCGAACGATTCCATGCCGTCGGCGCTGCCCGCGGTGGCGAGCCAGCGCGTGTCACCCGCCACGCGCCGTGCCACCGGGGCCAGCGCGGCGTCCAGCACGCACAGCCGGGCGCCGCTGTGGCCCAGGATGTACTCCACTTCGGGCGCCTGCAGCTTGTGGTTGACCGGCACCACCGCGGCCTTCAGCCGCCAGGCGCCAAACAGCGCGAACACGAAGCCGGGCGTGTTGTAGTTGAACAGTGCCACGCGGTCGCCGGCGCCGACGCCGCAGTCGCGCAGCACGCTGGCGGCGTGGCGCGTGGCGTCGGCCAGCTCGGCGTAGTTCCAGTCGCGCCCCTCGGCGCGCAGTGCCAGCCGGTCGGCACGCGTGCGCGCCTGCTGATCCAGCACGGATACGAAATCGATCATGGCATGTCTCCTCGTGTCGGCGACCAGGCGCCAGGCCGCTGCGCCTGCAAAGCGCTCCGGACCGGCAGTCAATCGGCCCACACGCCCTGCAGCAGGGCAGCCGGATCCTCGGTGCCGCAATCGGCGCCCAGCACCGCACCCCAGTCCGGGCCGAAGCGGCTGGCAATGAAGGCGCCCGCGGCCTGGCTGCTGGCGTGGCGCAGCATCAGGCAACCCTGCACCGTCAGCACCAGGCGCTGGGCAAAGCGCCGCGCCTGCGGCTCGAGCGCCTCGGGCCGTCCCAGTGCCGCGCGCAGCCAGTCGACCTGGGCCGCCAGCAGCGGCTCCTGCGACGCCGTCTCCTGCAAGTTCTCCAGCAGCCGGGCGGCGTCCTCGGGCTGGCGCGAGACGGCGCGCAGCACGTCCAGGCACATCACGTTGCCCGAGCCTTCCCAGATCGAGTTGACCGGCGCCTGGCGAAACAGCCGCCCCATCGGCCCGGTCTCGACGTAGCCGTTGCCGCCGAACACCTCCATCGCCTCGCCGGTGAAGGCGACCGAGCGCTTGCAGTTCCAGAACTTGGCGGCCGGCGTGACGATGCGCCGCCAGGCAGTGTCGAGTGCGTCGTCCAGGCCGTAGCGTCCGGCCAGGTCCAGCGCCAGCAGCAGCGCCGCCTCGACCTCGAGCGCCATGTCGGCCAGCAGCGCCGTCATCGCCGGCTGCTCGGCCAGCACCTTGCCGAAGGCGTGGCGACCGCGCGCGTAGTGCAGCGCCTGCACCAGCGCCTGGCGCATGATGCCGGCGCCGGCCAGGGCGCAATCCAGCCGCGTGTGGCTCGCCATCTCGATGGTGGTGGCGATGCCGCGCCCGAGTTCGCCCACGCGCACGCCCCAGGCGTCGTGGAACTCGACCTCGCTGCTGCTGTTGGAGCGGTCGCCCACCTTGTCCTTCAGGCGCAGGATGTTCACGCCATTCTTGCTGCCATCCGGGCGCCAGCGCGGCACGAAGAAGCAGGTCTGGCCGCCCTCCTCGGCGCGCGCCAGCACCAGGTGGCCGTCGCACATCGGCGCCGAGAAGAACCACTTGTGGCCGTTGATGCGGTACTCATCGCCCCAGGCGCCGTGGCCGGCCGGCTCGGCGGTCGTGGTGTTGGTGCGCAGGTCGCTGCCGCCCTGCTTCTCGGTCATGCCCATGCCGACGCTGATCGAGCGTTTGCCCGCCAGCGGCACGTCGCGTGCGTCGTAGTCGGTCGAGGCCAGCAGCGGCTCGAGCACGCCCCACAACTCCGGGTTGCGGCGCAGCAGCGGGATGCTGGCCTTGGTCATGGTGCTCGGGCAGGTCGAGCCGGCCTCGACCTGGCAGTGCATGTAGATGGTCGCGCCGTAGGCCACCCAGGCCGAGGGGCGCGCATCGAACTGCGGCAGGTTGCAGATGCCGTTGCGCCGCGCCAGCGCCATCATCTGGTGCCAGGCGGGATGGAAGCGCACTTCGTCGATACGCTCGCCCTGGGCCGAATAGGCATTCAGCTCGGGCGCGTGGCGGTTTGCCTCCTCGCCCGCGCGCAGCGTGTCCGCCGCGCCGTATTCGGCGCCCTGGCGCGCCAGCTCGGCGTCGCGCCACCGGGCGCCGCCGCGTTCGACCGCGCGGCGCAGCACCGGATCGCTGGTGTAGAGGTTGTAGTCCTCGAGCGTGGGGACCTGGTTGTTCGGATGGATGCCGATCATGATGCACTCCTGCTGTGGCCCGCCGGATGGCGGGCGCGGGGGATTTCCCGGCCGACCCCGGCGCGCGTCCTGCGTCGCACAATCGAGAGGTCAGCCCGTCCGAAAATTCTAGGCAGCCCAGGCTGCAGGCGTGTTCGGATTCGACCTGCCATGAAACCATTGCCCCGGCCCACTCGCACCAGCGCCCGCAAGCGCCCGCCTCCCGGGCCGCCGGGGCCGCGCCGGCGTCCGCAGCAGGCCCGCGCGCGGCACACGGCGCGGGCGCTGCGCGAGGCCTTTGTTCGCGTTCTGGTGGAGCGCGGCTACGCCGGAGTGACCGTGCGCGAGGTCACCCTGGTGGCCGGCACCGCGCTTGGCAGCTTCTACGACTACTACGCCAGCATGGATGACCTGGCGCGCGTCAGCCTGCACCTGCGCAGCAAGGCGCTGCTGCTGGCCCTGCGCGGCGCGGCTGGGCGCCACGCCGGCATGCCGCTGGCGCAGATCGTGGTGGCGGTGGTCGACGCGATGCTGGCGCGCCACCGCGAGCGGCCGCGCGAATGGGCCGCGCACTACCTGCTGGAACGTCATTTCTCCAGCCTGGAAGCCTATCTGGAGATGTACGAACGCTTCGTCGACGCCTGGGCCGAGGCGATCGGCGCCGCCACCGACTGGCCGGCACACCAGCCACCGCGCGAGGCGGCACGCGTGGCCCAGGCCATCCTGTACGGCCTGTTCGCGAACCAGCACCTGACGCACCCCGACGGACCCGACAACGCGGCGCTGCGGCGCATGGCAAGCGAGGCCATCGGCGCCTACCTGCACGCAGCGCGCCGCTGAGCCGGCGTGCGCCGGCCGGACCGCAAACCCCCTACAATCGGGCACCGGGCCCAAGATTTCTTGGCCCGGTTTTTTGTGCCCGCACGACGCGGCGCGCGAGGACCGGCGGCCAGGCCAAGCGCCCTCTCTCCCACTGCCTGATTGGAGCTTGGAACGCCATGCAAATCTTCGACTACGACCAGATCCTGCTGCTGCCGCGCAAGTGCCGCGTGAAAAGCCGCAGCGAATGCGACACCAGCGTCGAATTCGGCCCGCGCCGCTTCAAGCTGCCGGTGGTGCCTGCCAACATGAAGACCGTGGTCGACGAGCCGCTGTGCGCCTGGCTGGCACAGAACGGCTACTTCTACGTGATGCACCGCTTCGACCTGGACAACCTCCAGTTCGTGCGCGACATGCGGGCGCGCGGCCTCTATGCCAGCATCTCGCTGGGCGTGCAGCCGGCCGACTACGCCACCGTCGACCAGCTCGCTGCCGAAGGCCTGGTGCCCGAGTACATCACGCTCGACATCGCGCACGGCCACGCCGACTCGGTGCGCGACATGATCGGCCACATCAAGGGCAAGCTGCCGGCCAGCTTCGTCATCGCCGGCAACGTCGCCACGCCCGAAGCCGTGATCGACCTGGAGAACTGGGGCGCCGACGCCACCAAGGTCGGCGTCGGGCCGGGCAAGGTCTGCATCACCAAGCTCAAGACCGGCTTTGGCACCGGCGGCTGGCAGCTCTCGGCGCTCAAGTGGTGCGCGCGCGTGGCCACCAGGCCGATCGTCGCCGACGGCGGCATCCGCAGCCATGGCGACATCGCCAAGAGCGTGCGCTTCGGCGCCTCGATGGTGATGATCGGCTCGCTGTTCGCCGGCCACGTCGAATCGCCCGGGCGCACCGTGGAGGTCGACGGCGAACTCTACAAGGAGTATTACGGATCCGCCAGCGACTTCAACAAGGGCGAGTACCGCCACGTCGAGGGCAAGCGCATCCTCGAGCCGATCAAGGGCAAGCTGGCCGACACCCTGATCGAGATGGAGCAGGACGTCCAAAGCTCGATCAGCTACGCGGGCGGGCGCACGCTGATGGACGTGCGCAAGGTCAACTACGTGATCCTGGGCGGCGAGAACTCGGGCGAGCACCTGCTGATGTAGGGCTGCGGCACGGCAGCCCTTCAGCGCATCAGCTCGCGTGCCAGTCGGTTCAGCCGGCGGCCCGGCCTGGCCAGCGCGTCGAGAATGCTGAAGTAATTGAGACCCGGCAGCGCGGCCGCCAGCGGCACGCGCTCGCGGCCCCAGGCCTGGCGGATCAGCTGGTTCTGGCGCAGGTACTCGCCGCTCTCGTCGCCGCCCACCACGGCAAGCAGCCGGCCGTGCGCGGGCGCCGGCAGACGTGCCGGGCTGGCCTCCTGCACCTGGCGCGGCGTCAGGCGCAGCGCCTCCTGCAGGCTCGGCGTGTGCATCAGCGGCTCCAGGTCGTACAGCCCCGAGATGCCCAGCGCGCCGCCCACCACGCGCGGCGGCAAGGCCGGGTCGAAGACGTTCCACGCGCAGGCCAGCATCATCGCTGCGAGTTGCCCGCCGGCGGAATGGCCGATCACCACGATGCGACGCGCATCGCCACCATAGCGCCGCGCGTGGCGCCAGCTCCAGGCCACGGCGCTCGCCATCTGCAGGGTGATGCCCGGAATGCTCGCCTTCGGCGCCAGCGCGTGGTTGGGCAGCACCACCATCGCCCCCGAATCGCGCAGCGCGGGCACCAGAAAACTGTGCTGCGACTTGTCCATGGCCTTCCAATGGCCGCCATGGATGAACACCACCACCGGTGCGCCCGGCTGCGGCGCCGCGAACACGTCCAGCGTCTCGTCCGGCCCGCCGCCGTAAGGCACGTCGATCTCGCACGGCAGCGCCGCGCGCACGCGCGCCGATTCGGCAGCCCAGCGCTCGAGGTAGTCCGCATGATCGGGCACGCGCAGGCGGTTGTTGTACATGCGCTCGAGCCACTGGACGTCGGGCTCCTCCTGGCGGTGGTGCGAGCGGGCGAACAAGGCGGGGTCGGGCATGATGGGCGCCATTGTCGCAAACCGGCGGCGTCCCGGCGCGCGCCGACCGCAGGCAGAATCGGACCCTCGGCGCGCGCACCGCGCCCCGCGGCGGCGCGCCGCGCCACCGGGTCGGATCGGCGTGCGCGCCGGACCCGACCACCGCTCAGGAGCACACCATGAGACTCACCGTCCTCGGCACCGGCCACATGGGTTTCCCGATGGCACGCCGCCTGCTGGATGCCGGCCACGACGTGCACGTGTGGAACCGCACGCAGGCCAAGGCAGCGCCACTGGCGCAGCACGGCGCCACCGTGCACCCCGCAGTCGCTGCTGCCGCCGCCGCGGGCGAGCTCGTCATCAGCCTGCTGGAAAACGGCCCCGTGGTGGCCGACGTGCTGTTCGAACAGGGCGCCGCGGCCGCCATGCGGCCCGGCACGCTGTTCGTCGACATGGCCTCGATCAAGCCGGCCGAAGCGCGCGCGCATGCCGAGCGCCTGGCAGACCAGAACGTCAGTCACCTCGACGCGCCGGTCTCGGGCGGCACGGTGGGCGCCGAGGCCGGCACGCTCGCCATCATGGCGGGCGGCGACGCCGCCGACTTCGAGCGCGCGCGGCCCGTGTTCCAGGTGCTCGGCCGCGCCACCCACGTCGGCCCGCACGGTGCCGGGCAACTGGCCAAGCTGGCCAACCAGATGATCGTCGGCATCACCATCGGCGCGGTCGCCGAGGCGCTGCTGCTGTGCCAGCGCGGCGGCGCCGACCCGGCGAAGGTGCGCGAGGCGATCGGCGGCGGTTTTGCCGAAAGCCGCATCCTGCAGCTGCACGGCGAGCGCATGCTGCAACGCGATTTCGCCCCACGCGGCAGCATGACGGTACAGCTCAAGGACCTGCGCAATGCGCTCGAAACCGCCCGCGCCATGGACTTCGATGCCCCCATCACGGAGGCGCTGGAGCGCCTCTACGCCGATGGCGTGGCGCACGGCGACGCCGGCCTCGATCAATCGGGCCTGTTCGTCGAACTGGCGCGGCGCAACGGCATGCGCTGAGCGCCCCGCGCGCGACGCATGCTCATGCGAACCCGCTTTCGAATGACAAATGACGGATGACTTCGCCGCGCCTCAACGACGGAGCGGCCATGCATCATGACGGCATGAGCCGCTGTCACGGGTCATGGGTTTGACCCGTGAGCTGTGGTCGACCGCGTGTGACCGTCTCGAAATCCGCAGGAGCACCGACTTCGTCCACGTCGATCCCGGTCACCGGTTCGGTGAGCGCGTCATGCAGCCGCCAGCACTGCCCCGACCTCTCGGGACGGGAATGCCCCTCGCATTCCTTGCGCACCGGAGTGCGCAACGCCTTCACGCCGTGCCCGGCACGCGCATCACGGCACTGGCGAGCGCAAGCAACGGCACCCGGGTGCCTGCGAAGCCGCCTCAGTACACGACCACCTTGTCGCCCACCTTGACCTGCTCGTACAGCCACTTGGCGACCTGGTAGTCGCGCAGCTGGCTGCAGCCGTGCGATCCGCCAGCGTAGCCCCGGTCCGCGAAGTCCTGCGAGAAGTGCACCGCCACGTTGCCCTGGTAGAAGAAGGCATAGGGCATGGGAAAGCGCTCGCCGAAGATGCGCGAGACGGTGTCGCTGTTGCGGTACCAGACGCGGAACTCGCCCTCCGGGCTGTCCCAGCCCGGCATGGCAAAGCGCGCCTCGCGCGTGAAGCGCACCTGGCCATCGACCACGTAGGACATGCGGCGCTGCTGCTTGGAAATGCACACCACCTTGCCGGTGGTGCAACGCGGGTCCAGCTCCTGCGCCAGCGTGCTGCTGGGCGGCGCGTCGAACAGGTCGGCGTAGCGCGGGTTGTGCGTGCGCCGGATCAGCCGCTGCCAGCTGCGCTCGTCCATCACCTCGCTGGCCGGCAAGCCGCCGCGCGCGCGCCAGGCCACGATGGCCGCGCGCGTGGCGGCGTTCAGCTCGCCATCCAGCGCGCCCTGGTAGAGCCGCAGCTGCCGCAGCCGGTGCTGCAGCTCCTTGACATAGCCTGGCTGGTTCGGCGCCGTGAACCAGGGGCCGATGTCGGTGTTCGCCAGTTCGGCCTCGGTCGGGTCGTGCGAGCGCAGACGCAGCGCATCCCAGGTCGTCTGGTCCACCACTCCGGTGGCCGCCAGTCCCAGGCTGCGCTGGAACTTCCGCACCGCGTCCCGCGTCGGTGCGTCGAACCGGTCGCGCACGTCGTACTCGGCCAGGAACTTCGCCTGCCGCAACCGCACCTGCAACTCACGCACCACGGGCGCCTGCAGACCCGGGCGCAACGGCCGAGCCAGCGGCGCCGGCGTGCTGAAGGGGCGCGCCACGCCATCTGCGGATCGCGCGGCGGCGGTCGCTGACCCTGCTGGCGCCGCGGTCGTGTTTGCCAGTGCGACCGTCAGCGGCGCCGCCTCGGCCAGCGGGCCCGCACCCAGAGCCGCCAGCAGCGCCGCCCCGAGGCCGGAACGCAGGCAAATCATCAAAGGTCGCGTCATGATGGAAAAAATTATCCGGCAATTCGAGCCGCGGTTCGACCCGGCGGCGAGCACGCCGTCGTGATAAAAGCTACAGGCTCCACAAGAACCACCAAACCACCCGATGAGCCTCCATCAGCAATTGCAACAGCGCGCCGCCACCGGCCGCCCCATCCGCGTCGGCCTGATCGGCGCCGGCAAGTTCGGCGCCATGTACCTGGCCCAGGTGCCCCGCACGCCCGGCGTGCACCTGGCCGCCATCGCCGACCTGTCTCCGGACAACGCACGCGCCAGCCTGGCGCGCGTCGGCTGGCCGGCCGAGCGCGCCAGCGCCGCCTCGATCGATGCCGCGCTGCGCGCCGGCACGACCCATGTCGGCGACGACTGGCAGGCCCTGGTGCGGCATCCGGCGATCGACGTCGTGGTCGAATGCACCGGTCACCCCATCGCCGCCGTCGACCACTGCCTGGCGGCCTTCGAGCAGCGCAAGCACGTCGTCAACGTCACAGTCGAGGCCGACGCCTTCTGCGGCCCGTTGCTGGCGCGCCGCGCGGCTGCGGCCGGCGTCGTCTATTCGCTCGCCTTCGGCGACCAGCCGGCCCTGATCTGCGACCTCGTCGACTGGGCGCGCACCTGCGGCTTCCCGGTGGTGGCGGCCGGCCGCGGCCACAAGTGGCTGCCGCACTTCTGCGAGTCCACGCCCGAGACCGTCTGGGGTTACTACGGCCTGACGCCCGAGCAGGCGCAGCGCGGCGGCCTGAACCCGAAGATGTTCAACAGCTTCCTCGACGGCAGCAAGCCCGCGATCGAGAGCACCGCCGTGGCCAACGCCACCGGCCTGGCCGTGCCCGCCGCGGGCCTGCAGTATCCGCCCGGGAGCATCGCCGACATCCCCAACCTGACGCGCCCGCGCAGCCAGGGCGGCGTGCTCGAGCACAGCGGCATGGTCGAGGTGATCTCCTGCCTGCGCCCCGACGGCACGCCGATCGACTACGACATCCGCATGGGCGTGTGGGTCACGGTCGAGGCCGAGACCGACTACATCAAGCACTGCTTCGAGGAATACAACGTCCACACCGACGACTCGGGCCGTTACTTCACGCTCTACAAGCGCTGGCACCTGATCGGCCTGGAAGTGGGCTTCAGCGTCGCCAGCGTCGTGCTGCGCGGCGAGGCCACCGGCGCGGCGCAGGGCTGGCACGCCGACGTCGTCGCCACCGCCAAGCGCGACCTGCGGCCCGGCGAACTGCTCGACGGCGAAGGCGGCTACACCGTCTGGGGCAAGCTGCAACCCGCCGCCCGCTCGCTCGCCCAAGGCGGCCTGCCGCTCGGCCTGGCGCACGACGTGCGGGTCGTGCGCCCGGTCGCCAGGGGCCAGATGCTGTGCTGGGACGACGTCGCCATCGATGCCGGCACGCGCGCCTTCCAGGTCCGCAAGGCGCTCGAAACCCAGCTCGCCCCGGCTGGCTGATTTCGCGTTAAAATACCACGCTTGCGTTGGGGGGGTAGCTCAGCTGGGAGAGCGCCGCGTTCGCAATGCGGAGGTCGGGAGTTCGATCCTCCTCCTCTCCACCACGAATTCAACGCCCAACCGGAAACGGTTGGGCGTTTTTGTTCGTGCGCGCGTTTCCGGGGCGCCGGATGCATGTGGAAGAATCCAAGGGCCGAAGCGGAATCGAAAGACTGGCCTCCCTTGTTGTCACTTGACCACGCCTCCCTCGCAACGCTGCGTGACCGTCACCCGGCCTGGCGGCTGCTGGCGTCACCGCATGCCCCGTTGATAGCGAGCTTCCTGCAACGGACGTTCGTGGCGACGAACGTGCGGCTGATGAGCGAAGCCGATCTCGCAGAGGCACTGGAGGATGAGCTGTTCGTCCTGCGTGAGCAGATGGGGCCGGACGCCTATCCCAGGAGCGCGCAAGAGTATCTCAACGACTGGGCCGCACCCGACAGGGGCTGGCTGCGCAAGTTCTACAAGCCGGGCACGGACGAGGCGCAGTTCGACCTGACACCGGCCACCGAGAAGGCTATCGCCTGGCTGGCCTCGCTCACCGAACGGCCGTTCGTCGGCACCGAGTCGCGCCTGCTCACGCTGTTCGCGTTGTTGGAGCAGATCAGCGCCGGCACCGAGGCCGACCCGATCAAGCGAGTCGCCGACCTGCGCAAGAAGCGCGGCGAGCTGGACGCCGAAATCGCCCGCGTGCTGGCGGGCGACGTGCCGCTGTTGGATGACACGGCGGTCAAGGACCGGTTCCAGCAATTTCAGCAACTGGCGCGCGAGCTGCTGGCCGACTTCCGCGAGGTGGAGCAGAACTTCCGCCTGCTTGACCGCAAGGTGCGCGAGAAGATCGCGCTGTGGCAAGGCGCCAAGGGCGCGCTGCTCGACGAGATCATGGGTGAGCGCGATGCCATCGGGGACTCCGACCAGGGCCGCAGCTTCCGCGCCTTCTGGGACTTCCTCATGTCCAGTCGGCGTCAGGAGGAACTCTCCCAGCGGTTGGGCCAGGTGTTGACACTGCCCGCCGTCGCTCAGCTTTCGCCCGACCCGCGCACGCGCCGCGTGCACCATGACTGGCTGGAAGCCGGCGAACACACGCAGCGCACCGTGGCGCAGCTGTCGCAGCAGTTGCGCCGCTTCCTCGATGACCGGGCCTTTCTGGAGAATCGCCGGATCCTGGACCTGCTGCGCGGCATCGAAGGTAACGCGCTCGGCATTCGCGACGCCACGCCCAGCGGCACGGTGATGCACATCGACGCCATGGGCGCGGATATCGAACTGCCTCTGGAGCGTCCCCTGTTCACGCCGAATGTGAAGCCACGCCTGACCGATCTGGCACTGGTGGCCGATGAGGACGACATCGACACCACGCGCTTGTTCGACCAGATCGTGGTGGACAAGGCGCGCCTGCGGTCGGCCGTTCAACGCGTACTGCGTCGCCAGCCGCAGATCACGCTGCGCGAATTGCTGGAAGCCGAGCCCCTGCGTCAGGGTCTGGCCGAGCTGGTCGCCTATCTGGAGTTGGCCCACGCAACAGACCGCAGCATCACGCTCGGGGACTTTCACGCCCTCATCGACGAAACCGCAGAAGAGCCGATCCGTTGGGAAGCCCGTAATGCAGCGGGCGATGCTGTGATGCGCAAGGCCCGCTTGCCTCGCGTGATCTTCACCCGCTGAAAGCTCGGGGCCCGGGAAGAGAAGAACATGAGCGATGCGCTGCACGAGAACGAGCCGCCCGAAGCCACGCCCAGCGCGCTGCCGGCCGTGCCCGAGCTGTCGCAGCTGATGGTGCACTTGCTCAAGGGCGTGGTTTATCGCGACGATGACGAGAGGCTGTGGGCCAGCCTGCTGCGCCTGCAGACGCGAGTCAGGGAACAGGCCGCCGTTCTGCTGCTCGACCTCGTGCTGGACGAGGCCGAGGGCCACGCCTTCCTCAAAAGCTTCCCGGATCCGGATGAGTCCGAAGGAACGCCCCGCCTGCCGCGGCTCGTTGTACGCCGGCCGCTTTCCTACCCGGTGAGCCTGATGCTGGCGCTGCTGCGCAAGCGCATGGCCGAATTCGACGCCGGTGGTGGCGACACACGGCTGGTGCTTTCCCGCGACGAGATCGCCGAGCTGATGCGCGTTTTTCTGCCCGATGGCACGAACGAGGCTCGGCTGATCGACCAGGTGGACGCGACCATCACCAAGGTGGTCGATCTGGGCTTTCTGCGCCGGCTCAAGCCCGCTGCCGGCAGTGCGTCGGACCAAGGGCACTACGAGGTGCGGCGCATCCTGAAGGCCTTCGTGGACGCACAGTGGCTGGCCGAGCTCGATGCGCGACTGGAGGTCTACCGCGCGGCGCTGGCGGGCGGTGCTGGCGAGGGAGGCTCGGATGCGTGAAGAGCCGATGGACTCGCCGACCCTGGGCCTTGACTTCGTTGCCGACGATAGCCGAGTTGGCTTTCGGCTGCAGCGGCTGGAGGTGCTGAACTGGGGCACCTTCGACAAGCGGGTCTGGCGCTACGAGCTCGCCGGGCGCAACGGCCTGCTCACGGGCGACATCGGTTCGGGCAAGTCCACGCTGGTCGATGCCATCACGACCTTGCTCGTGCCGGCGCATCGCGTGGCCTACAACAAGGCGGCCGGGGCGGATTCACGCGAGCGCTCCCTGCGCTCCTACGTGCTCGGCCACTACAAGAGCGAGCGCAACGAGGTCACGGGCAGCACCCGGCCTGTGGCGCTGCGCGATGCGTCGAGCTACTCGGTCATCCTCGGCGTCTTCCGCAACGAGGGCTACGACCAGGCCTTGACGCTGGCCCAGGTCTTCTGGCTGAAGGACCCGCAAGGCCAGCCGGCTCGCCTGTTCGTGGCCGCCGAGCGGGCGCTCGCCATCACCGACGACTTCAGCGGCTTCGGCAGCGATATCCCTGCGCTGCGCAAGAAGCTGCGCGGCGCGGGCTGCGAGTTGTTCGACCGCTTTCCGACCTACGGCGCCTGGTTCCGCCGTCGCTTCGGCATTGAGCACGAGCAAGCCCTGGAGCTCTTCCACCAGACCGTCTCGATGAAGTCGGTGGGTAACCTCACCGACTTTGTGCGCAGCCACATGCTGGAGCCCTTCGACGTGGGCAGCCGCATCGAGGCCCTGATCCGCCACTTCGACGACCTGGACCGCGCGCATCAGGCCGTGCTCAAGGCCAAGCGGCAGGTGGACTTGCTGACACCCCTGGTCGAGGACGGCCAGCGCCACCAGCTGCTTGCGGCCGAGATCCAGGGCTGGCGGGATGCGCGCGACCAGTTGCGGCCGTATTTCGCCCGGCTCAAGGGCGAGCTGCTGGCGCGGCGGCTGGCCTTGCTGGCCCAGGATGCTGCCCGGCTCGATGCGCAGATCGAGCGCCTGGATGCGCAGCGCGAGACCGAGCGCGTGGAAGTCGGCCGCCTGGAGCGGGCCCTGCGGGACAACGGCGGCGATCGCCTGGAGGAGCTGGCAGCGGAAATTCGCCGTCTGGAACAGGACAAGGATCAGCGCCAGAAGAAGTCGGACCGCTTCCAGGCGCTGCTGGCCCGCATCGAGGAGGCGGCGCCGACCGATGAAGTCGGCTTTCTCGCCCGACAGCAGAGCATTGCCCAGCGCGCGGAAGGCTTGCGCGAGCGCATTGCCGACCTGGACAACCGCGAGCGCGAGGAGGACTTTGCTTTCCGCAAGGGTCGTGAAGAGCACGCCACCCTGTCCGAGGAGATCGACAGTCTGCAGCGGCGCAGGAGCAACATCGACACCGCCCAGATCCGCATCCGCGATGCGCTGTGTTCGGCGCTGGCGATCGGTGAGGACGAACTGCCTTTCGCGGGCGAGCTCATCCAGGTGCGCGAGGACGAGCGCGATTGGGAAGGTGCCGCCGAGCGGCTGCTGCGCGGCTTCGGCCTTGCGCTCCTGGTCCCGGAGGCGCACTACAAGGCCGTGGTGGACTGGGTGGACCGACAGCATCTGGGCGCGCGGCTGGTGTACTTCCATGTGCGCCCACGGAAGGCAGCACATGGCGCCGCGCTGCATCCGCAGTCGCTGGTGAGCAAGCTCCTCATCAAGCCGGATTCGCCGCACTGCGAATGGCTGGGGCAGGAGCTTCGGAGCCGTTTCGACGTCGCCTGCTGCGACACCGGGGAGCAGTTTCGCCGCGAGGCCCGTGCCATCACGCGCGCCGGCCAGATCAAGGACCCGAGCGGGCGCCACGAGAAGGACGACCGCAGCCGCATCGATGACCGCGGACGCTACGTGCTCGGTTGGAGCAATGCCGACAAGCTACGGGTCCTGCGCGATCAGCGGGAGCGTCTGGAGGCAGGACTTGCGACGCTGGGGCAGCGCATCGGCGAAATCCAGCAGGCGCGCAACGAACTGCGGGGCCGGCTGGATGCGCTCGGCAAGCTGGAAGAGTTCACGTCCTTTGCGGACATCGACTGGATGAGCCTGGCTCGCCGCGTCGCTGCACTAGCGGAGGAGCGCGCTCGGCTGGAAGCCGCATCCGACACCCTGCAAGAGTTGGGGCGCCAGCTCAAAGCGGCGCAAGACCGGATCGCGGATACAGAACGCAAGCGCGACCAGGCCCGAGACAAACGTGCCGAGGTCGCAACCAAGCATGCGGATGCGCAGGGACTGCAGAGTCGGACGGTCGGCATCTGGGACGACGCGCCGCTGACCGAACCGCAGATCGAGCGCCTGGACGCCTGGCGCGCGCAGGCGCTGGGCGAGCATCAGCTGTCGGTCGAGTCCTGCGACAACCGCGAGCAGGAGCTGCGCCAATGGCTGCAGCAGCGCATCGACGCAGAGGACAAGCGTCTGGCCCGCCTGACCGAGCGCATCGTCAATGCCAT
The DNA here is from genome assembly GCF_035325765.1 of Ottowia sp. GTDB lineage: Bacteria > Pseudomonadota > Gammaproteobacteria > Burkholderiales > Burkholderiaceae_C > Ottowia. The sequence goes on from NZ_DAOKZG010000023.1 coordinate 24,219, forward strand.
GCGCGGCTTCAAGGAGGAGTTCAAGGCCGAGACGGTCGAGATGGACGTGAGCCTGGCGGCGCTGCCGGAGTACGAGCGGATGCTCGCCGGATTGAAGAGCGATGACCTGCCGCGATTCGAGGCGCGCTTCAAGGAGCTGCTGAATGTCAACACCATCAACGAGATCGCCAACTTCAACGCCCAGCTCGCCCGCGAGCGGGAGACGATCAGGGAGCGCGTCGACTTCATCAACCAGTCGCTCCAGGCCATCGACTACAACCCGGGCCGCTACATCAAGCTGGTGGCGCTGCCCAGCCCGGATGCGGAAATCCGCGACTTCCAGCAGGATCTGCGGGCGTGCACCGAAGGTGCGATGACGGGCTCGGCCGACGAACAGTATTCGGAGGCCAAGTTCCTGCAGGTCAAGACCATCATCGACCGCTTCCGCGGCCGCGAAGGACTGTCGGACGCCGACCGGCGCTGGACCGCCAAGGTCACCGACGTGCGCAACTGGTTCCTGTTCTCGGCCAGCGAGCGCTGGCGCGCCGATGGGGCCGAGCACGAGCACTACTCGGACTCGGGCGGGAAGTCGGGCGGTCAGAAGGAGAAGCTGGCCTACACCGTGCTGGCCGCGAGCCTGGCCTACCAGTTCGGGCTGGAGTGGGGCGCCGTGCGCTCGCGGTCGTTCCGCTTCGTCGTGATCGACGAGGCCTTCGGGCGCGGTTCGGACGAATCGGCGCAGTATGGGCTGCGCCTGTTCCAGCAGCTCAACCTGCAGTTGCTGATCGTCACGCCGCTGCAGAAGATCCACATCATCGAGCCCTTCGTGGCCAGCGTTGGCTACGTGCACAACGAGGGCGGTCGGGACTCGCGGTTGCGCTGCCTGTCGATCGAGGAGTACCGGACGCACAAGGCCGAAGGAGCGGCGGCAGGGCCGGCAGCGGGCGCAGCGGACGGGATGGCCGCCACAGGCGCGGCGGAAGGCGACGCGGCACCATGAGCTGGACCGCGCCGGAAGATCTCCGCGCTCAGGTCCAACGCCTGTGGGACCGGGGCGAGCTGCTGCGCGCGACGGTCACCGACGCCATCGCGTGGCCCCTGCGCCTGAGCTTGAAGACGCCCGGCGCTTCGGATCTGTCCGATCGCTTCGAGGCCGTGCGCAACTGGGTGAGGGCGATCACCGAAACCCCGCAGGTTCGGATCGAATGGCGGGAGTGGAACCACCGCGTCCAGGGGACGCAGCGTCTTCCTGACGCCGTCTGGCTCGACAGTCTGCAGGAGGCCCTGGCCTTCATCGGCAAGGCTCGTCAGGCGCAACGATTTGCAGACTTGTGGCGCCAGACGGCCGCTGCGCAACCCTCGTTGCTGGCGTGGCTGTCCCGGCGGCCGATCCGGGCGCTGGAGCTGGCCGACCGTTGGGAACGCCTGATGGCCGTCGTTGCCTGGCTGCAAGCACATCCGCGCCCAGGCGTTTACCTGCGCCAGGTGGACGCGCCCGGGGTGGACAGCAAGTTCATCGAAGCCCACCGAGGCGTCTTGGCCGAGTTGCTGGATCTGGGCCTGCCGCCTGAGGTCATCGAGAGGGGAGCGACCGGCGTTGCGCAATTCACTCGCCGATTCGGTTTCCGGGACAAGCCCTTGCGAATCCGGTTCCGTCTGCTCGATCCGTCGCTGCCCAGCCTACCAGGCTGCCAGGCCTTGCCGGGTGTGCTGGCCGACATCACGCTGGACGCCATCAGCTTCGCGGCGCTAGCCTTGGCCGTCGACCGGGTCTTCATCACCGAGAACGAGACCAACTTCCTGGCCTTCCCGGCCGTGGCCGAAGCCGTCGTCGTCTTCGGCGCTGGCTATGGTTGGGAGGCGCTGGCGCGTGCCGCGTGGCTGGATCGATGCCAGCTGCTCTACTGGGGCGACATCGACACTCACGGATTCGCCATCCTGAACCAACTGCGTGGTTACTTCCCGAGCGCAGTGTCCTTCCTCATGGACCGGGAGACGCTGCTTGCCCATCGCCCCCATTGGGGCGAGGAACCCGAACCCGCACGCCACCCCCTGTCCCGCCTGACGACCGAGGAGGCGGCTGTGTATGATGACCTCAGGTTTGATCTCCACCAGCCCAGGCTGCGACTGGAACAGGAGCGCATAGGCTTTGGCTGGCTCTGCGATCGACTGGCTCGCATCCCGTCGGGAACCCGCATAGTGCCGTCCCCTTCCTCGTAAGCTCGGGAGGCGCTTCTCTGCTGGGCGGATTGCCTCCCACCACCAATTTAACACGCAATCAGAAACGGTTGGCCGTTTCCTCTTGCGCTGGGCATGGCCCTCGCGCCCTCACGCAGCTTGCCGGCCTCAGGCCCGCTGCGCCGGCGTCGGATAAAACATCGCGCCCAGCAGGCTGCGGTCGAAGGGCTCCCAGGCACCCTCAGGCTGCGCCAGGCGGTCGGCGACGGCGTACAGGACCGCGGGATTGAAGCCCAGCCCCAGGTGGCTCGCCGCGACCTCGATGTTCTCGGTCTGCGGGCCTTCCCTTTCCAGGCTGGTTTGCCAGGCGACGACACCGTCGGTGCGGCTGTAGATCGAGGTGGTGGGCACCGGCGGCGTGCGGGCGACCAGCTCCCAGCGCTCGCTGTGCTCGGCTTTCAGGCCGCTGACGGCCTCGTAGACGCGCCACGCATTGGAGGCATGCGGATCACCCGAAATCGGGCTGCCCAGGGTGATCACGTCCCGCACCTCGTCCGACTGCGTGCTGGCCAGCATGCGCGCATAGGCGCCGCCCAGGCTCCAGCCGATGACGCTGACCTTGCGCCCGCTCTTGTCCGCCAGGCGCTTGAGCTGGTCCGACATGCGCTTCTCGACGCCGGCCCGCGGGCCCAGGTTGCGCCCCTGGCCCCAGCCGTGCACGTCGTAGCCGCGGTACTTGATGTAGCGGCGCAGCAGGCCGGTAGAGTCGTCGCCCGCCAGCAGGCCCGGCAGGACCAGCACCGCATGCCCGTCGCCACGCGGCACCAGGCGCAGCAAGGGCCACAGGGTGACGCTGGCCGCGGCTTCCCAGATCGCACGCCCCTCGGCCCACAGCAGGAGGCGAGAGGGGGGTGCAATGGGTTGGTCGTAGGTCACGGTGGTCATGGTGCTCCTTTCATGTGCGTGGGCGACGCTCGCCCGCAGCTTAGCTCAGATACTTGCTCCTGAGGTAATCGATGTAGGCCCTGGATTCCGCCGAAACATAGGGGGAAACCAGGGTCAGGGTGTAGAAGGCGGCCAGGCCCGGATCGGCCTCGCGCCCCTCGCGCCCGGGAATCAGGCGCTCGAACGACAGCCAGCAGGTGATGGTGAACACCATCTGCAGGGTCAGGATATGGCTCTGCTCGTCGCTGACCTCGAGCACGCCGGCCGCGGCCAGCCGCTGGACCAGGGCCTGCGTTGCCACCAGGTCGGCCGCCGTCAGCGCCTGCGCGCGCTGGCCCAGGCTGGGATATTCCCGCGCCAGGAAGGCCATGTCGCGATAGATGAAGCGGTACTCGGCGATGGTCTCGAAGCGCAGGTGCAGGGCGAGCCAGAAATCGTCGATCGCGGCGATGCCCGAGGCCGCGCCGTTCAGGGCCTCGAGCCGCTGCTCGAAGCGCCGGAACAGCCAGCCGACGATCTGTTCCTTCGTCTTGAAGTGGTAGTGCAGGTTGCCGGGGCTCATCTCGAGCTCGGCCGCGATCTTGTGCGTGGAGACGGCCGGCAGGCCGTCGGCGTTGAACAGCAGCAGGCAGGCCTGCAGGATGCGCTCGCGGGTGCTGCCAGCGGCCATGCGCGCGGGGCGATCGTGACCCACTCAACGTCCGGAGCGCCCACCACTGCGCGACGTGGACTTGGCCGGTGCCGACTTGCGCTGGGCGCGGCGCAGGGCCTCGAGTTCCGACCGCAGCTGCTGCACCTCGTCCAGCAGCGCCAGCACCGCCTCGGGCTCGGGCCAGCCCAGGTGGCGCAGCGCGCTCGCGACACGCTGGTCGAACACGTCCTCGAACTTGCGGAAGCCGAAGCTGTCGAGCGCGCCAAAACCCAGCCCCGGCATGCCGGCCTGCGGCGGGGAGGCGGGCGGCGGCACCAGGCCGAGGAGGTTTTCCAGCCGGAAGGCCTTCAGGCCGGCGTGCAACAGATCCTCGGGCCGGCGGGCGGAGGCCTGCACGTCCGCACCGCCCCGGGCGGTCTTGGCCCGACTGGCCGCGGCGGGCGCCGCCTTCCTGGCGGCCGCGCGCTTGCGGGCCGGCTGGGCAGGGGATGGAGGTTTACGTGCCATGCATCGCTCCAGCGAACCCGACCAATGATAACGGGGGCCTGAGCCCCCGTGCTGCGTGCAGTCGCCCAGGCGTCAGGCGGCCTTGCGCGAGCGGCGCACCGGGCGCGCGACCACGTCTTGGACTTTCGCCTCGCCCTCGGCCTGCTCTTCCACGCGCGCCTCGATGCGCTGCGCGCCAGCCAGCAGCTGGTCGGCGAGCTGCGCCGAGAACTGGGCCGCCGGCATGTGCAGGGCAATCACGCCGTCGACGAAGGAGCGCACGGCCTGCGAGTCGATCATCATCAGTTGCTGGGTCGCGGCATCGATGCCGCTGGTGGCGGCCACGGCCACGCGGTCCATCACCAGGATGGCGTTGTTGGTGTCCGACTCGATGCGCTGCAGCACCAGCTCGTTCCACTTCTGGCGCGCTTCCAGCATCTGCTCGCGGGCCTGCGCGCTCAGCAGCGACGGCTGCTCTTCGCGGCCGGCGCCCAGGCGCGACGCGGAGGTGGCCAGCGCACGCTCGACACCCTTGCGGTAGGCGGCGGCAACGGTCTTGCCGGCGGTGTTGTAGGCATTGACGGCCTGGGTCGCGACGGCGGCCAGGTTCTCGATGGCGGTCAGGGTTTGCTTGCTCATGTTCAGTGACTCCGTTGGATAGGACTGGGATTTCTTATTGCGATAAATTAATTATCTCGGGTAAACCCTAGGGTCTGCCAACCAAAAAATGGCGAAATCTAGGGCAAATGCCCTAAACCCGTGGGCCGCATTCACGGCCTGCGGCTTCTTTCCCAGTGCCGCCACAAATCGGCCGCCCGGCTCCTGCGCGCGCGGCACCTCTCCCCGCATGCACTCCGCGCCGGTCCCGGCCACAGGCATCATTCGTGCTTCGCCCGGGATCGGTGCCGCGCGCCACGAAGCCGCAAGCACCGGCACGGGCGTCCGGAGAGCGACCATGGTGACCGTCAACACCCAATGCGGAACGCTGCGCGGCAGCCAGGAGGGCGGCCTGAGCGTGTTTCGCGGCATCCCCTATGCGCGCCCGCCGGTCGGCCCGCTGCGCTTTCGGCCACCCCAGCCACCCGAACCCTGGGGCGGCGTGCGCGACGCGCTGCGCTTCGGGCCGGCAGCGCCGCAGGACGCGCAGGCCATGGGGTCGATGCTGGACCTGGGCATCGGTCGCACGGACGAGGACTGCCTGTACCTGAATGTCTGGACGCCGGCACCCGACGCGGGCGGACGCCCGGTGATGGTCTGGATTCACGGCGGCGCCTTCATCCTCGGCGCGGGTTCGCAACACCTGTATGACGGCGCCACGCTGGCGCGGCGCGGCGACGTGGTGGTGGTGACGATCAACTACCGGCTCGGCGCGCTCGGCTTCCTGCCGCTGCAGGACGCCCAGGGCCAGCCGCTGGCCAGCGGCAACGAGGGCCTGCTCGACCAGATCGCAGCCCTGCAATGGGTGCAGCGCGAGATCGCGGCCTTCGGCGGCGACCCCGACTGCGTGACGATCTTCGGCGAGTCGGCGGGTGCCATGAGCTGCGCCATGCTGCTGGGCGCGCCGCGGGCACGCGGGCTGTTCCAGCGCGCCATCCTGCAGAGCGGTTCGGCCAACTACCTCTCCTCGCCCGCGGCCGCTGCGGGCACCCGCGCGGGCGTGCTGCGCGAACTGGGACTGACGCCGCAGCAGGCCGAAGCGCTGATGGACCTGCACGCCGGCCGGATCCTTGGCGCGCAGCGGCGCTTCCTGATCGGCCTGCTGCTGCACCCGCGACAAGTGCTGGCCGGCAACTTCCTGGCGCCGCGCCGGCTGGGCGCCACGCTGCTGCTGGTTGCCATCACCGGCTGGCGCGTGCTGCGCCGGCTGCTGCAGTGGATGTCCGGTTCGCTGCACGACCTGGCACGCATGCGGCGGCGCGGACGCGGCCCCAGCCGCTGGCGCGCCTTGTGGGCGCCGCTGTTCACGCGCGCAGGCGATGCCGAGCTGCCGTTCGAGCCGGTGCTGGATGGTGCGCTGCTGCCGCGCCACCCGTTCGACGCCGTCGCCGACGGCCTGTGCGCGCCGGTGGCGCTGCTGATCGGCACCAACCTGGACGAGCAGAAGCTGTTTGCCTTCATGGACCCGCAGGCGCGCCGGCTCGACGAGAAGACGCTGCTGGCCCGTTGCACGCGAAAACTGGCGCACGCTGGTGTCCGTGCCGGCGAGCTGGCGCGGCGCGCGCTGCAGACCTACCGCGCGGCACGCACCGAGCGCGGCCAGAGCACCACGCCCAGCGAGCTCTGGTTCGCCTTCGAGAACGACCGCACCATGCGCTGGCCGGCGCTGCGGCTGGCCGAGCTGCAAAGCGCCCACCAGGCGCAGACCTACAGCTACCTGTTCAGCTGGCGCTCACCCATCCTGGGGGGTGCGCTGGGCGCCTGCCACGCGCTCGAACTGCCGTTCGTGTTCGGCACGCTGGATCATCCGGCACTGCGGGCATTCGCCGGCAGCCACCTGCCAGGTGCGCATGAACTCGCCGCGCGCATGCAGGACGCCTGGATCCAGTTCGCGCGCACCGGCAACCCCAGCCACCCCGGCCTGGGCACATGGCCGCCCTACGAGCCGGGACGACGCGCCACCATGATCCTCGATCGCGAGTGCCGGGTCGAATACGCCCCGCTGGAAGCCGAGCGCGCATTCTGGGAGCAGGTGCGCTGAACCGGGAAAAACCGGCGCGCAGCGAACCCGCGCGCGCCGCGCTGCGTCAGCCCACGCGCCACAGGTCCTGCAGCCGTGCCATGTTCTGCTGCAGGCGGTCCTGCAATACCTGCCACGCTCCGACGCGCGCCTGCACCTCCATGTCCGCGAGCTCGCGGAGATCCTCTAGTGCCTGGTCCAGGCTGCCCTTCCACAGCGCCATCGGCTGGCTCCAGGCCTCGAATCCGCCAGCGCCGGACACGCCCTCGCGCCAACGAAGCAGCCATTTGTCAAGCATCTCGCTGCGCCGCTCGAACAGGACCATGAGTCCTTCCCAGGCCTGGCGCTGGGCTTCCAGCAGTGCATCCCAGTCGTCGTGCTGCCACTCCAGCAGGGCGCTCGGATCGACCCCCGGCAGGCGGTACGGCTCGAACAATGCGGACAGGCCGCCACCCCAGGGCAGGTCGCCCAACGGGTTCGAGCCATTCCCCCATGCATCACCCCAATTCGAGCTGGCCACAGCATTCCTCCTTCGTGCTTGCGCCTCGGGCGTGGGCCCGTGCCGGCGCCGCCATCGCGCTGCGCACACGATAGCAGCGCAGTCGCGCCGGCGCCAGCCAGGCCGCGTCGCACAGGCGTCAGCGTGCCGGCGCAGCACCAAGTCCCCAGCGACGGGCGGGACACGCGCGGCCTGGCGCGCTCAGGACGCAGCGGCGTCGCCCTCTTCCGGCCAGTCGCGGATATAGGCCTTGAGCAGCTGGTTCTCCAGGTTCTGGCTGTCGACCACCGCGCGGGCAACGTCGTAGAAGCTGATCACGCCCATCAACTGGCGGTTGTCGATCACCGGCAGGTAGCGTGCGTGGTGCACCAGCATCATGCGACGCACCTCGTCGAGCTCGGTCTCCAGCGTGCAGATCATGGGGCCGGGGTCCATGCTGCGATAGACCGACAGGCCTTCGAACGAGCCACCGTTCCTGACGGCCGCCTGGATCACCTCGCGGAAGGTGAGGATGCCAACCACGCGTTCGCGCGCCATCACCACCAGCGAGCCGATGTCGTTCTCGGCCATCGCCGCAGCCGCCTCGCCCAGGCTGTGCTCGGGCGTGATGGTGTAGAGAGCCTGGCCCTTGAGGCGCAAGATGTCGCGGACTTTCATGATCGGAAGAATATAGCCCACAATCGGCAACGGCCCGACCCGCCCGGACCGCTCCAGGAGACCCCATGCCCGGCTACCCAGACCCCGGCTTCGACACGCTCGCATTGCACGCCGGCACGCAACCCGACCCGGCCACCGGCGCACGCGCGGTGCCGATCCACCTGTCCACCTCGTTCGTGTTCGAGTCGAGCGACCAGGCGGTGCAGCTGTTCAACATGGAGCGCGCCGGCCACGTCTACAGCCGCATCAGCAACCCCACCAACGCGGTGCTGGAGCAGCGCGTGGCGGCGCTCGAAGGTGGCGTCGGCGCCATCGCCACCGCCAGCGGCGAAGCGGCCCTGCACCTGGCGATCGCCACCCTGATGGGTGCCGGCGGCCACATCGTGGCCAGCTCGGCCATCTACGGGGGCAGCCAGAACCTGCTGTCCTACACGCTGCCACGCTTCGGCATCGAGACGACGTTCGTGAAGCCGGGCGACCTGGATGGCTGGCGCGCCGCCATCCGGCCCAACACGCGGCTGCTGTTCGGCGAATCGGTCGGCAACCCGGGCCTGGATGTGCTGGACATCACCGCCGTGAGCGCAATCGCACACGACGCCGGCCTGCCGCTGCTGGTCGACAACACCTTCACCACGCCCTACCTGTTGCGGCCCTTCGAGCACGGGGCCGACCTGGTCTACCACGCGGCCACCAAGTTCCTGGGCGGCCACGGCACGGTGATCGCCGGCGTGCTGGTCGACGGTGGCAGCTTCGACTGGGTGCAATCCGGGCGCTTCCCGGAACTGACCGAACCCTACGCCGGCTTTCATGACATGGTGTTCACGGACGAGAGCACGGTGGGAGCCTTCCTGCTGCGCGCACGGCGCGAGGGGCTGCGCGACTTTGGCGCCTGCATGAGCCCGCACACCGCCTGGCTGGTGCTGCAGGGCATCGAGACGCTGCCGCTGCGCATGGAGCGCCACCTCGCCAACACCGAGCAGGTGGTGCGCTTCCTGGCCGGCCATCCGTTCGTCGCGCGCGTCGGCCATCCGCTGCTCGAGTCGCACCCGAGCCATGCGCTGGCCGCGCGCCTGCTGAAGCACGGGGCGCTGGGCGCCGGCAGCGTGTTCAGCTTCGATCTGAAGGGCACGCGCGCGCAGGGCAAGGTGTTCATCGACAGCCTCAAGCTGTTCAGCCACCTGGCCAACGTGGGCGACGCCCGCAGCCTGGTGATCCATCCGGCCAGCACGACGCATTTCCGCCTCACGGACGCGGCGCTGGCGGCAGCCGGCATCGGACCCGGCACGATCCGCCTGTCGATCGGGCTGGAGGACCCGGCCGACCTGATCGACGACCTCAAGCGGGCGCTGCGCGCGGCCGAGAAAGCAGAGGCTTGAAGTGGATGGCCTGCGTGGCTGCACTCGCTGTGCGATGTTGCGCCCCCTCAAGCGGACGCGGCCTGTGGCCAGGGAAACCCTGACCATGGCTGCCACTGGCATGGCCTGCTCCGGGGCCCTTGGATTCTCGGACCCCAGGCGTCGCCGATGAAGCAACACACCGTGGAAAACCGACATGCAGATTGACGTCAACGGCCAGCCGCTCTACGCCTACACCGGCGGCCACGCCCACGATCCGGCCCGACCCACCGTGGTGTTCATCCACGGCGTGCTGAACGACCACAGCGTGTGGATCCTGCAGAGCCGTCATTTCGCCCACCATGGCTGGAACGTGCTGGCGATCGACCTGGCCGGGCAGGGGCGCAGCAAGGGGGCACCTCCCGAAAGCGTCGAGCAGGCGGCCGACACGGTGCTGGCGCTGCTCGACGCGCTGGGCATTGCGCGCGCGGCGCTGGTGGGCCACAGCTTCGGCTCGCTGATCGCGCTGGAAGCGGCAGCGCGCGCACCGACACGCATCAGCCAGCTGGTCCTGTGCGGCACGGCGTACCCGATGCAGGTCTCGCCCGCGCTGCTGGAAGCCTCGATCAGCGAACCCGAAAAAGCCATCCACATGGTCAACGTGTTCTCGCACAGCACGCTCTGCCCCCCGCCGTCGGCACTCGGCCCCGGCACCTGGCTGTACGGCGCCTCGCGCGCGCTGATGCGGCGCATGCTGGCCAGCAACCGCGAGGTCAACGTGTTCCATGCGGGCTTCCAGGCCTGCGACCGCTACGCCGGCGGTGAGCGGGCAATCGCCGCGGTGGCCTGCCCCACGCTGTTCATCATCGGCCGCCAGGACCAGATGACGCCGCCGCGTTCGGCGCGCGCGCTGGCGCGGCAGGCCGGCAACGCACGCATCGTCGAGGTCGATGCCGGCCATGCCATGATGACCGAGGCGCCCGGGCCGGTGCTGGACGCGCTGCGGGACTTCCTGAAGGGCTGACGACGCCGCGCGCCGACGCGCCTCAGGCCGTCGCGGTCGGATGCGCCAGCGCATCCGACAGTGTCAGCGCCGCGAGCGGCTTGTCGCGCCACGCGGGCACGGCCTCTGCGGCCGGCGCCAGCAGCAGGCGATCGACCAGCGGCGCCAGCGGAACCGCGGCGGGCTCGGCCAGCAGCACCAGGCGCGGCTCCTCGTTCTCGCGCCGCGTACCCAGCTCACCCACCCAGTCCAGCGCGTCCAGCGCATCCAGCAGCGGCGCGAGCTGCAGCACGTCGACCTGCAGGGCGTGCGCCAGCTCGGGACGCGTCAGGCCGCGCGCGGGTGCGCTGCGCGCCCGCGCCAGCGCGGCCAGCAGCTCGATCGCCAGCCGGAACTCCCAGCCCGGCCCATCGGGCCGCCGCATGGCGCCTGCCAGCAGGCTCGGCAGGTAGGCCGCGATGACGGCGCCCAGCAGCACGATCAGCCAGCTCAGGTAGATCCACAGCAGCAGGATCGGCAGCGTGGCGAAGGCCCCGTAGATCGCCGAATAGGTCGGAATGCGCGCCAGATACAGGCCCAGGGCGCCACGCGCCAGCCCCAGGCAGATGGTCACGAACACCGCACCGGCCAGCGCATGCGCCCAGCGCACGGGCGTGTTCGGCACGTAGCGGTAGAGCAGCGTGACGCCGCCGGTCAACAGCAGGAACTGCAGCGCGGCCAGCGCGAAATCGACGCCGCCCGGCAGGTCCGGCAGCCAGCCGCGCGAGACCGTGACCACGTACGAGGTGATCGCCAGACTGGCTCCCATCACCAGGGGACCCAGGGTGAGCGCGGCCCAGTACACCAGCACGCGCTGGCCGAGCGGCCGCTGGCGACTGGTGCGCCAGATCTGGTTGAGCGTCTTGTCGATGGTCAGCATGAGCGAAACGGCGGTCACGGTCAGCCCCGCCATGCCGATCAGGCCGAGCTGGCTGGCCTTGCTGGCAAACTGGGTCAGGTAGCCCATCACATGGCCGGCGATGCTGCCGGGGATCAGGCTCTCCACCAGCCATTGCTGCAGCGCGGCCTGCAACTGGCCGAAGGCCGGGAAGGCGGTGAAGACCGAAAGCACCACCGCGAAGAACGGCACCAGCGCCAGCACCGTGGTGTAGGTCAGCGAACTGGCGGTCAGGCTGAGCCGGTCCTGCTGGAAGCGCTGCCACAGGGTGAGCGCGGTCGCGCCGAGCGGAAACTCAGCCAGATCGGCAACGGCACGGCGCAGTCGCCCGCCAGGCACGGTGGGGTTCATGCTGGGTATGATGCCACCGCCCATGCCTGCCCCTGACGCTGCCCCTGACGCTGCCCCGGCCCCACCCTCGCCCGCCGCGCGCACCACGCGCGCCGCCGCCGTCGCGGGCGTGCTGGCGCTGGTCGCGCTGGGGCTGGCCTGGGAGCTCTGGCTGGCACCCCTGCGCCCGGGCGGTTCGTGGTGGGCGCTGAAGGTGCTGCCGCTGCTCGCGGCCCTGCCCGGGCTGCGACGCTACCGCCTGCACACCTGCCGCTGGCTGGCGCTGCTGGTGTGGCTGTACTTCACCGAGGGCGTGGTGCGCGCCTTCAGCGAGGCGGGGCTGTCCGCCCTCCTGGCCGCGCTCGAAGTGCTGCTGTCGCTCGCCCTGTTCGCTGCCTGCACGGCACACGTGCGGCTGCGCCTCAAGGCGGGGCGCGCGCGCACCACCGCGCTCGAGACCTCCTGACCCCCGGCCGCGCCCCGTGCTGGCCCTCCCAGCGGGTCGCCCCCTCCTGATAGCCTACGCAACATGACCACGAACCCGACCCTGCTCGATGCCCTGCGCCAGGCTGTTGGCGCCACCCATGTGCTGACCGAGGGCGACCTCACGGCCTACGAACGCGACTGGCGCGGCCGCGCGCACGGCCGCGCGCTGGCCGTCGTGCAGCCCGCCAGCACGGCCGAAGTGGCCGCCGTGGTGCGCGCCTGCGCGGCACACGGCACCTCCATCATCCCGCAGGGCGGCAACACCAGCCTGTCGGTCGGCGCGGTTCCGGACGAGAACGGCCGGCAGCTGGTGCTGAGCCTGAAGCGCATGGATCGCGTGCGCGCCATCGATGGCGCCAACCTGACGCTGACGGTGGAGGCCGGCTGCATCCTGCAGAACGTGCAGGCAGCGGCCGAAGGCGCCGGCTTCCTGTTTCCGCTGAGCCTGGCGGCCGAGGGCAGCTGCACCATCGGCGGCAACCTGGGGACGAATGCGGGCGGCACCCAGGTGGTGCGCTACGGCAACACGCGCGAGCTGTGCCTGGGCCTGGAGGTGGTGACCGCGCAGGGCGAGATCTGGGACGGCCTGACCGGCCTGCGCAAGGACAACACCGGCTACGACCTGCGCGACCTGTTCATCGGCAGCGAGGGCACGCTGGGCGTGATCACCGCCGCCACCATGAAGCTGTATCCGCGCCCGGCGGCGCAGCTCACGGCCTGGGCCGCCGTGCCTTCGATGCAGGCGGCGGTGGATCTGCTGGGCCTGGCGCACCAGCGCCTCGGGCCGGGACTGACGGGCTTCGAGGTCATGGGCCAGTTCGCCCTCGGGCTGGTGGACAAGCACTTCCCGCAGCTGCGCGTGCCGCTGTGGCGCGAGGCGCCGTACTGCGTTCTTCTGGAAAACTCCGACCACGAGGGCGAGGCGCATGCGCGTGCCCAGTTCGAGTCGCTGCTGGAGATGGCGCTGGAGGCCGGCTGCGTCAGCGACGCCGTCGTGGCCGAGAGCATCGCCCAGGCGCGTGGCCTGTGGCACATCCGCGAGAGCATCTCGCTGGCGCAGGCCGAGGAAGGCCTGAACATCAAGCACGACATCAGCGTGCCGATCGCGCGCATTCCCGCCTTCTGCGAAGAGACCGACGCCCTGCTGGCGCGCGAGATCGCCGGCGTGCGCCTGGTCAACTTCGGCCACCTGGGCGACGGCAACCTGCACTACAACGTGCAGGCACCCGAGGGCGTCGACCCCAGGGCCTTCCTGCGGGACGAGGAGAAGCGCATCAACACCCTGGTGTTCGACGCCGTGGCGCGCCACGGCGGCTCGATCAGCGCCGAGCACGGCATCGGCAGCCTCAAGGTGCACGAGCTGCCGCGCTACAAGTCGCCGGTGGCGCTGGACCTGATGCGAGCGATCAAGGGCGCGCTCGACCCGCAGGGCATCATGAACCCGGGGCGCGTGCTGGTCGACTGAGGCTGATCCCGGTTGATGAATGACTCCGGTTCACGCCGACATGGCGACTGATGGCCTTGTCATGGAAGCGCAGCGAGGTCATTCGTCATTCGTCAGTTGAAGGCGAATTTGCATGACAGGGCGCGCACGCGCCCTCAGCGTGCCGGGGTGTAGGCGCGTGCGCGTGCGCCGGAGCTGCGTGCAGCACGCGCCGGCGCGCCTCCAGCGCCTCGCTTCTGATGGCTGTGTGCACCACTTCCGTGCACGCGGTGCGCTGATTTCTTCTTGAAGTCAGCCTCCGGGCCGCGGCCCTTGCGCGCTTCGCCATGGCGCGGCGCGGCGCGGCCCGGGCGCCCGGCGCCGCCGCGGGTCGGCGCCGGCGCGCTGATCGGGGGGAAAAAGCGCGTCGGCTCCAGGCCTCCGATGACCAGCGCCTCGAACGGCTGGCGCGTGTGCGCCTCGATGTCGGCCAGGCGGCGGCGATCACGGAACTCGGCCAGCGTCACCGCCAGCCCGTCGCGCCCGGCGCGGCCGGTGCGGCCGATGCGGTGCGTGTAGTCCTCGGCCTTCATCGGCAGGCCGTGGTTGATGACGTGGGTGACGCTCGGCACGTCGATGCCGCGCGCCGCCACGTCGGTCGCCACCAGGATCTGCACGCGGCCGTCGCGCAGCGCGCCCAGGCGCCGGTTGCGCAGGCCCTGGCTGAGCGCGCCATGCAGCGACACGGCGGCAAAGCCGGCCTGCTGCAGTTCGACGGCCAGCTGGTCGCATTCGACCTGGGTGCAGGCAAACACGATCGCCTGGTCCAGCGATGGGTCGCGCAGCCAGTAGTCGAGCAGGCGACGCTTGTGCTCGGGGCCGTCGGCCCAGTAGAGCTGCTGGCGGATGTTGCCGTGGCGCTCCTCGGGCGCATCGACCTGCAGGCGCTGCACGTGGGCGCCGCCCTCGCGCATCACGCGCAGCGCCAGGCGCTGGATCGGCGCCGCCAGCGTGGCCGAGAACATCATGGTCTGGCGCCGGCCGGCGGTGAGCTGGTGAATCGCCTCCAGGTCGTCGGCAAAGCCCAGGTCCAGCATGCGGTCGGCCTCGTCCACCACCAGGAAGCGCACCTGGTCGAGCACGATCTGGCCGCTGCGTTGCAGATCGAGCAGGCGCCCCGGCGTGGCGACCACCAAGTCGGCATTCTGCAGGCGTGCAATCTGCTGGCCGTAGGGCATGCCGCCAACCACGCTGGCGATGCGCAGGCCACAGCCGTGGCGCACCAGGTCGACCGCATCGGCCGCCACCTGCTGCGCCAGCTCGCGCGTCGGGGCCAGCACCAGGGCACCCGGCGTGGCCGGCCGGAAGTGGCGCCGGTCGAGCGGGTTCCTGCGGCGCGGCTTCTTCGGCGGCGCCTCGCCGCGTGCCAGCGTCTCGGCCACGCGCGCGTCCCAGGCCGCCCGCTCGCGCGCCGCCGCCTCGGCCTTCAGGCCAATCAGGGTGTGCAGCACGGGCAGCAGGAAGGCCGCGGTCTTGCCGCTGCCGGTCTGGCTCGACACGAGCAGGTCGTTGCCGCCCCCGCCCTCCGCCAGCGCCAGCGGAATGGCACGGCGCTGCACCTCGGTCGGCTCCGCGAAGCCGAGCGCGGCCACGGCGGCCAGCAGTTGGGGCGCCAGGCCCAGGGTGGCAAAAGCATTTTCTCCGGCTTCGGATGCCGGTGTCCGGGGCGCGGGCCCGGTCTGGGCCAACGCGCGCTGGTCCTCGTCAGAGGTCATCTCAACTTCTCTTTCCCGCAGGCGTGCAGGCAGCGGCACGCGCATCGGAGGGTGGCGCGCGACAGGCGCACCGGGTTCATGCAACGACACCCACCATCCGACGACACGCGGGCTGGTCCGAGGCACGGGCCAGGCTCCGGAACCAGCCACCGACCCGCGCAGGGCCGCGGCGGCTGAACTGAGGAACCGCCTGCGGCCAGGCGATCCAGAGACGAGCGGGAGATGTTCGAAGAAACGCGCCGCAGCAGCACGGCCGCATGCACGAAGCCTTTCATTATCGCACGTCGCGCCGATCCGTGTCGAGGTCGACGCGCGGTGCAGGTTCCCGCGCAGGGCGCAGCGCGCTACCATCCCGCGATGTCCAGCCCGCCGGCCATCCACCCTGTCCCGCCATGCGCCCTTTCCACGCCCGGCCCGAGATCGACAGCCGCACCATCAAGCTGATCATCGGCGTCATCGCGCTCGGCCTGGCGCCGCTGACCAGCGCCCTGTCGCCCACGGTGATCGACTCCATCAGTGCCGCGTACTACGAGGGCGGTTGGGCGCAAAGCATCTTCATCGGTTTCCTGTTCGCGATCGCAGCCTTCCTGCTGGCCTACAACGGGCGCTCGCGCCGGGAACTGGTGCTGAGCAAGCTGGCGGCGGTCGCCGCCCTCGGCGTGGCACTGTTCCCCTGTGCCTGCGGCACGCACGCTCCCGCCATCCCCTGGGCGCACGCGCTGGCGGCGGCCTTGATGTTCGCGCTGCTGGCCGCGTTCTGCCGCGTCTTCTACCGGCGCGCGCGCGACAAGGGCCACGCCTAGGCACGCTGGCGCGCCGGAGTCTATGCCGCCTGCGGCGCGACCATCCTGCTGGTGATGGCCGTGCTGGCGCTGGACTGGCTGCGTGGCCACGCGCTGGCGCACGCCGTCCCGCGCCTGGTGTTCTACGGCGAAGCCACGGCCCTGACCGCATTCGGCATCTCGTGGCTGACCGCGAGCCACACGCTGCCGTGGATCAACCGCGAAAGCGAGCGCTTCGCGCCCTGGCGCGCCAGCAATCCGCCATAGCCCGGCGCCCCCGGGCTTGCCGGCGCGTGCGCGATGCCTGGCCGCGATCGCACCAGCCCTGGAGACGCCCCCGATATCCCACCCTGAACGAAACCCACGACCCGGCGCTGCCCAGCGGGATTGCGTCGGCCAACGATGGCCGCACCGACTTTCCGATCCGGAACCTGCCGTTCGCGATCTTCCGGCGCAAGGGCAGCAGCGAGGCCTGGCGCGGCGGCGTGGCGATCGGCGACCAGATCGTCGACCCGGCAGCGACCGCGCAGACCGGTGCATTCAGCGGCGACGCGCCGGCGCCGGCGGCAGTCGAATCCACGCTCGACCAGCTGATGGGCATGGAGCCACAAGCCGCGTCCGCGCTGCGCAAGGCACTCTCGAAAGCACTGCAAGCCGGCTCCTGGCAGCAGGTGGCCCGGCAGCCCTGCCGGGTGGCGCAGGCAGCGGCCGGATACACCCTGCCCTGCCGCATCGACGACCACACCGGCTGGATACCGACACGCCATCCGGCCCCACGCTGGACCAGGCCTGTGCACTGATCGAACTGATCACCGGGGGCAAGGACCCGATCGCGCTGCCGAACGCCGAGAGCCGCAGCTGGCTGGAAGACGGCCACACCGTCACCCTGCGCGGCTGGGGCGAGAAGCCGGGCACGGTGCGCATCGGCTCTGGCGAGTGCGCGGGCACGGTGCTGCTGCCATGCAGCGCCCGACGTCCCACGCTTGTGCCGGTCCACGCCCGGCGCGGGGACACGGGCGCGGCCTACACTCGGGCCGTGACCCCGCTGCGCCGCATCGCCCACCTCGACATGGACGCGTTCTACGCGTCGGTCGAGTGGCTGCGCTACCCGCAGCTCAAGGACCTGCCGATGGTGGTGGGCGCCGGCCACGGACTGCTGGAGGCGCGGCTGGAGCGCCTGCGCGCCGAGCAGCCGGGTCGCGCCTGGGACGCGGCGGACCGCGCACAGATCCCGCTGGCAGCCTTTCCGCGCCTCTCGGACTACGTCGGGCGCGGCGTCATCACGACGGCAAGCTACGCCGCGCGCAAGTTCGGCATCGGCTCGGCCATGGGCCTGATGAAGGCCGCGCGCCTGTGCCCGCAGGCGATCCTGCTGCCGGTGGACTTCACCGAATACCGCAAGTACTCGCGCGCCTTCAAGCGCGTCATCCTGCAGCACGCCCCGCTGATGGAGGACCGCGGCATCGACGAGGTCTACATCGACTTCACCGAGGCACCGGACGGCCAGGCCGAGGGCGGACGCGTGCTGGCCGAGCGGCTGCAGCGCGGCATCCTCGAGGCCACGGGCCTGAGCTGCTCGATCGGCGTCGCGCCCAACAAGCTGCTGGCCAAGATGGCGAGCGAATTCAACAAGCCGGGCGGCATCAGCATCGTGCACGAGCAGGACCTGCAGGCGCTGATCTGGCCCCTGCCCTGCCGCAAGATCAACGGCGTCGGCCCGAAGACCGATGCCCGGCTGCAGCAGCACGGCATCCGCACGATCGGCGAGCTGGCCGCCTGCGACCCGGCCTGGCTGGTGCAACGCTTCGGCCCCAGCCACGGCGGCTGGCTGCACGATGCGGCCTGGGGCCACGACGAGCGCCCCGTGGTGACCGAAAGCGAGCCTGTCAGCATGAGCCGCGAGACCACGTTCGAGCGCGACCTGCACGCCGTGCACGACCGTGCCGAGCTCGGCGCCATCTTCACCGAGCTGGCCGAGGAAGTGGCGGACGACCTGCAGCGCGCCGGCTACGTCGGCCGCACGATCGGCGTCAAGCTGCGGTTTGCCGACTTCAGGATCGTCACGCGCGACCAGACCGTGGCCGCCTACACCAGCGACGCGCGGCGCATCCGCCAGGTGGCGGGCCAGTGCCTGAAGCGCGTCGACCTGACGCAGCGCCTGCGCCTGCTGGGCGTGCGCGTCGGCTCGCTGATGCGCGAAGCCGACGCGCCAGCGGACCTGCCCGCCCGCAAGGCCGAACCCGACCTGCCCCTGTTCGAACCCCTCACGCCAACGACCACGCCATGAACCCGACCGCCCTGACCTGCTTCAAGCTGACGCTGGACGCCCACGTCGCCCATCTTGTCCTCGACCGGCCCGACGCCCTGAACACCATGGGCCCGGTGTTCTGGCGCGAGCTGGACCAGGTGCTGGACCAGTTGCACGACGGGAGCGAAGCTCGCGCGCTGGTCATCTCCAGCACCGGCAGGCACTTCTCCGCCGGCATGGCGCTGGAGGTGTTCGGCAGCGCGATCCAGATGGACGACGCCAGCGCCGAAGGGCGCGCCGCCATCTTCGACCTGCTGCAGCGCCTGCAGGCCACCTTCAGCAAGCTGGAGTCGCTGCGCATCCCGGTCATCGCCGCCATCCAGGGTGGCTGCGTGGGCGGCGCGGTCGACCTGGTGACGGCCGCCTGCGTGCGCTACGCGACGCAAGACGCCTTCTTCTGCATCCAGGAAATCAACATCGGCATGGTGGCCGACGTCGGCACCCTGCAGCGCCTGCCCAAACTGGTGCCGCTGGGCGTGGTCAAGGAGCTGGCCTACACCGGCCGGCGCATGCCGGCCGCGCGGGCCCGCGAGGTCGGCCTGGTCAACGAGGTCTTCGACAGCCCCGAAGCCTGCCTGGAGGCCGCGCTGGCCTGTGCGCGCGAGATCGCGGCCAAGCCGCCCGTCGCCATCTGGGGCACCAAGCAGGTGATCCGCTATGCGCGTGACCACGCGGTGGACGACGCGCTGCGCCAGATGGGCTGGGTGCAGGGCGCGATCTGGAGCAACGCGCACGTGCGCGAGGCCGTGACGGCGATGCAGGAGAAGCGCGACGGCGTCTTCCCGCCGCTGGCGCGGCTGCGTGCGTTCGGCGACTGAGCGCCGCAAGCCGCAGCCAGCACGGCAGCGCCGTTCAGCGGCCCGTTTCCTGTGCGCGCATGGCGCGCCACACCGCGAGCGCCTGCACCGTCTCGCGCACGTCGTGCACGCGCACGATGCGGGCGCCGCGCTCGACCGCCAGCAGGGCGGCGGCGACGCTGCCGCTCACGCGCTCGCGTGGCACCGGCGGCGCCGGCGCGTCGCCCTGCAGGGCGGTGCCGATGGAGGACTTGCGCGACCAGCCGGCCAGCAGCGGATGGCCGATGGCGAGCAGCTCGCGCTGGCGCGCCAGCAGCGCATAGTTCTGCGCCACCGTCTTGCCGAAGCCGATGCCCGGGTCCAGCACGATGCGCTCGCGCGCCACCCCCAGCGCCGTGATGGCGTCCGCCCGCTGCCGCAGGAAGGCCAGCACCTGCGGCACGGCGTCGCCCGCCATCGGCGCGGCCTGCATGGTGCGTGGGTCGCGGTGCATGTGCATCAGGCAGACGCCGCAACTCGGATGGCCCGCCACCACTTCGGCCGCGCCCGGCTGGCGCAGCGCCCAGATGTCGTTCACGATGTCGGCGCCCAGCTCGAGCGCGGCCTGCATCACCTCGGGCTTGTAGGTGTCGATCGACACCGGCACTCCGAGTCGCACCGCACCCTGCAATACCGGCAGGACGCGCGCCAGCTCGTCTGCCAGCGGCAGCGGCGGGCTGCCCGGGCGCGTGGACTCGCCGCCGATGTCGAGAATGTGCGCGCCTTCGTGCAGCAGCCGCTCGCAGTGGCGCAGCGCCGACGCGGCGTCGGCGTTTTCGCCGCCATCGGCAAACGAGTCGGGCGTGGCGTTGACGATGCCCATCACGCGCGGCTCGGCCAGGTCGAGCCGGAAGCGCGTGGTCTGCCAGATGGCGTCGTGGCGGGGCGCGGCGCTAGTGTAGTGTTTCACGCTATCAGGCACTTATAACGAGTCGCCAAGGGGCCAGCTGCGCGGCGCGTGGCCGCAGGCATGGTGGGTCCATGTCAAGGCCACGCAACAAAGCAGATGGCCCCTTGGCGGCTCGCCCTGCGGGAAGCCAGAAAAAGGCTCGCGGCGGCGTTGCGATTCTTGCCAAGGCCGCCAGCATTGGCTGCGAACCGCGCCTTGCCGCAAGCCTTTTTCTGGCTTTTATAAGTGCCTGATAGCATGAAACACTACACTGCGTCGGGCGGCATGGCGGACAGCTCGTTGCGTGCGCTCAGGCCTGGGCGGCGGCGTCCAGCCCCATCTGCCAGAAGTCGATCTCCAGCCGCGTCGCCTCCTCGAAGATGCGCGACAGCTCGTCCATGCGCGCCGGGGTGGCGCCGGCGAGCTGCCGGTTCACCCAGTCGCGCTCGGCCTGCGCGGCGGCCTGGAACTCGTCGCTCACGTACATGGCGATCCAGGCCTCGTAGGGATTGGCCTCGCCGCGCACGGTGAAGTCCTGCGCCGCCAGCCAGCGCGCCAGGTCCGCGTAGCCGATCAGGCAGGGCGCCAGCGCCACGTGCAGGTCGACCAGGTCGCCGCGCAGCCCGGCGTCGAGCACGTAGCGCGTGTAGGCCATGGTCTGGCGCGCCTCGGGCAGCCGCGCCAGCTCGTCCTCGCTGATGCCCCACTGGGCGCAGTACTCGATGTGCAGCCCCATCTCCAGGTCGACGATGGCCTTCAGGCTGTCCAGGCCCTGGCGCAGCTCGCCGATGGTGCGGCTCTTGTAGACCGCCAGGCCCCAGGCGCGCGCGAAGTGCACCAGGAACAGGTAGTCCTGGCGCAGGTAGTAGCGAAACGCCTCGGCCGGCAGCGTGCCGGCGCCCAGCCCGCGCACGAAGGCATGCTGGCAGTAGGCGCGCCAGGTGTCGGCGTTGCGCTCGATCAGCGCGTCGATCGGGGTCGGCTGGCGGGAATCGGTCATCGTGGGGACTCCGGTTCAGGGCGTGGCGCGTCGACGGCGCTCATGTCGCAACTCCAACGGCGTTGGTGGCACACGCGAGACATGGAGTGCCAAGGAAAACGGGGCCTGCGGCCCCGTTACGAAACCCCGACGGGTTCAGGCCACGGTCGGTGCCGGATCGGTCGGCTTGGCCTCGGCAGGCGTGCCGCCGGTGGGACCGCTGGAGGGCGGCGTGCGCGGCGTCCAGTCCTTGGGCGGACGCGGATCGCGCCCGGCCATGATGTCGTCGAGCTGCTCGGTGTCGATGGTCTCCCAGTCGAGCAGGGCCTTGGCCATGGCATGCATCTTGTCGCTGTTGTCCTCGATCAGCTTGCGCGCCAGCGCGTACTGCTCGTCGATGATGCGGCGTACCTCGGCGTCGACCTTGCGCATGGTCTCCTCCGAGATGTTGGTGGTCTTGGTGACGCTGCGCCCGAGGAACACCTCGCCCTCGTTCTCGGCGTACACCATCGGCCCGAGGGCCTCGCTCATGCCGTACTTCATCACCATGTCGCGCGCCAGGTTGGTGGCCCGCTCGAAGTCGTTCGAGGCGCCGGTGGTCATGTGGCCCATGAACACCTCCTCGGCGATGCGGCCGCCGAACAGCATGGCGATCTGGTTGAGCATGTACTCCT
>NZ_DAOKZG010000024.1:0-44578 GCF_035325765.1 Ottowia sp.
GCGCCCAGTCTAGGCTTGCGGGACGTTCAGGCAGGTCAACTGAGGAAAATAGGATGAACATGTGGCTCGGCCTCTTCGGTCGCGCTGGCTTGCCGGATCGAGGTGCCACGCACGAGCCGGCGCCACCCTCGCCGCGCCATGCCGCATGGCACGGCGCGATCGGCAGGGTCGGCCACATCCGACTGCCGGATCCCGGATGATTCGGACCCCGGTCCGGGTCGTGTCCCGCCGCCGATCAGCCGGGGTCCCGCGATCGGGCGGCGCCCATCGCGCCGTTGCCCAGCGCCCGGCCGATGGCGCGCACGGCGCCGACGCGGCCCATGATCGGGCCCAGGCGCCACAGGGCCAGGCCGCCGCCGGCCAGCAGGAGCAGCAGCACGCCGGCGGCGCGAAACAGGAACAGCACGAGGAAGAACACCCCCAGCGCGGTGCGCCCGACCTCGGAGCGTGTCCAGCCGGAATTGGCTTCCCGCCGCTCGATCACCTCCTCGACCAGGCGGCGCAGGCGCAGCGCCTGCGGCTCGGCGCGCAGCGCGATCCGGCGCGCCGCGCTGGCTGCCTCGCCAGCGTCGCCCAGCGCCCGGGCGCGGGCGGTGAGCGCGCCGAGTTCATCCAGGCTCGCCTGCAGCGGACCGGAGGAATCCAGCCAGTAGCCAAAGCGCTGCGCCTGCGCGCCGAGCTCGGCCAGGCAGGTGCGCAACTCGCGCTGCAGCTGCAGTGCCGCTTCGGCCTGGCGCGCGCGCTGCGCCTCCTGCTCGCGCTGGCGCTGCTCGGCATTCGCGCGCGCCTGCGGCAGCGCGGCCTCGCTGGCCAGCAGTTCGGCGGCCGACATGGTTGCCACCGGCGCCAGCGCCTCCAGCCGCTGATCCAGCACGCGCAGCGGGTCGAGTTCATGCTGCACCCGCGCGCGCAGGCGCTCCAGCCAGGCCGGATCGTAGGCGGCGGCCAGCAGGCGCGGGTGCAGTGCCAGCAATGGCGGGCGACGCGGTCCAGCCGGGCCGGACAGCAGCTCATCGAAGCGCACCACCGCGCCCGGCGCCGGCGGGTCGGCGCGCAGCAGGGCGTCCTGGCGCTTCCAGGCCGCGTCGAAGGCGTCGACCGCCTCGCTCCAGCGCTGGGCGAGTTCGGCGGCCTGCGCGTTGCCGGCGGTGGCATAGATGCCAAGCACGCCCTGTTCGTGCACCTGCTCGAGCCAGCGCGCGGCGCCGGCGTCGCCCTGCAGGGCCTGGTTGGCGTGCGCGAGCAGCGCCGGCAGCTCGACGCTGTGACCCTGCCACACCGGCACGATACCGGGCGCGAGGTAGAGGATGAAGTGCAGCAGTTGCTGGTCGGGCGAGAGCTGACGCTCGTAGCGCAACTGCAGCAGCAGGCGCACTACGTTCTGGTCCGGGTGCACCTTGGTGAACCAGTCGAGCAACTGGCCGCTCACGATGTCGGCGCGCCCGGCGACCCAGTGGCGGGCAAAGGCTACCGCCAGCTGCTGCGGCGTGTTGCACTGCTCGGCGCGCACGGCATAGGGCCGGGCAAAGGCGTCGCCGCCTTCGGCCGGCGCCGGCTCGGCCACCTCCAGGCGGGTGTCGCCGTCCAGCCAGCGGCCGATCTCGTCTGCACCCCAGCGGCGCTTCGGGTCGCGCAGCAGCAGCCCGCGCACCAGCAGGCGCAGGCGCGCATCGCCGACGCCGCCCAGCTCCACGGCGCGCGTCGTCAGGTGGTGCAGGATCACCGCCTCGGACAGGCCCTGGTAGGGATGGCGGCCGGTCGCCATCTCCAGCACCATCATGCCGAGCGACCAGTAGTCGGCCTTGGCGTCGATCACGCCCGACAGGCTCTCGGGCGGCGCATACAGGAGCGTGCGCGCGATGCTGGTGAAGCGCTGCGTGGCGTCCATCGCCGAAGCGGTGCTGAAGTCGGTCAGCACCAGGTCCAGCGGCTCGCGGCTGCGCAGCAACACATTCTCGGGCTTGAGATCGCGATGCACCACCCCGGCCGCGTGCACGGCCGCCAGCGCCATCTGCAGTTCCCGCACCACCTCGGTGATGAACGCCGCCGGCATGGCCTGCGCCTGCAGTTGCTGGCGCAGCGAGCCGTGGCGGCAGTATTCCATCACCTCGTAGGCGTGGCCGTCGGAAAGGCCCGTCTCGAACACCTGCACCCGGTGCGCGGGGTCGATGCGCGCGAGCCGCTGTTGCACCTCGGGCGGCGGGATGATGCCCTGGCGATAGAGCTTGGCGACGCGGGTGGTGCCGTCCTCGCCCTTGACCAGCAGGATCTCGGCCTCGGCGCCACGTGCCGGCAGCACCTCGCGCACGCGATAGTGCCCTGCCAGTGCCGACGGCAGGCGCAGCAGGCCGCTGGCGGCCGGCGTCAGCGCGTGCCCGGTCGCCAGCGGTCGGTTGCAGTAGACGCAGGTGGTCGCACCGGGCGGATTCGGCTGGCCGCAGTCCTCGTAGGGACAGACCAGCGCTGCCGCGTCCGCGGGCGGTGCCTGGGGCCGGTCGGCGGGTTCGATCTCGACCGGCAGCACGGCTGGCGCGGCCGGCTCTGGCGCGTCCGCGGCCGGCGGCGGCGCCAGCGCATCGGCGCGCACCAGGTCGACGCCGACCAGCAGCACGCTACAGCCGCAGCGCAGCACCTCGGGCGCGTTGGCGGTCCCGCAGGTGGGACACAGGCGCACGTAGCGCACCGCCCCGTCCGCGCTCACTGCCGCCACGACACCTCGCTGAAGTCCAGCCCACGGACCGCGCACAGCGCGCGCAGGCGCTCCATGTCGCCGCGCGCCGGAATGCCCACATACCAGACCCGGTCGCCGTCGACCACGGCCTGGATGCGCTTGGGCCCGAGCGCCAGCGGCTGGCGCAGGTACGCCGCGTAGCGGCGCCGGCCGCGCGCGCTCAGCAGCACCAGCGGCTGGTTCGCCGAGCCGCGCCAGGGTTCGCTCGCCGGCCGCGCCTCGACGAAGGGCTCGGGAATCAGCGCGTCCAGCAGTGCCAGCAGCGGCGCCTGGCGCTTGCGCAGCGTGGCGAGCGGATAGCCGCTGTAGCACAGCAGGTCGAAGTCCAGGCCGGCCTGCCGGCGCCAGGCGCGCAGGCCCTGCAGCAGCGCCGCCAGCGCCTCGGGCTGGTCGAAGGGTTCGCCACCCGAGATCGTGACGCCGTCCAGGCCGCCAGCCGCCACGTCGCGGCACCAGGCCAGCAGCTCGGCGATCGGCATGAGTCGCTCGGGATCGTCGGCCCAGGTGTCCTGCGAGATGCAGCCCTTGCAGCCGATGGAGCAGCCCTGCACCCACAGGCCGATGCGCCGCCCCGGGCCGAGCACGGTGACGGGGTAGTGGGCCTTGTTGATGGAGATCATGGAGCCCCCACGCTCCACGACTGCGTCTGTTGCGCTGCCCCCCGAGGGGGCCTTCGCCGCCTTGGGACGGCCCGGCGGCGGCTCAAGGGAGCCCCCACGCTCCACGACTGCGTCTGTTGCGCTGCCCCCCGAGGGGGCCTTCGCCGCCTTGGGACGGCCCGGCGGCGGCTCAAGGGAGCCCCCACGCTCCCCCGCTGCGCGTGGTCCGCTGGCCTTGCAGGCCGCGGAGCCGCCAGAGTCGGCTCCTCTTCGGGCTGTCCCGACTTGCACTGTCAAGTCGTGAGCCGCAGCCCTCAGCCCCTCGGGGGTCTTCGCGCCTTGGGACGGCCCAGCGGCGCTCATCTCGCCCCCACGCTGCGCGGTGACACTCACGACGCCTCCAGGCTCAGGCCGACGACCCGGTCCTGCTCCTGCAGGGCGGTGATGGTGACCTTCTGCTTGCCCACCAGCTCGTGCTCGAACAGCGCGCGCGACAGCGGGTTGATCAGGTTCGACTCCAGCGCATTGCCGATGCCGCGCCCGCCGTTGGACAGGTCGTGGGTGCAGCGCTCGAGCAGCTCGGCATGCACGGCCGGCAGCAGTGCCAGCCGCACCTTCAGCTCCTCGTGCAGGCGCCGCGCCACGTTGCGCAGCATGCCGTCGAAGATCAGGCGCGCGACCTCGGGCGTGATGAAGTTGAAGACGACGATGTTGTCGCCGATGCGGTTCAGGATCTCGGGGCGCGACAGGCGGTACTTGAAGTAGTCGCCGATCGCCTCGCGCACCCGGCTCTCGACCGTCTCGTAGCTGTCGCCCGGACGCACGTTCTGCACGCGCTGGCCCTGGGCGTCCTCGACGTAGATGCCGAGGTTGGAGGTGAAGATGATGATGGATTCGGAGAAGTAGGCGGTGTCGCCGCGGCCGTCGGTCAGGCGCCCGTCCTCCAGGATCTGCAGGAACTTGTCGAGGATGCGCGGGTGCGCCTTCTCGATCTCGTCGAACAGCACGACCGAGAACGGCTTCTCGCGCACCGCGTTGGTCAGCTCGCCCCCGGCGTCGAAGCCGATGTAGCCCGGCGGCGCGCCCAGCAGGCGGGCGCCGGTGTGCTCCTCGGCGAACTCGCTCATGTCAAAGCGGATGTAGGCGCGCTCGTTGCCGAACACCAGCTGCGTCAGCGCCTTGGCCAGTTCGGTCTTGCCCACGCCCGTGGGGCCGGCAAAGAACAGCACGCCGCGCGGCCGGTTGCCGCCCGAGCGCGCCTGGGCGCCGGTCATGCCCATGACCGAGCGCTTCAGGATGTCCAGCGTCTTGACCACGGCCTGGTGCTGGCCCTTGACGCGGTCCTCGATCACCGCCTCGCCGCCGCGCACCTTGTCGCGCACGTAGTCCTTCTTCCAGGGGTTGTCGAGCACGCCGACCTTGTAGCTGCGCACCGCGTCGTCGATCGCGTCCACGCGCAGCTGCTGGCGCGTCGCCAGCTCGGTGATGTCGGCCAGCGCCATCAGGCTCATGCCCTCGGTGCCGTCGGCAAAGGCGTTCACGAAGCGCTCGCGCAGCGCCTCGGCGGCCTCGGCGTGGCCGGCGAACAGCGGCGCCAGCTGGCGCGCCGCCGCCAGCCGCATCTCGTAGTCCGGCAGCGCGACCACCACGCTGGCCACGCGCTCGCTGTCGAGCGTGAACCAGGACGGGATGTCCTGCGCCCGGTTCAGCAGCCAGAACACCGGGTTGAACAGCGGCACGCCGCCGCCCTCGCGCGGCACGATCGGCGCGGCGTGCAGCGACAGCTTCTCGGCCGTGACGAAGAGCCGGTGCTCCGCCTCGCTCAGGTGATTCGGCTCACGCGTCATGCGCGAGGCGAAGTCCAGCAGCAGCGCCAGCCGCGCCTCGCGCTCGCCGGTCAGCTTGCGCATCACGCCCGTCAGGCGCTCCAGGCTGATCATCTGCCCGCCATCGGCAAGCTTGAGGTCGAACAGGCGCTCGGCCAGTTCGCGCACCTCGGCACGGTCCGGGTAGACGCGGATGCCGTCCGCCGGGTCATACACCAGCAGCGCCGCGTAGCCGTGCCCGCGCAGCGTCTCCCACAAGGCGCGCTGCAGCGGCACCAGCGACGCGGCGCCGTTCAGCGGCACGATGAAGCTGTCGCGGATGTTGCCCGAGACGACGAACTGCGAACGGATCGGCAGCAGCCGCTCGACGTCCGCCAGCCAGCGCGCGCGCGGCGGACTCATTGCAAGCTCCTGGCGCGCGGCGCCGCGCGCCGCAGCGGCGCCTCTTCGTCCTCGAACTTCGGCAGGCTGGCGCGCGGCACACGCTGTACCGGCACTTCGCCGGCCTGCAGCAAGCGCGTCACCTGCAGGTGCACGCCCTGCGCTTCCAGCGCCTTGAACAGGGCCGGAAACTCGGCGCACCAGCGGTCCTCCGCCAGATGGTCCTCGATGCTGATCTCGGCGCCGCCGTCGTCGACCGCGCGCACGACGTTGAAGTTCAGGCTCTGCGCGCGCGCATCGACGCGTGCGCGCACCATATAGTCGCCCCAGCCGCGCTTGCGGAAGTGCACCGTGCCACCCTGCACGAACAGCGTCTCGTCGAAGGCCTCGACCTCGTAGCCCAGGTCCAGCAGCGACTGCTCCAGCACCAGCGCCTGCGCCGCCTGCACCCGCAGCTTCAGCGCCTGCTCGGCCTGGCGCTGCACGCGCAGGCGCAGCTCGGAAGCCAGCAGTTCGGCGCGCTCGCCCGGCGGCAGGGCGTCGAGCTGGCGCGCCAGCGCCTCGATCTCGGCCGGCAGCGCACCCAGGTGCGCAATGCGCTGCAGCAGCCGGCCCGACACGCCGGCCGGCAGTGCCACCGCGGTCGGCAGGGCGAGCCGGCGCAGCACCGCGTCGACATCGATCGCGCCCTGCGCCTCGTCCTGCGGCTGCTGGGCCAGCACCGCCAGCAGCGCGTCCTGCGCGTGCGCGGCAAAGGCCTCGATGGCGCGCAGATGCTCGGCCCAGTCCTCGGCGCTGGCCAGTTCGCCCGGGGGGGCGGGGCGCTGGGCGGCAAAGGCGTGCCCGGCGTCCAGCCGGCCCGCCAGCTCGGCCAGGTGCTCGATGCGCTGCTGCGCGGCCTCGGCCGCCTGCTGCAGCGCCGCCAGGCCCTGCCCGGCCGCGGCGGCCTGGCGCGCGGCCCGGTCCTGCCGGGCGTCGGCGTGCTGCCCGCGCAGGGCGGCGGCCGACTGCTGCGCCTCGGCAACGGCGCGCGCGGCCTGGATCGCCGAGGCCGCCAGCAGCACCGGCAAGACCTGGGCTGGCAACAGGATGGCTGTGCAAGGCCCGCTCATGATCGATTGCTTTCCTCCGAATCACCACGCCGCAACACCAGGGCCGATTGTGCCGGACTGAAAGAAACTATCTGTAACAAACCCGAGCCTGGGTCACACGACCCGGCATTGCGACCCACAACCGGCGGCGGAGGTCGTGGCAGTATCGCAACAGTTGGCCGTGGCGGCGCTCCCGCACGGCGCTACCGCAAGCCGGGCTGTCCCCGGTCGCACCCGAAGGCGGCGCCGCGGCGCGCCGCCCGGCCTCAGGAAAGCACGCCGACGATTACGCTGGAAGCCTTGAAGAGCGCGCTGGCGGGCTGGCCCGCCGCCAGGCCCAGTCGGCTGGCGCTTTCCTGGGTGACGATGGCGACCACGTGGAGGCCACCCGCGACTTCGATCTCGACTTCGGTGTTGACCGCGCCCGCCTGCACGCGCGAAACGGTGCCGCTGAGCTGGTTGCGCGCCGAAAAGCGCAGGCCGCCGTCGCCCGCCACCACAATCGGCGACGAGGCCTTGACCAGCGCCACCGCCGGCCGGCCGACCGCCAGGTCCAGCGCGACGGCGCTTTCATGCGTCACGATGGCGACGATCTTCACGCCCTGGCCGATGTCGATCTCGACCTCGTCATTGACGGCGCCGGCCTTGAGCGCCGTGACGGTGCCCTGGAACTGGTTGCGTGCACTCGTTTTCATCATTTCATCCTTTCAGGAACACGGTGATCCATGCGCCCCACGCCGCGCAGCCCCGACGGGGCCCTCGCAGCTTCGGGCGACCGAGCAGGGCTCACATCGCACGGCGCGTGGTGCAACGGGTGAACCTTATCACCGCAGCGCCAGCACCACCGCGCTGGCTTCCACCCGCGCCTGCGCGCGGCTGCCGGCGCGCAGGCGGTTCGGGTGCGCGGCAAAGCCCACCAGCTGCTGCAGGCCGCCGTCCAGCGTCAGGGTCAATTCGTCGTGCGCCGTGCCGCGCGCGGCGCGCAGCACGCGCCCACGCAGCCGGTTCGCGCCGTCCGGCGCGGGGGCGTCGTTCGGCGGCTCGACGCGCACCGCCGTGGCCTTGCACAGCGCCAGCACCTCCAGGCCTGGCGCCAGGCCCAGCAGCTGCGCGCTCTCGCGCGTCAACAGCGCCGCCAGTTCGCCGCCACCCGGCAGGGCCAGCGCGACGCGCACCAGCGGGTCGCCCCGGCCGGCGCTGTCGAGCCGCACCACGCGGCAGGGCAGGTGGTTGCGCATGCTGGTGCGTGGGGCGGCCAGGGTCTGGGCCGATGGGTCGTTGACGCGCGCCAGCACCTCGCGCCGCGCCGCCTCCATCTGCTCGGCGACCTGCAGCAGGCGCGTGCCCGCGGGCGTCAGGCGCGCACCGCCACCGCCGGCGCCGCCCACGCTGCTGTCCACCAGCGGCTCGCCCGCGAGATTGGTGAGGGTGTGGATGGCCTGCCAGGCCGCCTTGTAGCTCACGCCGGCGCTGCGCGCGGCCTCGGAGATGGAACCGCACTCGCCAACGCGGCGCAGCAGTTCGATGCGCTTGTCGGCCGGCGCGTAGCCCAGCGAGCGCGCGGACATGGGTTTCAGCCTCATGGCCGGGATTGTGCCCGTCGGGCGCCGGCTCGCCGGCGCCTTGCGACTTCAGTCGAGCGGCACGATGCGGATCGAGGCCGGCCCGTCCGCCACCTCGGCCTTGACGGCGGCAAACAGCCGCTTGTTGGCCGCATCGAGCGCGACGCCAAGGATGCCCGGCCAGCCCTCGGCCAGCTTCTCGGACTGCCCCACCGCCGGGCCGACCTGGTAGAGCGTGCCGCCGCCGCCGAAATACAGCGTGCCGTCGGTCGCCGCGACCATCAGGTCCAGGCTGTCGGACGGGGTGAAGGCGATGAACAGCTCGCCATCCTCCGGTTGTGCCGGGGTGTCACGCGCGCGCAAATCGGCCAGCGAGTAGCGCCGCAATTCGCCCGAGAACTGATCCGACACGTAGAGCCAGTCACCCACCAGCGCCAGCCCGGTCGGCTTGCCCAGCCCGGTGATCAGTTCGCGCTCGCTGGCGCCACCGGCGCCGTCCAGCGTCACCTCGCTCACGTGGCCGACGCTGCCCGGCCCCGCAAACCAGCCGTCGATCAGGGTGCCGCCCGGCGCCGTGATGATGCCGATGCGCCGGCGCGTGACGTCCAGGCCGTCCAGGTTGCGTGCCACGCGCGATTCGGGCACGGCCACCACCGCGCCGTAGGCGCTGAAGCCGAAGCGCGTGGTGTACAAGGTGCCGGCGGCATCGCGCGTGAGCTGGCCCAGGGTGGTGCGCTCGCCTTCGCCCATCGCCGGCAGGTCGGCAAACACCGGGAAATCCTTCTTGTCGTCCCAGGCCCGGATCGCGTTGGCGTCGTCGTCCGTCAGGTAGAGCCTGGACTGACCCGGATCCCAGTAAAGGCCGTTGAGCTTGGCCTGGATCTTGATCGTGGTCGGGCCGCGATCGACGACGATCTCGTCATCGTCGTCGCTGCCGCCACAGGCCGTGAAGGTGAACAGCGTCAGCGTCGCCGCCAGCGCCGCGCACGCGGCGCGCTTCCATGCCGCGCCACGCGCGACCGGTCGGGAAAGAGTCTCCAGGTTCATCGAGGGTGCCTCCGGGGTTGGAAAAGTCGTTGTGTTTCGCTATTCTATATATGAATAACGAAATTCCCGCGCTTTCACACGTTCCAGGTAAGCACCCATGCCGACCGTCCACCCCGATCACCCGGCCATAGCCCGCCGGCCCGCCTTGCTGGCGCTGTTCACGCTGCTCGTGGCCAGTGCCTGCGGCGGTGGCGGCACCACGGCCGAGGCGCCGCCGCCCGAGCAGCCAGAGCCCTGGACCTGGACGCTGCCGGCCGGCTTCGCGCCGCCGGTGGTACCGGCCGACAACCCGATGAACGCCGCCAAGGTGGAACTCGGCCGCCACCTGTTTCACGACACGCGCCTGTCGGTCAACAACACGCTGGCCTGCGCCGGCTGCCACGCGGTGGGCCTGGCCTTTGCCGACGGCCGCGCCGTGGCACGCGGCGCCACCGGGCAGAACCACCCGCGCAACGCGCCGGGGCTGGTCAACGCTGCCTATCAGACGACGCTGGACTGGGCGAATCCGGCATCGCGCACGCTGGAGCAGCAGATGCACACGCCGCTGTTCGGCGAAGCACCGATCGAGATGGGCGTGAACGACGCGAATCGCGCCGCCATCCTGCAGCGCCTGCAGTCGGACGCCGACTATCCGGCGCGCTTTGCCAGCGCCTTCGGCGGCGAGTCAGCGCCCCTGCACTGGGACAACGTGATCAAGGCCATCGCCGCGTTCGAGCGCACGCTGATCTCGGCCGGCAGCCGCTACGACCAGGCACTGGCCGGCACGCTCACCCTGAGCAACAGCGAGCAGCGCGGCCAGGCCCTGTTCTTCGGCCAGCGCGGCGCGGCGCATTGCGTGCAATGCCACGCCGGCCCCAACCTGGGCGGCGGTGCCTTTGTCAGCAGCGAAGGCAGCGTGGGCGCGTCCGGCTTCTACAACATCGGGCTGTTCAACATCGGCGACACGGGCGCCTACCCGGTGGGCAACCAGGGCCTGATCGAGTTCACCGGCCAGCCCGCGGACATGGGGCGGTTTCGCGCGCCCAGCCTGCGCAACGTGGCGCTCACCGCGCCCTACCTGCACGACGGCAGCGCCGCCACGCTGGAGGCGGTGGTGGCGCTGCACGCCGCCGGTGGCCGCGTCTACGGGCCCGGCCCGTACGCCGGCGACGGTCGCGCCAACCCCTACAAGGAGCCGCTGATCGACCAGATCGCGATCAACGCCGAGGAGCAGGCCGACCTGGTCGCCTTCCTGCAGGCGCTGACCGACCCCGGGATCGCCGAGCAGCCCGGCTTCGCCGATCCCTTCGCAAAATGACGTTACACTCGCTATTCTTGATTCGAATAGCGCAACCGCGCACGCCATTCTTCCATTTTCCATCGACGCGCCCCCTCCAGGAGTCCCCCATGCGCCTCACTTTTCGCCGTCTGCTCGTCCTCACCGCCACCCTCGCCCTGGCCACCCTGGCACGCGCCGAGGTGGTGCAGGTTGCCGTGGCCGCCAACTTCACCGCGCCGGCCAAGACCCTGGCCGAAGTGCTGAAGGCCACCACCGGGCACGAGGCCCGGCTGTCCTTTGGCGCCACCGGCGCCTTCTACACCCAGATCAAGCAGGGGGCACCGTTCGACGTGTTCATGGCCGCCGACGACGCACGGCCCAAGCGCCTGGAGCAGGAAGGCGACATCGTGCCCGGCTCGCGCTTCACCTACGCCATCGGCCAGCTGGTGCTGTGGTCGGCCAAGCCGGGCTTCGTCGACGACCAGGGCGCGGTGCTGAAGTCGGGCAGCTTCAACAAGATCGCCATCGCCAATCCCAAGCTCGCGCCCTACGGCGCGGCCGCGGTCGAGGCCATGGACCAGCTCGGCGTGGCCGCGGCGCTCCAGCCCAAGCTGGTGACGGGCGAGAGCATCGGCCAGACGCACAACTTCATCGCCACCGGCAACGCCGAGCTGGGCTTCGTCGCGCTGTCGCAGGTGCTGGAGGGCGGCAAGCTCAAGGGCGGCTCGATGTGGATCGTGCCCGGCGACTACCATGCGCCGATCGTGCAGGACGTGGTGTGGCTCAAGCGCGGCGCCGACAACCCCGCCGCCAGGGCCTGGATGGCCCTGCTGCGCACCCCCGGCACGCTGGACCTGATCCGCAGCTACGGCTACGCGGTGCGGTAAGGTTCGATGTTGAGCGTTTGGCGTGAGCTGGTGGCGCCCTGCCACGCCAGACGCTCGACGCTGAACACCCGCCCGCCCGATGCTTGACGCCTCCAGCCTGTCGGCCATCCGGCTGACGATCGAACTGTCGCTCGCCACCACCGCCATCCTGCTGGCGCTGGGCACGCCGCTGGCCTGGTGGCTGGCGCGCAGCCGTTCGCCACTGCGCGTGCCGGTGCGCGCGCTGGTGACGCTGCCGCTGGTGCTGCCGCCCACGGTGCTGGGCTTCTACCTGCTGGTGGCCATGGGCCCGGCCGGCCCGCTGGGCAAGCTGACGCAGGCGCTCGGCATGGGCACGCTGGCGTTCACGTTCACCGGCCTGCTGATCGGCTCGGTCATCTATTCGCTGCCGTTCGTGGTGCAGCCCATCATCAACGCCTTCGAGACCCTGGGCGAGCGCCCGCTGGAGGCCGCCGCCTCGCTGCGCGCCGGCCCGCTGGACGCCTTCTGGCACGTGGCGCTGCCGCTGGCGCGGCCGGGCTACGTCACCGGCGCCGTGCTCGGCTTCGCCCACACCCTGGGCGAATTCGGTGTCGTGCTGATGATCGGCGGCAACATCCCGGGCCAGACGCGCACCATCTCGGTGCAGATCTTCGACGACGTCGAAAGCCTGGAATACGCACAGGCGCACTGGCTGGCTGGCGGCATGCTGGCGTTCAGCTTCGCCGTGCTGCTGGTGCTGCACCTGCTGCAGGCGCGCAGCGCCCGGACCGTGCCATGACGTCGCACCCGTCCGAGCCGCCGATGCCGGGCGCCGCCGACACACTGGAGCTGCGTGCGCAGCTGCGCTACGGCGCGGCCTTCGCGCTCGACGTCGACGTGCGCCTGCCGGGCCGGGGCGTGAGCGCGGTGTTCGGCCCTTCGGGCTGCGGCAAGACCACGCTGCTGCGCTGCGTCGCCGGCCTGACGCGCCCGGACGCGGGGCGGGTGGTGGTCAACGGCGAGGCCTGGCACGACGACGCGCGCGACCTGTGGCTGCCGACGCACCGGCGCGCACTGGGCCTGGTGTTCCAGGAGGCCAGCCTGTTCCCGCACCTGAGCGTGCAGGCGAATCTCGACTTCGGCCGCAAGCGCGTGCCCCCGGCCGAGCGCCGCGTGTCGCTGGAGCAGGCGATCGAGCTGCTGGGCATCGGCCACCTGCTGGCGCGGCGGCCGGCCGGCCTGTCAGGCGGCGAACGCCAGCGCGTGGCGATCGCGCGCGCGCTTGCCACCAGCCCGCGCCTGCTGCTGATGGACGAGCCGCTGGCCTCGCTCGACCTGGCGCGCAAGGCCGAGCTGCTGCCCTGGTTCGAGCGCCTGGCGCGCGAGCTGCAGATTCCCGTGCTCTACGTCACGCACGCCCTGGACGAGGTGGCGCGGCTGGCCGATCACCTGCTGCTGCTGCAGGACGGGCGCGTGCGCGCGCACGGGCCGACGGCGCAGGTGCTGGGACGGCTGGACGTGGCGCACCAGCACGGCGATGCGGCGGGCACGCTGATCGAGGGCCGGCTGCAGGCCATCGACGCCGACGACCAACTGCTGCATGTCGGCTTCGCCGGTGGCGAGCTGCAATGCCTGCACGCCCGCGACACGCCGCTGCCGCAGATCGGCGCGCGCCTGCGCCTGCGCGTGCTGGCACGCGACGTCAGCCTGGCGCTGGCAGCCCGCAGCGACACCAGCATCCTCAACATCCTGCCGGCCACGGTGCGGGAGCTGTCCGGAGACGGCCCCGGCCAGGTGCTGGTGGCGCTCGACCTGGCGGGCGTGCCCCTGCTGGCGCGCATCACGAGCAAGTCGGCGCGCGCACTGCAACTGGCGCCGGGCCAGCACGTATTCGCCCAGATCAAGGGCGTCGGCATCGTTGACTGACCCGGATGTGCGCTGGCAACCAGTCACACGTCCCGCGCACGCCGCGCCTGGGCCGACCCGGATTCAGGTCCATCCGCGACGCGGTCTCGCCGGCCCGCGTCCCCCGTCGATCCTGGGGCCCGATGCGGGGCGCGACAGTCCCGATCGCCGCGCCGCCCGTCAACCGACCTTGTCGCCGCCGCTGGCGGCCGTGTCGAACTTGCGACCAGAACTGCGCCAGGCGGGAAACCCGGTGCGGAACCAGTACACCTTGGAATAGCCGGCCTCGATCGCCGCGTGGCTGGCCTTGAAGCTCTTCCAGCACTCCGGTCCATTGCAGCCAAACACCAGGGGCTGGGCCTTGTTGGCCCCCAGGCGCTGGACCTCGAACTGGTCCTTGGACGCATCGTAGTCGGGGTCCTTGGCACTCTTTTCCACGTACGGCACCAGGGTGGCACCGGGCACGTGGCCGGCCCGGAACTCCTCGTCGTTGCGCGTGTCGATGTAGCGCGCGCCCGAAGCCAGCAGCGCCTCGACCTGTGCCGGGTCCTCGACCAACGTGGCGCCCTTCAGGGCACGCGGCGTGAAATAGCCGAGGGTGGAGACGTATTCGAAGTCCTTGCGCGTCAGCGCATCCGTGTAGCCCCCGGGGCTGGCGCGGTTCAGTTCGGCCAGCAGGGCGCTGCGCAAGCCCTCGAGCGGAACCTTGGCGTTGCGCCGCAAGGCGACGCTCAGGCCCGGAACCTCGCGGCTTTCCCAGATGATGCGCACCTTCTTGCCCGCGTCGATCCACTCCTGGGCCACGCTGCGTTCGACCGCGACCACGTCGCAGCGGCGCACCTCCAGACAGGTCAGCAGCGCGTCCTGGTAGCGCGTCTGGTAGAGCGACGCGTACTGGCGCGCCAGCGTGGTGTTGCCCGCCTGCACCTCGCCGCGCAGCAGATAGGTCACCACGCTGTCCTGCCCCGGCAGGCCGAGATTCTTGCCCTTGCCCTGCTCCCAGTTGGTGACGGCGCTGCCCTCGGGCACGACCAGCACCGCGCGCGCGGTGCGCGTGGTGCCGAGCACCGGTTCATAGCCATAGCGCACCGCGCTGCCGATCGTCGGCGCTGGCGCCACCATGACCTCATACAGGTTGGCGCGCGTGGCGCTCAGGTCCGCCGTGGCATCGCTGGACATGCGTGCCTGCGCACTGGCCACGCCGGCCTTGCCCAGTCCTGCCTCCAGCGCACTCTTCCAGGCCGTGAAGGCGGCCACCCGCCCACCCTCGACCTGGTCGCCCGAATTGATCAGGATGCTGGTCTGCGCCAGCGCGGACGCGGCCAGCGTGGCCGCTCCCAATACACCCAGCCGCTGCAGCCAGCGGCCCACCCAAGCCCCATTAACCTTCATCGGTCACCCCACGTCGATGTTTCAGCGCGTACTTTGTATTGCATCTTGTCACAAAATGATTCCAGTGTCACGGACAATTGATGATTGCAGGGTTGAAGCGTGACAACTTTGCCACGCCCCGCGCGCCGATGTGCATCCAGCGGGCATGGGCTCGTGCCGGCCCCTCTACGGGATAGCCCCCAGCACGGGTGGCCCAGGGCCTATTTACAATCACCCGCGATCCGCAATCAGGCGGGCCCACCCGGCCCCGCCACATTCCCGCGCGGCACCACCGCGCCCGTACGCGGAAACCTTCCCGGAGATCCCGATGCAAGCGCTGCTCAAGCTTTCCCGCGCCATCGACTGGCTGAACGCCACGGTGGGCCGCTACGCCATCTGGCTGATTTTTGCCGCCACCGTCATCAGCGCGGTCAACGCCACCATCCGCAAGCTGTTCAACTACAGCTCCAACGGCTTCCTCGAGGTGCAGTGGTACCTGTTTGCCTGGTCGTTCCTGATCGCGGCCGGCTACACCCTGCTCAAGCGCGAGCACGTGCGCATCGACGTGCTCAACGCCCACTTCCCGAAGAAGGTCCAGGTCTGGGTCCAGATCTTCGGCCTGGTCTTCTTCCTCGCGCCGGTCTGCATCACGGTGCTGTACCTGGTCATTCCCATGACCTTGCAGATGTATGCCTCCGGCGAGATGTCGAACAACCCGGGCGGGCTGATTCGCTGGCCGGTGTGGCTGGCGCTGCCGGTCGGCTTCAGCCTGCTGCTGGTCCAGGGCGTGTCGGAGCTGATCAAGTGCATCGCCTTCCTGAAAGGCCTCGGACCCGACCCGACCGAGAAGACCACCGGGCCGACCGACGAGCAGGCGCTGATCGACGCCCTGCGCAATCAGTCCACCAAGCCCTCCGCCCCCGCGCAGGCGCACTGAACGCGCGGGAGCACGAGCAACATGGCATTCATCGCCTCCAACTTCGCCCCCATCATGTTCGTGGGGCTGATCCTGTTCCTGATCCTGGGCTTTCCAGTCGCCTTCAGCCTGGGCGCGGCGGGCCTGTTCTTCGGCCTGCTGGGGGTCTATCTCGACGTCTTCCCGCAGGCCATCCTGTCGGTGCTGCCGTTGCGCCTGATCGGCATCATGGCCAACGAAACGCTGCTGGCCGTGCCCTTCTTCACCCTGATGGGCCTGATCCTGGAGCGCAGCGGCATGGCCGAGGACCTGCTCGACTCGGTCGGCCAGGTGTTCGGCCCGCTGCGCGGCGGCCTGGCCCTGGCCGTGGTGCTGGTGGGCGCCATGCTGGCGGCGACCACCGGCGTGGTTGCCGCCTCCGTCATCTCGATGGGCCTGATCTCGATGCCCATCATGCTGCGCTACGGCTACAGCCGCAGCCTGGCCAGTGGCGTGATCGCCGCGTCGGGCACGCTGGCGCAGATCATCCCGCCCTCGCTGGTGCTGATCGTGCTGGCCGACCAGATGGGCAAGAGCGTGGGCGACATGTACAAGGGCGCCTTCGTCCCCGGCTTCGCCCTGATGGGGCTGTACATCGGCTGGGTCGCGCTGCTGGCGATCTTCCGGCCCAAGATGGTGCCGGCGCTGCCCCCCGAAGCCCGCACCTTCCGTGAGCCCAACGGGCACTCCGGCTACCTGTCGCTGGCCGTGCTGGCCGCGCTGTCGACCGCCATCGCCATCGTGCTGGGCAAGAACATGGAAGCCGTCCACACCTGGTGGCAGGGCGTGCCGGTGGACTTCGTCGCCACCGACGAGAAGATCGTCGTCGCCATGTGCGGCGGCAGCTTCTTCGCCTGGTTGATCGCGGTCATCAACCGCGCCACCCACCTGGGCCTGTTGTCCAGGCTGGCCGAGCGCGTGACCTTCGTGCTGATCCCGCCGCTGCTGCTGATCTTCCTGGTGCTGGGCACGATCTTCCTGGGCGTGGCCACCCCGACCGAGGGCGGCGCCATGGGCGCCATGGGCGCGCTGATCATGGCAACGCTGCGCCGGCGCCTGAGCTGGTCGCTGCTGCGCCAGGCGCTCGACACCACGACGAAGCTGGCCTCGTTCGTGATGTTCATCCTGGTGGGCGCGACCATCTTCAGCATGGTGTTCCAGGCCGCCGATGGCCCGGTCTGGGTCGAATACCTGCTGGCCAAGCTGCCGGGCGGGCACCTCGGTTTCCTGATCTTCGTGAACATCCTGGTGTTCCTCCTGGCGTTCTTCCTGGACTTCTTCGAGCTGTCCTTCATCGTGGTGCCGGTGCTGGCACCGATCGCCGACAAGATGGGCATCGACCTGATCTGGTTCGGCGTGCTGCTGGCCGTCAACATGCAGACCTCGTTCCTGCACCCGCCGTTCGGCTTCGCGCTGTTCTACCTGCGCTCGGTGGCGCCCGAGAAGCCCTACGTCGACACCCACACCGGCAAGACCATGGAGCCGGTGACGACGATGCAGATCTACAAGGGCGCCGTCCCCTTCCTGCTGCTGCAACTGCTCATGGTCGCCATCCTGATCGCCTTCCCGGGCCTGGTGACCGGCAACCTCGACAAGGCGGTGCAAGTCGACATGAAGGCGGTCGGCGAACAAATGCTGCTCGACCTGAACCAGAGCGATCAGAGCCCGGACTTCGACTCCCGATCGCCGCTGTTCGACAACGCCGAGCCCGCCGGCGGCGCAGGACCGGGCGCCAGCACTCCGGGCACCAGCAGCAACGGGCTGCCGGGCGCCCCCGACAGCGGCGTCGGCGCAGACCCGGGCGATCCGATGCAGGCGATCCAGGAATCCCTGGGCAAGTAGGGCCCGCAGGGCGCCGACCGGGCCGGAGCACGGCCATCGCCACAAAAAAACCGCAGCCAAGGCTGCGGTTTTTTTCGGGGGGCCGGCGATTCGGGCAACCCCCGGGTCTCGCGTCAGGTCTTCAGATCTTCAGCGATGCCATGTCCTGCGTGAACACCAGTTCGGACACCCGGTTCCAGAGAATCTGGTCGCGCTGGAAGGCGCGCAGGTCGTCGATGATCTTCTTGAACTGGGGGTCCTTGGCGCTGTGCTCGGCGTAGACTTCCTGCGCGGCGTTGAAGCCGGCCTGCACGATGTCCTTGTTGAAGCGCTTCAGCTGCGTGCCGGTCGCCACCAGCCGCTTGAGCGAGATCGGGTTCAGGTACAGGTACTTGGACGTGCCGTCGTTGTACGCGACGTCCATGGCGGAGCGCACGATGGCCTGGTACTCGGGCGACAACTTGGCGTAGGCCTTGTTGTTGATGAAGAACTCCAGGTCGGCACCGCCCTCCCACCAGGCGCCGTAGTAGTAGTACTTGGCCACCTTGTTCCAGCCCATCTTCTCGTCGTCGTAGGGACCGACGAACTCGGCGGCATCCAGCGTGCCCTTTTCCAGCGCCTGGTAGACGTCACCGCCCGGCATGTTCTGCGCCACCACGCCGAGCTTGGCCATGGACTCGCCGAACACGCCGCCACCCAGGCGCATCTTCAGGCCCTTGAAATCGTCGACGGAATTCATTTCCTTGCGGTACCAGCCGCCCATCTGCGTGCCGGTGTTGAGCGCGCTGCGGGCGTGGAAGTTGTACTTGGCAAACAGCTCGTCGAGCAGCTTGTGGCCGTTGCCGTGCAGCTTCCAGGCCTGGTTCTGCTGCGCCGTGAAGCCGAACGGGATGGCGCAGCTGAAGGCAAACGACGGGTCCTTGCCGGTGTAGTAGTAGGCTGCCGTCTCGCCCATCTCGATCGAATCGTCCGCCAGCGCGTCGACGATGCCGAAAGCCGGGATCAGCTCGCCCGCGGCGTGCACCGAAACCTCGAACTTGCCGCCCGACATCGCCTTGACGGTCTCCGAGAACTTGACGGCACAGCCGTGCAGCGTCTCCAGCGCCTTCGGGAAGCTGGTGGCCAGGCGCCAGCGCACGGTCTCTTGCGCGTGCACCGCCGGCGCGACGCCGGCAGCCAGCACGCCGGCGATCCCGGCGTGCTTGATCAGGGAACGACGATCCATGATAGAAGACTCCTTTGATTCACGATTGGAAAACCGGTCGAGTGTAGCCGTGTGTAATCCGATCCAGCCATTAGGGATTCACATGAGACACGTGCACGGCAGCGGCAACTCGCGGCCGCGGTCGCGCCCCGCCACCTCGTCGCCGCCTCAACGCGGCCGGGTGGCCCACAACACGTAGGTGGTCACGGCTTCCAGTTGCTCCTCGCTCAACTGCCCGGCAAACGACGGCATGGCGCCGGAGCCGTCGCGCAGCACCGCACGAACTTGGTCGTGACCGGGTTGCAACTCGTCCAGGTCGGGACCGATGGCGCCCGTCGCGCCGGCTTCGGCCAGCGTATGGCAGGTGGCGCAGGTCGGGTTGGCCTGCTTGAGGAACAGCAGCCGGCCCTGCTCCAGCACTTTCGCATCAGGGGCCTGCGCGTGAGCGCCGGCGCCCACCACCAGGGCCAGCAGCAGGCCGACGGCCCGCACCCCGCGACGGACGCGGGCTCCAGGGACAAGACGTGACATCAGTGATCCATTCCGCATGCGCGCACCGGCATGAAACGACGCGACCCCCGTGGCCGCGAAGCAGGCCAGTCGGCGCACCCCGTGGCCAGCGAGCGAGCCGCGGGATGCACCCCCCTTCCGGGGGATGGAGCGCAGTGATTCAGGCGATGCGTCAGCTCACGCAACCACCAGCTCGATGCTTCGATCCAGCCAGCTGTTGTTGTTGTAGCCGCGCTCGTTCTCCTGGCGCTCCTTCGGCTGTGCCTCGCCCTGGTCGTTCACGGCGCGCGACGCGACCCGATAGGTGCCCGGCTTGAGATCGACTTCGAGCACGAAGTTGCGCCACGCGTAGCGGCCCAGATCGGGACCGAACCACTTCGCGGCCGTCCAGGTCTGGCCGCCGTCGACCGAAACCTCGATGCCCTTGATCGGATAGAAGCCGCCAAAGGCCACTCCCGCGAGCTGGACCCGGCCCGCTTTCACCGACTGGTCGGCGGGCGTGGTGATCCAGGAGTTCACCGGCACCTTCCACAGCGACGGCGCATCGGGCGAACCCTTCACCCCCACCGGCGTGAAGCGGTAGCTGCTCTGCTGGATCTTGGCGGGCGACTGCTGCGCCGTGAAGGCCAGCTGCCGGACGTACTTGACGTTGTTGACGCCCGTGTAGCCCGGCACGATCATGCGCACCGGGCCCCCATGCGCCAGCGGCAGCGGTTCGCCGTTGAGCTCCCAGGCCAGCAGCGCGTCCTCGATGTCCGACAGCGGCACCGAGCGCTCGACCATCACGGTCTTCGGATCGACA
This sequence comes from Ottowia sp., assembly GCF_035325765.1. Classification (GTDB taxonomy): domain Bacteria; phylum Pseudomonadota; class Gammaproteobacteria; order Burkholderiales; family Burkholderiaceae_C; genus Ottowia. The sequence goes on from NZ_DAOKZG010000024.1 coordinate 19,912, forward strand.
CCGTCGGGGATCGTCTCTCCGCCCGTGCCGGTCATGTACTGGGCCCCGTCGGCCAGGCCGCCCAGGGCCTTGACGACGTCCTTGACCGCCACGCCGGTGAACACCACGCAGCCGGCGGCACCTTCCTTCCACTGCGTGCCGCTGGGCTTGTGCGGGAAATATCCGCGACCGTTGCCCGAGCACTGCAACACCATGGTGACCGAGGTCAGCCCCATGCGCTTCAGGTCCGCCAGCGTGAGCCGGGCCGGCTTGGCCACGCCGGTCACCTCCACGGCCCAGGCCTCGCGGTCCTTGACGATATCAGCCGACGGCGGGTTGAGGTTGTTGCGCACGAACAGGCAATCGGTCGGCGTCAGCAAGCCGTGACCGAAGTGGGAACGCTTGAGCTCGATCGTGTTGGCGCTGTGCACGATCATGGCGTCGGCATTCTTCCAGCCGGCGTATTCGGGCAGGGCCTTGCCACTGGACGTCATCTTCGCGGGTGGATCGTTGCCCACGCCATCGGCCAACGCCACTTCAGGTACCGCCGCCAAGGCCGCCAGGCCACCCCCGGTGAACAGTGCCTTGCGGCGCGTCGGGTCCTGAAGCATCAAGTCACGCATGTCATCTCCTCGTCTCGAATTCATGGAAGCGCTATTCAGGCGCCACGGACAGTGCGCCCAAGGCGCCCCTGGCGCGGCCCGGGGCAATCATCCCGGGCTGCGGCAGCAATGCATTATTACTGCATTCACACATGCGCACGGCTCGCGTGTGGCGCGCACGCGTCACGATGCGCCGACGCCGACCGCGGCGCCGAGCCGATTGCCCCGCTTCGCCGGGCCCCGTGCGCCCCGCTTCCAGCGGCCTGAGACCCGCGGCTCCAGACCTGCCTGCGCAGGCCCGGACAGGCCGAAGGGCCGCCGTCTCTGGCGGCGCGCACGGGACGCGCAGCGCCATGGAAAACGTCCCGTCTCAAGCGCGCTTGCCGACGGCGTGCAGTTCGGGCGCAGCGCCGACCAGCGCCTCGAAGCGGCGCCGGATGGCGCGCTCGATGCCCCCGGCGTCCAGGTCTTCCAGCGCCAGCAGGCGCGCCGGGTCGCCATGCTCGATGAAGCGATCGGGCAGTCCCAGCTGCAGCAACGGACGGGCCGTGCCGGCGGCCGCCAGTGCTTCGCCCACGGCGCTGCCGGCGCCGCCCATGACGGCTCCCTCCTCCACCGTCACCAGCGCCTCGTGCGTCGCGGCCACCCGCGCCAGCAGCTCGGCATCCAGCGGCTTGGCCCAGCGCATGTTGACCACCGTCGCGTCCAGCCGTTCGGCCGCCTGCAGTGCCGGATACAGCAGGGTGCCGAAGGCCAGGATGGCGACGCGCGTCCCCTGCCGGCGCAGTTCGCCCTTGCCAAAGGGCAGGCCATCGAGTCCGGCCAGCGGCTGTGCCCCGACGCCCGCGCCGCGCGGGTAGCGCACTGCCACCGGGTGCTCCTGCTCGAAGGCGGTGCTGAGCAGCTGGCGGCACTCGCGCTCGTCGGCCGGACAGGCGATGCTGACATTGGGAATGCAGCGCAGGTAGGCGATGTCGTAGTTGCCGGCGTGCGTTGCGCCATCGGCGCCGACGATGCCGGCACGGTCGAGGGCAAACACCACCGGCAGGTTCTGGATCGCCACGTCATGGATCAGCTGGTCATATGCGCGCTGCAGGAAGGTCGAGTAGATCGCCACCACCGGTTTGAGCCCCTCGCAGGCCAGGCCGGCAGCAAAGGTGACGGCATGCTGCTCGGCGATGCCGACGTCGTGGTAGCGCTGCGGGAAGCGCCGCGCGAACTCGACCAGGCCCGAGCCCTCGCGCATCGCCGGCGTGATGCCGACCAGGCGCGTGTCGTGCTCGGCCATGTCGCACAGCCACTGGCCGAACACCTGGGTGAAGGTCTGCCGGGGCGGCGTGGCCGGGGTCACCAGGCCGACCGCCGGATCGAACTTGCCCGGGCCGTGGTAGGCCACCGGGTCGGCCTCGGCCAGCTTGTAGCCCTGGCCCTTCCTCGTGACCACATGCAGGAACTGGGGGCCCTCGCGCTGCGCCATGCGCTCGCGGATGTTCTCCAGCGTCGGGATCAGCGAATCGAGGTCGTGGCCGTCGATCGGGCCGATGTAGTTGAAGCCGAAGGTCTCGAACAGCGTGGCCGGCACCACCATGCCCTTGGCCTGCTGCTCCAGCCGCTTGGCCAGCTCGAGCAGTGGCGGCACGCCGCCCAGCACCGACTTGCCGACCTGGCGCGCCGCCGTGTAGAAGCGCCCGCTCATGAGCTGCGCCAGGTAGCGGTTGAGCGCCCCGACCGGCGGGCTGATCGACATGTCGTTGTCGTTGAGCACCACCAGCAGGCGCGCGTCGCGCTCGACGCCGGCGTTGTTGAGCGCCTCGAACGCCATGCCGGCGGTCAGCGCGCCATCGCCGATGATCGCCACCGCCTTGCGGTCCTCGCCCTTCTGGCGCGCCGCCAGCGCCATGCCGAGCGCGGCCGAGATGCTGGTGGACGAATGCGCGGTGCCGAAGGTGTCGTATTCGCTCTCGTCGCGTCGCGGGAAGCCCGACATGCCGCCGAGCTGGCGCAGCGTCGGCATGCGCGCGCGTCGGCCGGTCAGGATCTTGTGCGGGTAGGTCTGGTGTCCGACATCCCACACCAGGCGATCGTAGGGCGTGTTGAACACGGTGTGCAGCGCGATCGTCAGCTCCACCGTGCCGAGGTTGGAGCTCAGGTGGCCGCCGGTGCGCGCGACGTTCTGCAGCACGCATTCGCGCAGTTCGTCGGCCAGGTGCTTCAGCTCGGCCCGCGTGCGGCGGCGCAGATCGGCCGGGTCGTTGATCGATTCGAGGAGGGAAGTGCTTGCCATCTCAATCCGCCGGGGCGCTGCGCACAGCGCGGCCGCGCCCCGAAGTCGTCAATTCTCGCGCCTTACCAGGCGCTCGGCCAGCGCGCGCAGGCACGCCACGTCCGCCAGCCCGCTGGCATCGAGCGCCGCACCGGCGCGCTCCAGCAGCGCCTCGGCCAGCGCCCGCGCCGGCTCCAGGCCGAGCACGGATACATAGGTGGGTTTGGCGGTCTCGGCGTCCTTGCCGGCTGTCTTGCCCAGGGCCTGGGAATCGGCCGTGACGTCGAGGATGTCGTCCACCACCTGGAATGCCAGCCCGACCGCCGCGCCGTAGTCGCGCAGGGCCGCGCAGGCGCGCTCGTCCAGCGGCTGCGGGGCGCAGGCCGCGCCCATCATCACGCTGGCCTGCAGCAGGGCGCCGGTCTTGAGCTGGTGCATGCGACGCAGCTCGGGCTCGGTGAGCGGCAGGCCGACGCTGGCGAGATCGATCGCCTGGCCGCCGGCCATGCCGGCCGCCCCGGCGGCACGCGCCAGCAGGCGGCACAGGCTGGCCTGCATCGCCGCCGGCACGGTGCCGGCCGCCGGCGTCATCAGCTCGAACGCCAGTGCCTGCAGCGCATCGCCCGCGAGCAGCGCCTGCGCCTGGCCGAAGCGCACGTGGACCGTCGGCTGGCCGCGCCGCAGCACGTCGTTGTCCATGCACGGCAGGTCGTCGTGCACCAGCGAATAGGCATGGATCAGCTCGACCGCGCAGGCCGCGCGCAGGGCGGCCTCGCCGTTGCCGTCGACGGCCTCGCTGGCGGCCAGCACCAGTAGCGGCCGCAGCCGCTTGCCGCCACCCAGCACGGCGTAGCGCATCGCCTGGCCGAGGCCGGCGGGAGCGTCGGCAGGCACCCAGCGCGACAGCGCGTCTTCGACGCGTGCCAGGCGCGCTTCGCTCCAGGACGCCAGCGCGGACTCGTTCATTCCACCGTCCAGGGCCGGGCGCTGCCGTCCGCATCCAGCACCTTCACCTGGTCCTCGACCACCTGGAGGCGCTCACGGCAATAGCGCAGCAACTCGGCGCCGCGCTGGTACTGGCCCAGCAACTGCTCCAGCGGCAACTGGCCGGACTCGAGCTCGGCGATGAGCTGTTCGAGCTGCTGCACCGCCTCGCCATAGCTGGCAGGCAGGGCCGGATCGGAGACGGGTTTCTTGCTCATCGCAAAACGCAGGCCAAAGCTGGCATTTTAGGCAACACCCCAGGACCACGACGGGCAGGACCGGTTGCATGCCGGACCACGCGGAGACGATCCGCTAAAATCAAGAGTTCTCTTGCGCGCAAAAAGGCGAATCCCAGCCGTGCCCAGGGATCTCTGGATGCCCCGCACTTTCTTCCCGCCACTTCATGGGGGGAGGTCGTGCAGGGTTGCACGCTGTCAGGCACTTGTAGAAGCCAGGAAAAGGCGCGCGGCAAGGCGCAGTTCGCAGGCCATCCTGGTGGCGTTGGCAGGAACTGCAACGCCGCCGCGAGCCTTTTTCTGGCTTCCCGCAGGGCGAGCCGCCAAGGGGCCATCTGCCTTGTGCGTGGCCTTGACGTGGACCTGCCATGCCAGCGCCCACGCGCCGCGCATCTGGCCCATAGGCGATTCGCCACAAGTACCTGACAGCGTGCAACCCTACACTTGGTCGGAACACCATGTCTGATTTGAGTCTTCGAGTTCAGCAGGCGGCAAGTCAACTTCCCGTCGAGTCCTATTTCGATGTGGCGCTGTTCGAGCGCGAGAAGAAGCTGCTGTTCGACGCCGGCCCGCGCTACGTCGGCCACGCGCTGGCGGCGCCCGCGCCCGGCGACTACCACGCCCTGCCGCAGGAGTCGAACGGCCGCGCCCTGGTGCGCGACTCCCAGGGCCGCATCCAGTTGCTGTCCAACTGCTGCCGCCACCGGCAGGCCATCATGCTGGGCGGGCGCGGCAACCTGGGCACCGAAGGCAAGGGCCATGCAGGCGGCAACATCGTCTGTCCGATTCACCGCTGGACCTACGCCCCCGACGGCCAGCTGCTCGGCGCGCCGCACTTCCAGCACGATCCCGGCCTGCACCTGAACCAGTGGGCGCTGCGCGACTGGAACGGCCTGCTGTTCGAGGACAACGGCCGCGACATCGCCGCCGACCTGGCCGGCATGGAGGTGGCGGGCGAGCTGTCGTTCGAGGGCTACGCGCTCGACCACGTCGAGCTGCACGAGTGTCGCTACAACTGGAAGACCTTCATCGAGGTCTATCTCGAAGACTACCACGTCGGCCCCTTCCACCCGGGCCTGGGCAACTTCGTCACCTGCGACGACCTGCAGTGGCAGTTCGGCGCCGAGTACTCGGTGCAGACCGTCGGCGTGGCGCCCACCTTCGGACGCCCCGGCACCGACGTCTACAGGCTGTGGCACGAGGTGCTGCTGCGCTACCGCGGCGGCAAGCTGCCCGAGCGCGGTGCCATCTGGCTGACCTACTACCCGCACATCATGGTGGAGTGGTACCCGCACGTGCTGACGATCTCGACCCTGCACCCGCAGGGCGTGGACCGGACGCTCAACCTGGTCGAGTTCTACTACCCCGAGGAAATCGTCGCCTTCGAGCGCGAGTTCGTCGAGGCGCAGCGCGCCGCCTACATGGAAACCGCGATCGAGGACGACGAGATCGGCGAGCGCATGGACGCCGGTCGGCGGGCACTGATGGCGCGCGGCGACAACGAGGTCGGCCCCTACCAGAGCCCGATGGAAGACGGCATGCAGCACTTCCATGCGTGGTACCGGCGCAGCATGGACCTGCCCGACACGCGCTGACCACCCCACGCCACCCACGGCCTGGGCGCCGTGCCCAGGCCGTTTTTCGTGCCCGCCCGCCATGCAAGCCGCCTGGATGATCGCCGCCTCGTTCTTCTTCGCCGGCATGGGGGTGTTCGTCAAGCTCGCGTCGAGCCACTACAGCGCGCTGGAGATCGTCGGCTACCGCGGCCTGATCGGCCTGCTGTTCCTGGGCTGGCTGGCGCGCCGCCACGGCGTCAGCCTGCGCACCCCCGTGCCGATGATGCACCTGTGGCGCAACGTCGCCGGCGTGGCCTCGCTCATGGCCTGGTTCTACGCCATCGTCCACCTGCCGCTGGCCACCGCCATCACGCTGAACTACCTGAGCGGCGTCTGGGTCGCCGCCTTCGTGATCGGCGGCACCCTGGTCCTCGGGCGCCTGGCCGACGTGCGCCGGCAGGGCCCGCTGATGCTGGCCGTGCTCGCCAGCTTCGCCGGCGTGATCATGCTGCTGCGCCCGACGCTGGACCAGAACCAGCTGTTTGCCGGCCTGGTGGGCCTGCTCGGCAGCATGGCCGCGAGCATGGCCTACATGCAGGTGGCGGCGCTCGGGCGCGTCGGCGAACCGGAGACCCGCACCGTGTTCTATTTCTGCCTCGGTGCGCTGGTGGCCGGCGCGCTGGGCGCCTGGATCAGCGCCGACGTGCACTCGCTGTGGCAGCCGCAGGCCCTGTGGCTGTTGCCCATGGGCATCTTCGCCGCGCTCGGCCAGCTCTGCATGACGCGCGCCTACACGCGCGGCGCCACCATCGTCGTCGCCAACCTGCAATACTCGGGCATCGTGTTCGGGGCGCTCTTCGGCGTGCTGCTGTTCGGCGACCGCATCCCGCCGATCGGCTGGATCGGCATGGCCACCATCATCGCCAGCGGCATGGCCGCCACCGTCCTGCGCGCCCGCGCCCTGCCCCACCTGCCCGCCGAAGAATACTGAGCATGTACACCCTACTGATCCGCGCAGCCGAGCTGCGGCAACTGCAGGCCAGCGGCGCTCCGCTGCTGGTGTTCGACTGCAGCTTCGACCTGGCCGACCCGGCGCGCGCCGACGCCCTGTACGCCGAACAGCACATCGCGGGCGCCGTGCAGGCGCACCTGGACCGCGACCTGTGCGCGCACGACGCCGCCGAGGCGGTGAATGGCGGGCGCCACCCGCTGCCCCGGCGCGAGCTGTTCGCGCGCACGCTGCGCCGCCTGGGCCTGGACAACGCCATGCAGGCCGTGGTCTACGACCGCAACGGCGTGAACTTCTGCGGCCGCCTGTGGTGGATGCTCAAGTGGGCCGGCCACGAGGCGGTGGCGGTGCTGGACGGCGGCCTGCAGGCCTGGGTCGCGGCCGGCGGCGCTGTCGAGCAGGGACCGGCGCGCGTGCGGCCCGCCGGCGACTTCCAGCTCGGGCCCGAGCTGCGCCGCTGGGTCGCCACCGCGGACGTCGCGGCGCACCTCGGCCAGCCCGGGCAGACCGTGATCGACGCGCGCGCTGCCGAACGCTACCGCGGCGAGGTCGAACCGCTGGACCCGGTGGCCGGCCACATCCCGGGCGCCCTGAACCGTCCGTTCGACAGCAACCTGGGCGTGGACGGCTGCTTCAAGCCACCAGCGCAGCTGCGCGCCGAATTCGACGCCCTGCTGGCCGGCCGCGACCCGGCTGGCGTGGTGCACCACTGCGGCAGCGGCGTCAGCACCATGCCGAACGTGATCGCCATGGAACTGGCCGGCTACGCACCGACCGCGGTGTACGCGGGCAGCTGGAGCGAGTGGTGCCGCACGCCGGGCCTGCCTTGCGCGCGCTCGTGACGCCATGACGGACAGCGCCGCCGCTGTCCGTCATTCAAGCGCGAGTGCGCATCAGCCATGTCCATGGGCCGGGCCGAGTTCGACCACCAGCACCACCAGCGCGACCCCGACCAGCAGCCAGGCCACCTGGGCCAGCGTCTGGCGTGCGTCCAGGCGCTGCTGCAGCTGGGGAATCAGGTCGGCCAGCGCCACATAGATGAAGCTGCTGGACGCCAGCATCAGCAGGTAGGGCAGCAGCCCCGCCAGCTGCGCCACCAGCGCGTAGCCGACCAGGCCACCGAGGGCCGTCACCGCCCCGGCCAGCGAGACCTTGAGCAGTGCCGTGCGGCGCGCATCGCGCCGGCCCTGGTGCAGCACCGCGAGGTCGCCCATGTGGTGCGGCACCTCGTGCACCAGCACGGCCAGCGTTGCCGCCCAGCCCAGCGGTGCGCCGGCCAGGAAGGCCGAGGCGATGAGCACGCCGTCGCCGAAGCAGTGCACTCCGTCGCCGGTCAGGATGGTCCAGGCGCCGGCCCGAGCCGGATGCGCATGGTCGTGCGCATGCCGATGCGCGTGCGCGTGCCCGGTGCGCTCCGGGTGCCGATGCGCCGGGCCGGGGTGCCGGCTGGACAAGGCCTCGTCCAGCGTCGGCAACTCGGGGTGGTGCTCGTGCCCGTGGTGCCACAGCTCGGCCTTGGACAGCAGGAAGAAGAACACCAGGCCGGCCAGCAGGGTGCCCGACAGCAGGTGCGTCGGCGCCCCGCTGGCAAAGGCCTCCGGCACCAGGTTGAGAAAGGCCGTTGCCAGCAGGGCACCGGCCGCCAGGCTCAGCATGTGCTGGGTATAGCGCGCCAGCACGCCAAACGACAGCACGGCGGCCAGCCACACGCTGCCGACGCCGGCCATCAGGGTGCCGATCACGATCACGATCAGATTCATGGTGTCTGCTGCCAGGCGAGCCTGGTCGAATTCACGAACAACGATCTCCCTGCGGCTGGCGCGGCGCCGCCGGCTCCCACGAAAAAGCCGCCTCTGGGGCGGCCTGCCGCTCGGACCCCACGCCGGTGCGACTCATGCGGCTCCGTGCTGGCGAAACCAGGCCAGCGCCCGCCGCCAGCCATCCTCGGCCGCCGCCTTGCGAAAGCTCGGTCGATAGTCGGCGTGGAACGCGTGCGGCGCGTCCGGGTAGACGACGAACTCGCTGGCGGCCGCCGCCCGGTTGCCGGCGGCGCCCGCCGCCGCGAGCGCCTTCTTCATCGTATCCACCGTGTCAAGGGGGATGCCGGTGTCGGCGCCGCCGTACAGTCCCAGCACCGGCGCCTTCAGCGCGGCCGCCAGATCGACCGGATTCTTCGGTGCGAGCGTGCTGGGCTGGCCCGCCAGGCGGCCGTACCAGGCCACCGCCGCCTTCACCTGCGGGTTGTGGGCCGCATACAGCCACACCTGCCGCCCGCCCCAGCAGAAACCCGTCACGGCCAGGCGGCTGGTGTCGCCGCCATGGGCGGCCGCCCAGGCCACCACGGCATCCAGGTCGCCCATCACCTGGGCATCGGGCACCTTCGCGATCACCTCGCTCATCAGCCGGGTCAACTCGCCGTAGCTTTGCGCATCGCCCTGGCGCACGAACAGCTCGGGCGCCAGCGCGAGGTAGCCCGCATGGGCCAGGCGGCGCGCGGTGTCGGCGATGTATTCGTGCACGCCAAAGACCTCGGACAGCACCAGCACCACCGGCAGGCCGGTGCGGCCGGTCGGCTGGGCGCGATACACGGGCACCTGGAAACCGGCCGCCTCGACCACCACCTCGCCCGTCTCCAAACCATCGGCCGGCGTCTTGATGGCGCTCTGGGCCAGCGCCGGCAGCACGGCAGCCGCATAGCCCACGCCCAGGCCGAGGCGCATGGCCTGGCGGCGCGAAGGGGCCCGCGGGTGCTCGGGCAGGTCCAGCAGGGCACGGGAATCGGTGAGGAAGTCCGGTTTCGTCATGTCAGGGGCTCCGATGGATGGGTTCACGTCAACGCGCAGTCTATATATAATGCGCAGCTCTCGGTTTTGCCGGCTTAGCTCAGTTGGTAGAGCAACGCACTCGTAACGCGTAGGTCGTCAGTTCGATTCCGACAGCCGGCACCAATTCCAGGCCCGCGCGCCTTCTGCAGGCGCACGGGCCTTTTTCCTGCCCGGCACCGGGGGGCGACCCGGCGAGCGGCCCGCGCGCCAGATCCAAAGACCCCGAGGTTGATGTGCATCAATGCCCCGGACGGTCCAGCGCGGCAAAGTCTGGCCATGCTGCCCCTGCCCGAAGCAACGCACCGCACCGTGACGCTGCCCGCCGGCGCCGTGCTGCTGCGCCGCGGCACCCACAGCGACGTGATCTACCACGTCGGTGACGGCCGGCTTGCACTGGGGTTGCTGGGCCGCGAGGGCCTGGCCCACCAGCTCGGTTGGCTGGAAGGGCCGTGCTGGCTCGACCCCGGCAGTGCCGTGCTGGGGCTGGAACCCCTGATGGACGTGGTCACGGACAGTGCCGTGGAATTGCAGGCGGTGCCGCTGGCCGAGTTTTCCGCCAGCCTGGACGCCCTGCCGAGCCCGACGCAGTCCCTGCTGCGCGACCTTGCGCGCGCGCACCGCCAGCAGGCCGAACTGGCGGTGAGCCGCCTGGGCAAGGACGCCGAGGCGCGTTGCGCCGAATGGCTGCTGCGCCAGGTCGAGCCGATCACCAGTGCCGAGGTGCCGCCCTCGCTCACGTTGCGTGAGCGCAAGCGCGCCATCGCGGCCCAGCTCGGCATTGCGCCCGAGACCTTTTCGCGCGTGCTGCGGCAGTTGCGCGAGCGCCGCCTGATCAGCGGCAAGGGACGCCAGCTCAGCCTGATCAACATCGACGGCTTGCGGGCGCTGGCGGGGGCGTAACGGCCCCCCCGAGGCGCCTGCGGTGCCTTCCCCCTGGAAGGGGGAGCACCCTGTGTCGAGGGAGACCCTGGCCTGGGATGCCCTGGGTGGCGTGCTCCGCGGCAGGCGGAACGGACTCCGATGCGCGGGCGAGATTCAGCCGGAGCTTGCCGCGCAGCAGGGCGTGGTGATCCAGCGGCCCTGCCTCAACCCGCCCTGCCCCTGCGCATCCGGGCGCGCTGCCGGATTGCCACGTCGACTTCGGCGCGCCGAGCCATGTCGTGAACCAGGAGGCCCCACCTGGCAGTCGCCGGCTGCGTCAACGCAGCCGCAGCGGCGACACCACGTCGGGATCGACGCCGTGGCGCACCAGTTCGGCGGGCAGGGCCTGGCCGCGCAGCAGGCTGGCGGCCAGCGTGCTGGCGCCGGCGGCGCTCTGGATGCCGTAGCCGCCCTGCCCGGCGAGCCAGAAGAAGCCGGGGCAGGCGTCGTCGAAGCCGATCACGATTTCGCCATCGGGCACGAAGCTGCGCAGGCCGGCCCAGGTGGCGCTCGGGCGCTCGATCGCCAGCGTCGTCGCCTCCTGGATGTGGTGGATGCCCAGGGCGATGTCGAATTCCTCCGGTTGCACGTCATGCGGCGTCACCGGGTCGGCGTTCGCCGGCGAGCCCAGCAACTGCCCGGCGTCGGGCTTGAAGTACCAGTGCTCGTCGACGTCGGCCACCATCGGCCAGGGGGCGACGTCGACGCCCGGCGGTGCGCGGAAGGTGAAGGCGCTGCGCCGGCGCGGCTGCAGGCCGACCGGCGCGGCGCCGAACAGCGCCGCGACCTCGTCGGCCCAGGCACCGGCGGCATCGACCACGACGCGCGCCGCCAGCGTCTGTCCACCCGAGAGCACCACGGTCCAGCCGCCCGCGCCGGGCTCGGCCCGCAGCGGCTGCACGCCGGTCAGGATCTGCGCGCCGGCGCGCCGCGCGCAGCGCAGGAAACCCTGCAGCAGGGCGTGCACGTCGATGTCGTAGCCATGGGCGTCGAGCAGGCCGGCGTCGAAGCGCCCGGGCCGCAGCATCGGGGCGACGCGCCCGAGCGCGTGGGCATCCAGCGCCTCGAGCCGCGTGCCGCTGGCAGCGAGCTCGGCCGCCATCTGCTGCAGCGCCGCCTGCTGCTGTGGCGTGGCGACGAACAGCGCCTGGCGCGGCACCAGCAGCGCCGCCTCGGCAAAGCCGGCGGGCGGGTGCAGGTAGAAGTCGCGGCTGGCCCGCGTGAGCGCACGAACCCCCGGCGGACCGTAGCTTTCCATGAACATGGCGGCGGAGCGGCCGGTGCTGTGCATGCCGGGCTGGGTTTCGCGCTCCACCAGCGTGACGGGCATGCCGGCGCTGGCCAGGCGCCAGGCCAGCGAGGCACCGGCGATGCCGGCGCCAATCACCAGGATCGTGCCGCCGGAAGGGGTCATGGCCGTTGCGCGCGCGGCCTCGGCTGCTGCGCGCGACTCATGGGCGTCCGGCGCGCGGCACCTCGACGCGCACCGCCAGCAGGCTGGCCTCGGCCGCCGCCTGGCGCGCGTGCTCGTGGAAGTCCGGCGCGGCGCAGATGAACAGGGTCTTGCCGTCGGCGCCGCCCAGCATGCAGGCGAAGACACCGCTGCCGGGCTGGATCTGGTCGACGATCTCGCCGCCCTCCCGCACCCGCACCACGCGGCCGTGGACGGCGTCGGCAATCCACATCGCGCCTTCGGCGTCCAGGCAGCAGCCGTCGCCCGCCACCACCGCCTGGCCCACCGCCTCGCCCACGTCGGTACTGGTCGGCGGTTCACCGAACTTCGCCCAGGTGCGCCGGTTGCGCAGCGTCCCATCGGCGGCGATGTCGAACGCGGTGACACGGTTGGCAAAGGTCTCGCACACGCGCAGCTCACCCTCTGGCGTGATCACGGCGCCGTTGGGGAACCACACGTCGCTGGCCACCGGGTGCACCGAGCCGTCCGGATCGACGCGCCAAAGGCCGGTGGGACGGAAGGGTGCGCCACCCATCAGGTCGAAGCCGAAGTCGCCCACGTAGGCGCGGCCGTGCGCATCGACCACCATGTCGTTGACATGCCCGCCAGCGTGCGCCGACAGGTCGGCGTGCGTGACCAGGGTGCCATCGGCCTCGCGCCGCAGCAGCTTGCGGTCGCGCATGGAGACGATCAGCAGCCGACCATCGGGCAGCCAGCCCAGGCCCGAGGGCTGCTGCGCCACCCGGGCCTCGATGCGCAGGTCGGCACCATCTTCCCGGGCCGAATGGACCTGGTGGGCATAGAAGTCGGAAAACCAGATGCGGCCATCGTGCCAGCGTGGGCTTTCGAGAAAGTGCATTCCGGAAATCACGGTTCGGACTTCGCGTGTCATGTCGGCTCCTGCGGTTGATGAGACTCCCGCCGTCGATTGTCGCGTGGCGGCCGGCACCCGCGTGAGCGGGTTGCCCCGGATAACCCGCTCACGCGCGCTGCCAGGCCGCGGCAAAGAAGCCGTCGGTGCCGTGCCGGTGGGGCCACAGGCGCAGGCAGGCGCCGTCCGGCGTGCACAGCGCCGCAGCGTCCGCCACCTTCAGGCCCGCCAGCAGCTCGGCCACCGGCAGCGGCCGAAAGTCGGGGTGATCGGCCCCGAAGGCGCCGGCCACGACCTCGTTCTCGTCCGTCAGCAGGCTGCAGGTGGCATACACCAACCGCCCGCCTGGCTTGACCAGGCGCGCGCTGCTGGCCAGGATGGCGCGCTGCCTGGCGACCAGTTCCTGCACGTCGGCGGGCGTCTGGCGCCACTTGAGGTCCGGGTTGCGGCGCAGCGTGCCCAGGCCCGAGCACGGCGCGTCGACCAGTACGCGATCCATCTTGCCAGCCAGGCGCTTGATGCGCTCGTCGCGCTCGTGCGCAATGGCCACCGGATGCACGTTGGACAGGCCGCTGCGCTTCAGGCGCGGCCCCAGCGCGTCCAGCCGGTGCGCCGACACGTCGAACGCATACAGCCGTCCGGTCGACCGCATGGCCGCACCGATGGCCAGCGTCTTGCCACCCGCGCCGGCGCAGAAGTCGGCCACCATCTCGCCGCGGCGGGCGTCGAGCAGCAGCGCCAGCAACTGCGAGCCCTCGTCCTGCACTTCCACCACCCCCTGCCGGAAGGCCTCGAGCTTCTGCAGCGCCGGCTTGCCGGCCACGCGCAGGCCCCAGGGTGAATACGGGGTGGGGGTCGCCGCGACGCCCTGGGCCTTGAGCTCCTGCGCGGCGGCGTCGCGCTTGCGCAGCAGGGTATTGACACGCAGATCCAGGGGTGCCGGCTGCAGCAGCGCCTCAGCCAGGGCCTCGAATTCGTCGCCGAGCTGCGCACGCAGCGGCGCCACCAGCCAGGCCGGCAGGTTGTGCCTGCAGGCCTCGGGCAGGTCGGCCGGCGCGACGGCGTCACAGGCATCGAGCCAGCGGCGCTCGGGCTCGCTCAGCGCCGACTTGAGGAAATCGCGCGGCGCGGCAAAACCCAGCATCGCCAGGCGCCGCTCGCGTGCGCCCGAGCCCGAACGCGCCAGGTGCTCGTACAGGGGCTTGCGCCGCAGCACCGCGTAGGCCGTCTCGGCCAGGGTGGCGCGCTCGCGCGGGCCGAGCTGGCGCTGCTCGCGAAAGAAACGCGACACCACGGCATCGGCCGGGTGCTGCAGGCGCAGCACGCGCAGCACCAGTTCACTGGCGGTGTCGAGCAGGGCTTTGGGGTGCATGGCGGGTGGCGAGAAGAGGGTTGAAGCAAGCGCGGGGTTGAAACGCCTGGACCTCCATGCGCAAAGAACGCAGAGGTTTCGCAGAGGACGCGAAAGAAGACCTTGGAGTGGCTTCTTTCTTGCATCTTGCGCCTGAGGTCGGGTCTCGAAGGACATGCAAGACATGCATCAGACCAGCCTGCGGCACTTTCCGTCCCAGCGCGGGCCGCTACATGCTTCGCAGCAATTCGGCGACCGCGCGCGGGTAGATCAGGTGCTCCTGCGTGAGCACGCGCGCGGCCAGGGTATCGGCCGTGTCGCCGGGCAGCACCGGCACCGCGGCCTGGGCCAGGATGTGGCCGTGGTCGAGCTCGGCCGTGACCTGGTGCACGGTGGCGCCGGCCAGCTTGCAGCCCTCGTCCAGGGCGCGCTGGTGCGTGTGCAGGCCGGGAAAGGCGGGCAGCAGGCTGGGGTGGATGTTCAGCAGGCGCCCCGCGTAATGCGCCACGAAGCCGGGCGTCAGGATGCGCATGAAGCCGGCCAGCAGCACCAGCGCCGGCCGGCCCTGGGGGTCATGGCGGTCGATCTCGGCCATCAGCGCGGCATCGAAGGCGGCGCGGTCGGCATGCGCGCGATGATCCACCACGGCGGTGGCAATGCCGGCCGCCTGCGCCGTCCGCAGCCCGCCGGCGTCGGGCCGGTTGCTGATCACCGCGGCGACGCGGGCACCGAGGCGCCCGGCCCAGTCCTGCTGCTGCGCCGCGCGCAGGATGGCGGCCATGTTGGAGCCGGTGCCGGAAATCAGGATCACGATGTGCTTCATGCCGGGTCGGATTATGGCAACGGCCCGGCCCGCGCCAGGCCGGCGCGCGCTTGCCGTATGCTTGCCGCATGAATGCGCTGCGGCCCCTGACCCCGATCGAGGCGCGCGTGCTCGGCACGCTGCTGGAGAAGGCACGCACCGTGCCCGACACCTACCCGCTGTCGCTCAACGCGGTGGTGAGCGGCTGCAACCAGCGCAGCAGCCGCGAGCCGGTGATGGCGGTGAGCGCGGACGAGGCCCAGGCGGCGCTGGAGTCGCTGCAGGGCCTGAGCCTGGCGATTGAATCGCATGGCGGGCGCGTGGCGCGCTGGTCGCACAACCTGCAGCGCGTGCTGGCCGTGCCCGAGCAGTCGGCCGTGCTGCTGGGGCTGCTGCTGTTGCGCGGTCCGCAGACCGCCGGCGAGTTGCGCCTGAACGCCGAGCGCTGGCACCGCTTCGCCGACATCTCGTCGGTCGAGGGCTTCCTGCACGAGCTGGCCGAGCGCAAGGGCGACCAGGGCGGGCCGCTCACGCTGCAACTGGCGCGCGCGCCCGGCGAGCGCGAGGCGCGCTGGGCCCAGTTGCTGTGCGGACCGGTGACCGACGCCAGCGGCCCCGGCGCCAGCCGCGTGGCCCCAGCCGAGCCGACAGGCGACGACAGCGCATCGGCGCGCATCGACCGGCTGGAGGACGAACTGGCCGCGCTGCGGGCCACGGTGACACGCCTGTGCACGGAGCTGGGACTGTCGCCTGCAGGACGGACAGCCGAAACCGCGCCTGCTACAAACCCGGACGCAAAGGAGATCAGCTGATGGATCTGGAATTCACCCCCGAGCAACTGAAGTTCCGCGAGGAAATCCGCGCCTGGGTGGCAGCCAACCTGCCGCCCGAGACGGCCGCGAAGGTACATGCCGGCCAGCACCTGACACGCGACGACTACCAGAACTGGGCGCGCATCCTGGGCAAGCAGGGCTGGCTCGGCTACGGCTGGCCCAGGCAGTTCGGCGGCCCGGGCTGGGACGCCGTGCACAAGCACCTGTTCGAGGAAGAGTGCTCGATGGCCGGCGCGCCACGCATCGTGCCGTTCGGCCCGGTGATGGTGGCGCCGGTCATCATGGCCTTCGGCACGCCCGCGCAGCAGCAGCGCTTCCTGCCCGGCATCGCCAGCGGCGAGGTCTGGTGGAGCCAGGGCTACAGCGAGCCGGGCGCGGGCTCGGACCTGGCCTCGCTCAAGACCAGGGCCGAGCGCAAGGGCGACAAGTACATCATCAACGGCCAGAAGACCTGGACCACCCAGGGCCAGCACGGCGACTGGATGTTCAACCTGGTGCGCACCAGCAGCGAGGGCAAGCCGCAGACCGGCATCAGCTTCATCGTGCTCGACATGAAGTCGCCCGGCGTCACGGTGCGGCCGATCAGGCTGCTGGAGGGTGGCCACGAGGTCAACGACGTGTTCTTCGACAACGTCGAGGTGCCGGCCGACCAGCTCATCGGCGAGGAGAACAAGGGCTGGACCTACGCCAAGTACCTGCTGGCCCACGAGCGCACGAACATCGCCGACGTGAACCGCGCCAAGCGCGAGCTCGAGCGCCTGAAGAAGATCGCGCGGCGCGAGGGCGTGTGGGACGACCAGCGCTTTCGCGACCAGGTCGCGCTGCTGGAGGTCGACATCGTGGCGCTGGAGATGCTGGTGCTGCGCGTGCTCTCGGCCGAGACCGCCGGCAAGAGCACGCTGGACATCGCCGGCCTGCTGAAGATCAGGGGCAGCGAGATCCAGCAGCGCTACAGCGAGCTGATGATGCTGGCCGCCGGTCCGTACAGCCTGCCCTGGATCTGGGACGCCATGGCCGCCGGCTGGCAGGGCGACCAGGCCGCCAGCGCCGCGCTGCGGGGTTTCCCGGGTGGCGAGGTCGGCAACGCGCCGCTCGCGGCCAGCTACTTCAACATGCGCAAGACCACCATCTACGGCGGCAGCAACGAGGTGCAGCGCAACATCATCGCCCAGACGGTGCTCGGCTGAAGCGGGGACCGCCTGCTCCGCGGCGTTTCGCACGGCTCCCCCACGGCCCTCCAGGAGGAGCTCCCGCAAGAGCCGCGCTTGACAAGACAAGTTGATTCTCAGGAAGAACGCACATGGACTTCGATTTCTCAGACGACCAGCAGGCCCTGCGCGACGCCGTCGCCAGGTGGGTTGAGAAGAGCTACGACTTCGAGCGCCGCAAGAAGGTGGTTGCCGCCGGCGGCGTCGATCGCGCGGTATACGGCGAACTGGCCGCGCTCGGGCTGACCGGCATCTGCATCGCCGAGGCGCACGGCGGCATGGGCATGGGCCCGGTCGAGGCCATGGTGGTGCTGGAAGAACTGGGCCGCGGCCTGGTGACCGAGCCACTGGCGCAGGCCTTCGTCGCCAGCGCCATCCTCCAGGACCACGGCGATGCCGCGGCCCAGGCCGCCTGGCTGCCCCGCATCGCCAGTGGCGAGGCCCTGGTGGTGCTGGCACAGCAGGAACGCAAGGCGCGCTATCGGCTCGACGTCTGCGCAGCCCAGGCGACGCCGGCCGGCGCTGGCTGGACGCTCACCGGCCTGAAGCACATCGTCCCGGCGGGCGATCAGGCCGACGCCTTCATCGTGCCGGCCCAGCTCGATGGCCAGCTGGCGCTGTTCCTGGTCGAGCGGGACGCCGCCGGCGTGGCCACGCGCGGCTACCTCACGCAGGACGAATCGCGTGCCGCCGACGTCGAGTTCGGCAACGCCCCGGCCCAGCTCGTCACCACCGACGGCCTCAAGGCGCTCGCGCACGCGGTCGACGTCGGCATTGCCTGCGCCTGTGCCGAAGGCGTGGGCGCGATGGAGCAGACCCTGCGCCTGACGGTCGACTACATGAACCAGCGCAAGCAGTTCGGCGTCGCCATTGCCAGCTTCCAGGCACTGCGCCACCGCGTCGCCGACATGAAGATGCAGCTCGAGCTGGCGCGCAGCATGAGCTACTACGCCACGCTCAAGCTGGGCGCGCCGGAGGCCGAGCGGCGCCAGGCCCTCTCGCGCGCCAAGGTCCAGCTCGGCCAGGCGCTGCGCTTCGTCGGCCAGCAGTCGGTGCAGCTGCACGGCGGCATCGGTGTCACCGACGAATACGCCGGCAGCCACTACTTCAAGCGCCTGACCCAGCTCGAGATGACCTGGGGCGACACCCTGCACCATCTGGGCGAAGTGAGCGACCACATGAGAGACTCGGCCGGCGTGTTCGCCTGACGTTCGGGCCGCCACCGGACGGCGCACGCGCCTGTCATCGACCACGGCGTCGCGGAAGCTTTCGCGGCGCCGTTCCTGTTCCATGGCCCCCTCGCTCCCCCGGCCGCTGCCGGCCCCGCCAACCCGCGCCTGGTCCTGTGGATCATTGCGATCGGCATGTTCATGCAGCTGCTGGACTCGACCATCGTCAACACGGCCCTGCCGGCAATGGCGCGCAGCCTGGGCGAAAGCCCGCTGCAGATGCAGGCCGTGGTGGTGTCCTACGCCCTCACCATGGCGGTGGTGATCCCGGCCACCGGCTGGCTGGCCGACCGCTTCGGCACCCAGCGGGTGTTCATGCTGGCGATCGCGCTGTTCACCGCCGGCTCCATCGCCTGCGCCGCCTCGACCAGCCTTGACCAGCTGATCGCCGCGCGCGTGCTGCAGGGCGTGGGCGGCGCCATGCTGATGCCGGTCGGGCGCCTGGTGGTGCTGCGCGCCTTCCCCAAGGATCAGTTCCTGGAGGCCATCAGCTTCGTCGCCATCCCGGCGCTGGTCGGCCCGCTGATCGGCCCCACCCTGGGCGGCTGGCTGGTCGAGGTCGCGTCCTGGCACTGGATCTTCCTCATCAACGTGCCGGTGGGCCTGGCCGGCCTGGCGGCGGCGCAACGCTTCATCCCGAACTTCCGCGCCGCCAGCGGCCGCTTCGACCTCGGCGGCTACCTGCTGCTGGCCGTGGCCATGGTGAGCGTGTCGCTCGCCCTCGACGGCCTGGCGGGCCTGGGCTGGGCGCGCACCCTGCTGGTGCTGCTGATGATCCTGGGCCTGGCGGCGCTCGCGGCCTACTGGCTGCACGCGCTGCGCAGCCCGGCGCCGATCTTCGCGCCGGTCCTGTTCTCGGTGCAGACCTATCGCGTCGGCCTGCTGGGCAACCTGTTCGCGCGCATCGGCTCGGGCGCCATGCCCTACCTGCTGCCGCTGCTGCTGCAGCTGGCGCTGGGCTATTCGCCGGCCGAGGCCGGCATGCTGATGCTGCCGGTGGCGCTGGCGGGCATGGGCGCCAAGCGCCTGGCCACCACCGTCATCACGCACCGCGGCTACCGGCCGGTGCTGATCGCCAACACCCTGCTGCTGGGCGTCATGATTGCCGGCTTCGCCCTCATGGCGCCCGGCCAGCCGCTGTGGCTGCGCATCGCCCAGCTGGGGGTGTTCGGCGCCATCAACTCGCTGCAGTTCACGGCCATGAACGCCGTCACCCTGAAGGACCTGCCGCCGGCGCGCGCGGCCAGCGGCAACAGCCTGTTCTCCATGGTCCAGATGCTGGGCATGAGCCTGGGCGTGACCTGCGCCGCTGCCCTGCTGTCGGCCTTCAGCGACTGGCTGGGCGCGGGCGGCACCAGCCAGGCACTGGCAGCGTTTCGCGCCACCTTCCTCGCCATCGGCCTGATGACCCTGGGGTCGGCGACGATCTTCTGGCAGCTGCGCGAGGAGGGCACGCCGCCCGTCCCCAGCGCCGACGCGCTGCCCGAGGCCTGAAACACCGTTGGGGCCGCGGCTACTGCAGCACGAGCTCCACGCGCCGGTTCTTCGCCCGCCCCTCCTCGGTCGCGTTGCTCGCCACCGGTGCCAGCGAGGCGACGCCGTTGCCGGTCAGGCGGCTGGCGGCAATCCCGTAGTCCTTCGCCAGGGCCGCGGCCACCGCCTCGGCGCGCCGGCGCGACAGTGCCAGGTTGGCATCGAAGCCCCCGACGCTGTCGGTGTGGCCGACCACGTGCAGTTTCGCCTCCGGCTGCCCCTTCAGGAAGGCTGCGATCTGCTCCAGCGAAGGCCTGGACTCGGGCTTCACGTCGGCCTTGCCGAAGTCGAAATGGATGCCGTAGATGGCCACCTTCCCGTTGGCGGTGAGCGACTTCTCGATCTCGGACGCGCTCACCACCTCCATGCGCTGCTCCATGGCCCGCGTCTCCAGCACGTCCAGCGCGACGTACGCGCCCTGGACCGCCTTGTAGACCTTGTCCGCCCTGGGCCAGTCGACCACCACCAGGCGCAGCGTCAGGTTGTCCTTCCGGAAGGTGCCGGTGCGGATGGTGTTGGGCGCCGCCGCCACGAACACCATGGGCGAGCGGTTGTTCTTGATGAAATCCTTGCCCCCGGTGTCGCTGAAGGTGGCCAGGAAGCTGGTCCACTGCCCGGCCTGCGCGTCCGCCGCCGAGTCATACAGGGTCTCGTAGCCGCTGGCCACCAGCTCGTCGACGTAGTTGCGATACACCTCCAGCGCGCGCACCTCGCCCGGTGCCTCGTACCAGGTGCGCGTGAGCTTGCCTTCCAGGTGCAGCGGCGGCTGCGCGTAGCGCCGCGTGCGCGTCTTCGGATCGTAGCCCTGGTAGGTCGAGGTCTGGAAGTCCACGGCGTCGAAGTTGCGCACCTCGTGACCGACGATCGTGCTGCCGGCGAAGCGCTTCAACCCCGGATAGTCCCTGGCTCCGGCCAGGTCCTGCGCCCAGGCCGTGCCCAGCAGGCCCAGACCGGTCACCAGCAGTACCAGTCGGCGCATCCAGCGATTTCCTCCCATGTCCGCTTCCTCCGCGTTTCGCCCCGTGCCAATTGTGCGTGCCTGGCGTCAGCGTCAGCCCTCCAGCGCAGACAGCAGGGCCTGGAATGCCGCCTCCGTGGCCCGCGTGTTGTCATACAGCATCAGTTCGGGGTAGGTTGCGGGCTCGGGCATGAACAGGCGCGTGCGATAGGCGTCCCAGTGCGCCAGCTTCCAGGCGTCATTCGGGTTGGCGCGCTGCGCGATGCGCCGGTGCGCCTCGTCTTCCTGCAGGTAGACCCACACCACGTGCACGCGCACCTCGTCCGCCACGTCCAGCCAGCCGCGGTCGGCAAGCTGGTGCGCGCGCACCTCGCGCGACAGCGGCCCCACCACGATGCAGCTCGTGCCCAGCGCCAGGTTCTCGCGCGCCGTCTTCAGCAGGCCGCCGTACTCGGGTCCACGCAGGTGCTGCAGGTAGAGCGGACTGTCCCGGTCGTTGGCGTCACCGGTCAACACCCCCATCACGGCGCTGCTGTAGTCGCCATACAGCGTGTCCTTGTCCAGCAGGCAGAAGGACTCCCCGCTGCGCGCCCGCAGCAGCGGCAGTGCGCGCCGCGCCAGCGTGCTCTTGCCGGTGCCGGCGTGGCCGCAGAAGAAGATCAGGCGGGGCATCTGGAGCTTGAGCGTTCAGCGTTGGGCGTTGAGCGCGAGAACCATCAGCCGCACGCCAGGCGCTGGACCCGGCTTCAGGCATGCAGCCGCGAGCTGCGCGGCAAATGCGCCATCAGGAACTCCATCTGGTCGGCCAGGATGCGGCGGTTGCGCAGGATGAAGTCTTCCCACAGGCTGGGCACGTAGGGGGCGTAGAGCAGCGGCATGTGGGCCTGCTCGGGCGTGCGGTCGCTCTTGCGGTGGTTGCAGGCGCGACACGCCGTGACGACGTTCATCCAGGTGTCGGGGCCGCCCTGGGCCTGCGGCCGGATGTGCTCGCGCGTCAGCTCGGCCTCGTGGAAGGCGCTGCCGCAGTAGGCGCACAGGTTGCGGTCGCGCGCAAACAGCTTGTCGTTGGTCAGGCTGGGCTTGAGGTCGAACGGGTTGATGCGCGGTGCGCCGCGGGTGCCGATGATGCTGTTGATGCGCACGACCGACTGCTCGCCGGTGACGGCGTTGTGGCCGCCGCGAAACACCGCGATTTCGCCGCCCGCTTCCCAGCGCACTTCGGCGGCGGCGTAGTGCAGCACCGCCTCCTCCAGCGAGATCCAGGACTGCGGCAGGCCCTGCGATGACAGCTTGAGCACCTTCACCCAACGACTCCTTGCACTGCAAAACCCGTTTGCGTGGCCGGTGTTGCCAGCGCCGGCCACCCCCCGCGTGGGGTTGCCCCCACGGCGCAGCAAATATACTCCGATTCGCGGCAGCGCGACGGTGGAGCCTGCGCCATCAGCTATGAAATCCATATCAACCCGCTCTCGCGCCGCACGCCACGCGCTGCCCCCCGGGGCAGCCAACCGGCGGAGGACGCGGAGCGGACTCGTCCGGTGCGCCCGCGGCTGGCGGCTCACTGGCCACGCACGCGGCGTGCCTCCGTGCCAGTGGGGAACGGCGCGCGGCGCCATGGGGAACAGTCGATGCACATCTTTCGCGGCCTGCGCCACCCGGACATCGCGCCGGGCTGCGCGCTGACCATCGGCAACTTCGACGGCGTGCACCGCGGCCACCAGGCGATGCTGGCGCTGCTGCGCGGCGAGGCCGCGCGGCGCGGCGTGCCCAGCTGCGTGATGACCTTCGAGCCGCACCCGCGGGACTACTTTGCCGCCGCCCTCGGCAAACCCGAACTGGCGCCGGCACGCGTCGTGACGCTGCGCGACAAGCTGGCCGAGCTGGCGCGTTGCGGCATCGACCAGGTGCTGGTGCTGCCCTTCAACCAGCGCCTGGCCGGCGAGGCGGCCGAGGCCTTCATCGACGAGGTGCTGGTGCATGGCCTGGGCGTGCGCTACGTGCTGGTGGGTGACGACTTCCGCTTTGGCGCACGACGCGCCGGCGACTACGCCATGCTGGACGCGGCTGGCCAGCGGCAGGGCTTCGACGTGGCGCGCATGCAGTCGTATGAAGTGCATGGCGAGCGGGTTTCGAGCTCGGCGGTGCGCGCGGCACTGGCCGAGGGGCGCATGGAGGACGCCGCCACGCTGCTGGGCCGGCCCTATGCGATCAGCGGCCATGTGGTGCACGGGCGCAAGCTCGGTCGCGCGCTGGCCGAAAGCACGCCGGGCCGGGGCGACGGCTTTCCGACCCTCAACCTGCGCTTCTCGCGCCGCGCCCATGCCTGGAAGCCGGCCGCCAGCGGCATCTTCGTGGTGCGCGTGTTCGGGCTTGCGGACCAGCCCCTGCCCGGCGTCGCCAACCTGGGTGTGCGCCCTTCGCTGGACCCGCACGACGTGAACGGCGGGCGCGTGCTGCTGGAGACGCACTGCCTGCAATGGCCGGCACACCTCGGCGCCGACGGAGCCTACGGTAAAATCATCCGCGTGGAACTGCTGCACAAACTGCACGACGAGCTGCGCTACCACAGCTTGGCGGCGCTGACGGAAGGCATCGCGCGCGATTGCGCGGACGCGCGCGCCTGGCTCGCCGCGCACCCGGCGCGAATTTGAGGGGGCTGCAGGCCCCGCGTGCGCCCGCGCCGCTGGCCTGCCCCGCCCCGCGCCTACCTCCCCCATCGCCACGCCGCGGGCCGTGTGTCCGGCCTGATCGAATCCCGTTTTCCGTATTCCGCATCGCCATGAGCACCCAGAACAAGACCGACTACCGCAAGACGCTCAATCTGCCCGACACCCCCTTCCCGATGCGCGGCGACCTGCCGAAGCGCGAGCCCGGCTGGGTGCAGGAGTGGGAAGAAAAAGGCATCTACCGCCGGCTGCGCGCCGCGCGCGCCGGGCGCGAGAAGTTCATCCTGCACGACGGCCCGCCGTACGCCAACGGCCAGATCCACATCGGCCACGCCGTGAACAAGGTGCTCAAGGACATGATCGTCAAGGCACGCCAGCTGGGGGGCATGGACGCGCGCTACGTGCCGGGCTGGGACTGCCACGGCCTGCCGATCGAGAACCAGATCGAGAAGCAGTACGGCCGCAACCTCAGCCGCGACGAGATGCAGGCCAAGGGCCGCGCCTACGCCACCGAGCAGATCGCGAGCCAGATGAAGGACTTCAAGCGCCTCGGCGTGCTGGGCGAGTGGGACAACCCGTACAAGACGATGAACTTCGCCAACGAGGCGGGCGAGCTGCGCCTCTTCAAGCGCCTGATCGAGCGCGGCTTCGTCTACCGCGGGCTGAAGCCCGTCTACTGGTGCTTCGACTGCGGCTCGGCGCTGGCCGAGGCCGAGATCGAATACCAGGACCGCAAGAGCACCACGGTGGACGTCGCCTTCAAGGCGCACGACCCGGCCGCGCTGGCGGCGGCCTTCGGCCTCAAATCGCTCGACAAGCCGGCCTATGTCGTGATCTGGACCACCACGGCCTGGACGATCCCGGCCAACCAGGCGCTCAACCTGGGCCCGCACATCGAGTACGCGCTGGTGGACACCGAGCGCGGCCTGCTGGTGCTGGCCAAGGCGCGTGTGGAAGACTGCCTGCAGCGCTACGGCTTGCAGGGCGAGATCGTCGCCACCGCCATGGGCGACAAGCTCGGCGGCCTGGAGTTCGAGCACCCGCTATACGACGTGGATGCAGGCTACCGGCGCCTGGCGCCGGTGTATCTCGCCGACTACGCCACCGACACCGACGGCACCGGCAGCGTGCACTCCTCGCCCGCCTACGGGGTGGACGACTTCAACTCCTGCGTGGCGCACGGCCTGGCGCACGCCGACATCCTGAACCCGGTGCAGGGCGGCGGCAGCTACGCGGACGGCTTCCCGCTGTTCGGCGGCCTGGACATCTGGAAGGCGCAGCCGGTCATCATCGAAGCGCTGGACCAGGCCGGGCGCCTGCTCGCCACCGGCAAGCTGGACCACAGCTACCCGCACTGCTGGCGCCACAAGTCGCCCGTGATCTACCGC
>NZ_DAOKZG010000025.1:0-44526 GCF_035325765.1 Ottowia sp.
CCTCATCGGCGGTCAGACTCTACCGCGCTGGTCTGGTCTGAAACATACAAGCGCGTCAGGCTGCCCATTCGCTGTCGCCTGGGCGTCAGCGAGGCATCGCGTGGTTGCACCGGTCCCGGCGCGGGAGGCGCCGGAAGGGCGCCCCCACAGGCCTGCCTGAAACACGACGCAACTTCCTGCTACGCCCGCACGGGCGCAGGCTGGCCGCGGGTCGCCCGAACGCCCGTCCGCATGACGCCCGGCGCGCCGATGCGCGCGCCCCGGGCACGAGGATCGACCCCGTCCCTCGGCTCCCCGGCCGCCAGGGGGCGTGCGCGTGCACCGCAGCCGGCATCGCGCGGTGCGTTGACAGCGACGCGCGCAAGCCTCTAGAATTACTAACCCTTTGGTCAGTAAATGCAGACGCCAGCCACGCTTTCCCCGGCACGCCGCCGCACCCGTCGCAAGGAAGCGCGGCCGGGCGAGCTGCTGGCGGCCGCGCTGGCGCTGTTCGTGGAAAAGGGCTACGCGGCGACCCGGGTCGAGGAAGTGGCGGCACGCGCCGGCGTCTCCAAGGGCACGCTGTTTCTGTACTTCCAGAGCAAGGAGGCGCTGTTCCAGGCCGTGGTGCACGAGAACGCCGGTCGCCACCTGGCCGAGGCGCTGCGTGAGCTGGCCGACTTCCAGGGTTCCAGCGCCGACCTGCTGCGTTCCTTCCTGCGCCGCTGGTGGCAGGTCTATGGCAGCACGCCGGCAGCAGGCCTGAGCGCCCTGCTGATGAGCGAATCGGCCCATTTCCCCGAGCTGGCGCGCCACTACCAGGACGCAGTCATCGCGCCCGCGCACGAGCTGCTGCGCCGCCTCGTGCAGCGCGGCATCGAGCGCGGCGAGTTTCGACCGGTCAACGTGGCGCGCCTGGTCCATCTGGTGGTCGCCCCATTGCTGCAGATGGTGACCTGGCAGCAGGCGCTGGGGCATTGCTGCCCGCAGATCGAGGAAGACCGACCGCTGGCGCTGATCGACCTGCATGCCGACCTGCTGATCCGCGGCCTGCGCCCGGACGCCGTGTCATGACGCAGTCGCGAGAATCCGGCACGCCGATGCTGCGCCGCCACGCGCCAGGGACCGGCCCATGACGCGCCGCACGCTCGCCTGGGTGCTGGTGTTGCTGGCCGTGCTGGCCGGCGTGGCCCTGGCCTGGCACCGCGTCCAGAGCCGCCAGGCGGCGCAGCAGGCGCAGGCCGCGCCCAGCGCCGCGCCGGCGCTCGAGCTGGGGCCGCTCGACATGATCGAGTTGCAGCCGCGCGAGCTCACCTTCGGCATCCCGATCTCCGGTCCGCTGCAGGCTGTGCACACGGCAATGGTGAAGGCGCGCGTGCCGGGCGAACTGCAGGGCCTGACGCTGCGCGCGGGTGACAGCGTGCAGGCCGGCCAGGTGATCGCGCGCATCGAGCCGCTGGAATACGCCGAACGCCTGCGCCAGGCGGAGCGCCAGGTCGAGGCCGCGCAGGCCCAGATGGACATCGCCCAGCGCCAGTACGCCAACAATCGCGCCCTGGTGGACCAGGGCTTCATCTCGCAAACCGCGCTCGACACCTCGGCCGCCAACCTGGCGGCGGCACGCGCCAACGTGCGCGCGGCCCAGGCCGGCGCCGAGGTCGCGCGCAAGTCGGTCGCCGACACCGTGCTGAAGGCGCCGATCGATGGCCAGATCGCCCAGCGCCTGGCGCAGCCGGGCGAACGCGTGGCGCCCGAGGCACGCATCGTCGAGATCGTCGACCCGCGCCAGCTCGAGCTCGAGGCCACCGTGAGCGCCGCCGATTCGCTGGCGCTGCGCCTTGGCCAGCGCGCCCGGTTGACGGTCGAAGGCGCCTCCGGACCGGTGCAGGCCACCGTCGTGCGCATCAACCCGAGCGCCCAGCCGGGCAGCCGCAGCGTGCTGGTCTACCTCGCGGTCGAACCCCAGGCCGGCCTGCGCCAGGGCCTGTTTGCCCAGGGCGAGCTGGAAACCGGCAGCGAGCGCGCGCTGGCGCTGCCGCTTTCCGCGGTACGCACCGACAAGCCCGCGCCCTACGTGCAGGTGGTGGTGGGCAGCGGCCGCGAACGGCAGGTCGCGCACCAGCCGGTGCAGACCGGCGCGCGCGCCGTGCAGGACGGCGAAACCTGGGTGGCGGTGCAGGGCATCGCCCCGGGTAGCCAGGTGCTGCGCGCCGCCGCCGGCGCGCTGCAGCCCGGCACCCGGGTGCGGCTGGCGGACAAGACGATTCCATGACGCCGCCCGCCGCTGCCGCGCGCGCCTGACGCCTGCCCGCCATGTGGTTCACCCAGGTCAGCCTGCGCAACCCGGTGTTCGCCAGCATGGTGATGCTGGCCTTCGTCGTGCTCGGCCTGTTCTCGCTGCAGCGCCTGCAGGTCGACCAGTTCCCCAACGTCGACTTCCCGGTGGTGGTGGTGACCACCGAATACCCCGGCGCGGCCCCGGCCATCGTCGAGAGCGAGGTGACCAAGCCGATCGAGGAAGCGGTCAACTCGATCGCCGGCATCAACGCCCTGTATTCGCGCAGCTACGAGGGCCTGTCGGTGGTGATCATCGAGTTCCAGCTGCACATCAACGGCCGCAAGGCCGCCGACGACGTGCGCGAGAAGATCGGCCAGGTGCGCCCGCTGCTGCGCGAGGAAGTGAAGGAGCCGCGCGTGCTGCGCTTCGACCCGGCGGACCGGCCGATCTGGTCGCTCGCCGTGCTGCCCGTCGCGCCCGGGGACGAAGATGCGGCGCCCCCGAGCACCGCCGGGCCGCCCCAAGGTGTGAGCGCCCCCTCGGGGGGCAGCGCACCACGCGCAGCGGGGGAGCGTGGGGGCCAACTTTCCAGCACCGCCGGACCGCCCCAAGGTGTAAGCGCCCCCTCGGGGGGCAGCGCACCACGCGCAGCGGCGCAGCGTGGGGGTGTCATTTCTCCGGTGGAGCTCACCAACTGGGCCGACCAGGTGCTCAAGAAGCGCCTGGAAAACGTGCGCGGCGTCGGCCGCGTCAACCTGGTCGGCGCCTCCAAGCGCGAAATCCACATCGAGCTCGATCCGCAGGCGCTGCAGGCGCTCGCCGTCACGCCGGCCCAGGTCATGGCCGCCGTGCAGAGCGACAACCAGGATTCGCCCCTGGGCACGCTGCAGACCGCCACGCGTGAACTCGTGGTCCAGCTCGATGGCCGCATCGAGCGGCCCGAGGACTTCGGCCGCATCATCGTCGGCCGGCGCGGCGACGCCCCGATCCTGCTCGACCAGGTGGCGCGCGTGCGCGACAGCGCCGAGGAGCTGGAGACGCTGGCGCTCTACAACGGCCAGCGCACCTTGCTGCTGACGGTGCAGAAGGCGCAGGATGAGAACACCATCGAGGTGGTCGACGGCCTGGAGCAGGCGGCCCAGGCCATGGCCGCCGAACTGCCCGCCGGCGTGCGCCTGGTGCCGATCTACGACACCTCGCGGCCGATCCGCGTGGCCGTGAAGAACGTGCGCCAGACCCTGGTCGAGGGCGCCCTGCTCACCGTGCTGATCGTGTTCCTGTTCCTGAACTCCTGGCGCTCCACCGTCATCACCGGCCTGACGCTGCCGATCTCGATCATCGGCACCTTCTTCTTCATGCAGCTGTTCGGCTTCACCATCAACATGGTGACGCTGATGGCGCTGTCGCTGTGCGTCGGCCTGCTCATCGACGACGCCATCGTGGTACGCGAGAACATCGTGCGCCACGCCCAGATGGGCAAGGACGCCTACACCGCGGCGCACGAGGGCACGCGCGAGATCGGCCTGGCGGTGCTGGCGACCACGCTGTCGATCGTCGCCGTGTTCCTGCCGATCGGCTTCATGCAGGGCATCATCGGCAAGTTCTTCCATGAGTTTGGCATCACCATCGTGGCGGCGGTACTGATCTCGATGTTCGTCGCCTTCACGCTGGACCCGATGCTGTCCTCGGTCTGGCACGACCCGGCGATGCACGCTCGCGGCGCGGAGGGCGCGCCGGCCACGCTGTACGAGCGCACGATCGGCCGCGTCACCGGCTGGTTCGACCACGCCACCGACCAGTTGGCCGAGGGCTACCAGCGCCTGCTGGCCTGGGCGCTCGGCCACAAGCTCCTGACGCTGCTGGCGGCGCTCGCGATCTTCGTCGCCAGCGTGCTGATGGTGCCGCTGCTGGGCACCGAATTCGTGCCCAAGGCCGACTTCTCCGAGACCAACGTCGCCTTCTACACACCGCAGGGCTCGTCGCTGGAAGCCACCGAGGCCAAGGTGCGCGTGGTCGACGAAATCATCCGCGGCTACCCGGAGGTGCGCTACACCCTGGCCACCATCAACACCGGCCAGGCGCAGGGCAAGACCAACGCCAACTTCTACCTCCGCCTGAGCGATCGCCGCCAGCGCACGCGCAACGCCGAGGAACTGTCGGCCGAACTGCGCGAGCGCCTGCGCGCCGTGCCCGGCATCACCGTCACCCAGGCCGGCCTGCTCGAGCCCGTGGGAGGCCAGAAGCAGATCGAGTTCTCGCTGCAGGGTCCCGACCAGGCCGAGCTCGAGCGCCTGGCGCGGCCGCTGATGACGCGCCTGCAGGGCATCCCCGGCCTGGTCGACCTGGACTCCAGCAGCAAGCCCGACAAGCCGACGCTGGAGGTGCGCGTCAAGCCACGCCTGGCATCCGAATTCGGCCTGTCGGCGGCGCAGATCGCCGCGCCGCTGCGCACCCTGGTGGCTGGCACCACGGTGGGCAACTGGCGCGCGCCGGACGACGAGACCTATGACGTCGTCGTGCGCCTGGCGCCCGATGCCCGCGCCACCGTGCAGGACCTGGAGCGCCTGCCGCTGGTGGCGGGGCTGAACGCCGACGGCACGCCGCGCATCGTGCGCCTGGCGCAGGTCGCCGAGCTGACCGAATCGACCGGCACCAACCAGATCAACCGCCGCGGCATGCTGCGCGAGATCCAGATCAGCGCCAACACCTGGGGCCGCGCCACCGGCGAGGTGTCCAGCGACATCCGCGGCCAGCTCGAACAGGTGCACTTCCCGCCCGGCTACAGCTACAGCTTCGGCGGCGCCACCAAGAACATGCAGGAGTCGTTCGCCTATGCGCTGCAGGCGCTGGCGATGGCGATCATCTTCATCTACATGATCCTGGCCAGCCAGTTCAAGAGCTTCGTGCAGCCAATGGCGCTGATGACCTCGCTGCCGCTGACGCTGATCGGCGTGGTGCTGGCACTGCTGCTGTTCGGTTCGGCCATGTCGATGTTCTCCATCATCGGCGTCGTCATGTTGATGGGCCTGGTGACCAAGAACGCCATCCTGCTGGTGGACTTCGCCATCCGCGCGCGCGAGGGCCGCGTGAGCGAAGGCGGCCTGACCGAGGCGCTGCCGCGCGAGCAGGCGCTGCTGGCCGCCGCCCGGGTGCGGCTGCGCCCGATCCTGATGACCACGCTGGCCATGGTGTTCGGCATGGTGCCGCTGGCCTTCGCCGCCTCCGAGGGCGCCGAGCAGCGCGCCCCGATGGGCCAGGCGGTGATCGGCGGCGTCATCACGTCGTCGCTGCTGACCCTGGTGGTCGTGCCGGTGGTCTACTGCTACCTGGACGACCTGGCCGGCTGGCTGCGGCGCCACCTGCTGAAAACGCCGCCGGACAGTCCGCCGCGTGACCGATAATCCTTGGTTGACCTGAAACCGGTTGTGGAGCCTGTGACATGAACCTCGAACAAGCGCGCTTCAACATGATCGAGCAGCAGATCCGTCCCTGGGACGTGCTGGATGCGCACGTGCTGGACCTGCTGGCGGTGGTGCGGCGCGAGGACTTCGTGCCGCCCGCGCACCGGGCGCTCGCCTTTGCCGACCTGGAGATCCCGCTCAAACCTGGCGAGGAGGCGATTGCCCTGGGCCAGGTCATGCTGGCGCCACGCGTGGAGGCGCGCATGCTGCAGGACCTGCAGGTGGCCAAGCACGAGAAGGTGCTCGAGATCGGCACCGGCTCGGGCTTCATGGCGGCCCTGCTGGGCCACCGCGCGCAGCGCGTGCTGACGCTGGACATCGACAACGAGCTGGCGCAGACCGCGCAGGCCAACCTGCAGCGTGCCGGCGCCATGAACGTGGAGGTGCGCTGCGCCGACGGCTCCAGCACCGACCTCTCGGCGCACGGCCCGTTCGACGTGATCCTTCTGTCGGGCTCGGTGGCCCAGCTGCCCGAGCGCCTGCTCGCCCTGCTCAAGCCCGACGGTCGCCTGATGGCCATCGTCGGGGACGAACCGATGATGCGCGCCACCCTGGTGCACCACGCCGGCAAGGGCCTGGTCGTGACCCAGCCCTGGGACACCAATGCGCCGCGCCTGCGCGGCTTCCCGGAGCCCGAGCGCTTCCGCTTCTGAACCCTGGCCGACCGCACTCGAACGCGCCTGCAACAATCCATGATCGAACAGATCCAGCCGCGCGACCTACCCCAGTGGGTCGCGCGCGTCACGCAGGCCACGACACCGCTGCTGCTGGACGTGCGCGAGCCGGCCGAATGCCGCGTCGCCAGCGTGCAGGCCGGCGGCACCGAGCTGCTGCAGTGGCCGATGCACACGGTCCCGGCGCGCCTGCCCGAGCTCGACCGCGGCCGCCCGATCGCCGTGCTGTGCCATCACGGCGGGCGCAGCATGCAGGTGGCCCTGTTCCTCGAGCAGCGCGGCTTCGACCGCCTGGCCAACGTGGCGGGCGGCATCGACGCCTGGGCGCTGCAGCTCGACCCCTCGCTTCCCCGTTACTGATGCCCCTGCCTCACCCGCGCACGCTTGCGCTGACTCTCGCCCTGGCCCTGCTCGCCGCCACCGGCGCGCGCGCGCAGTCGCTGCTCGAGCTCTACCAGGCCGCGCATGGCTACGATTCCGCCTACCAGTCCGCGCTGGCCCAGGCGCAGGCGGCCCAGGCGCGCGCCGACCAGGCCCAGGCCGGACTGCTGCCGCAACTCGGCCTGCAGGCCGGCGGCCAGCACAACTGGACCCAGACCAGCGTGCTCGGCACCACCAGCAGCCGCCCGTTCAACAGCCTGAACGCCGCGCTCGTCGGTTCCCAGCCGCTGTATCGTCCGGCCAACCGCATCGCCCGGGACCAGGGCCAGCTGGCAGCCGACGCCGCCCAGGTCAAGCTGCGCGGAGCCGAGCAGGACCTGATCGTGCGCCTTGCCCAGGCCTACTTCGACGTGCTCGCGGCCGAGGACGCGCTGGCCTCGGTGCGCGCGCTCAAGACCGCCGTGAGCGAGCAGCTCGCCGCGGCCCAGCGCAATTTCGAGGTCGGCAACGCCACCATCACCGACAGTCGCGAGGCGCAGGCACGCTTCGACCTCGCCACCGCCCAGGAGATCGCCAGCGAGAATGAGCTGCGCGTGCGCAAGCTGGCGCTCGACCAGCTGGTGGGCCGCGGCGGCACCGATCCGCTGCCGCTGGCACAGCCGATCGAACTGCCGGCGCCGCAGCCGGACCAGGTCGAAGCCTGGGTGGCACAGGCCACGGACGAGCATCCGGGCGTGACGCAGGCACGCATGGCACTGGACATCGCGCGCCTGGAGACCGAGAAGGCGCGCGCCGGCCACCAGCCCACGGTGGACCTGCAGGCCAGCGTCGGCCAGACGCGCTACCCGGACGGCAACCCCGGCCTGGCCGTGGCGCCGCGCGCCAGCGCGCGCACCACCAACGCCAGCATCGGCGTGGTCATGAACTGGCCGCTGTTCGCCGGCTTCGCGATCGAGAACCGCGTCAAGGAGACCGTGGCACTGGAGGAGCAGGCGCGCGCCGATCTCGACACGCTCGAGCGCTCGGTGGCGCAGGCCACGCGCGCCGCCTTCTTCGGCGTCGAATCCGGGCGCAGCCAGGTCAAGGCACTGGAAGCCGCCGAGCACTCCAGCCTGACGGCGCTGCAGGCCAACCAGCTCGGCTACCAGGTGGGCGTGCGCATCAACATCGACGTGCTGAACGCGCAGAGCCAGCTCTACCAGACCCAGCGCGACCTGGCGCGTGCGCGCTACGACGTGCTGGTCGGAACGCTGCGCCTGAAGCAGGCCGCCGGCACGCTGTCGGCCGACGACCTGGTGCCGATCAACCAGTTGCTGGCGCGCTGAGCGCCGGCAGCCGTCAGCGTCCGGGCGCCGCCGCAGCGTCCACCCAGTCGCGCAAGGCCTCCACCGTGCGCCGCGCCGCGCCCTGGTGCTGGCGCGCGAACGCCTGTCCCGCCGCCGCCATGCGCGCGCGCCGCGCCTCATCGCGCGCCAGCGCCGCGGCCACCGCCAGGCCCTCGGCCAGATTGGCGACGCGCAGCGCCGCGCCAGCGGCCAGCGCGTGCTCGGCGGCCTCGGCGAAGTTGAAGGTGTGCGGTCCCATCACCACCGGACAGCCGCAGGCCGCGGCCTCGATCAGGTTCTGCCCGCCCAGCGGCTCGAAGCTGCCACCCAGCAGGGCCACGTCGGCGAGCGCGTAGTAGGCCGGCATCTCGCCCAGGCTGTCGCCGAGCCACACGGCGGCCGCTTGCGGACGGCCCTCGGCGCCCTCGCCCCAGATGCTGCGCCGGCTCAGGTCCAGGCCCTGCTGCGCCACCAGGGCCGCGACCTCGTCGAAGCGCTGCGGGTGGCGTGGCACCAGCAGCCACTGCGGCGGCGCGGCCGCCGCGCCGTTCGCCGCCACCCAGGCACCCGCCTTGAGCTGGCGCAGGAACTCGGCCTCCTCGCCCTCGCGCGAACTGGCCAGCATCACGACCGGCTGCGTGGCCTGGGCGCGCCAGTGGCGGCCGCGCTCCAGCAGCGCCGCCGGCGCCTCGGCGTCGTACTTGAGGTTGCCCAGCACGCCGGCCACCGGTGCCCCGGCGGCTCGCAGGCGCTCGGCATCGGCCTCGCCCTGCGCGTAGGCCGCGCTCAGGCCGGCGTAGGCCGGGCGCAGCAGCCAGGCGGCACGCCGGGCGCCGCGCAGCGATTTTTCGGACAGGCGCGCGTTCGCCAGCACCAGCGGCACGCCGGCGCGCCGGCAGGCCCGCACCAGGTTGGGCCAGATCTCGGTTTCCATCAGCACACCCAGGTCCGGCCGGTAGCGCGTGACGAAGGCGCGCGTGGCGCCGCGCGTGTCCCAGGGCTGCCAGACCTGGGCGTCGCCCGGCTGCAGCAGGCGCGCACCCTCGGCGCGGCCGGTTGCCGTGCCGTGCGTCAGCAGCAGGCGCATGCCCGGCCACTGCGCGCGCAGCTCGCGCAGCAGGATCGCCGCCGCGCGCGTCTCGCCCAGCGACACCGCGTGAATCCACACCAGCGGCGCGCCCGGAGCCGGCTGCGGCCGCGGCGGCGCGTCGCCGTAGCGCCCGAAGCGCTCCTCGACTGCCTGCAGGTAGCCCGGCTCGGCGCGCCCGCGCCGGCGCAGCTTGCGCCGCAGCAGCGGCTGCGCGGCCCAAGCGACGAGGTCGTAGAGCGCGTGGATCATGGCCGCGCCAGGCCCGGGCCGGATCGGCTGCCTTCAGTGCGCCGCACCGCCGACCTGGGCATCGGGCTTCACGCGCCGCAGCAGCGCCAGCATCCCGGCCTCGATGCGCGCCAGCGCCTGCGGCGTCTGGCCCTCGAAGCGCAGCACCAGCACCGGCGTCGTGTTGCTGGCCCGGATCAGGCCGAAGCCGTCGGCCCAGTCCACGCGCAGGCCGTCGATGGTCGAGATCTCCGCGTCCGCGCCCAGCACCGTCGGCGCCAGCGCCTGCAGCTCGGCCGCCAGGCGATGCGGCTCGCCCTCGGCGCAGGCCACGTTCAGCTCGGGCGTGGCACAGCTTTGCGGCAAGGCGTGCAGCACCGCGTTCGAGTCGGCGTGGCGGCTCAGGATCTCCAGCAGGCGGCAGCCGGCATAGGTGCCGTCGTCGAAGCCGTACCAGCGCTCCTGGAAGAAGATGTGGCCGCTCATCTCGCCGCCCAGCGGCGCGCCGATCTCCTTCATGCGCGCCTTGATGAGGGAGTGACCAGTGCGGTACATCTGCGGCACGCCGCCGGCGGCACGGATCGCCGGCGCCAGTTGCTGCGTGCACTTGACGTCGTAGACGATGGTGGCGCCCGGCACGCGCGCCAGCACGTCCTGCGCGAACAGCATCAGCTGGCGGTCCGGGAAGATGGTCTGGCCGTCCCGCGTCACGATGCCGAGGCGATCGCCATCGCCGTCGAAGGCCAGGCCGAGCTCGGCACCCGTGCGCTGCAGCGCGGCGATCACGTCACGCAGGTTCTCCGGCTTGCTCGGGTCCGGGTGGTGGTTCGGGAAACTGCCGTCGACTTCGGTGAACAGCTCCACGACCTCGCAGCCGATGGCTCGAAACACCCCAGGCGCCGAAGCCCCGGCGACGCCGTTGCCGGCATCGACGACGATCTTCATCGGGCGCGCCAGCCGGATGTCGCCGGCAATGCGCGAGCGGTACGCCGGCAGCACGTCGTGGCTGCGCAAGGAGCCGTCGGCGCGGCGCTGCCAGTCCTCCTGCTCCATGCGCCGGCGCAGGCCCTGGATGTCGTCGCCGAAGATGGCGCGCCCGGCCAGCACCATCTTGAAGCCGTTGTCGTCGCGCGGGTTGTGGCTGCCCGTGACCTGGATGCCGCTGGCGCACAGGGTGCTGGCGGCAAAGTAGAGCATCGGCGTGGTCGCCATGCCGATGTCGATCACCTCCACGCCGGCCGCCACCAGGCCGCGCATCAGGGCCGCGGCCAGTGCCGGGCCCGAGAGCCGTCCGTCGCGGCCGACCGCCACGGTGCGTTCGCCCAGCGCCAGCGCCTGGCTGCCGAAGGCCAGGCCCAGGGCTTCGGCCACCGCCTCGTTCAGCGTCGTCGGCGTGGTGCCGCGGATGTCATAGGCCTTGAAGATGGCGGGGTCGACTTGCATGAGGCGCGATTGTAGGGAGCGCCCCTCAGGCGGCGCCGGGCGTGCCAGCCAACATGCGCTCGACGTAGCGCGCGATCAGGTCGATCTCCAGGTTCACCCGCTGGCCCGGCGCCAGCGCGTGCAGCGCCGTGTGCTGCACCGTGTGCGGAATCAGGTTGATGCCGAACGCGCAGCCTGCTGCCTCGTCCTCAACGCTGTTGACGGTGAGGCTGACGCCGTTGACCGTCACCGAGCCCTTGTACGCCAGGTAGCGCGCCAGCTCGCGCGGCGCCCGCACGCGCAGCAGCCAGCTCTCGCCGACCGGGGCAAAGTGCGTCACCTCGCCCGTGCCGTCGACGTGGCCCGAGACGATGTGCCCACCCAGGCGATCGCCGGCGCGCAGGGCCTTCTCCAGGTTCACCGGCCCGGGCCGGTCCAGCCCGGCAGTGCGCGCCAGCGACTCGGCCGAGATGTCGATCGTGAAGCGGCCGGCCGCGGCGTCGATCGCCGTTGCGGTCATGCAGGCGCCGTTGATGGCGATGCTGTCGCCGAGCGCCACGTCGTCCAGGTAGCCGGCCGGCGCCTCGATGACGAGCTGGCGGCCGTGCGCGCTGCTGGCGCCGAGCGCGCGCACCTCGGTGATGCGGCCGACGGCGGTGATGATGCCCGTGAACATGGATACCGATCCTCCAGTGAAAAGGCCTCGCAAACATTCATTTGCGAGGCCTTCTCGAATGGGTGGCGCGGCTGGCAGGATTCGAACCCACGACCCCTTGGTTCGTAGCCAAGTACTCTATCCAACTGAGCTACAGCCGCGCGAAGCCGCAAATTATACCTTGGAATTCTGGTAGGGCGTGCTGGATTCGAACCAGCGACCAAGGGATTATGAGTCCCCTGCTCTAACCACTGAGCTAACGCCCCGGCGCGTGCGATTCTAGTGGGAGCGCGATGCTCAGCGCCCCTGGCTGAGGGCGTTGCTCACCAGGCGCGAGGTGATGTCGACGATCTGGATCATGCGTTCGTAGGGCATGCGGGTGGGGCCGATCACGCCAAGCGTGCCGACCACCTGGCCGTCGACCTCGTAGGGCGCGCTCACCACGGACAGCTCCTCCAGCGGCACCGACTGGCTCTCGCCGCCAATGAAGATGCGCACGCCCTCGGCCTGCATCGACACGTCGAGCAACCGCATCAGCTGCGCCTTCTGCTCGAACAGGTCGAAGGCCCGGCGCAGCTGGTTCATGTCGCTGGAAAAGTCGGTCACCGCGAGCAGGTTGCGTTCGCCCGAGATCACGACCTCGCCCTGCGCCTCGGTGATGGCCTGCGAGCCCATCTGCACCGCCGCCTGCATCAGCGTGGCAATCTCGCCGCGCAGGCGATCGACTTCCTGCGCCAGGCGCGCACGCACCTGCTCGATCGCCATCCCGGAAAAATTGGCGTTCAGGTAGTTGGACGCCTCGACCAGCTCGGACGGCGTGTAGTCGGTCTCGGTGAACAGCACGCGGTTCTGCACGTCGCCGTCGGGCGCGACGATGATCAGCAGCAGCCGGCGCTCGGACAGCCGCAGGAACTCGATGTGGCGGAACACCGAGGTGCGCCGCGGCGCCAGCACCACGCCGACGAACTGCGACAGGTTGGACAGCAGCTGGGCGGCGTTCGCGATCACCTTCTGCGGCTGTTCGGCGACCAGTTCGGGAGCCTGGAACTCGGCCTGGTGCGCCGTCAGCATGGTGTCGACGAACAGGCGATAGCCACGCGCCGTCGGCACGCGGCCGGCCGAGGTGTGGGGCGAGACGATCAGGCCCAGCTCCTCCAGGTCCGACATCACGTTGCGGATGGTGGCCGGCGACAGGTCCAGCCCGGAGGCGCGCGACAGCGTGCGCGAGCCGACCGGTTGGCCGTCGGCGATGTAGCGCTCGATCAGCGTCTTGAGCAAGCGTCGGGAACGGTCGTCCAGCATGAATTCGAACCTGCGCGGCCCCGCGTGCGCTTCGGAGGGCCGAACCATTATGATGTAATTTGCCCATGAGCCCGAAGTTCACGCGTGTCGCCCTGGTCGGGAAATACCAGGACCCGGTCACCGGCCCGATCGCGGACTCGGCGCGCGAGCTGATGGCCGGCATCGGCGCCTTCCTGCAGCAGTACGGCTGCAGTGTCACGCTGGAGCGGCGCACGGCCGAGCTCACCGAACTGAGCCAGTTCGAGGTGGCCGACATCGACGGCATCGGCGCGCGCTGCGAGCTGTGCGTGGTGGTGGGCGGCGACGGCACGATGCTGGGGGTCGGCCGCCAGCTGGCACGCCACGGCACGCCGCTGATCGGCATCAACCAGGGTCGCCTGGGCTTCATCACCGACATCGCGCTGGACGACTATCCGAGCGTCCTGCCGGCGATGCTAGCCGGCGCGTTCGAGGAAGACCTGCGCGCCCTGCTGCTGGGCCGCGTCTGCCGCGACGGCGCCTGCGTGTACGAGGCGGTGGCCATGAACGACGTGGTGGTCAACCGGGGCGCGGCCTCGGGCATGGTCGAACTGCGCGTCGAGGTCGACGGCCACTTCGTCGCCAACTACCGCGCCGATGGCATCATCGTCGCCACGCCGACCGGCTCGACCGCGTACTCGCTTTCCGCCGGCGGCCCGCTGCTGCACCCCCAGCTGCCGGGCTGGGCACTGGTGCCGATCTCGCCACACACCCTGTCGAACCGGCCGATCGTGCTGGCCGACCCGGGCGAGATCGCGATCGAGATCGTGGCCGGGCGCGACGCCAACGCCAGCTTCGACATGCAGTCGCTGGCCTCGCTGCGTCACGGCGACCGCATCGTGGTGCGCCGCTCCGAGCACCAGGTGCGCTTTCTGCATCCGCGCGGCTGGAGCTATTTCGACACCCTGCGCGAAAAGCTGCACTGGACCCGCGGCGGCGGCTGAACCCGGAACTGGCAGTTGACCGCTCCCGAACGTCTCGGAATCCACGTGAACATCGATCTCGGCTGCTTGGGTCGCGCTCGCCTCCTGGGTGAGCGCGCCACGCATCGGCCGGCTCCGGGTTGAACCCATGGGCTTGCGTCACCTCGGTCTGCGCGACTTCGTCATCGTCTCCGAGCTCGACCTCGAGCTGGGCGACGGCTTCACCGTGCTGACCGGCGAGACCGGCGCCGGCAAGTCCATCCTCGTGGACGCGCTGCAGCTGGTACTGGGCGGGCGCGGCGATGCGCTGTGGGTGCGCGAGGGCCGACCGCGCTGCGAGATCGCCGCCGAATTCGACCTGCCGGCCGGCGTCGGACCCTGGCTGGAGACGCACGGCTTCGACGCAGCGACGGAGGACGGCCTGCTGCTGCGCCGCAGCATCGACGCCAGCGGCAAGAGCCGCGCCTGGATCAATGGCGCGCCAGCCACGGTGACGCAGTTGCGTGAGCTGGGCGAGCAACTCGTCGACATCCACGGCCAGCACGCCTGGCAAAGCCTGACGCGGCCGACCGCCGTGCGCGCGCTGCTCGATGCCTACGCCGGCGTCGCGGCGGCGGGGCTGGAGGCCGCCTGGCAGGACTGGCAGCGCGCGCTGGCGGCCTGGCAGCAGGCCCAGGCGGCGCAGGACGGCCTGGCACGCGAGCGCGAACGCCTGCTGTGGCAGATCGGCGAACTCGACCAGCTCGCGCCGCGCACGGGCGAATGGGAGGAGCTCAACCAGCAGCACGGGCGCCTGTCGAACGCACAGGACCTGATCGACGCCGCCCTCGCCGCCGGCGAGGCGCTGGACGGTGGCGAGGGCGAGGACGGCGCGCTGGCGGCGCTGGCGCGCGCGCAGGAAGCGCTGCGTGCGCGCCAGCAGCTCGAACCCGAGTTCGCTGCCCTGCTCGAGCTGCTGCAGGCCTGCGAGGCGCAGGCGCAGGACGTGGCGCGCAGCCTGCACGCCTACCAGCGCCGTGCCGGCCCGGAGCCCGAGCAGCTCGCGGCGCTCGACGCACGCATCGGCCAGTGGCTCGGCCTGGCGCGCCGCTACCGGCGCACGCCCGAGGAACTGCCGGCGCTCCTGGCCGACTGGCGCGCCGAGCTGGCGCGCCTGGAATCGGCGGCCGATCTGGGTCGGCTCGAGGCTGCCGCCGGCCAGGCGCGGGCCGCCTATGAACGCCTGGCGCACCAGGCCTCCAGCCAGCGCCAGGCGGCCGCGCCGCGGCTGGCGACCGCGGTAACGGACGCCATGCAGCAACTGGGCATGGCCGGCGGCGTGTTCGAGGTGCGCCTCGAGCCCACGCGCGAACCGGCCGCCCACGGGCTGGAGAGCACCAGCTTCTGCGTGGCCGCGCACGCCGGCGCCACCCCGCGTCCCATCGAACGCGTCGCCTCGGGCGGCGAGCTGTCACGCCTTGCGCTCGCGATTGCCGTCACCACCAGCACCCTGGGGCCGGCGGCCACCCTGGTGTTCGACGAAGTCGACGCTGGAGTCGGAGGCGCCGTCGCGGCCACGGTCGGCGCGCTGCTGCACCGGCTCGGGCGCGATCGCCAGGTGCTGTGCGTGACCCACCTGCCGCAGGTTGCAGCCCGCGCCGACCACCACCTGCGCGTCAGCAAGACCCAGGGCGACGATGCGCATCCGCTCAGCAGCGTGGCGCCGATCACCGACGCCGAGCGCACCGAGGAGATCGCGCGCATGCTCGGCGGCACCCAGGTCACGACGACCACGCTGGCGCACGCCCGCGAACTGCTGGCACCGCCGTCGCAAGCCGCGCCGCCGGCGAAACGCTCCAGGGCCCGCGCATGACCATCGAACTGGTCGTCATCACCGGCATGTCCGGCTCCGGCAAGTCGGTCGCCCTGCACGCCCTGGAAGATGCCGGCTATTACTGCGTCGACAACCTGCCGCCCGAGCTGCTCAAGCCTTTCGTCATGCTGGAGGACCACGCCGGCGCGCGCAAGCTGGCGGTCGCGATCGACGTGCGCAACAGCCGGGCCCTGCCCCAGATGCCCCTGCTGCTGCACGGACTGAGAGACGGCGGCATCGACCTGCGGCTGGTGTTCCTGGATGCCAGCGACCAGGCCCTGGTGCGCCGCTTCTCGGAGACCCGGCGGCGCCATCCCCTGTCACGTTCGGAGGATCCGGGCGCGCAGCAGGCCCTGTTGCAGGCAATCGGACGCGAACGCGAGCTGCTGGCCGACCTGCGCGAGCGCTCGCACGTGATCGACACCAGCCAGCTGCGTCCGGCGCAGTTGCTCGACTATGTGAAGGCACTGATCGCCGCGCCCTCGTCCGGGCTGCTGCTGGTGTTCGAATCCTTTGCCTTCAAGCGCGGCATCACGCTGGATGCGGACTACGTGTTCGACGTGCGCATGCTGCCCAACCCGCACTATGAGCCGGCGCTGCGCCCACTCACCGGTCGCGACGCGCCGGTGGCCCGGTTCCTCGAGCAATCGGCCGAGGTCGGGCTCATGCTCGAGCAGATCAGCGACTTCCTGCGCACCTGGCTGCCGGCCCTCGTGCGCGACCACCGCAGCTATGTCACGGTGGCGATCGGCTGCACCGGCGGCCAGCACCGCTCGGTCTACCTGGTCGAGCGGCTGGCCGAGCGCTTCGGCGCCGACTGGCATGCGCTCAAGCGGCATCGCGAGCTGGAACTGCCGGCCAGATGAGCGCGCACGCTGCAGCCCGGCACGACCGCTGACCCATCGCGGCGGCCGCGGCCGGCATCAGGAAGGGCCGTCGGCTCCGCCCAGCAAGCGCCGCACCGGCGCCGGCAGCGCCAGCGCGGGCCAATGGCTGGCGGCGTGCCACGCGCCCGTCGCATCCAGCTCGGTCGCGCAAGCGAGGCGCACGCCCAGCACGTGGAGCTCGAGTTGGCGATGCGTCAACGCGTGCTGGAGCACCGCGTGCTCGACCACATTCGCGCGGTCCGCCTCGGGAACCCCCCGCAGCAGCGCGGCGCGTTCGGCAAACACCGGCAGGCAATGCAGGCGCGCCCAGATGCCACGCGCCGGACGCTGGGTCAGCCAGACGCGGCCGGCAGGGTCGCGCGCGCACAGCAGCCACAAGGGAACCTGCGGACGCGCCGGCCGCGGCTGGCGTCGCGGATAGCGCTCCGGGTGACCCTCGGCGCGCGCACGGCAGATGTCGGCGAGCGGGCAGCGCGCGCAGGCCGGTTGGCGCGGCAGGCAGATGGTCGCGCCCAGGTCCATCAGGCCCTGGGTATAGGCCGGCATCGCCTGCCGCAGCCGCGCACGCGGCAGCAGGTCCTCGGCCCGCTGCCACAGCGCACGCAGCGATGGAGCGCGGCCCAGGTCATCCCCGATGGCGAACACGCGCGCCAGCACGCGCCGCACGTTGCCGTCCAGGATGGCCTGGCGTTCGCCGTGGCAGAAGGCGGCGATCGCCGCAGCCGTCGAGCGGCCGATGCCGGGCAACTGCTCCAGTTCGGCGGCAAGCGCCGGAAAGCGTCCGCCGTGACACGCCACCACCTCGCGCGCGCAGCGATGCAGGTTGCGTGCACGCGTGTAGTAGCCCAGCCCGCTCCACAGCGCCAGCACCTCGTCCTCGGATGCCCGGGCCAGCGCACCCACGTCGGGAAAGCGCTGCAGGAAGCGTGCGTAGTACGCCTGCACGGTCGCCACCTGGGTCTGCTGCAGCATGATCTCCGACAGCCAGACCCGGTACGGATCGCGCGTGCCCTGCCAGGGCAGGTCACGCCGTCCCCGGACCCGCCACCAGCGAATGATGCGTGCCGAAAAATCCTCGGCTGGACCGGTCACCCCGGCTCGGCTTCCAGCGCCAGCGCCTCGGTCGGCTGGGCCTCGGGCGCCATCACCCGGGATGCGAGCAGCGCGAGTCGATCCTCGGTCGTGCCCAGCTCGCGCACCTGCGCTTCCAGCTCCTGCAGGCGCGCACCCAGGTCGCCGGCGGCATCCTGGACGCGCTGGATCGCCTCGATGCGACGCGTGAACGCGCGTCGGCGCTCGCGCAGCTCGACGTCGAGCTGGCCCGAGATCGACTTGTTCCAGAGCTCGATCTCGCCCAGCGCGGTTTCGAAGATGGCGCGCACGCGGCTGTACAGGGCACGCGTCAGCCGCTCGCAGAATTCCGGGCGCACCAGTTGCATCATGTTGCCCATGCCCAGGTACTGCACATGGCTGCGTTCGACGGTGGCGAGGTCGCGCTCGAGTTGCTCCAGGTCCGGAGCGGCTGGCACCTGCAGCGCAAAGCCATGCTCGGTATTGAGCCTGGCAAAGGAGGTGTCCAGCATGGCCTGGATCTCGTCCATGCGCGCGCGCACGCGGTCCACCACGCTGCGCAACCCATCAAAGCCCTGGGCATAGACCTTGCGTGCGCCCAGTTTCAGGCCCGACTCGCCCAGGGCCGCGCTCAGGTCCGCCAGTTCGCGCTTGATCGAACGCCCGCTCAGCAGGCTGAACACTTCGCGCAGCAGCTTGACGTGCACCGAACGCACCGCCAGCACGCTCGCCGAGCCACGATCGAACGCCTGCTTCTCCTGTTCCACGCGACGCCGCATGTGGCGGATCATGGCGTGGTTCTTGCCGCGCAGCCCCTTGAGCTCGAGCAGCTGGTCGACCAGCGCCCGGCGCTGCACCCCCAGCACGCGGGTCGCATCCGCCTGCAGCCGCTGCACGCCGTGCTGCAGCGCGGCCTCGAGCACCCGGTGGCGCGCGCCCAGCACCCGTCCACCCAGCTCGCGCTCGAACTCCGCCAGGCCACTGGCGCGCAGCAGCGCCGCGTCACCGCGCACCTTGGCCAGCAGGCCCTTCTGCGCCGACAGCGCCAGCACCTGGTTCTCGCCCACCTCCAGCGTGCGCGCGGTATCCGTGCGCTGGCGCTGGATCTGGGCCTCGATCTGGCGCGGCTGGCTGAGTTCGTCCCACAGTGTGTCGATCTTGTTGAGCACCACCAGCTGGGTCCCGGCCGCGCCGTGCGCCGGCGCCAGGTGTTCGCGCCAGATCGCCAGGTCCGAGCGCGTGACTCCGGTGTCGGCGCCCAGCACGAACACCACGGCCTGTGCCTGCGCGATCAGGTTGACGGTGAGCTCGGGCTCGGCACCGATTGCGTTCAACCCCGGCGTATCGAGCACCACCAAGCCCTGCCGAAGCAGGGGATGCGCCATGTTGATCAACGCGTGGCGCCAGCGCGGCACCTCGACCAGGCCGTCGGCGCCGCGCGGCGGGTTGTCCTCGGGGCGCTCGTCATGCCAGAAGCCGAGCATGCGTGCCTCCTGCACGGACACACGCCGGACCTCGGACACCATCTCCATCGCGCTGGCGAGCTGGTCCGCGTCGTTCACGTCCAGGTCCACGCGCCGCCACTGCTCGGGCGCCAGGCGCCACTCCATCAGCGCCTGCGGCTGCAGCCGCGACTCGATTGGCAGCAGGCGCAGGCACGGCGGCAGCGCCGGCTCCCAGCCCAGTTCAGTCGGGCACATGGTGGTGCGCCCGGCGCTGGCCGGCATGATGCGCCGCCCGTAGCCGGCAAAGAACACGGCGTTGATGAGCTCCGACTTGCCGCGCGAGAACTCGGCGACGAAGGCCACCATGACCTTGTCGGCCAGCAGCTGCTCGCCCAGCGCGTGGATGCG
Organism: Ottowia sp.; assembly: GCF_035325765.1. GTDB lineage: Bacteria > Pseudomonadota > Gammaproteobacteria > Burkholderiales > Burkholderiaceae_C > Ottowia. Next base: position 19,400 of record NZ_DAOKZG010000025.1, read on the forward strand.
TTCCTGCGCCGTGGCGTCCAGCAGCTGCTGCTCCTGCAGCCATTCGCCCAGCGCCTTCAGGCGCTCGGCTGCGCCGCGACGCCAGGCGCTGTGCTGGTCCAGCCGCTGGCTGAAACCGGTGATCGGCAGATCCGTCGCGTTCATGGCGGCATCTTAACCGTTTACAACGTTTTGTTACCACCCAACCCGTTCAAAAATCATGAACGCTGGCACACGGGGCAGTAATAGGTCGAGCGCTGACCCTGGCGCAACACGCGAATGGGTGCTGCGCAGGCCGGGCAAGGCTGCCCGGCGCGCCCGTAGACCGCCGCCTCGAGCTGGAAATGGCCGGTGCCGCCCGTGGCATCGGCGAAGTCGCGCAGCGTGCTGCCGCCCAGCACCAGCGCGCGCCCGAGCACGGCACGAATCGCGTCGTGCAGCCGCGTCGCGCGCGCCAGCGACAGGCGATCGGCACGCACCGTCGGCCGGATGCGCGCCTCGAACAGCGCCTCCGAGGCATAGATGTTGCCCACGCCCACCACCACGTCGCCCGCGAGCAGCACCTGCTTGATCGACGCGTGGCGCTGCCGCAACGCCGCGTGGAAGCTGCGCGGCTCGAAGGCGTCCTCCAGCGGCTCCGCGCCCAGCCCGCCCAGCAATCTGGCCGCCGGCGCCGCATCCAGCGCCGGCGCCCAGACCACGGCGCCGAAGCGGCGCGGATCGTGCAGCCGCAGCACCCCCCGCGTGGTGACGAGATCCATGTGATCGTGCGGACCCGCAGGCGGCAGATCGGTGCCGAACACCAGCCGCCCCGACATCCCCAGGTGCAGCAGCAGCACGCCCTCGTCCAGCGTCATCAGCAGGTACTTGCCGCGTCGCCCGACGTCCCGCACCGTGCGCCCGACCAGGGTTTCGGGCGCCACGCCCAGTGGCCAGCGCAGCGGCTTGCCCAGACGCAGCGCGCGGATGCGCGCGTCGGCAATGCGCGCGGCAAAACTGCGCCGCGTCACTTCGACTTCGGGGAGCTCTGGCATGGGAGGAATCGGATTCCGGGCTTCGATTATTATGGTTTGATGCAGCGAATTCTCCGCATCCTGGCCGGCACGGCCGTGGCCTGGGCCAGCCTGCCGGGCTGCGTGCAGATGCCGCATGAGAGCGCCGCGGTCGCCGCCGCGAGCGCGCCGGTGGCGGCCCCCGTCGAAGCCTCTGCCGCCGCCACGCCGCCGCAGTCGCGTCTCGATGCCCGCCTGATGTACGAGTTGCTGCTGGGAGAATTCTCCTTCAGCGAGGGCGACACCTCGCACGCCTCGGCCTACATGCTCGATGCGGCGCGCCGCACCGGCGAGCCCGCGCTGTACAAGCGCGCGGTGGACATGGCGATCCAGTCGCGCTCCGGCCCGGCGGCCCTGGAAGCCGTGCGAGCCTGGCGCCTGGCGGTCCCGGATTCGGCCGAAGCCAGGCGCTACGAACTGCAGGTGCTGCTTGCGCTCGGGCGCGCCGGGGAGACCGCCGATGCCCTGCGCGCCGTGCTCGACACCCTGGCCGCGGACGAGCGCGAGCCGTTCATCATCGCCCTGCCCGCGCTCTACCAGCGCGCACCCGACAAGAGCGAGGCGGCCCACGCCATCGAACTGGGACTGGCCGAAGCCGTCAAGGACCCGGCGCTGGCGCCCGCCGCCTGGACCACCATCGGACGCATGCGCCTGCAGACCGGGGACCGTGCCGGCGCACTGGCCGCCGCCACCCTGGGCGCCGATGCCGACGCCGCCTCGCAGTGGCCGGCGCTGCTGGCGCTGCAACTCCTGGCCGGTGCCGATGAAGCCCGCGCCGAGGCACTGATCCAGCGCCACCTCGCGCGTCCGGATGCCCGTCCCGATTTGCAACTGGCGTATGTGCGCGCGCTGGTCACGCTCGGGCGCCTGGATGACGCGCGCACCCAGTTGACCGAGCTCATCACGCGTCGTCCGGACGAGGCCGACGGCTGGCTGACACTCGGCCTGCTGCAGGCCGAGCAGCGCGAGGACGACCAGGCCGAACGCTCGCTGCAACGCTATCTCGCGCTGATGCGGGGCGCCGCCGGCGCCGGTCGCGATCCGAGCACGGGCCCAAGCCAGGCACGCCTGGCGCTGGCGCGCATTGCCGAGCGTGGCGGCGACCTGGACCAGGCCGAACGCTGGCTGTCCGCGGTCGACGCGCCCGACCAGGTGCTGGCCGCCCAGATCCAGCGCGCCGACCTGCTGGCACGCAAGGGCCAGATCGCGCAAGCGCGCCAGGCGATCCGAGCGGCGCCCGAGCAGGACGAGGGCGACGCCCGCGTCAAGCTGCTGGCCGAAGCGCAACTGCTGCGCGAGCATGGCGACGCGGCCGAATCCTATCGCCTGCTGCAGGGCGCCCTGCGCGACAGCCCGGACGATGACGGCCTGCTCTACGACGCCGCGATGTCGGCGGAGCGACTGAACCGGCTGGCCGAAATGGAGCGCCTGTTGCGCCGCGTGATCGCGCTCAAGCCCGATTCCGCCCATGCCTACAACGCGCTGGGCTATGCGCTGGCCGATCGCAACCAGCGCCTGGCCGAGGCCAGGAGCCTGATCGAGAAGGCCGCGCGCCTCGACCCGAACGACGCCTACATCCAGGACAGCCTGGGCTGGGTCGAGTTCCGCCTCGGCCAGCCACGCAAGGCACGCATGCTGCTGGAAGCGGCCTTTCGCAAGCGCCCGGACGCCGAGATCGCGGCGCACCTGGGCGAAGTCCTCTGGGCCCTGGGCGAGCAGGAGGCGGCGCGCCAGGTCTGGCGCGAAGGCCTGCGGCTGGACCCGGACAACGCCTCGCTGCAACGCACCCTGCAGCGCCTGCGGGTCCAGCCGTGACGCCGCCGCGCTGGGCCGGCGTCGCGCGACGCGCGCTGTCCTGGGCCCTGGTCACCACGATCCTGCTGCTGGTCGGCGCTTGCGCCAGCCCGCGCGCCAGCACCGAGGCGGCGGCCCTGCAATCGGGGCGCTGGAGCGGGCGACTCGGCCTGACGGTGGAGAGCGAGCCGCCGCAGCAGTTGCACGCCGGCTTCGAACTCGAGGGCGATCCACAGGCCGGACGGCTCGACCTGTACACCCCGCTGGGCAGCACCCTGGCCGCGTTGCGCTGGAGCCCCGGCACGGCCGTGCTGTCCCAGGGCGGGCAGCAGCACGACTACGAGTCCCTCGATGCCCTGGCCGGCGCGGCCACCGGCACCGCCCTGCCGGTGCGCGCGCTGTTCGCCTGGCTGCGCGGCGTGCCCGAGGCGGTCGATGGCTGGCAGGTGGACCTGAGCCAGCGCGCCAGCGGCCGGCTGCGCGCCTGGCGCGTCACGCCACCGCCCGGCGCCGAATTGCGCGTCATCCTCGACGCACCGTGAATCATGCGCGCCCTGCTCGACGTTCCGGCGCCGGCCAAGCTCAACCTGTTCCTGCACGTGACCGGGCGCCGCCCCGACGGCTACCACCTGCTGCAATCGGCCTTCATGTTGATCGACTGGTGCGACACTCTGCACTTCGAGCGTCGCGATGACGGCCGCATCAGCCGGGAGGACCTGGGCGCGCCGCTGCCCGCCGACGACCTGGCGACGCGCGCCGCGCACGCGCTGCAACAGGCCACCGGCTGCGCGCTGGGCGTGCACATCGGCCTCGACAAGCAGGTGCCGATGCAGGCCGGCCTGGGCGGCGGCTCGTCGGATGCCGCGACCACGCTGCTCGCGCTCAACCGCCTGTGGCGGCTCGATCTGCCGCGCGCGCGCCTGGCGGCCATTGGCCTCGGGCTCGGCGCCGATGTGCCGTTCTTCCTGTTCGGCGGCAATGCCTGGGTGCAGGGCGTGGGCGAGCAGCTCGAGCCGCTCGCGCTGCCGCATGCCCGCTTCGTCGTGCTCAAGCCACCGGCCGGCCTGGCGACGGCTGAGATTTTTGCCGACCCGGCGCTGAAACGCGATTCAGACCCTGCTACAATTTCCGGCTTTGCTGCAGACCCGTTTGGCTTTGGCCGCAACGACCTGCAACCGGTTGCCGAGCGGCTTTGTCCGCAGGTCGCCCAGGGGCTCGCGCTGCTGGCGCGGCAGGGCCTCGCGGGCCGGATGACGGGAGCCGGGAGTGCGGTGTTCGCACGGGTCCCGGACGCAGCGGCTGGCGTGAAGGACGGCGCTCTGGCGCTGCCACCGGGCTGGTCGATGCGAAGCTGCGGCAATCTGGAGGCTCATCCGCTGGTCGGCTGGGCTGCCAGTGGCGAATGACCGGCGGCTGGTGCACGCTTTGCGCCAGCGGTCGGTGGAGGGGAGTAGCCAAGTTGGTTAAGGCACCGGATTTTGATTCCGGCATGCGAGGGTTCGAATCCTTCCTCCCCTGCCAAGACCCCATCCCGGGCGGGTAGCCCGAGGCCCGCACTCGATCTGTCGTTGATCCGTCGGAAACCGCATGCACCCGCACTCGCCGCAACACTCACCCGACTTCCTGCTGTTCACCGGCAACGCGAATCCGGCGCTGGCCGCCGAGATCGCGAGCAACCTGGGCATCAGCCTGGGCGCGGCCGACGTCGGACGCTTCTCCGACGGCGAGGTCACGGTCGAGATCAAGCAGAACGTGCGCGCGCGCGACATCTTCGTGGTGCAGCCCACCTGCGCGCCCACCAACGAGAACCTGATGGAGCTGCTGATCATGGTCGACGCGCTCAAGCGCGCGTCGGTCGAGCGCGTCAACGCCGTCATCCCCTACTTCGGCTATGCGCGCCAGGACCGGCGCCCGCGCTCCACCCGCGTGCCGATCTCGGCCAAGGTGGTGGCCAACATGCTCGAGGCCGTGGGCGTCGACAGCGTGCTCACCATGGACTTGCACGCCGACCAGATCCAGGGCTTCTTCGACTTCCCGGTCGACAACATCTACGCCTCGCCGGTGCTGCTCGCCGACCTGCGGCAGAAGGACTACGAGGACCTGCTGGTGGTCAGCCCCGACGTCGGCGGCGTGGTGCGCGCGCGCGCGCTGGCCAAGCAGCTCGGCTGCGACCTGGCGATCATCGACAAGCGTCGCCCCAAGGCCAACGTGAGCGAGGTGATGCACGTCATCGGCGACATCGAGGGGCGCAACTGCGTGATCATGGACGACATCATCGACACCGCCGGCACCCTGGTGAAGGCGGCCGAGGTGCTCAAGGAGCGCGGCGCGCTGAAGGTCTACGCCTACTGCACGCACCCGATCTTCTCCGGCCCCGCCATCGACCGCATCGAGCAGGGCACGGCGCTGGACGAAGTGGTGGTCACCAACACCATCCCGCTCGGCCCGCGCGCGCAGCAGTGCAGCAAGATCCGCCAGCTGTCCGTCGCGCCGCTGATCGCACAAACGATCCAGCGCATCGCCAACGGCCAGTCGGTCATGAGTCTGTTCCGCGAACAGGAGGGCCTGTTCTGAGGAACGCAAGCCGGCCCGGCTGCCCGCATGTGGGCCGGCCGGGTCTTTTTCAAAACGGGGACGCACTGGTCGCGGTCGGCCCCATCAGGAGTTCATCATGAGATTCGTCGCTTTCGAGCGCAGCAAGCAGGGTACGGGTGCGAGCCGCCGTCTGCGCAACGCCGGCAAGGCGCCCGGCATCGTCTATGGCGGAGCCGCCGCGCCCCAGCTCATCGAGCTGGACCACAACGCCCTGTGGCAGGCGCTGAAGAAGGAGGCCTTCCACTCCAGCGTGCTGACGATGGAACTGGGCGGCCAGGCCAGCCAGGTGCTGCTGCGCGACGTGCAAGTCCACCCGTACCGCCAGCAGGTGCTGCACGTCGACTTCCAGCGCGTCTCGGCCCGGCAGAAGATCACCATGAAGGTGCCCCTGCACTACAGCGGCGAGGAAGAGTCCACCGCCGTCAAGATCGACAAGTGCCTGGTCAACCACATCCTGACCGAACTGGAAGTGAGCTGCCTGCCGGCGGATCTGCCCGAATCGATCCCGGTCGACCTGTCCGGGCTGGAGAAGGGCAGCACCATCACGCTGGCCGAGATCACCCTGCCCCAAGGCGTCGAGGCGGTGCTGCGCGGCCATACGGCGGAGGACACGGTGCTGGTCTCGGTCGTGATCCCGGCGGCCGAGGAAGCGGAAGCGGCCGAAGGCGAGACCGCGCCCGCTGCCGGCGCGACTCCGGCGGCACCCGCGGCCGACGCGGCCAAGAAGTGATCCGCACTCGCGCTCGGCGTGACAAGATGACAAGCGACTTCGCTGCGCTTCGATGACCAGGCCGTCATTCGTGTGGCCGAAGCCAACCGGCGTCATCTGTCCTCGCCTCGAGCACAACGCGGCTTGAGGCGCGCGGCTACCCCGGCCGCGGCTCTGCCCCGAACGGCCCGCCCACTGGCGGGCCGTTTTCCTGGATGGTACCGCCGCCGCGTGCCACGCGCCCATAATCGGTGCCCATGATCCTGGAAACCGCAGTTGGATGCACCCGTCAGTGCTGCGCTGGGCGCGCCAGACAAGGCGTGAGAGCGCCGCGCACGCCTGTGCGCAAGGACGAACAACGCCGCATGGCGCGGCCAGCGTGGTGCTGGCGGGTGCATGGCCCGCTCACCCGGCAGGCGAACGCCCACGAAGGCGGGGAAATCAACATCCATGCGGGTTTCGAGACGCCCGCAAGCGGTCAACTGCGGTTTCCAGGATGATCAAGCTGCTGGTGGGCCTGGGCAATCCGGGCCCCGAATACGAGGCCACGCGCCACAACGCCGGCTTCTGGTGGGTCGACGAGGCGGCGCGCAAGCTGGGCGCGAGCTGGGCGCTGGAGCGTGGCTACCGCGCGTTGATGGCGCGGGTCAACCTCACGAGCGGCCCGGTCTGGCTGCTCAAGCCGCAGACCTTCATGAATCTCTCGGGCCAGTCGGTGGCGGCGCTGGCGCGCTTCTACAAGATCGCGCCGCAGGAGATCCTGGTGGCGCACGACGAACTCGACCTGCCGCCCGGCCAGGTGAAGCTCAAGCACGGCGGTGGCCATGCCGGTCACAACGGCCTGCGCGACATCCACGCGCGCCTGGGCAGCCCCGACTACTGGCGCCTGCGCCTGGGCATCGGCCACCCTGGCGGGCGCGGCGAGGTCGTGGGCTGGGTGCTGCGGCGCCCGCCGCTGGACGAGCACATCGCCATCGACCAGGCGATCGAGCGCTCGATGGGCGCGCTCGACCTGCTGCTGGCAGGCGACATGGACGCGGCCACGCAGCGCATCCACACCACGCGGCCGCCGCGCCCCAAGCCGCCGCGTCCGGCTGCGGTCGATGCGCCGACTGCTGGCGACGGCCCGGCAAAGCCGCCGGCCGCCTGAGCCGCGCCGGCCCGGCACAGCCGCCACGCGATCGCCACGCACGGGCTTGTCGATAATCGCGCCGCACGATGAGCTACTTCCTCGTCAAGCGCTGCCTCACGCTGCTGGTCACCCTCGCGGCCACCAGCATGATCGTGTTCGCGGTGCTCGAGGTCCTGCCCGGCAACGCGGCCCAGGTGCTGATGGGCGCGGACGCCGACCCGGCTGCCGTGGCCGCCAAGACGCTGGAGCTGGGGCTGGACCAGCCGGCGCTGCAGCGCTACGGCCAGTGGGTCGCCGGCCTGGCGCGCGGCGACATGGGCCTGTCCTACGTCTACGGCACCTCGGTGTCCGAGCTGATCGGCGAGCGCCTGCAGCTGACGGTGCCACTGGCCGTGCTGGCCATGCTGCTGACCACGCTGCTGGCGCTGGCGGTGGGCGTCTACGCCGCCTCGCAGCACAACCGCATCGGCGACACCGGGCTGATGGCGATCGCCCAGCTCGGCATCGCGGTGCCCAACTTCTGGTTCGCCATCCTGCTGATCCTGCTGTTTTCGGTCAAGCTGGGCTGGCTGGCGGCCGGCGGCTTCGACGGCTGGTATTTCGACGATGGGCTCTGGGCCGGCCTGTGGGAGGGCCTGAAGGCGCTGATCCTGCCGACCCTGGCGCTGGCGGTGGTGCAGGCCGCGATCCTGGCGCGCTTCGCGCGCTCGGCCGTGCTGGAAGTGCTGCGCGAGGACTTCGTGCGCACCGCGCGCGCCAAGGGCCTGAGCCGGCGCGCCACCCTGTGGGGCCACGTGCTGCGCAACGCCATGATCCCGGTCATCACCGTGATGGGCCTGCAGTTCGCCGAGTTGCTGGCCGGCACCATCGTGGTGGAAAGCGTGTTCTACCTGCCGGGCCTGGGGCGCCTGATCTTCCAGAGCATCGCCAACCGCGACCTGATCGTGGTGCGCAACTGCGTCATGCTGCTGGCCGCCATGGTGGTGATCGTCAACTTCGTCGTCGACGTGCTCTACGCGCTCATCGACCCGCGCGTGAAGGCCAGCGAAGTATGACTCCCCCTGTGTCGCTGCGCTCCTTCCCCCTGAGGAGGACGCACCCTGTGGCCAGGGAGACCCCGGCCACGGGTGCCCCGCATGACCTGTTCCGCGGCCTCTGGAAGTGATCGCGCTGCCGTGTTCTGATGCCTGAAGCCATCTCATCCCAGGACACCAGCCGCAGCGCACCCGGCTTCTGGGCGCGTGCGCGGCGCCATCCGGGCTTCGTGATCGGCGCCGTGCTGGCGTTGGTGCTGGCGCTGGCGGCGGCCCTGTCCTACGTCTGGACCCCGTTCTCGGTCTACGACGTGCGCATGGACGACAAGCTCCTGGCGCCGGGCGCTGTGCACTGGCTCGGCACCGACGCCTTCGGGCGCGACATCGTCTCGCTGCTGCTGGTGGGCGCACGCGCCTCGATCCTGGTCGGCGTGATCGCGGTCGGCATCGGCCTGCTGGCGGGCACGTCGCTCGGCCTGCTGGCCTCGGCCAGGCGCGGCTGGGTGGAAGAGCTGATCATGCGCGTATCGGACTTCGGCTTCGCGTTCCCGGCCATCCTCTCGGCCATCATGCTGACGGCGGTCTACGGGCCGGGCATCGTCAACGCCATCATTGCCATCGGCCTCTACAACATCCCCGGTTTCGCACGCATCACGCGCGCCGCCGCCAACGCCGTCTGGAGCCGCGACTACGTACTGGCCGCGCGCGCCTGCGGCAAGGGTGCCACGCGCATAACCTTCGAGCACGTGCTGCCCAACATCGCGGCCGTGCTGACGGTGCAGGCCACGATCCGCTTCGCCGTCGCCATCCTGGCCGAGGCCGCGCTGTCCTACCTGGGCCTGGGCACGCAGCCGCCGCAGCCCAGCTGGGGCCGCATGCTGGCCGAGGCCCAGACCCTGATGTTCGACGCGCCGCTGCTGGCGGTCTGGCCGGGCCTGGCCATCGTGCTCACGGTGCTGGGCCTGAACCTGCTGGGCGACGGCCTGCGCGACGTGCTCGATCCGCGCCTGGCACGGGGAAGCTGAGCGCATGGCTGCACTGCTCGAGGCCCGGCACCTGCGCGTCGACCTGCACACGCAGCGCGGCACCGCCACCGCCGTGCGGGACGTCAGCTTCACGCTGGAGCGCGGGGACACGCTGGGCCTGATCGGCGAATCGGGCTGCGGCAAGTCGCTCACGGCACTGGCCCTGATCGGGCTGCAGCCCGAGGGCGCACGCGTCAGCGGCAGCCTGCGCCTGGACGGCCAGGAGCTGGTGGGCCTGGCCGATCGCGGCTGGCGCCGGCTGCGTGGCAACCGCATCGCCATCATCTTCCAGGAGCCGATGACCGCGCTCAACCCGGTGCACCGCGTCGGCGCCCAGATCGCCGAGCCGCTGCGGCTACACCGCGGCCTGGGCGCGCAGGCCGCGCGCGAGAAGGCCATCGCGCTGATGGCGCGCGTCGGCATCCCCGAGCCGGCGCGGCGCGTCGACAGCTTTCCGCACCAGTTCTCCGGTGGCCAGCGCCAGCGCCTGATGATCGCCATGGCGCTGGCCTGCGAGCCCGACGTGCTGATCGCCGACGAACCGACCACCGCCCTCGACGTGACGGTGCAGCAGCAGATCCTGGCGCTAATCCGCGAGCTGGTGGCCGAACGCGGCATGGCGCTCGTGCTGATCTCGCACGACCTGGGCCTGATCGCGCAGAACGCCCGCCAGATGCTGGTCATGTACGGTGGCGCCGTGGTCGAAAGCGGGCCGGCCGCCTCGGTCTTTCACCATCCCGCCCACCCCTACACGCGTGGCCTGCTGGCGGCGCGCCCCAGCCTCGCGCAGCGTCTGGTGGCGCACCGCGGCGACCGCCTGCCCACCATCCCCGGCACCGTGCCCGACCTGTTCCATCTGCCGCCCGGCTGTCCCTTTGCCGGGCGTTGCCCGTTCACCGAGGACCCCTGCTTCACCGACACCCCGCCGCGAGTAGACCTGGACGCCCGGCACCGCTTCTGGTGCCGCCGCGCGCAGGTCGTGCTGCGCGCGGCGGGCCTCGCCGACGAGGACACGGCATGAACCCCGGTGCCAGCGATCTCCTGCTCGAGACGCGCGCGCTCGAGCAGCATTACACCCTGCCGCGCGAATCGCTGCTGCGCCCTCCGGCCACGGTGCACGCGCTCAAGGGCGTGTCGCTGGCGGTGCGTGCCGGCCGCAGCCTGGGCATCGTGGGCGAATCGGGCTCCGGCAAGAGCACGCTGGCGCGGCTGGTGATGGCGCTGGAGCGCCCCAGCAGCGGCCAGGTGCTGCTGCAGGGCCGCGACCTGCACGCGCTGACCCCACGGGAGCTGCGCACGGCCCGGCGCGAGCTGCAGATGGTGTTCCAGGATCCCTACGGTTCGCTGGATCCGCGACGTCCGGTGTGGCGCACCGTGGCCGAGCCGGCAGCCGCGCTGGAGGGCGCGCGCCGCGCCGAGCAGCGCGAGCGTGCGGCCGCCATGCTGGAAGCCGTCGGCCTGCGCGCCGACGCCCTGGACCAGTACCCGCACGAGTTCTCCGGCGGGCAGCGCCAGCGCATCGCCATCGCGCGCGCCCTGATCACGCGTCCGCGCCTGATCGTCGCGGACGAGGCCGTGAGCGCGCTCGACGTTTCGGTGCAGGCCCAGGTGCTCAACCTGATGGCCGACCTGCGCGACCAGCACGGCGTCACCTTCCTGTTCATCAGCCACGACCTGTCGGTGGTCGCCCACCTGTGCCAGGACGTCGCCGTGATGCAGGGCGGGCGCGTCGTCGAGCACGGCCCGGTGCGCCAGGTGCTGCGCGAGCCGAGCCATGCCTACACGCGCTCCCTGCTGGCTTCGGTGCCAGCCTGAAGCCTGCGCTACCATGCGCCCTGCCCTTGACCAGGAGAGCCCCGTGATGAAACGCCGCGACTTCGCCCTCGGCCTGCCCGCGCTGGCCGCCGCTGCCCACCTGCCGGCCCTGGCCCAGGCGGGCAAGACGAACCTGGTGCTGGGCATGACGCTCGAGCCGCCCGGACTCGACCCGACGGCGGGCGCCGCCTCGGCCATCGCCGAGGTGGTCCAGTACAACATCTTCGAGACGCTGACCCGGATCAACGCCGACGGCAGCGTCACGCCGCTGCTGGCCGAGCGCTGGGAGGTCTCGCCCGACCTGCGCACCGTCACCTTCTTCCTGCGCCAGGGCGTGAAGTTCAGCAATGGCGCGCCGTGCAACGCCGAGGCCGTGAAATTCAGCTTCGAGCGCGCCGCTGGCGAAAAGAGCACCAACAAGGACAAGCGCACCTTCGCCGCGATGGAAAGCGTGAGCGCCATGGACGAGCACACGGTGGTCATCATCAACAAGGAGCCGGATCCCGACTTTCTCTTCTACATGGGCCAGGCCACCGCCATCATCGTCGAGCCCGGCAGCGCCGCCGGCAACAACACCCAGCCTGTGGGCACCGGCCCCTACCTGCTGGACAACTGGGCCAAGGGCTCGTCGATCACGCTCAAGGCCTGGCCCGGCTACCGCAATCCCAACGCGATCCGCATCAAGCGCGCCACCTTCCGCTTCATCAGCGACCCGGCCGCGCAGATCGCCGCCATGCTGTCCGGCGACATCGATGCCTTCCCGCGCGTGACGCCGCGCGGCGCCGCGCAGTTCCGGGCGAACCGCCGGCTGCAGCTCATGGTCGGCGGCTCGCGCGCCAAGACCGTGCTCGCCATCAACAACCGGAAGAAGCCGCTCGACGACGTGCGCGTGCGCCGCGCCATCAGCCAGGCGATCGACCGCAAGGCCGTCATTGCCGGCGCCGCCGACGGCTTCGGCGTGCCCATCGGCAGCCACTACGTGCCCGGCGCGCCTGGCTACATCGACACCACCGGCATCAACCCCTACGACCCCGAGCGCGCCAGGGCCCTGTTCCGGGAGGCCGGCATCACGACGCCGCTGGAGCTGTCCCTGGTGCTCCCGCCGCCGCCCTACGCACGCCAGGGCGGCGAGGTGATCGTCTCCGAACTGGCCAAGATCGGCATCACGGCGAAGGTGCAAAACGTCGAGTGGGCGCAGTGGCTGGCCAACGTGTACGGCGGCGCGCACAACTACGACCTCACCATCGTCAGCCACGTCGAGCCCTTCGACCTCGGCAACTTCACCAACCCCAATTACTACTGGGGCTACGACAGCCCGAAGTTCGACGCGCTCTACGAGCGCATCCGCAACAGCGCCACCGAAGCCGAGCGCAACCAGTTGCTGGGCGAAGCGCAGCGCATGCTGGCCGATGACGCGGTGCTGGCCTGGCTCTACCAGCCGCAGTGGCTCACGGTCGCAAAAAAGGGCGTGCACGGCCTGTGGCAGGACATGCCGATCTTCGTCAACGACCTGGGCGCGATCTCCTGGAACTGAAGTGACACCCCCTGTGTCGCAGTGCTCCACGTGCTCGCCGCCAGAGGCAGCGGCTCTTCGGCCGGTCCAGGCCTACGCCGGCAGGCCTGAATCCGCCGGCCTCGGCCCCCAAGGGGGACGCACCCTGCCGCCAGGGAGACCACGGCCACGGGTGGCCGCGACTGGCCCGCTCCGCAGCTATCGGAACCGTGTCGTTTCATGCGTCCCGGTTGGCGCCTGCCATCATGATTGACCGAGGGACATGAACCCACCGCGCAGGCGACCGGCGCCCCAGCCGGTATGGCAGCAGCCTTTTCCGTTCCATCCATGACTGCCCTGCACGAACTGAGCGCGCACGAGCTCCTGGCCGGCTATGCGCGCCGCGCCTTCTCGCCACTCGAGGTCTGCCGCGCCGTCATCGCCCACATCGAGCGCTGGGAGCCGCGCCTGCAGGCCACCTGGCTGTATCGCCCCGAAGCCGCGCTGGCGCAGGCGCGCGCGAGCGAAGCGCGCTGGCAGCGCGGCGCGACCTGCGGCGCACTCGACGGCGTGCCCGGCACGCTGAAGGAAAACATCGCGACCACCGGCGACCCCATGCCCGGCGGCACGGCCGCCTCGCTCGCCCCCATCGCCGCGCAGGACGCACCGCCCGCGGCGCGGCTGAGGGAAGCCGGCCTGGTGCTGCTGGCCAAGACCACGATGCCCGACTGGGGCATGCTGAGCTCGGGCCTGTCGAGCTTCCACCGCCTGGCGCGCAACCCCTGGGACCTCACGCGCACCCCGGGCGGCTCCAGCGCCGGGGCCGGCGCCGCCGCCGCCGCCGGCTACGGCCCGCTGCACGTGGGCACCGACATCGGCGGCTCGCTGCGCCTGCCGGCCGCCTGGTGCGGCATCGTCACGCTCAAGCCCAGCCTCGGCCGCGTGCCGATCGATCCGCCCTACATGGGCCGCTGCGCCGGTCCCCTGACGCGCAGCGCGGCAGACGCCGCCCTCATGATGCAGGTGCTGAGCCAGCCCGATGCGCGCGACAGCATGAGCCTGCCGCCGCAGGTGCTGGACTGGGCCAGCGTCGCCGCCACGCCGCCCCGGTACCTGCGCGGCCAGCGCATCGGCCTGCTGCTGGACGCGGGCTGCGGCCTGCCGGTCGACCCGCAGATCCAGGCCGCGGCCGCGGCCGCCGCCCGCCTGCTCGAGCAGGCGGGCGCCCGGATCACGCCGATGGCGCCGTTCCTGACGCGCGCGATGCTCGATGGCCTGGACCACTTCTGGCGCATGCGCTCGTACCTCGACGTCCGGGCGCTGCCGCCGGCGCGGCTGGAGAAGCTCCTGCCCTACATCCGCGAGTGGGCGGAAAGCGCGGCCGGTTTCAGTGGCACCGACGTATTCCAGGCCTATGCCCAGACCCACGCCACGCGCGTGGCCACCGTCGCCGCCTGCGCCCCCTTCGACTACGTGATCTCGCCGGTGGCGCCCAACCTGCCCGCGGCCGCCGAGGCACCGTCGCCGACCAATGACCCGCTGCGCCCGCTCGAGCACATCGCGTTCACCGTCCCCTACAACATGAGTGAGCAGCCCGCCGCCTCGGTCAACTGCGGCTACAGCGCCGACGGCCTGCCGATCGGCCTGCAGATCGCCGGCCGCCGCTTCGACGACCTCGGCGTGCTGAAGCTGGCCCGGGCCTTCGAGCAACTGCGCGGGCCGCAGAAACCCTGGCCGACGCCCTGACCTGGCACACCCCGCGCTGGGCACGCGAGATGTGGCGTATCGGTTATAATTATTAGGTTAACTGCGGCGTGCTCGTTGCCGCGGTTCGTGCTTGACGCGGCGCTTGATCGCCCATTGCGCGGTTCCAGTTCGCGCGTTCGCCGGCCTTCGAGGCCCGCTGTCACCCTCCTTCTGGCGAGCACCACCGCGGGTCCGTTTCACCCCAATCTCACACGGACCCTTTCGGTTTCCCGCGTGGAACCACGCGGCGCCTCCGCCACGCCAGATGCGCAAGCAAGGCGCGGAACCGGCGCCGAGCCCATCACCCGCCTGGCCGTGTCACCGATCGGGCCAGGACACCAGGAAAGGAATCTCTTGAGCAAGGAAGAACTCATTGAAATGCAGGGCAAGGTCGACGAAGTGCTGCCCGACTCGCGTTTTCGCGTCACCCTCGACAACGGCCACAGCCTGATCTGCTACACCGGTGGCAAGATGCGCAAGCACCGCATTCGCGTGCTCGCCGGCGACCGCGTCTCGCTCGAGATGTCGCCCTACGATCTGAACAAGGGCCGCATCACGTTCCGCCACCTCGAACCGCGCACGCGCAGCGGCCCCACGCCCGCGCGGCACGCCCGGCGCTGAATCCGCCCGGAAAGACCTGGAAATACACCTTCATGGACAACAGACTCTACGTCGGCAACCTCGCCTATTCGGTTCGTGACGACGCCCTGCAACAGGAATTCGGGGCCTTTGGCCACGTCACCTCGGCCAAGGTCGTGATGGACCGCGATTCGGGCCGCTCGAAGGGGTTCGGCTTCGTCGAGATGGGCTCGCCGGCGGGAGCGCAGGCAGCCATCCAGGGCCTGAACGGCAAGTCGCTTGAAGGCCGCGCCCTGACCTTCAACATCGCCCGCCCCATGGAGTCGCGCGGCGGCGGCGGCTTCCGCGGCGGCAATCGACGCTACTGATGGCAGCGTTTCACGCGGTCAGGCACTTGTAGAGGCCAGAAGAAGGTTTGCGGCAAGGCGCCCCGTTCGGAGGCCATGCCTGGGGGCCGTGGCAAGAACTGCGACGCCGGTGCTGGCCTTTTCCTGGCTCCCCGCAGGGCGAACCGCCGGGAGCCATCGGTCCTGATGCGTCGCCTTGACATGGGCCCACCATGCCTGTGCCCTCGTGCCGCGCCTGACCCCTGGCCACTCGCGAGAAGAACCCGCCAGCGTGGAACACGACACCAGGAAAACGCCGAACGCCGGGCTGCGCGCGACGCCGGGGCATTCGCGCACGCGAGCGTGAAAGTGCGGCTGCTTCGTAGAATTGCGCAGTGACCACTTACCACAACCCCGACCTGCACTGCCATTCCGTCGTCTCCGACGGCACCCTGACGCCCGAGGAACTGGCCGCGCGCGCCAAGGCTGGCGGCGTCGATCTGTGGGCCCTGACCGACCACGATGAAGTGGGCGGCCAGCAGCGCGCGCTGGCGGCGGCCCGTGCCCAGGGGCTGGACTACCTGACCGGCGTCGAGGTCTCGGTCACCTTTGCCGACACCACGGTGCACATCGTCGGCCTGGGCTTCGATCACACCGACGCACGCCTGGTCGAGGGGCTGGCCGAGACGCGCGACGGACGTGGCCCGCGGGCACGCGAGATGGCGGCGCAGCTTGAGGCGATCGGCATTGCCGGCGCCTATGAAGGCGCGCTCAAGTACGTCGGCAACCCGGCGCTGATCTCGCGCACGCATTTCGCCCGCTTCCTGGTCGAGACCGGCGTCTGCCGCGACACGGCCGAGGTGTTTCGCAAATACCTGGTCGAGGGCAAGCCCGGCTTCGTGCCGCACCGCTGGGCGCGCCTGGGCGACGCCGTGCGCTGGATCACCGAGGCCGGCGGCATCGCCGTCATCGCCCATCCGGCACGCTACACCTTCAGCGCCACCGAGGAATACGCGCTGTTCTCCGAATTCCGCCAGCACGGCGGGCGTGGCGTCGAAGTGGTGACCGGCAGCCACACCGCGCAGGAAGCGGCGCGCTACGCCGACATGGCGCGCGAGTTCGAGCTGCTGGCCTCGCGCGGCAGCGACTTCCACAGCCCGGGCGAAAGCCACGTCGATCTGGGTCGGATGGCGCCCCTGCCAGCCGACCTGACACCCGTCTGGACAGCGCTGGCCGACCGCATCCACACGGCAGAAGCGGCGGTGTAGCATCCCCCCTTTTCCCGCGCCTGCGGCGCCGGCGCGCCCCGATCCGGCATGGCCCAACTCTTCAGCGTTCACCCCGAAAACCCGCAACCGCGCCTGCTGCGCCAGGCGGCCGAGCTGCTGCAACGCAGCGGCGTGCTCGCCGTGCCAACCGACTCCTGCTATGCCCTGGTCTGCCAGCTGGACGACAAGGCCGCCGCCGATGCACTGCGCCGCATCCGCCAGCTCGACGACAAGCAGCTCCTGTCGCTGATCTGCCGCGACCTGCGCGAGCTGGCCAATTACGCGCGCGTCGACAACGCGCAGTTCCGCCTGCTCAAGCTCGGCACGCCCGGCCCCTTCACCTTCATCCTCGAGGCCAGCAAGGAGGTACCGCGGCGCCTGAGCCATCCGCAACGCAAGACGATCGGCCTGCGCGTCGCCGCGCACCCGGTGGTGCAGGCGCTGATCGACATCCACGGCGCGCCCTTGCTGGCCACCACCCTGATCCTGCCGGGCGAAACCGAACCGCTGAACGACGCGCAGGAGATCCGCGAGGCGCTGGAGCACCAGGTCGCCGGCGTGATCGACGCCGGTGCCTGCCCCGGCGTGCCCACCACCGTGATCGATCTCAGCCACGGCCAACCCGAACTGCTGCGCCGCGGCCGCGGCGACCCGGCGCGCCTGGGACTGTGACGTGATGACGGCGCCGCTGCACGGGGCCATGACCCCGTCGCGCTGCGCGACCCGATGACGAATGGCCCGAGCCCAGCTGGCCCACTGCCCGCCGATTCCGCCATCGGCTCCCTGACGCTCTGACACAATCCGCGCCGTGGACATCAACAACATCATCCAGACCATCGCCATCTACGCCCTGCCGGTGTTGCTGGCGATCACGCTGCACGAAGCGGCACACGGCTACGTGGCGCGGCATTTCGGCGACAGCACGGCGGCCTTCCTGGGCCGCGTCACGCTCAATCCGCTCAAGCACATCGACCCCATCGGCACCATCGCGATGCCGCTGTTCCTGTACTTCGCCACCTCGGGCGCTTTCGTGTTCGGCTACGCCAAGCCGGTGCCGGTCAACTTCGGCAAGCTGCGCAACCCCAAGCGCGACATGATCTGGGTGGCCGCCGCCGGCCCCGCGGCCAACCTCGCGATGGCGCTGGGCTGGGGCGCACTGCTCTACCTGCTGCTCGGCCTGGGCGTGACCGAGCGCTTCTTCCTCGAGATGTGCCGAGGCGGCGTGCTGTGGAACGTCGTGCTGGCCGTGTTCAACCTGTTCCCGCTGCCGCCACTCGATGGCGGCCGCGTGCTGGTCGGGCTGCTGCCGCACCGGCAGGCCGAGGCCGTCAGCCGCATCGAGCCCTGGGGCTTCTTCATCGTGATGGCGCTGGTCGTCACCAACGTCATCACCAACGTCTGGATGCGGCCGCTGATGCAGCTCACGCTGGGCCTGATCGACCTCGTGCTGACTCCGCTCAAACTCCTGCTTTCATGACTGCCACCGCCTCCCCCCGCCGCGTCCTGACCGGCATCACCACCACCGGCACCCCGCACCTGGGCAACTACGTCGGCTCGATCCGCGCCGCCGTGCGCGCCAGCCACGAGCCCGGGGTGCAGAGCTTCTACTTCCTGGCCGACTACCACGCGCTGATCAAGTGCGACGAGCCGGCGCGCATCCAGCGCAGCACGCTCGAGATCGCCGCCAGCTGGCTCGCCGCCGGCCTGGACCCCGAGCACGTCACCTTCTACCGCCAGTCCGACATTCCCGAGATCCCCGAGCTCACCTGGCTGCTCACCTGCGTCACCGGCAAGGGCCTGCTCAACCGCGCCCACGCCTACAAGGCGATGCTGGACAAGAACCAGGCGGCCGGCGCCGAGCCCGATGACGGCGTCACGGCGGGCCTGTTCATGTACCCGGTGCTGATGGCCGCCGACATCCTGATGTTCCGCGCCCACCAGGTGCCCGTGGGGCGCGACCAGGTGCAGCACATCGAGATGGCGCGCGACATCGCCGCCAGCTACAACCACCTGTACGGCGAGCACCTGGTGCAGCCGGCGGCCCTGATCGACGACAACGTGGCCCTGCTGCCCGGCCTGGACGGGCGCAAGATGAGCAAGAGCTACGACAACACGATTGCCCTGTTCGGCCCGCGCGAGCAGTTGCGCAAGCAGATCATGAGCATCGTCACCGACTCGCGCGCGCCGGGCGAACCGAAGGACACCGAGGGCTCCGCGCTCTACGCCATCTTCCGCGCCTTTGCCGACGACGCCGAGGCGGCCGCCTTTGCCCGGGCCTTTGCCGACGGCATCGCCTGGGGCGACGCCAAGCAGCAGCTGTTCGAGCGCATCGAGCACGAGATCGGCCCGATGCGCGCGCGCTACGAGCACCTGATGGCGCACCCGGAGGAGGTCGAGGCCATCCTGCGGGCCGGGGCGCGCAAGGCGCGTGCCATCGCCACACCGTTCCTGCGCACGCTGCGCGAGGCGGTGGGCCTGCGTGCCCTGCAGGCAGCGCCGCAGCAGGCCGTCACCCAGCCCGCAGGCGCCCGCAAGATGGCCCTGCCCAGCTTCAAGCAGTACCGCGAGCCCGACGGCCTGTTCTATTTCAAGCTGGCCGACGCCAGCGGCGCGGTGCTGTTGCAAAGCACCGGCTTCGCCTCGCCACGCGATGCGGGCGAGGCCATCAAGCGCCTGCAGACCGAGGGCGCCGCAGCCCTCGACGCCCTCCGGGCCTGTCTTGCCGCGCCCGCGCAGGCCGATTGGCCGGCGGTCGAGCGCGCACTCGAGCAATTGCGTCAGGCGGCCGCCACAGCCTGATTGTTTCCAGTTGTGACTTTGTCCCCCATTTCTCTTTGTTCAGGAGGCCGCCGACCGCATTGAGCTGAAACTCCCCGCCGATTCGCTACACAATAAGTTGTAACACTTTGAAATCGGGGAGATCGAATTGGCTATCTATGTGATCGAGGATCACCCGCTCATGCGGGACGCGATCGCCATGCTGCTGCGGCGCATCCGGCCCGGCGCCGAAATCGCCGAGCTGGGCCAGTTGTCCGAACTGGACGCCGCCATCGCGCTGCATGGCGCCCCCAAGCTGTTCTGCCTGGACCTGAAGCTGCCGGATGCCGGAGGCCTGACCGGCGTGCGTCGCCTGGCGACCCAATACCCCGACGTGCCGTTGATGGTGATCTCGGCCACGCCGGCAAGCGAGGCCGAGGAATGGTGCCGCGAGGCAGGCGCCGACGTCTACGTCGAGAAATCGGTCGACGCCGCCGTCATCAGCGACGCCCTGCGCCGCATCCTCGACGTGGACGACGACGACGAGCCGCTGGAGCAGCCCAAGCTGTCCAAGCGCCAGAAGCAGTTGCTGGTGATGCTGGACCAGGGCCTGTCCAACCGCGAGATCGCCGAACGCCTGGAGATCAGCGAGCACACCGTCAAGGTGCACCTGTGGCGCCTGTTCCGACGCCTGGGCGTCAAGAGCCGGACCCAGGCCCTGCACTACGCGCGCAAGCATGGCCTGCTGATGAATCCGTGAGCACGCGAAACACGCTGCCGCGACCCAGCTGCGAACGCACCTCGATCCGGTAGCCCAGCGAGTCGGACAGGCGCTGGGCAATCGCCAGGCCCAGGCCTCCCATCCCCGCACGGCCGGGTCTGTCCAACTGAACCCCCGGTTCGAACACGCGCGCGAGCTGCGACGCGTCGATCCCCTCGCCCGTATCCCAGACTTCCAGCGCCAGACCCGCGCCCCGCGGACGCGCCGCCAGCAGCACCCCGCCATGCCGCGTGTGCCGGATCGCATTCGCCAGCAGATTGCCCAGAATGCGCCGCAGCAGCAGCGCATCCGAATCCAGCATCCACACGGGGGCACGCAGGCGCAGCGCCAGCCCGCGCCGCTGCGCCTGCGCCCGATACTGCTCATGCAGTTCCGCCAGCAGTTCATGAACCGGCACCGGCTGCAGCGTCACGCGCTCGATTCCAGCCCCGGGCGCTGCCGGCCACGGCGCCGCCAGCAGCGCCCGCGCCGAGTGCACCGCGCGCAGCATGCGTGGCGCCAATTCGGCGGCACGCCCAGGCTCCAGCATCAGCAGTTCGGCATAGATGGCCAGCGCCTCGATCGGCTGCCTCAGGTCGTGCACCAACTCGGCCATGGGCGACGCGCGCGGCGGCCGCTCAGCGCCGCCCTCCCGCCCGGCGGCGGCTGGCCGCAGCGGCTGGCCGGACGCCTGCGCATGCGCGCCCGTCGCATCCGGCAGGCCGCCATCCGGAGCCGTTCCAGGCCTGCTCGCCTCCATGGTCACGTGACCCGCAAGCCCGTTCACCAGCGCGCCCCGGCTCAAAACCCCGGCGGCGTCGCCACGTCGCCGCACTGCGCGCGCTGGCGCAGCGCGTGGTCCATCAGCACCAGGGCGAGCAGCGCCTCGGCAATGGGCGTGGCGCGAATGCCGACGCAGGGATCGTGCCGCCCTTTGGTGATCAGCTCCACCGGCTCGCCAGTGGTGGTGATGGTCTGGCGCGGCACCAGGATCGAGCTGGTGGGCTTGATCGCGATCTGCACTTCCAGGTCCTGCCCGGTGCTGATGCCGCCCAGCACGCCGCCGTCGTGGTTGCTGGCAAAGCTGCCCAGCGGATCCGCCCGCAGCGAATCGCCGTGCTGGCTGCCGCGTTGCGCCACGCTGGCAAAGCCGTCACCGATCTCCACGCCCTTGACCGCGTTCAGCCCCATCAGCGCGTGCGCGATGTCGGCGTCCAGCCGGTCATAGATCGGCTCGCCCAGGCCCACCGGCACGTTCCGCGCCGTCACGCGCAGCCGCGCGCCGCAGGAGTCACCCGACTTGCGCAACGCCAGCATGTAGTCCTCGAGCGCGGAAACGTCGGCCAGCGGCGCGAAGAAGGGATTGCGATCGACATGCTCCCAGCTCTCGAAGCCGAGTGCCAAATCGCCGATCTGCGTCATGCAGCCGCGCACCGTCGTGCCGTGGCGCTCGCGCAGCCACTTGCGCGCCACCGCGCCGGCCGCCACCGTCGGCGCCGTGAGCCGCGCCGACGAACGCCCGCCGCCGCGCGGATCGCGCAGCCCGTACTTGCGCCAGTAGGTGTAGTCGGCGTGGCCGGGACGAAAACGTTCGGCGATCTCGCCATAGTCCTTGCTGCGCTGGTCCTGGTTGCGGATCAGCAGGCAGATCGGCGTGCCGGTGGTGCGGCCCTCATGGACGCCGGACAGGATTTCGACCTGATCGGGTTCGCGACGCTGGGTCACGAACTTGCTGGTGCCGGGCCGCCGCCGGTCCAGTTCGGGCTGGATGTCGGTCTCCGACAGCGTCATGCCCGGCGGGCAGCCATCGATCACGCAGCCGATGGCCGGTCCATGCGATTCGCCGAAATTGGTGACGGCAAACAGCTTGCCGAGGGTATTGCCGCTCATGGCGGCCAATTATTCCAGAGCGCCTGCCCCGAGGCGCAATCACAGGCAGGCCGGCGCCGTCACCGCCACTGATGATGACGCCGCGCCCTGTGATGTCGACGGTAGTGCCCGCGCGGCGCGTAATACCCTGGCGGCGGGCCGTAGATCACGGGCGGGGCATAGTAGCCAGCCGGTGCCACGTAGACCGGTCGCGGCGCCACGTACACCGGTGCCGGCTGCACGTAGACCGGCGGAGCGTAGCCATACGTCGGCACGTTGCCGACCCCGACCGCCACGCCCGGCGCGCCGACGCCGACCGACCAGTACACGTCGCTGCGCGCCTGCGCGGTGCCGGCGATCCCCAGCATGCCCAGCGCCGCGGCGCCAACGAGCACGATGCGTGCCATGGTTCTCATCGATTGCTCCTTTGCCTGATGGTGCGGCAGAACGTCTCATCACCGCGCATGTTCTCATTTAACGATCCAGCCCGCGATACAGACCACGGCTGCACGGTGAAACTTGTAAGCAGGCGTCACATGACGGACCTGCGCACGTGACCCGGGCGGCCGCGCCCGCTCCGCTGCTGTCGACCCCGGCCTCCTAGAATCCGCGCATGTCCTCACCAGCACCACGCGCCGCCGCCGGCGCCGAACCCGCGGCATCCAGCCACTTCATCCGCCAGGCGATCGAGCACGACCTGCAGGCCGGCACCTACGCCAACCGGCGCTGGGGCGGCAGCCCCGGCGATGGTCCGCATCATGCCGCCGGTACGCCCGACCCGGCGCCCATCCGCACGCGCTTCCCGCCCGAACCCAACGGCTACCTGCACATCGGCCACGCCAAGAGCATCTGGCTCAACTTCAGCCTGGCCCGGGAGTACGGCGGCGTCTGCCACCTGCGCTTCGACGACACCAACCCCGAGAAGGAGGAGCAGGAGTACGTCGACTCGATCCGCGAGATGGTGCGCTGGCTGGGCTGGAGCCACGAATGCGCCGATGACCCGCGCCAGCCCGGCGTGCCGCAGCCGCACGAATATTTCGCCAGCGACTATTTCGATTTCATGTACCGCGCGGCCGAATACCTGATCGAGGCCGGCCACGCCTACGTCGACGAACAGAGCCCCGAACAGATCCGCGCCACCCGGGGCGACTTCACCACGCCCGGCACCAACAGCCCCTTTCGCGACCGCAGCCCGGCCGAGAACCTGACGCGCTTTCGCGAAATGCGCGATGGCAAGCACGCGGACGGTGCCATGGTGCTGCGCGCCAGGATCGACATGGCCAGCCCCAACATCAACATGCGGGACCCGGCCATCTACCGCATCCGCCACGCCACGCATCACAACACCGGCGACAAGTGGTGCATCTACCCCATGTACACCTACGCGCACCCGGTCGAGGACGCGCTGGAGCGCATCACGCACAGCATCTGCACGCTGGAGTTCGAGGACCAGCGCCCGTTCTATGACTGGGTGTTGGAGCGCCTGATCGAGGGCGGCCTGCTGAGCGCGCCGCCCCCGCGCCAGTACGAGTTCGCGCGCCTGAACGTCGGCCACGTCATCACCAGCAAGCGCAAGCTGCGCCAGTTGGTCGAGGAAGGCCACGTGGCCGGCTGGGACGACCCACGCATGCCGACCCTGGCCGGCCTGCGCCGGCGCGGCTACACGCCCGAGGCCCTGCGCCTGTTTGCCGAGCGCAGCGGCGTCACCAAGGTCAGCAACGCCTGGACCGACTACGCCGCCCTCGACGCCGCCCTGCGCGAGACGCTGGATCCGGTCGCGCCGCGCGCCATGGCGGTGCTGGACCCGGTCCGCCTGGTGATCGACAACTGGGCCGAGGTGTTCGGCAGCGAGGGGCACCTGGAGCCCTGCGAAGCCCCCATGCACCCGCACCACCCCGAGTTCGGCCAGCGTCGCTTCATGCTCGGGCGCGAAGTCTGGATCGAGCGCAGCGACTACGAGCAAACGCCGCCCAAGGGCTTCTTCCGGCTGTTCCCGGACAACCAGGTGCGGCTCAAGTACGGCTACGTCATCGAGTGCCTGGGTGCCGACACGGACGCCGCCGGCCAGGTCCAGGCCGTGCATGCCCGCCTCGTGCCCGACACCAAATCCGGCACCCCGGGCGCCGACCGCGTCAAGGTCAAGGGCGTCATCACCTGGGTCGGCGCCAGCGACGGCCTGCCGGCCGAGGTGCGCCTCTACGACCGCCTGTTCACCGAGGAGCAGCCCGACGCCGGCGGGCGCGACTTCCTCAGCGTGCTCAACCCGAAGTCGCTGGCCACGGTCCAGGCCATCGTCGAGCCCACGCTCGCCAGCGCGCGACCGGAAGACCGCTTCCAGTTCGAGCGCCATGGCTTCTTCGTCGCCGATCGGAAGGACCACGCGTCGGGCACGAAGCTGGTGTTCAACCGGGTGACGGGCTTGCGGGATTCGTGGTCGAAGTGACGGTGCCGACGAAAGCCAGGCGATCTTCAGCGCGCTCCTGACCACGCTCGCCTCCTGGGCACCATCGAAAGCGGCCGCCTGGAGCGCATGAAGGCGCACTGTCGCGCCAGTTCACCCTGAGGCCAGAGCCCCGGATGGGGTCGGCCAGACGCCATGGACGCTCGCGGGGTTCGGCTTGCCGCGACCCGATCGAGCGCGCACACCCGTCACGACCATCCTGCATCCGGATGACTGCTTCCGCGCCAGCCATGGCGTGGCGCCATCCTCGGACGGTCACTCAACCAGCCGCTGGATCGTCAGTCAGCCATCCGAATGCACCGGGGGATGGAAAAGGCCAGGGGGTCGATACAAAAGTATCATTATTGATATTCAGAAACATTTTGACTCGGCCCTGCAAATGAGCTGTGCACGTCCAGGAGGAAGTCATTGAGGTCGATCCACCGGGTTGGGCGCCAAGTGGCGCTTGGACACTGATCTCGGCACGCTCTTATCTGTCAGACATGTCGCGACACAAACCCAGGGAATCCGCCCTGTCGATCGGATTGGCCGTCTTCGTGACGGGCCTTGCATTCCTGTTGGCCCCCGGCCTGCTGAAATTCGGGCCCTTTTCCCAGGTGCTTCAGGCCCAGTTGCGCATGCCCGGTTTCTTCGCACTGGGCCTGGGCAGTCTGCTGATTGCGCTCCACGTCATCATCAGCAAGCGCGGTGCCACCAGTGCGTCTGCGAAACCCGCCCGGCGCTCCACGCCCACA
>NZ_DAOKZG010000026.1:0-44450 GCF_035325765.1 Ottowia sp.
GTCTCGGGGCTGCCGAACATGACGCCGATCTTCATGCGGATCTGGTTGATGAAGATCACCGTGCAGTTGGTCTTCTTGATGGTGGCCGTCAGCTTGCGCAGCGCCTGGCTCATCAGGCGCGCCTGCAGGCCAGGCAGGCTGTCGCCCATGTCGCCCTCGATCTCGGCCTTGGGCGTGAGCGCCGCCACCGAATCGATCACCACCAGGTCGATGGCGCCCGAGCGCACCAGCGAGTCGACCACCTCGAGCGCCTGCTCGCCGGTGTCGGGCTGGCTGATCAGCATGTCGGACAGCCGCACGCCGAGCTTTTCGGCGTAGCCGGTGTCGAGCGCGTGCTCGGCGTCGATGAAGGCGCAGGTGCCGCCGAGCTTCTGCATCTCGGCGATGACCTGCAGGGTCAGCGTGGTCTTGCCCGAGCTCTCGGGGCCGTAGATCTCGATCACGCGGCCGCGCGGCAGGCCACCCACGCCCAGGGCGACGTCGAGCCCGAGCGAGCCGGTGGAGACAACCTGGATGTCGGCCACCTGCTCGCCTTCGCCCAGACGCATGATGGTGCCCTTGCCGAACTGCTTTTCGATTTGCGCCAGTGCGGCCTGCAGGGCCTTGGCCTTTTCGGCCTTGTCGGCAATCGCCATGTCCATGATTTTCTCCTTGTTGATCAATGGGTTGCCCTGGTCGATGGCAAAACCCTGGATGCCTGAACAGGACTGTATATCAATCCACTTGATGAGCACAAGCCATTATCAAGTCAGTTTGACTTACTATATGACGATGCCTAACTTGACCGATGACCGTTGGCGCCAGAGCCACCTGGGCCGGTCGCTGGGCCATGCCCTGCGGCGCTTCGACGCGCGCGTGCTGCAGCTCATGGCACGCAGCGAGCAAGCGCCGCTGGCGCTGTCGAACCTGGCAGCGCGCGACCAGGTGGGGGCGGCGCACATCCACATCACGCGCCACCTACCGCTGACGGGCGCGCGCCTGACCGAACTGGCGGCCTGGGCCGGCATGACCAAGCAGTCCATGGGCCACCTCGTCGACCAGTGCGAAGCCTGGGGCCTGGTGACGCGGGAGCCGGATCCGCTCGATGCGCGCGCGCGCCGCATCGCCTTCACACCGCTCGGCCTCGACTGGCTGGCGGCCTTCCAGGCTGCGGTGGCGCAGGCCGAGGCCGAGTTTCGCGCTGCCGTCGGTCCCGAGGTGGCGACGGTGGTGGCGCTCGGGCTGGAAATCTACGGCAGCGGGGCGTAGCTTGCCGCCCGAAGCTTCGGCAAAGCCACGGGACCGCCGGCCACGCCCAGGCGCGCTCCCGGCGACCAGCGTCAGGTAGCGGGTCGGTACAGGCTCAGTTGCAGCCGCTCGCGGGCCATAGCGCGTCCGACGGCCGGCACCTGGGCCGTGCGCTGCACGTGGGCCCACAGCTCGGGCGTGTCTTCGGGGTCGATGCCGGCGATCGTGCCCCAGCGCAGCAGGGTCAGGGCGTAGGTGTCGAGGGCGCCGCAGTGCGCGCCGCCGAGCCAGTCGTGGCCCTCCGCGCGCGCCCGGCGCAGCAACCCCTGCAGCTCGTCCAGCAACTGGCGGTACTGGCCCAGCGCATGCGCCTTGATGGCCTGGCGCGCCGCCTCGTCGTCGCTGAACTTGAACGGCATGAATACATGGGTGAAGGTCGGATGCACGGTGTTGTTCATCCAGGCCAGGGTCTCGATGAAGCGGGTGCGCGCGAGCCGCTCGCGCGGGATCAAGCCGGCTTCGGGAAACAGCGCGTCGATGTGCAGCACGATGGCCACGATCTGCGTGATCACGGTCCCCTCGTCGACCAGCACCGGCACCTGGGCGCGCGGATTGACGGCCAGGTATTCCGCGCTGTGCTGCTCGTCCTTGTGCAGCTTGATCGCCACCGGCTCGAAGGTGGCACCGACCTGCTCCAGCATGCTGTGCGGCACGAACGAGCAGGCACCGGGCGCGTAGTAGAGCTTCAGGGTCATGGCCAGTCTCCCGGGCAGGGCATATGGGCGCAAGCATAGCGGACCCGGCCGCCGACGCAAACCGGGGCCCGCTCGCACGCCGCCGCGGCCAGATCGACCGATCCGCGGCGCGGTCGTGGCAGGCCCGCAGCGCGCCGTGCCCACGCCATGTGTCCGGGTGGCGGGCCCTGATCCGGCCGCTGGCTGCGAAACGCCATCAATCGCAGGGACGCAGCTCGCGACCAGCCAGCGGCAGCTCGCCCAGGCGCGCGCGCAGCTCAGCGTCGACGCGCGGCAGCCGCAGGATGTGCACCGGCGTGTCCTGGCGCTCCTGCACCACGCGCACGCCGCGCACGCCCTTGCGCTCCTGTTCGACCAACGCCCGGTCGGCCGACTCGCGCGTGGCAAAGCGGCCCAGCGACAGGCCGGGTTCGAGCGCCGCCCCCGGACGATCGACGCCGACCCCGAGCTCGCGCAACTCCCCGCGCTTGCCGGCCACGGCATCGGCGTCGGCGAGGGGACCGAGGTAGACCATCCAGCGTCCCGGCAGCTGGCTGCCCTCCAGACGCCAGCTGCCCGGCGGCCAGCTCGCGGCCGCGCTGCGCAGGGCGTCGGCTTGAGGCGCGTCGAACGGGCCCGCCTGCAGGCAGGCCGTGCTGCCCGCCACCGGCGCGGGCGCCGGCGCCGGGCTGACGGGGGGCGTCTGCGCGGCAGGCGTTGCAACGGCCACGGGCGCCGATCCTTGTTCGCCACGGCCAGGTACCGGACGTGGCGCGGGTCCAATGGACAGCGACTGCGGCAGCACCTGACGCGCCAGGCGATCGGGCTCGGCGGCGGTCTCGGGTGCGAGCCCGATCTCGCGCAGCCAACCCTCGGACCAGGACCAGAACGCCAGGTTGGCGAGCAGCAGCAGGACCACCAGGTGGCGCAGCGTCATCCCCCGGCCCCCGGTGTCTCGGGCGCCGCCATCGGGCGCACGCTGACCTCGGCGCTGCGCACCTCGCGCAGGCCCTGCGGCGTGCGCACGCGCAGGGCGCCGTCGGGCGCCAGGCCGCAGGCCTCGCCCTGCGTGCCATCGGACAGGCGCACGCCCTGCCCGGCCAGCACGTCGCGCGCCGCGTAGCGGGCCAGCAGCGGCGCGAAGCCGACCCGCTCGAAGGCCTGGACGGCCTGCACCAGTGCCGGCGCGATGCGCAGCAGCGCATCCGGCGCGCCGATGCCCGGCAGCAAGGCCTGCAGGCCCGCCGGAGCGGTGGAGAACCCGGCGTCAGCCGGCACCTGCAGGTTCAGGCCGACGCCGATCACCACCACGCGCGCGCCATCCGGCGCCGGCCCACCGGCGGTCTCGACCAGCACCCCGGCCAGCTTGCGCCCCTGCCACCACAGGTCATTCGGCCACTTCAGCCCGATCGCCGGATGCAGGCTCTCGGCCACCGCCAGTCCGGCTGCGAGCGACAGGCCGGACCAGTCCCTGGGTGCCAGCGGCAGGCCGAGCGAGAAGCTGAGCGCCGCGCCCGGCGCGCCGCTGTCCCAGGCGCGACCCAGGCGCCCGCGCGCCGCGTCCTGGGTTTCGGCCACCAGCAGGGTGGGCGCCAGCGCGCCGGCGCGCACGCGGCGCATCAACTCGGTGTTGGTCGAATCGATCGTGGGCACGATCTCGACCGCGAGGCCGGGCCACAGGGCCGCGAGCGACGCGGTCAACCGGGCCCGGGGCCAGTCGAGGCGCAGCGGCTGGGTCATGGCGCCCCGGAGCCGCGGCGCCGCTTGCGCGGCGGCGCCTCGGGCTCGAGGCCGCCCGTCAGCAGGGTGCCGCGACAGTTGCGACTGCCGCAGCGGCAGGCAAACTCGGCCTTGAGCTCGTCGGTGAGCGGCTCGTCGATCACCAGGCCGTAGTCATAATTGAGTTCTTCGCCGGCGCGGATGGCGCGGCGGGCCTTGATGAAGATGCGGCCATCCTGCTCGTCGGCGACGCAGTTGGGCTGGCAGCTGTGGTTGATCCAGCGCGAGGCGTTGCCGCCGTGCAGGGCGTCGATGACGCGGTCCTCGTCGATGTGGAAGTAGAAGGTGTGGTTCGGGTCCTCGGGGTCGTGCGGATGGCGCCGCTGGGCCTCGTCCCAGCTGATGACCTCGCCGACGTATTCGATGATGCGCGTGCCGCGCGCCATGTCGACCAGCGCGAACACGCCCTTGCCGTGCACGCCGGAACGCCGCACCTGGATGCGCCGGCCTGCCGGACGCACGGGCGCCGCGGCCGCGGCAGGAAGGGATTTGCGCGTCATGAAAAATCTTTGCTATCTTGAATTCATGCACGTGCGCGCGCAGGCGCGCGAGGACACCGGATTCTAAAGAGACTCATGAAGACACTGGTCATCGCCGAGAAACCCTCGGTCGCGCAGGATATCGTGCGCGCCCTCACGCCCGTGGCGGGCAAGTTCGAAAAGCACGCCGATCATTTCGAGAACGCGGACTACGTCGTCACCAGCGCCGTCGGCCACCTGGTCGAGATCCAGGCGCCCGAGCAGTACGACGTGAAGCGCGGCAAGTGGAGCTTTGCCCACCTGCCCGTGATCCCGCCGCACTTCGATCTCAAGCCCGTGGAAAAGACCAAGGCGCGCCTGGCCGCCGTGGTCCGGCAGGCCCGGCGCAAGGACGTGGGCACGCTGGTCAACGCCTGCGATGCAGGACGCGAGGGCGAGCTGATCTTCCGCCTGATCGAGCAGTACGCGGGGGGCGGCAAGCCGCTGGGCAAGCCGGTACGGCGCCTGTGGCTGCAGAGCATGACGCCGCAGGCGATCCGCGACGGCTTCGACCAGTTGCGCAGCGAACAGCAGATGCAGGGCCTGGCCGACGCGGCGCGCAGCAGGAGCGAAGCCGACTGGCTGGTCGGTATCAACGGCACGCGCGCCATGACGGCGTTCAACTCGCAGGGTGGCGGCTTCTTCCTGACCACCGTGGGGCGCGTGCAGACGCCGACGCTGGCGGTGGTGGTCGAGCGCGAGGAGCAGATCCGCAGGCACGTGGCGCGCCCGTACTGGGAGGTACACGCCCGCTTCGGGGCCGAGGCCGGCAGCTACGCTGGCCGCTGGTTCGATCCGGCCTGGAAGAAGGGCAGCGACCCCGACGCGCGCGCGGATCGGCTGTGGGACGAGCGCCTGGCGCGCCACGTCGCCGAGGCGGTGCGCGGCCAGCCCTGCAGCGTGCGCGAGGAGAGCAAGCCGAGCACCCAGCTCAGTCCGCTGCTGTTCGACCTGACCAGCCTGCAGCGCGAGGCCAACGGCAAGTTCGGCTTTTCCGCCAAGACCACGCTGGCGCTGGCGCAAAGCCTGTACGAACGGCACAAGGCCCTGACCTATCCGCGGACCGATTCGCGCTACCTGCCGCAGGACTACCTGGCCGTGGCGCGCCAGACCTTCGAGATGCTGGCCGGCGGCCACCAGCCGCACCTGGCGCCACACGCGGCCAGGGCCCTGGCCGAGGGCTATGTCAAGCCGACGCGCCGCGTGTTCGACGACAGCAAGGTGTCGGATCACTTCGCCATCATCCCGACACTACAGGAGCCGGGCGCGCTGTCGGAGGCCGAGCGCAAGCTGTACGACCTGGTGACGCGCCGCTTCCTGGCGGTGTTCTACCCGGCGGCCGAATACCAGATCACCACGCGCGTCACGACCGCGGTTCATGAAGGCGAAAGCTACAATTTCCAGAGCAACGGCAAGGTGCTGGTGCGGCCGGGCTGGCTCGCCATCTACGGCAAGGAGGCGGAGGGCGAGCAGGGCGAAGGCAAGGACGGCGCCGAGGGCAAGTCGCTGGTGCCGGTGCGGCCCGGCGAGACCGTGCACAACGAGTCGACCGAGGTCAAGGCCCTGCACACGCGTCCGCCCGCACGCTACACCGAGGCCACGCTGCTGGGTGCCATGGAAGGGGCGGGCAAGGCGATCGACGACGACGAGCTGCGCGAAGCGATGCAGGACAAGGGTCTGGGCACACCGGCCACGCGCGCGGCCATCATCGAGGGCCTGCTGGGCGAGAAGTACCTGCTGCGCGAGGGGCGCGAGCTGCTCCCCACGGCCAAGGCGTTCCAGCTCATGACGCTGCTGCGCGGACTGCAGGTGGACGAGCTCTGCAGCCCCGAGCTCACCGGCGCGTGGGAGTACAAGCTGGCCCAGATGGAGCGCGGCGAACTCGCGCGCGCCGACTTCATGCGCGAGATTGCCGCCATGACCGAACGCATCGTGCAGAAGGCCAAGGAATACGATCGCGACAGCGTGCCGGGCGACTACGTGACTTTGCACGCGCCCTGCCCCAACTGTGGCGGCGTGGTCAAGGAAAACTACCGGCGCTATGCCTGCACCGGCACCGGCGGAGACGGCGCGGGTTGCGGCTTTTCCTTCACCAAGATCCCGGGCGGACGCACCTTTTCGACCGACGAGGCCGAGATCTTCCTGCGCGACCGGCACATCGGCCCGCTGGAGGGCTTTCGCAGCAAGGCGGGCTGGCCCTTCAGCGCCGAGCTGGCCCTGGTGCATGACCCCGAGGCCGGCAACTGGAAGCTGGAATTCGACTTCGGCGAGGACGCGCGCGCCGAGCAGTCGGGCGAGCTGGTCGACCTGTCGCACGAGCCCGGCCTCGGCCCCTGCCCCAAGTGCGGCGCGCCGGTGCGGGCCTTCGGCAAGAGCTACGTGTGCGAGCGCAGCGTGCCCACCGCAGCACAGCCCGTGCCCAGCTGCGACTTCAAGAGCGGCCAGGTGATCCTGCAGCAGGCCGTCACGCCCGAGCAGATGGGCAAGCTGCTGGCGACCGGCAAGACCGACCTGCTGGAAGGTTTCGTCAGCCAGCGCACGCGTCGCCCGTTCAAGGCGCGCCTGGCCTGGAACGCGGACGAGGGCAAGGTCGGCTTCGAGTTCGAGCCGCGCGAAGGAGCGCGCAAGTTCCCGCCGCGCAAGAGCACCACCGCTGCGCCAGCGACCCGTGCCAGCGCGCCGGCGGCGGCCGCGAAGAAGATCGCCAGGCCGGCAACATCGCGCAAGAGCGTTCCGGCCAGTGGCGGCAAGGCGCCAAAGACCGAGAGGACGCCGCGCGCCGGCAATCTGCAGCCCAGCCCGGAACTCGCGGCCGTCATCGGCGCAGGTCCGTTCGGCCGCGGCGAGGTGATGAAGAAGCTGTGGGACTACATCAAGGCGCACGGCCTGCAGGACCCGCAGGACAAGCGCACCATCGTCGCCGACGCCAAGCTGCGGCCGGTGCTGGGCGCCGACCGCGTCGGCATGTTCAAGCTGGCGGGGATTGCGGGCCAGCACCTGCGCTGAGCCCGAGGGTCCAGCCCAAGGCAGCGCTGCCGCCGCGGCGCTCCGCCTTGCATCCCATCCCGATGCACGGCGCGCCGCATCGTGGGAGCTTGTTCAGCGCCGACCCGATTCGGCAGTTGGATGCACCCGCCAGTGCCGCCTTCGGGGTGCCAGGCAAGGGCGGGTGCTGCGGCTCCAAAGGCGCCTGCGCGCCTCAGGGGCGAGCGAACGGGTGCGGCCCTTGGCCGCGCCGCGCCCTGCCAGGGCGAGGAGACCGCGGACCGGTGTGCCGCGCGGTGGGCGACGTCGCCTGGCGCGCCCGCCACAGCACTGACGGGTGCGTCCAATCGCGCAGCTTCCAGGTTCAACCCAAAAGCGGCAGTTGATCGCTTGCCTTCTTCACGAGAGCCGCATGAACCTTGACTTCCGCTGCTTCGATCACCTCCACCTGGTGGGCGAGCGCGTCCAACTGCCGCTTTCAGGGCAACGCTGAACAAGTCCCTCGCGCGCTGCGCATCCCTGCCTGCGGCGGTCTGCGGCGTTGCAAATGCTCGCAATAGCTTCGGCTATTGCTGCGCTTCGCGCCTTGCATCCCATCCCCATGCAGGGTGCGCCGCATCACGGAGACTTGTTCAGCGTCGCCTTATTAGGCTGAATCCGTGCTGTCGGCGGGGGGTGCCAGCGCGCGCCAGGTCGCCAGCGCCAGGCACAGATCCTGCCAGGCCTTGGCCTTGTCGGGCAGAGCCCGCAGCAGATAGGCCGGGTGGTAGGTGACGATCACCGGGACGCCCTGGTACTCGTGTACGCGCCCGCGCAGGCGGCCGATCGGCTCGCTGGTGTTCAGCAGGGATTGCACCGCAAAGCGACCCATGGCCAGGATCACCCGGGGCTTGATCAGCGCCACCTGGCGGCGCAGGTAGTGCTCGCATTGCGCGATCTCATCCGGCTGCGGGTTGCGGTTGCCCGGCGGCCGGCACTTGATGACGTTGGCGATGTAGACGCCTTGCCAGGATCGCCCCGCGTCGGCCTCGCCAGGGTCGGCAACCGTGCCGGCGCGGCGCGACAGGCCGATGGCGGCCAGCATCTGGTCGAGCAGCTTGCCGGCCTGGCCGACGAAGGGCTCGCCCAGGCGGTCCTCGGTTTCTCCCGGCGCCTCGCCCACCACCATCCAGTCGGCCGTGCGGCTGCCGACGCCGAACACCGCCTGGGTGCGACCCGCGCACAGGCCGCAGGCACGGCAGCTGGCGACGGCTGCCTCCAGTTCGGCCCAGTCCATCGACTCGATGCCGGCTGGCAGTGGCGCCAGATCGGACGCGCCGGGTGGCACCCCCGTCGAGCCGGCACGTGGGCGTTGCGCCACTGCTCGCTCGGCTCGCTCGGCTGGCACGGCTGCAGCCGAGGCGCGCGCAGCCGGCACAGGCTGCTGCACTGGCGCGGGCCGCGGCGGCTCCGGCGCGGGCGCCACGGGCACCTGGCCGCGCGGCAGCCACAGCCGCACGCCCATTTCAGCCAGCATGGCGCGCTGGCGCGCGGTCAGGTGCAGGCTCATCCCCCTGCCTCGGCCAGCCGCAGGTTCATCACCACGGCGTCTTCGCGCACGCCATGGCCCAGCGGGTAGTAGCCTTTGCGCAGGCCCACCTGGGCGAATCCACGGCGCTGGTAGATCTGCTGAGCGCGTGAGTTGCTGGCGCGCACTTCCAGCCACAGCCATTCGGCCTGTTGACCACGCGCCCACAGCGCCAGGGCGTCCAGCAGCACCAGGGCCCAGCCCTGCCGCTGATGCGCCGGCGCCACGGTGATGTTGAGCAGGTGCACCTCCCGGAATCCGGCCAGGGCGATGAAGTAGCCGAGCAATTCGTCACCCGCCAGCAGGCACTGCGCCTGGTGTCCGGCCTGGATGCTGTCGCGCAGGTTGCCACGCGACCAGGGGTGGCTGTAGGCGCTCTGCTCCACCGCCAGCACGGCGTCGAGGCGCTCCAGCGTCATGGGCTCGAAGCGCGCTTCCAGCATGGTGAGCGGCGACGCGCACGCGGGCGTGCCTGGAATGGCGCTCATGTCGCAGCCGCTCCTGCACGCCCGGCACCGGCTGACGCCGGACAACGGTACAAGGCCGCTGCAGCGAAGGCGCGTGCGGGCCAGGAAGTCTTCATGGCGCCATCCGCTCCGCCGTGGTCAGCGCCACCTTGTCGCGCACATAGAGCGGCAGGGCCTGCTCGGGCGGCAACGCACCGCCACTCGCCAGCGCCGCCGGGGCCAGGCGCAGCAGGGCCTCGGCCGTGGGCATCGCAGCCAGTCGCGGCAGGGCCTGCAGCGGTGCCGGCAGGCGCGCGCCATGGACGGCGAAGGCGTTGCCGGCCAGCACCCAGGGCGCCGGCGCACCGGCCGGCAGGGTCAGCGCTTCGGGGGCGCATACCACGGTCGCACCGTGGGAGCTCCAGCCGGCCTCGGCGCTCCAGGACCACGCCGCGGCATAGACCTGGTCCATGCGCGCATCCAGCAGCGCCAGCACCTGCGTGCAAGCGTGCGCCTGGCGCGCATCCTCGGCCAGCGCCAGCAGTGTGTCGAGCGGCAGCACCGACACGCCGGCGCCAAAGGCCAGGCCCTGGGCCACGGCGCAGGCCGTGCGCAGGCCGGTGAACGAGCCCGGCCCGCGACCGAACACGATGGCGTCCAGCTGGGCCAGGGCCAGGCCCGCCTCGCCCAGCAGGGCGCGGATCGTCGGGATCAGCGTCGCCGAGGCCTGCGCGCCCGCAGGTCCGTCGGCCAGCCACTGGCGCGCGCCGGCGCGCACGGCCACCGACATGCGCTCGGTGCTGGTGTCGAAGGCCAGCAGCTTCATGATGGACGTCTCCGGACCGCGCCCGGCAGGGCCTGCTCGGCGGCGCCGGACGGCACGGCCGCGGCGCCCGCGCGCGGGCTGCCGGTGCGCACGCCAAACAGGATGCCCAGGGTCACCAGCGCCAGGCCCGCCGCCAGGTTCCAGCCCAGCGGCTCGCCGAGCAGAGCCACCGCGCCAAGCGCCGACAGCCCGGGCACCAGCGCCGTCAGCATCATCGAGCGCACAGGGCCGAACACCTGCACCATGATGACGAAGGTGATGCCGGCGATCACCACCACGCCGACGCCCTGGAACAGGGCCTGCAGCAAGATCTCGGCCAGCGGCGCCTGCGCCAGCCGCGTCGGAATCAGCCCCTGGCTGGACAGCAGCGCGTACAGCGGCAGGTAGGCCACGCAGGCCAGTGCCGTGATGGCCATGGTCGAATGCACCGGGTCGAGCCGGAAGCGCCGCACCAGCACCCCGTACATGGCCCAGCAGAAGCCGGCCAGCACGAAGATCAGGTCGCCCTTCCAGACCTCGCCCCCATCCAGCGCCGCCAGCAGGCTGGCGCCGCCCACCAGCAGGTCGCCGCCCGCGATGCAGGCCAGGCCAAGCACGCGCGCCGGCGTCAGGCGCTCGCCCAGCAGCGGCAGCGCCAGCAGCGCCGACCAGAGCGGGAGACTTCCCGGCATCAGCACCGACGCGTGCGCCGCGGGTGCAAAGAAGAAACCGGCATAGCACAGCACGGCGTACAGCAGGCCGCCGAACAGGCCGGTCGCCACGGTCTGGCGCAGTGGCACCGGCGACAGCCCGCCAAGCGAGGCTTGCGCACGCAGCGGCCGGCCCGGGCGCGTGAGCCACAGGCTCCAGGGCAGCAGCACCAGGCCGGCGCCGCCGATGCGCACCAGCGCCAGGTCGTAGGGCAGCAAGGTGTGCGCGGCCGAGGCCCGGCCGATGACGATGAAGCCGGTCCACAAGGCCACCGTGACCACGGCGGCCACGATGCCGACGGCACGCGAGGGTGTGCGCATGGGGCGATTATCGCGGTGCCGCGATGGCCGCGAAGCCGGACCCCTTCAGCGGGCCGGGTCGCTCAGGCCGGCTTCACTTCGGCCACAGCGCCCACAGGCGCAGCGGCTGCTTCAGGCGGCCGGCGAAGTCGCCGGCCTCCGGGCCCCAGCCGGCAAAATAGTCGGCGCGCACCGCCCCGATGATGGCGCTGCCGGTGTCCTGCGCCAGCACCAGGCGCTGGAGGTTGGCGACCGGGCCACTGGAGGCCAGCCAGACCGGCGTGCCGTAGGGAATGCTTTGCGGATCGACCGCGATCGAGCGCCCCGGCGTCAGCGCCACGCCCTGCGCACCGCGCGGGCCGAATTGCTGGTCGAGCGGCGTCAGTGCCTCCTCGCCGAAGAACACGACGCGCGGATTGCTCCACAGGAAATCCTGCAGGCGCCCCGGATTGGCGGCCAGCCAGCCCCGGATGCCGGGCCAGGTGGCGTCCTGGATCAGACCCTGAGCCAGCAGCCAGCCACCCGGGCTGCGGTAGGGCTGGTCATTGGTGCCGGCAAAGGACAGGCGCACCAGGCGCTGGCTGCCATCGGGCTCGGTCACGCGCACCCGGCCCGAGCCCTGGATCTGCAGGATCAGCGCATCCACCGGGTCGGCCAGCCAGGCGATCTCCTGGCCCGTCAGCTGGCTGCGCACCTCGGGCTGGGTATCGATCTCCTGCCGTGTGTACCAGGGTCGGCGCCGGGCCAGGCCGGGCGGCGGCCGGAAGACCGGCGTCTCGAAGCCGGGCTGGCGCTGGCGCGTGGCCTCGTACACCGGTTCGAAATAGCTGGTCAGCAGGCCGTCGGCAGAACCGGCCAGGGGCTCGATGCGATAGGGCTGCAGGCGCATGCGCATCCACTGGCGTTGCTCGCCCGGCGTCGCCAGCGACAGGCGTCGCACCTCGCCACACAAGGCCTTGAAGGCCGCGGCCGGGCGCTCGCAACTCTTGAGCCAGGCGTTCCAGGCCTCGTGGGTCGCGTCCTCCTCGAAGCCCGGCAGCTCGGCCCAACGCACCGGCACCCAGCGGCTGCGCGGGCGCTGCAGCGCCGGGCCGATGGGCGGACCATCGGGCACGTCCACCAGTGTTGGCAGCGGCGCCTCGGTGGGTGCGGGCGGCGCCGGGGAACCCGCCGGCGGCTTGAGCGCGCACGAGGCCAGCATTCCTACAATGGCCGCTGCGCCAATCAACCGGAATGCCCGTCTCATGACCTTGCTGCTGCTGGAAGCGCTGGGCGCGCTGCTGCTGTTCGTACTGCTGATCTGGTGGACCATGTTTTCAGGCCGCCGCAAGGGCGAGCTGCCGCCCGAAGCCTCGACCGAGAGCAAGCCGGAAGCGCCGGAAAGCGCTCCGAAATGACGCCGATTATGGGTCAAGCCGGCACGACTGCGGTGCCTGGGTGGCCCATGTAGCTATCTTTTTTGTATCAAGCGACGCGCCGGGCGCGGGTGCCAGGCCCGGGCACGCACCAGGCCGGGGCGTTGACCCCTGCTCCAGAGGGAGCACAGGGGCGCGACGGCACGGACAGGCGAGCGATCAAATCTGCGCGGCCAGTGCGGCGCCCACCTCGGCGGTGCTCGCGCTGCCGCCGAGGTCGGGCGTGCGCGGCCCGGCCGCCAGCACCTGCTCGATGGCGGTCAGGATGGCGTCGTGCGCCGCGCGCTCCCCCAGGAAGTCCAGCATCAGCGCCGCCGACCAGACCATGGCGATCGGATTGGCAATCCCGCGCCCGGCGATGTCCGGCGCCGAGCCGTGCACCGGCTCGAACAGGCTCGGGAAGCGCCGTTCCGGGTTCAGGTTGGCCGAGGGCGCGATGCCGATGGTGCCGGTGCAGGCCGGTCCGAGGTCGGACAGGATGTCGCCGAACAGGTTGCTCGCCACCACCACGTCGAAACGCTCGGGCTGCAGCACGAAGCGCGCCGCCAGGATATCGATGTGGTGCTTCTCCACCGCCACCTGCGGGTAGTGCGCCGCCATGGCGTCGGCGCGGCCATCCCACCATGGCATGCTGATCGCGATGCCGTTGCTCTTGGTGGCGACGTCGAGCTTGTGGCGTGGCCGCGCGGCGGCCTGCTCGAAGGCGAACTTCAGCACCCGGTCGGCGCCGAAGCGGCTCATCACCGTCTCCTGCACCACGATCTCGCGCTCGGTACCGGCGTACATGACGCCGCCCAGGTTGGTGTATTCGCCCTCGGTGTTCTCGCGCACCACCAGGAAGTCGATGTCGCCAGGCTGCTTGCCGGCCAGCGGGCAGGGCACGCCGGCGAACAGGCGCACCGGGCGCAGGTTGACGTACTGGTCGAACTCGCGCCGGAATTTCAGCAGGCTGCCCCAGAGCGAGACGTGGTCGGGCACGCTCGCGGGCCAGCCGACGGCGCCGAACAGCAGGGCATCCTGGTCCTGCAGTTGCTGCTTCCAGTCGTCCGGCATCATCTGGCCGGTGCGTGCGTAGTGGTCGCAACTGGCCCAGTCGATCGACGTCAGTTCGAGCCGGATGCCGAAGCGCTGCTGCACCGCTCGCAGCACACGCAGCGCCTCGGGCATGACCTCGCGCCCGATGCCGTCGCCGGGGATGATGGCAATGTGGTGCACGCAACTCATGAGAAAGTTAGCGTCGGGGGTGGATGCATGGATCCCCAGGTTTCACCAACGCTCGTGCAATTCGTAATAGACGCTACCCTTTATGCTGTAGCCACTATCGCTGAACAAGCGTTGCGCAGCCGGCGTCAAGTGCAGGTCGTCGGCGAACAGGTAGCGGTCATAGTCGCTCACCCCGGCCTTAAGCGTAGAAGGAGTACACGTGCTCGCATCGGGCGTATTGCAGACGGCGTCACCGAGATTGTCGATCGGCATGCTCTTCCACCTGTCGTTTACGCGGTCGACGTCCGTGCTCACACCCGTGTAGTAAAAGGCCGCCGCATCGACATACGCCACCGAATTGTCCTGGAATGGCGCGATACCCAGAACTGATTTTTGGTCCCCGACCAGCAGTCTCGTGTTGAAGCGGTTTGACAGCTCGTTCAGTTCCACCCGGTGGCCGTATGCCCGGCCCCAGGGGCTCTGACCCAGCCAGTACACGCCGATCACGGCGATGTGACGCGCGCCGGCGTCGCGCAGCCGTCGGACCTGCTCTGCCAGGGCGTCGGCGGCAGCTTCGACCGCCTTGTTCGTGGCCTCCGAGATGCCGGTGGCCTCGACTGCGGCCACGATGTCGTTCATGCCGCCATTGATGAACACCACGTCTTTCTTGGGATCCAGGGTGGTGGCGGCCAGCAGCTCGTCGACCTGCTCCCTGACGCTCGGAGCGCCCCTCGGATCCGCGCTGTCCACCCGAGCATGGCCCTGAGCATAGCCCCAGCCGCCCGCCGATGCCGGTTTGACCTCGAGTTTGTAATAGGAAGCGAGTTGCTGCAGCCAAGTTGGCGAACCGTCCGCAACCGTGTAGGGCTGTCCAGTTGGGCCTTGGCCGACGTCGGAGAAACCGTCGCCGACGGCGATGAAGCGTTCGGCCTGAAGGTCGGAAACCACCGAACTCGAGCCGCACCCCGCCAGCAACGCGACTGCGCCCAGCGCCAGGCCGACAGCGACGCGGCGGATGGAAAAACCAGTCCAGGGACGGGTCATGGGCAAGGCTCCAGGCAAAAGGCGAAGTTTAACGAGTGTCGCGCCTGCC
This sequence comes from Ottowia sp., assembly GCF_035325765.1. Classification (GTDB taxonomy): domain Bacteria; phylum Pseudomonadota; class Gammaproteobacteria; order Burkholderiales; family Burkholderiaceae_C; genus Ottowia. Next base: position 14,783 of record NZ_DAOKZG010000026.1, read on the forward strand.
GGCAGGGCTCACGCGGCCGCGGCGGCGCGCTCGAGGCGATCGCGCACGCCATCCCAGTCCGCGCCGGCGGGCGGCGTCTCGACCCAGATCAGCTTGACGCCAGCGTCGTCGAAGCTGCGCAGCACGGCAAACAGCTCGCGCGCCGCGTCCGCGGCATCGTCCGGCATGCGGCGCAGCAGCAGGGCGCTGCTGGCCGAGCGCAGCGGCGCGCGCGACCAGACCGCGATGTGGCGTGCCTCGCTGCCCAGGATGTCGAGCGCGGCACGCAGCTCGCGTGCCTCCATCAGGCGCAGGCGCGCGCGTGGCGCGTAGTGCGCGGCCAGGGTGCCCGAGGCCTTCGGCGCCTGTTGCAGGAGGGCATCGTCCGCCAGCAGCGGCTCGCCGGCGGCGCGCTCCAGCGCGGCACGGCCGAGCTGGCCCGGGCGCAGCAGCACCGGCGCGGCCCGCGTGGCATCGACGATGGCGGACTCGATGCCGATCGGGCAGGGGCCACCGTCGAGCACCAGCAGCGCGTCGCCGAACTCGGCTGCCACATGGGCAGCGGTGGTCGGGCTGACGCGGCCGAAGCGGTTCGCGCTGGGCGCCGCCAGGCCGTGCACGCCGCGCGCCGCGCAGGCCGCCAGCAGGTCACGCGCCACCGGGTGCGCCGGACAGCGCAGGCCGATGGTCGGCTGGCCGCCGGCCGCGCGCTCGGCGACGCCGGCACGCCGCGGCAGGATCAGGGTCAGGGGGCCGGGCCAGCAGGCCGCCATCAGGCGCTGCGCGAATGCCGGCACGGTCGTTGCGAAACGCGCCACGTCGGTCGCGCTGGCCACGTGCACGATCAGCGGGTGATCCTCCGGCCGGCCCTTGGCGCGGTAGATCGCAGCCACCGCGGCCGCGTTGTCGGCGTCCGCCGCCAGGCCATACACGGTCTCGGTCGGCAGGCCGACCAGTTCGCCCGCCGCCAGGGCGTCCGCGGCGCGGGCGATGGCGTCCGCCTGGCTGCCGTCGAGTATCATCGTCGGAACGCCTCCAGCCCGAGCAGTGTCGCGGCGCGCTGCGCCTGCTCGCGCACGCCGGCGGCATCGGGGCCGGTGAAAGTCAGGTGTCCCATCTTGCGGCCGCGCCGCGCCTCCCTCTTGCCGTACAGATGCAGGTGCGCGCCCGGCAGTGCCAGCAGTTCGGCCCAGGGCGGCGTGCGCGGCAAGCCGTCCGCACCCCACCACAGGTCGCCCAGCAGGTTGAGCATGAGCGCCGCGCCCCGCAGGCGCGGCTCGGCCAGGGGCAGGCCGGCCAGGGTGCGCACCTGCAGTTCGAACTGCGAGACCTCGCAGGCATCGATGCTGTAGTGCCCGCTGTTGTGCGGACGCGGCGCCATTTCATTGACCACCAGGCGGCCGTCCCGCAGCAGGAAGTATTCGACGCAAAGCACGCCGACATAGTCCAGCTCGGCCGCGATGCGCTGCGTGGCGAGCTCGGCCTGGCGCGCTTGCGCGGCGGGCAGATTGCCGTCGTGCACGTCGGTCAGCGCAAGGATGCCATCGCGGTGCAGGTTGCGCTGCGGCGGCAGGCTGACGGCCTGGCCATCGCGGCCGCGCGCGACGATGACCGAGCATTCGGCCGCCAGCGGCAGCAGCTGCTCAAGCACGCAGGGAACCTGCCCGAGGCGCTCCCACGCCGCCGCCAGCTCGGCGCGCGTGGCCACGTGCGCCTGGCCCTTGCCGTCGTAGCCCAGGCGCGCCGTCTTCAGGATGCCCGGCAGCAGCATCTCGGGCACGGCGGCCAGATCGGCGGGCCGCTCGATGGCAGCGTGCGCGGCCGGCGCCACGCCGCTGGCAGCGGCGCAGCGCGCGAAGTGCGCCTTCTCGCGGATGCGGTCCTGCGCGATGGCAACGGCTTCTGCCATGGGCGCCACCGGCAGCTTGGCGGCCAGTTGCGCCAGGCTCTCGGCCGGCACGTTCTCGAACTCGGTGGTGACCGCATGGGCCCGCAGCGCCAGTTCGGCCAGGCCGCTGGCGTCGCGGTAGTCGGCCTGGATGAAGTGGTGGCTGACGCGCCCGGCCGGACTGGCCGGGTCCGGATCCAGCACCACGGTCTCATAGCCCATGGCCTGCGCCGCGTGCACGAACATGCGCCCCAGCTGGCCGCCACCCAGCACGCCCAGGGTGGCCGGACGGCCGTCGATCAGCGTGCCGGGGAGCAGGGGCAGGTGGGTGGACATGGAAGGTTCAGGTGAAGGGCACGACCATCCGAACATCCATGCGCAGAGGACGCGGAAATTTCGCAGGGGAGGCAAGACAAGCCAGCAAAACGGCCTTGCTGCATCGCCTGTGTTCTCTGCGCATGGGTGTTCATGGACCGTGAACCGGGATGCCACGCGCTCAACCGGGCGGCAGCGTCATGGCGCGCGCAGCGGCGGTCTGTTCGGCGCGGAAGGCCTGCAGGCGCGCGCGCAGCGCAGCATCCTCGGCGGCCAGCATGGCGGCAGCAAACAGGGCGGCGTTGGCGGCGCCCGCGGTGCCGATGGCGAAGGTGGCGACCGGCACGCCGCGCGGCATCTGCACGATGGAGTGCAGCGAATCGACCCCCTGCAGGTGGCGCGAGGGCACGGGCACGCCGAGCACCGGCACCAGGGTCTTGGCTGCCAGCATGCCGGGCAGGTGGGCGGCGCCGCCGGCACCAGCGATGATGGCGCGCAGTCCGCGCGCCTCCGCGCCCTCGGCGTAGGCGAACATGTCGTCGGGCATGCGGTGCGCCGATACCACGCGCGCCTCGTGCCCCACGCCGAGCTGCTGCAGCAATTGCACCGCGTGCTGCATGGTGTCCCAGTCGCTGCTGGAGCCCATGACCACGCCGACCAGGGGCCGGGTCACGGGTGGCACCTCGGAACCGCAGGCACGCATGGGGCCGCGGCCCGGACATGGGGCCGGCGGCGTGCGACATGGAAACGGGGCGCGATATTCATTTCTTGCACAATGGCCGGACCATTTATCTATTTTGCCTGCAGACCGCCTCATGATCGACGTCACCGTCCAAAACTTCGAAGCCGAGGTCATTGCCGCCTCGATGCAGACCCCCGTGCTGGTCGACTTCTGGGCCCCCTGGTGCGGGCCCTGCAAGACCCTGGGCCCGATCCTGGAAAAGCTGGAGGCCGAGTACGGCGGCCGCTTCAAGCTGGCCAAGATCGACTCCGACCAGGAGCAGCAGCTCGCTGCCGCGTTCGGCATCCGCAGCATCCCGACCTGCATCCTGCTGATGAACGGCCAGCCCGTCGACGGCTTCATGGGCGCGCTCGCCGAAGGCCAGGTGCGCCAGTTCCTGGACAAGCACGTGCCGAGCGAGGGCGCACTGGCGGCCGAGGCCCAGGCCGACGAAGCCGGCGCCCTGCTCGAGTCCGGCGACACCGAGGCCGCGCTGGCCAAGCTGGCCGAGGCGCTGGCCCAGGACCCGGGCAACGACGACGCGCGCGCCGACTACGTGCGGCTGCTGATCGCGACCGGCGCCTACGCGCAGGCGGCCGAGGCGCTGCGCGAGCCGCTGGCGCGCGAACCTCGTCCGCTGCATTTCGAGGCGCTGCGCCGCTGGCTCGATGCGATCGAGTTCGTGCAGCGCGACGAGCGCGGCAACTGGAGCGTCGAGCAGTTCGACGCGAAGATCGCCGCCGACAAGCGCGACTTCGAGACCCGCTTCGCCAAGGCGCAGGCGCTGATGGCCGAGGGCCAGTGGACCGCCAGCATGGACGAACTGCTGGAGATCATCCTGCGCGACCGCAAGTGGAACGACGAAGCGGCGCGCAAGACCTACGTCGCCATCCTGGAGCTGCTCACCCCGCCGCCCGCGCGCGCCGGTGCGGCAGGCACGGGCCAGAGCGCGGGCGGCATCGAGCTGACCGGCAAGGACGCCCGGCAGGAGGACCCGCAGGCCGAATTGCTGTCGAGCTACCGGCGCAAGCTGTCGATGGCGCTCAATTGACGTCCCCTCAGGGCGCTGCGCACCGGATGAAGGCGCGTGCTGGCGTCGCGGATGCAACACCCTGGCGTGGACAAGGGGCATGCATGTTGGTCAAGATGGGGCCGCGCGGCAGGTCGCTGACGGGCGCACCGGCATGCTCGCACGATCCCGGCCGCGCCGGCAGGGCCGCCACCCCGCCATTCCAGTGCGCCTGAATCCGCTGCCCGAACCCAGAACAATCCGGAGGAACCCGCCATGACCCAGCCCCGAGCCACCGGCCTGTCGCGCACGCGCCTCGCCCTGCTCGATCGCGTGATGACCGAGCGCTATGTCGCGAGCGGCCTGTTGCCCGGCTTCCAGACCCTGGTCTGGCACCGTGGCCGGCTGGCACACGCCAACCTGGTGGGCCTGGCCGACCGCGAGCGCGGCGAGGCGCTGCGCGAGGACGCGCTGTACCGCATCTATTCCATGACCAAGCCGATCACGGCGGTGGCGGTGATGATGCTGGTGGAAGAGGGCAAGCTCGGCCTGGACGATGAGGTGCACACGCACATCCCGGCCTGGCGCTCGCTGGGCGTGTACGCCACCGGCATGCCCTCGCTGCTGGGCGCCGAGCCGACCCAGTACCTGACCACTCCGGTGCAGCGCCCGATGCGCGTGATCGACCTGATGACGCACACCGCCGGCCTGACCTACGGCTTCATGATGCGCACGCCGGTGGATCAGGCCTACCGGCGCCTGAAGGTCGCGGACTTCCAGACCGAGGGTGGGCTGGAGGCGATGATCGAGACGCTGGCCACGCTGCCGCTGGACTTCTCGCCGGGCACGCACTGGAACTACTCGGTCTCCATCGACGTGCTGGGCTACCTGGTGGAGAAGCTCTCGGGCCAGCGCTTCAGCGAGTTCCTGCGCACGCGCCTGTTCGAGCCGCTCGGCATGCACGACACGGACTTCCATTGCCCGCCGGACCAGGTCGCGCGCCTGACCACCTGCTACCAGCCCGGGGAAGGCGGCGGCATCGCGCCGTTGGACGACGGGCGCAAGAGCGCGTTCGCCCAGCCGCCCAAGCTGGAATCCGGGGGCGGCGGCCTGGTGTCGTCGGCGCACGACTACCTGCGCTTCTGCCGCATGCTGCTGGGCGGCGGCACGCTGGACGGCGTGCAGATCCTCTCGCCCAAGACGGTCGAGCTGTTCAGCCTGAACCTGCTGCCCGGCGGCAGGCTGCTGTCCGACCTGGTCGCCGGCCCCGGGCTGTTCACCGAATCGGGCTACGAGGGCGTGGGCTTCTCGCTCGGCTGCGCCGTCACCATGGACCTGGCGCGCTCGCACCTGCCCGGCAGCCCCGGCGAGTTCTTCTGGGGCGGGGCGGCCTCGACCGCGTTCTGGATCGATCCGCAGGAAGACCTGGCGGTGGTGTTCATGACCCAGGTCATCGGCAGCCCGGCGCGCCTGACGCTGCGGCGCGACCTGCGCACCCTGGTCTACAGCGCCTTCACCCGGGCGCCCGCCTGAGATGAGATTTCCCTTGTGGCGCCGCATTCCACGTGACCGGGATCGGCCCGCGAGACGCCCCAGACCCTGCCGCTCCCGGCCCGACGGACGGTGCGATGCACCGCGAAAGGCGGACGCGAGCGCACGTCTCGATGGCGGATCACGTTGCCGTGCTTCGATGACGCGCCGATCAATCGTCATGCCGGCGCCAGGCGGAGTCATTTCCCGTCCTGCTGAAGGCGAAGACGTGTGAACCCGTCCAAACGCGCCGCCGACGCGCCCCGCACCGTGGTGCTGGTGCTGGCCGCCATGCTGACGGCGCTGGTCGCGATTGTGCTGGCGCGCGTGGCCTACGGCCTCTTGCTGGCGCCGATGCAGGTCGACCTGGGCCTGAGCCTGGCCCAGGCCGGCAATCTCGGCACGCTGACCGCGCTGGGCTACCTGCTGTTCGTGCTCCCCGGCGGCGTCGCGGCCGCGCGCTGGGGCACGCGCAACGCGGTGCTCGGCGGGCTGCTGATCATCGCGCTGGGCTTCGTCGGCCTGGCGGCAGCCAGCAACTACGCCCTGGTTGCCGCGCTGATGCTGCTGCTGGGCGTCGGCACGGCTGGCTGCTTCGCTCCCATGCTGTCGCTGATCGCGACCTGGTTCCCGCTGCGCCGCGGTCTGATGATCGGCTGGATGACCACCGGCATCGGTGGCGGAATGTTCCTCGCCGGCCTGCTGGTGCCCCAGCTGATGCGGCTGTTCGGCGCGCACGGCTGGCGCCAGGCCTGGGGCCTGTTCGCTCTGATCGCCGCAGCGGTTTTCCTGCTGGTGCTGCTCGGCGTGCGCGATCCGCCGGCGCTGCAGGCGGCCGGCAAGACGCCCGCCGCGGCGGCCGACAAGTGGCGCATCTACCGCCACCCGCGCATCATCACGGTCGGCCTGACCTATGGGGTGCTGGGCGCCGTCTACATCGTGCAGGCACTGTTCATGGTCAGCTTCGCGCAGGCCTCGGGCATCGACGGCGCGGTCGCCGGTGCCCTGTTCTCGATGGCCGGCCTGCTGTCGGTCGCGGCCGGACCGCTGTGGGGCTGGCTGTCGGACCGCTGGAACCGCGCCAGCGTGCTGCTGCTGTCGATGGCGCTGGTGACGGCGGCCATGGCGCTGCCGCTGCTGGCGCAGGCGCTGCCGGTGTTCTTCGTCCACTTCCTGCTCACCGGCTGCGCCTTCCAGGGCGCCTTCACCATGGTGCAGACGATCAGCACCGACCAGGTGGCGCCGCGCCACATTCCGATCGCGGTCAGCTACGTCACGCTGTTCTTTGCCGGCGGCCAGTTTCTTGGCCCGGCGGCGGGCAGCTGGCTGATCGGGGTCGGCGGCTTCAAGGCGGCGCTGGCGTTTGCCTGGACGCTGCTGCTGCTGGGCCTCATCCTGGCGCAGCGGATGCGCCGCTTTCCGGCGCAGCCGGCGGTGTCCTGAAACCGAGCGCAAGCGCCAGCGCCACATATTCGTCCACCGGCACCTCCTCAGCGCGTCGCTGCAGGTCGAACGCACCGGCAAAGGCGCGCGCCTCGAGCCAGCGCCCGAGCGCATGGCGCAGCAGCTTGCGTCGCTGGCTGAAGGCGACCTGCACCAGTTCGGACAGCGCGGCGACGCGCAGCGGCTCGAACTCGGCGCGCGGCACCATGCGCACCACGGCGCTGTGCACGCGCGGCGGCGGCTCGAACGCCGCCGGTGGCACGTCGAACAGGTGCTCGAGCACGTAGCGCCATTGCAGCATGACCGACAGGCGCCCGTAGTCGGCGCTGCAGGGCGCCGCCACCATGCGATCGACCACCTCCTTCTGCAGCATGAAGTGCTGATCCTCGATGCCGGCCGCAAAGGGCAGCAGGTGGAACAGGATCGGGCTGGAGATGTTGTAGGGCAGGTTGCCGCAGACCCGGATGCGCGTGGCGGGTGGCGCCGGGCGGATGGCGCCGAAATCGACCTTCAGCACGTCGGCCTCGATCACGCTGAGCTGCGGGCGCGCGCGCAGGCGTGCCGCCAGGTCGCGGTCGAGCTCGATCACGGTGAGGCGGCCGAGCCGCTCGAGCAGCGGCTCGGTCAGGGCCGCCAGGCCGGGGCCGATCTCGACCATGGTCTGGCCCGGCCGGGGGTCGATCGCGCGCACGATGGCATCGATCACTGCCGGATCGGCCAGGAAATGCTGGCCGAAGCGCTTGCGCGGGATGTGCTTCATGGCGGCGACGACGGGTGACTTCGCCGCTGCACGGCATCCATGACAAGTGAAGGATGCACTGCGGGTGAGCGCCAGGTCATCCGTCATCGCGCCGCGCAGCGGCGAAGTCGTTCGTCATGAGTCAGTTCGGCGGCTCGCGGTATTCGACGTAGGCGCGTCCGCGCACCTCGCGCGCCCAGGTCTCGAAGGCTTCCTCGGCCTTCTTCTCGCGCAGCATGTTGCGCGCCAGCTCGCGCTGCTCGGCACCCGTGAGCACCTGCTCGCGCCGGCCCTCGACCTGGATCAGGTGCACGCCGAAGCGCGTCGTCACCGGGTCGCTGACCTGGCCCGGGTCGAGGTTGTTCATGGCCTGCTCGAATTCGGGCACGAACTGGCCGGGCGCGGCCCAGCCGAGCTCGCCGCCATCGGCCGCGCTGGCGTCCTGCGAGTGCGCGCGTGCCAGCTCGGCAAACGTGGCCTGGCCAGACTGGATGCGGCGCTTGTAGTCGGCCAGGCGCTCGCGCGCCACCTGCTCGCTCTGCGTCGGGCCGATCTTCAGCAGGATGTGGCGCACCTCGGTCTGCGGGATGCGCACCTCGGGCGGTTCGCGATTCACCTTGCGTTCCAGCACCTTGAGCACGTGGAAGCCCGCGTCCGACTTGACCGGCCCGGCGATGCCCCCGGTGCGCACGCCCTGCGTGCTCTGGATGAACAGCCCCGGGTACTGCTGCGTCGGACGCAGGCCGAGCACGCCGCCATCGCGCCCGCGCTGGTTGGCGTCCGAGAACTCGACCGCCAGCGCGGCGAAATCCTCGCCGGCGCGCGCGCGCCGCGCCACCTCGTCGGCGCGCGCCTTGAGCCGCTCGACCTCCGCCGCGTCCGCGTGCTCGGGCACGGCCACCAGGATCATCGCCAGGTTGATCTCGGGGACGCCGGGCTGGGCGCCGGTCTGCTCGCGGATGAAGGCGTCGATCTCGGCGTCGCTCACGCGCAGCTGCGGCTCGATCTCGCGCTCGCGCAGGCGCGCCAGCAGCACCTGGTTGCGCAGGTCGTCCTGGAACTCGCGCACCGAGATTCCTTCGCGCTCGATCTGCCGGTGCAGCGCCTCGACGCTGGGCAGCTGGTTCTGGCGCGCGATCGCCAGCTCCGCCTGTGCCAGCACCGCAGCGTCGACCTTCAGGCCGATCTCGCGCGCGTACTGCAACTGGGCGCGCTCGGCGATCAGGCGCTCGAGGATTTCCTTGCGCAGCTCGGCCGCCGGCGGCGGTGGCAAGCCGCGCGCCTGCATCTCGCGCTCGGCGCGCGCCGCGCGCGCTCGCACCTCGTGGTTGGTGACGGGTTCGGAGTTGACGACGGCAACGATGTAGTCGGCCTGGCGCGAGGTGCTGCCGGCGGCCGCCGCGGCCGGAATCGGCCGCGCTGCAGGTTGCGCCGCGGCGCCCGATTGGGCCAGCGCGGGGCCCGCCAGGCTCAGCCACAGTGCCGGGCCGACCCAGGCGCAAGCAAGACTCGACAGGGTTCTATTCATATTCGGTAAAGCGGCTTGGCGGAGTGACTTCCTCGCGCAGCATCTGGTAGTGGGGGATGCTGTTGCGCAAGGTGCGCAGCGAATTGGTGCCCAGGCGCGACAGGCCGATGAATTCGAGCTGGAACATGATGCGCTTGGTGGACGAACTGTACGAGCTGTTGAGCTTTTCCACCACCACGCGGCCGATCCAGCAACCCGCATCGTATTCGAAGCCGACCAGGCCTTCCACCAGCCGGCGTTCGCTCAGACTGTAGTTGAGGCGGCCGACCCCGTACCAGCGCCCGCTGCAGCTGCCACCGGCGGCGCGGCGCGTGGTGCCGAGCTCGGCGCGCCGGCCCAGCAGGTCGGCCAGCGGCCACTGCCAACCCAGGTCGATGGATTCGTTGCGAACGTCGCGCTGGCGCCGGTAGGCCGCGCTGACGGTGTGGTAGCGCTCGGGCGAATAGCGCGCGTCGATGGTGGTGCGCGTGGAGCGCCGTGTCTCCAGGTTGTACTGCACCACGGTGGAGAAGGCCCAGCGCGGGTCCCAGTTGACGCCGGCGCCCAGCATCACGTCGGACAGCCCGCGTCCTTCGGCCAGGCTGCCGGGCAGCACCACCTTCTGCGGCGCGAAGCGATAGCGTTGCGCAACCGACAGGCGCAGCGCCTCGGCGCCGGTGGCGGGATCGATCAGCCGGCTGGTCAGGCCCGCCGTCACCAGATGGTTGTCGGCGATGCGATCGTTGCCGGCAAAGGCGTTCTCGGACCAGATCGTGGCGAAGTTGAAATCGTAGGCACCGGTATCGTAGAGCGGCAGCCGGCTCTGGTCGCGATACGGCGTGGCGATGTACTTCAGGCGCGGCTCCAGCGTCTGCGTGAAGGCGCGGCCGAAGAAGCGCGTCGGCCGCTCGAACACCAGGCCGCCGTCCAGGCTGAAGGTGGGCAGGACGCGGCTGGCCGTGGTGGCGCCATCGGCCAGCGGCCGGTCGAACTGGTAGTGCGTGGCGTGCAGTTGCAGCCGCGGCGTGAGGAAACCCCAGGGCCGCACCCAGGGATAGGCGAGCTGCGCGTGCAGCAGGCTGCGATCGGCATCGGGCTGGTGAGTCCAGAAGGGATCACCGCGAAAGCGCGTGTATTCCCCGTCGACCGCGTAGTCCAGGCCGTGCGTGCTCGTGTGCGCCCAGCGCCCCGTCACCTGCGGCAGCCGGTCGTAGGGTGGCACGATGGGCGCCCCCGGATCCTGCAGCGTCTGCCACTTGAGCGCGCGCACGTTGGCCGAGAAGTCACCGCGCGCCCAGGACAGGGCGCCGTCGTTGGCCAGCAGGCGCGTCGTGAGCGGCTCGCCGCGCCGCGTGAAGTCGCGCCAGTAGTCGTTGTCGCTCACGCGGTTCAGGTTGAGCCCCAGCCCGAGCGCGCCGATGGCGTCGAAACCCGTGTCGTGGCTCCCGTTGTGGCGCGCGAACAGGCTCCAGCGCGTGCGCTGGCGCAGGCGGTCGTCCGGCATCACGCTGGCGTTCACGCGGCCCTGGTAATTGCCCTCCAGGTAGCGAAACTCGCCGCCGAGATCGACGCCGCGGCGCGACATCACGGTGGGCGTGAAGGTGGCGTCCCGGTTCGGCGCGATGTTCCAGTACCAGGGCAGGGACAGCTCCAGGCCGCTCTTGCTGTCCAGGCCGACGGTGGGCGGCAGCCAGCCCGACTTGCGCTGCTCCCCCAACGGGAAACTGAGTGCCGGCACCGGCAGGATCGGCACGCCCTTGAATTCCAGCACCGCGCCCTGGGCCCGGCCCTCGTCCTCCTCCTGGTCCAGGTCGAGCCGGTCGGCGCGCAGGATCCAGTCGGGCACCCAGTCGGGCCCCGGCCGCGGACAGGTGGTGTAGCTGCCCTGGTGCACGGTGGCGTGGTCGGCATCGCGGAAATCGATGCGCTCGGCCTCGCCATGCGCGCCCGTGGCCAGCAGACGGTAGGTCGGTCGCAGCAGGAAGCCCTCGAAGGCGTCGAGCTGCAGCTCGCCCTCGGTGCCGCCATAGCGGTTGCCCTTCAGGTTGACGCGCACGTCGCCTTGCGCGCGCGCGCGGTTGGTGCGTTCGTCATGGCTGAGCCGGTCGGCACGCAGCACCAGCCCGGGACGTCGCAACTCGGCATGGCCCTCGATCGTCGTCTCCAGCCCGGCGCGACCCTCGATCCGATCGCCGCGCACGAAGGTCGGTGACTCGCCCTGCACGGGCACGGCTTCCGACAGCATCGGGGTCGCGCGCAGCACCAGTGCCGCGTCCGGCTGCGCCAGTGCCGCCGTCGCCCCGCAAGCGGACAGCAGGCCGGCGGCGAGCGCGCGCGTGAGCGGCGCCAGGCTGGGCCGACCCGCTGGGCGGCGGGACAGAGGGGGCGATCGAAGGCGCACGGGCAGGGGAACGGACGGCGGCCCGTGACGGGCGCGCTCTAGAATCAATTATCCATGAGCGAACCACTGGCCCATCCCGCGCCCATCCCCTGGGAAGACCCGCGCCGCGCCGCGGCATTCGAAGCCTGGCTCGCGCCCCTGGCCGGCGCGCACGGTCTGCGCCGGGACAGCCTGCGCCCGGCCTCGGCCGACGCCAGTTTCCGGCGCTACTTCCGTATCGACGCCGACGCCGGCGCGAGCCGCATCATCATGGACGCGCCGCCAGCGCAGGAAGACTGCGCCCCCTTCGTGCAGGTGGCCGGCCTGATGCAGGCCGCCGGCCTGCGGGTGCCGCGGATCCTGGACTGGGAGCGCACGCACGGCTTCATCCTGATGAGCGACCTGGGCACGCACACCATGATGGACGTGATCGACCGTGCGCGGCCGGACGCTAACCGCGCGCTCTACCTGCAGGCCGTGGACGCCTTGCTGGCCTGGCAGCAGGCCAGCCATCCGGGTGTGCTGCCGCCCTATGACGAGGCCCTGTTGCGGCGCGAGCTGCAGCTGTTCCCGGACTGGTACGTGGCGCGGCACCGCCAGCGCGCGCTGAGCGACGTGCAGCGCGACACGCTGGCGCGCAGCTTCGACCTGATCGTGGCGCGCAACCTGGCGGCGCCGATGGTCTACGTGCACCGGGACTTCATGCCACGAAATCTGATGGTGCCCCCGCGCTCCCCTGCTGCGCAGGGTGCGCTGCCACCCGAGGGGGCTCCGCCCGCCCTGGGGCGACCCGGCGACGGGCGGGTCCGTGATGCTGCGGTGCTCGGGGTGCTCGACTTCCAGGACGCCGTCCACGGCCCTGTCAGCTACGACATCGCCAGCCTGATGCGCGACGCCTTCCTGTCCTGGGACGAGGAATTCGTGCTCGACATCACGGTGCGCTACTGGGAGCGTGCGAAGAAGCTCGGCCTGCTCGACTTCGAGGACTGGCACGCCGACTTCGGCAGCTTCTGGCGAGCGGTCGAATGGATGGGGCTGCAGCGCCACCTCAAGGTGGCCGGCATCTTCGCGCGCCTGACCCTGCGCGACGGCAAGCCGAAGTACCTGGCCGATGCGCCGCGCTTCATCGCCTACATCCGCCACACGGCGGGGCGCTACCGCGAGCTGGCGCCGCTGCTGCGCCTGCTGGACGAGATCGAGGGCACGCAGGCGGAAAGCGGCTGGGCCTTCGGGCGGGTTTGAAGGAATTGGACATCCATACGCAGAGAGCGCAGGGCTTACGCAGAGGACGCAAAGGAAGACAGGAATCGCTGGAATGAGTCTTCTGCGTCTTCTGCGAAATCTTGGCGTCCTCTGCACATGGATGTTCAGGTCGGCGTCGGGCCTCAGCGCCGCAGCAGGCGCAGCCCGTTGGCGACCACGATCAGGCTGGCGCCGACGTCGGCGAACACCGCCATCCACATGGTCGCCAAGCCGGCCAGCGCCAGCACCAGGATCGCGACCTTGATGCCCAGCGCGAGCACGATGTTCTGCCACAGCACGCCGTGCACGCGGCCCGACAGGCGCAGCAGCTCCGGCAGGCGGCGCAGGTCGTCGTTCATCACCACGACGTCGGCGGCCTCCATCGCGATGTCGGTGCCGGCGCCGCCCATGGCGACGCCGAGGTCGGCGCTGGCCAGCGCCGGCGCGTCGTTGATGCCGTCTCCCACCATGGCGGTGAAGCCGTGGCGCGCGCGCAGCGCGGCGATGCGCTCCAGCTTGTCCTGCGGCAGCAACTCGCCCTGGGCCACATCCACCCCCACGGCCTGGCCGACCGCCTGCGCCGCGGCCTGGCTGTCGCCCGAGAGCATGACGGTGCGGACGCCCAACGCCCTGAGCTCGGCCAGGGCCGCCTGCGCGTGCGGCTTGACGGTGTCGGCCACCGCCAGCAGGGCCAGCACGCGCGCTCCCTCGACCAGCAGCGACAGGCTGCGCCCCTCGGCCTGGTGCGGCGCGAGCTTCGCCGCCAGTTCGGCGCTCTCCAGGCCCAGCGCCTGCGCGGCGCGCCAGCCGATCAGCCGCAGATGGCGGCCGGCCACCACCGCCTCGACACCGTGGCCGGGCTGGTCGACGAAGCCGTCGAAGGGCAGCGGCCGCACGCCCTCGGCCGCCAGGCCCTGGGCGATGGCGCGCGAGACCGGATGGTCGGAGGCGCCGGCCAGCGTCGCGGCCCAGCGTGGCCAGTCGGCCGGCAGGTCGGCGGTCAACGCCTGGCGCGCCACCAGCGCCGGCCGGCCCTCGGTCAAGGTGCCGGTCTTGTCGAAGGCGATGGCGCGCACGCGCCGTGCCTGCTCCAGGTGCAGGCCGCCCTTGATCACCAGGCCGCGCCGCGCGGCGCGCGCCAGCGCGCTCACCAGGGTCACCGGCGTGGCGATCACCAGCGCGCAGGGACAGGCGATCACCAGCAGCACCAGCGCCTTGTAGAGCGCACCGTGCCAGGGCCAGCCCAGCAAAGCGGGGCCGAGCAGCGCCACCGCCAGCGCCAGCATGAACACCACGGGCGTGTAGGTGCCGGCAAAGCGGTCGATGAAGGCCTGCGTCGGCGCGCGCGTGGCCTGGGCCTGCTCGACCGCGTGGATGATGCGCGCCAGCTGGGTGTCTCGCGCTGCCGCCGTCACGCGCAGCTCCAGCACGCCGGTCTGGTTCAGCGTGCCGGCGTACACCGTGTCGCCCACGCCCTTGTCCACCGGCAGGCTCTCGCCCGTGACCGGGGACTCGTCCAGCGCACTGGCCCCGGCCGTCACCACGCCGTCCAGCGCGAGCCGCGCACCGGGCTTGACGCGCACGCGGGCGCCCGGCTGCACCTCGGTCGCCGCCACCACCCGCCACTGGCCGTCGGCATCCAGCAGCTCGACCGCGTCCGGCGCCATGCGCAACAGGTCGCCGATGGCGCCGCGCGCGCGATCGACGGCGCGCGCCTCCAGGAACTCGGACAGCGCGTACAGGGCCATCACCATCGAGGCCTCGGGCCACTGGCCGATCAGGAAGGCGCCAGTCACCGCCACCGCCATCAGCGCACTGATGTTCAGGCGCAGGCGGCGCAACGACCGCAGGCCCTTCCAGTAGGTGGCCAGGCCCGACAGCAGCACGGCCAGCGCCGCCAGCGCCATGCCGGCGGGCACCCAGGCCGCTGGCGCGAAGGCATGGATCAGTTCGGCCGCCAGTGCCAGCAGCAGCGCCAGCACGAGGCGTGCCAGGCCGGGCGCGAGCAGCAGCGCGCCGGCGCGCGCGCGCCAGCCCGCCTGGGCATGAGCGTGATCGTGATCGTGGTCATGCGGCTGGTCGGCGCCGTGCGCCGCCGCGCCGCGCGGCGCGAAGCCGGCCTGGCGCAGGCGCGCCTCGACCTCCGGCAGGCTGCCGGGCAGCGCGTCGACCTGCAGTTCGCGCGCGCCCAGGCGAAAGCGCAGCCCGCGCAACCCGGCGACGTCGCCAAGCGCCTGGCGAATCTCGGCTTCCTCGGCCGCGCAATCCATGTTGGGGATGCGGTAGACCGCTTGTTCGATGGTCCTTGCGGTGTGCATGTCGGCATTGGAAACCCTGGAGCAACTCCAGAGTCAAGCGACTATCATGGCGGGATGAAGATCAGCCAACTGGCGCGCGAGACCGGCACGCCCGCCGACACCATCCGCTACTACGAGCGCGAGGGACTGCTGCCCGAGCCGGCGCGCGGCGACAACAACTACCGCGTCTACGGCCCCGAGCACCTGGAGCGCCTCGCCTTCATCCGCCAGGCGCGCGGGCTCGACATGTCGCTGCAGGAGATCCGCACCCTGCTACGCTGGCGCGACCAGCCCGGCGCCGACTGCGGCGCGGTGGACGCGCTGGTGGACGAACACATCGAGCACATCGCCACCCGCATCCGCGAACTGCGCGCGCTGGAGCGCCAGCTCAGGGCGCTGCGCGCCCAGTGCCAGCAGGCCAGCGACACCGCGCACTGCGGCATCCTGGTGGGCCTGAGCCAGGCCGAGGTGGCCGGCGGCGCCGCGGCGCTGCAGCACGTCGGCGGCGCGCACGGCCGCCACTGACCGCGCACGACTCGGCTAACATGCGCGCCGCGGTGGCGCAACGGCACATGCCGGTGCCGCCGACATCCCGCGATCCCCGCAAGAACAAGACAAGGAGTGAGGACATGCGCCTGTTGCATTGGCAGGAACGACCCGTGGCGGCCCTGGCGGGCGGCGGCGTCATCGCCCCGGACGAGCGCCTGCCCTGGCCGCAGACCACGGCGATGGGCATCCAGCACGTGGTGGCGATGTTCGGATCGACCGTGCTGGCGCCGATCCTGATGGGATTCGACCCGAACCTGGCGATCTTCATGAGCGGCATCGGCACGCTCATCTTCTATCTCGTCACCGGCGGTCGCGTGCCAAGCTACCTGGGCTCGTCGTTCGCCTTCATCGGCGTGGTGATCGCCGTCACCGGCTACGCCGGCCAGGGCCTGAACCCCAACATCCCGCTGGCGCTCGGCGCCATCGTGGCGTGCGGCGCCGTCTATGCGGCCATCGGCGTGGTCGTGCACCTCGTCGGTACCGGCTGGATCGAACGCCTGATGCCGCCCGTGGTCACGGGCGCGGTGGTGGCGGTGATCGGCCTGAACCTGGCGGGCGTTCCGATCAAGAACATGGCCGCCAGCAGCTTCGACAGCTGGATGCAGGCCGTCACCTTCCTGTGCGTGGCACTGGTCGCGGTGTTCACGCGCGGCATGGTGCAGCGCCTGCTGATCCTGGTCGGGCTGGCCATCGCGACGCTGATCTACCTGGCGCTGGCCAATGGCCTCGGTCTGGGCAAGCCCATGGACTTCTCGGGCATCGGCACCGCCGCGTGGTTCGGCTGGCCGAAGTTCCAGGCGCCGGTGTTCGAAAGCGGCGCGATCCTGATGATGGTGCCGGTCGCGCTGATCCTGGTGGCCGAGAACCTGGGCCACGTCAAGGCCGTGAGCGCCATGACCGGCCGCAACCTCGACCCCTGGCTGGGCCGCGCCTTCATCGGCGACGGCATCGCCACCATGGTCTCGGGCAGCAGCGGCGGCACCGGCGTCACCACCTATGCCGAGAACATCGGCGTGATGGCGGCCACGCGCATCTACTCCACCGCCGTCTTCATCATCGCCGCCCTGGTGGCGCTCGGGCTGGGCTTCTCGCCCAAGTTCGGCGCCCTGATCCAGGCGATCCCCCTGCCCGTGATGGGTGGCGTATCGATCGTCGTGTTCGGCCTGATCGCGATTGCCGGCGCGCGCATCTGGGTGGACAACCGGGTCGATTTCTCCGACCCGGCCAACCTGCTGATCGCCGCGCTGACGCTGATCCTGGGCACCGGCGACTTCACCCTGAAGTTTGGCAGCTTCGCGCTGGGCGGCATCGGCACCGCCACCTTTGGCGCCGTGTTGCTGGCCGCGCTGCTGCGCCGTCAGCCGGTCGGCGCGCGCGCCTGAACGTCGGCCCCGGCGCGCGGTTCAGGCGTGCCGGCGGCGTCCGTCGGTGCGCCCGCCGCGCACGTGTGAGCCCACCGCCACGGTTGCCCCGGCCACGGCAAGGCCCAGCAGGGCCCCGCCCAGCACATCGCTGGGGAAGTGCAGGCCCAGCAGCACGCGGCTCCAGCCCACGCCCAGTGCCAGCAGCAACAGGCCGCTCGCCAGCGGCTGCCAGCGCAGCCAGGCCAGCGTGCCGGCGAAGGCGAAGGCGGCGGCCGTGTGCAGGCTCGGAAAGCCCGCGCGCACGCCATGCGGCAGCCACTGGATGCCCAGGCCGTAGGCGGCCGGTCGCGGCATCGGCAACAGATCGCGCAGGACCACCACCGCGCACCAGCACAGCGTCGTGGCCAGCAGCGCCACCAGCAGCGGCGCGCGCCGACGCGGCCGCAGCACGGCGACCAGCAGCAGGGCGGCGGGCACGGCGATCGGCACGCCGGCGGAAAGCAGGCGCGCCGCCCCGATCACCCAGGTGGGCGTGTCGAACCCGGCGTTCACGAGCAGGAACAAGGTGCGATCGGCAGCCAGCATCGGGTTCTCGCAGTCGGCGGGCGGTGGCGCCGCGGATCAGGCAGTCATGGCGGCCAGCGCGCCGTCATCCGGCGATCGGGCGTCGGCACCCGGCCCAGGCGTCCAGTGCCGGTCGATCGGTCGGGCTGCGCACGTCCAGCAGCCCCAGCACCGTCGGGTAGAGGTTGTCGTGCGTGAGCGGGGTGTCGATGCCGGCGCGCAGGCAGGCATCCGCCAGGCCGGCCCGCCGGCCCAGGCCCCCATCCAGCCAGGCCACCAGTGGCACGTGCTTCTGGACATCGGGCGCAAGCCGGAACGGCATGCCATGCAGGTAGAGCCCGTATTCGCCCAGCGACTCGCCGTGGTCGCCGACGTAGAGCAACCCGGTGTCGAAGCGCCCGGACTGCGCCCGCAGCCAGTCGATGGTGCGCCCGAGGATGTGATCGGTGTAGGCGATCGAGTTGTCGTAGGCATTGATCAGTTCGCTGTGACTGCAGTCCGACAGCGTGTTGGTGCGGCATTCCGGCAGGAAGCGCTTGGCGGCTTCGGGCGAGCGCTTGAAGTACGCCGGCCCGTGGCTGCCCATCTGGTGCAGCACCAGCACCACGCCGCGTGCGACGCGTTCGGGCGGCAGCGCCGCCAACTGCTCGTCCAGCCCCTGCAGCAGCACGTCGTCCAGGCACTCGCTGCCGCGGCACAGGCCGGGGTGCGCGCGCGCGTCGTTCACCTGCGCGTGTGCCACGCGGTCGCACACGCCCTTGCAGCCGCCCGACTGGTTGTCCAGCCAGAGCACCGCCAGGCCGGCCGCCTGCAGCACGTCCAGCAGGTTCTCGGAGGGCGTGCGCCGGCGCTCGAATTCCACCCGTCCCCAGGGCGAGAACATGCAGGGCAACGAGGCCAGCGTGCTGGTGCCACAGGACTGCACCTGGCGCCAGCTGATGGCGCCGCGCGCCGCCAGCTCGGGCGTGGTGTCGCGCGCGTAGCCGTTCAGGCCGAAGTGATCGGCGCGCGCGGTTTCGCCCACCACCAGCACCAGCAGCGGAGGCCGCGCCTGCAACGCGTAGCTCGGCCCCAGCGCGGCGCCCGCGCTGATCGGCTCGAGCACAGCGCCGCGCGCCAGCGCCGGCCGCAGCGCGACCACGCCCGCCGACCACAGGCTGGCCAGCGGGTTCATCATGTAACGCAGCTCGGTGTGGTTGCGCATGAGGGGCGCCAGGGTGCGCGACATGGTGGCGACGCAGGCCGCGGCCGCGCCAGCGGCGAGCAGCAGCAGCACGGCGTTGCGCCACAGGCGGGACCACGCGCGCTCGCGCACGATCGGCACGCGCCAGAGCCACGCGAGCGCCGGCGCGGCCACGCCCAGCACCGCCAGCAGCATGCGCCCGCTGAGCAGTTCGCGCACCTCCACGCTGTCGGTGTGCAGCACGTTGGCGACCATGGATGGATCCATGATGGTGCGGTAGCTCGCCATGTAGTACTGCACCAGCGCCGCCAGCAGCACAAGCGCCATCCACAGCGGCTTCATCCAGCGCGACCAGGCGGTGAGCGCGAGCAGCGCCACTGTGCCGGCCAGCAACAGCCAGCCCATGCCCAGCACCAGCGGCAGGTACAGGCTGGGCGCACGACCGATGCGCGCCAGCGCCGCCCACAGCGGCCAGTTGGTGGCCAGCAGCAGGTAGAGCGCCAGCACGCAGACCACGAAGCGTGTCGTGCGCGGTCGTCCCAGCCAGTCCCAGGCCGCGGCCGCGCCCGCCGGGAGCCACGTCCTGCGGGCGGATGACAGGACGGGGGAAGACGCGAGTTCGGACATCGCCGCGACTGTGCGGGCGCCGGCTGAAGCATGGCTGAACGCCGGGTTCAGGGAGTGTTCAGCTTTGTATCTATCGGCATCTGCCGCGTGCGGATCAGCGCGCGCCGCGCCAGGTCGCAGGCCCAGCCCGCGAGCCAGCAGACCCAGGCGCTCCACAGCGTGTGGCTGAAGAAGTGCGCGCCGCGCAGCTGCTGGCTGATGCCCAGCACCAGGCCCGTCAGCAGCGCCGCCGCCAGCCACGCCGCGGCCGCTCGCGGCGCGTGCCGCCGCAGGGCGAACCAGCCGCCGACGAAGGCAAAGCCGACCGAGGCGTGGCCCGCCGGAAAGCAGTGACCGGGCCCGCCATCGCGCATCCCCCACAGCCAGTGCGAGATGTGGGTCGCCCGGCCGCCGAACCCGGCCAGATCCCAGGGGCAGCTGGTCTGGCTGAAGTGCTTGAGCAGGGCCACCGCCGCCACCCCCGCGAGCGCGCTCAGCACCAGCTGCCAGCGCTCGCCCGGCGTGAGCCGCCGCAGCACGCCACGCGGCCAGCGCAGCTGCAGCAGCAGGCCGAACCAGACGGCCCAGCCGAGCGCCTTGCCGCCCCGATGCAGCACCTCGGTGAGCCAGAAATCCTCGCGCCAGGGGAATCCGGTGGCGCCCCCCGCCAGCCGTGCCAGCCACAGGTCCCCACCGCTCGCATCCCAGGCCAGCAACAGCAGCAAAGCCAGCGCCGTGATCGCGAGCGGGCGGGAATCGGTGGCAGGCATGCTGAATCCGCGCGGCGTGCAGGTCGCGCATCGGGTGCAAGGTCGCGCAGCCTACCCCCGCTGCCTGAATGCCGGCTGAACGAGACGGAACGTGCCGCCGCTCGGCTGGCCGTAGACTCACGCCCATCTGCTGCCAAGGCCCGGCCCATGCGCATCCTGCTGGTTGAAGACGACGTCACGCTGTCCGAGGCGGTGTGCGCCTACCTGCGCGCCAAGTCGTTCGTGGTGGACGCCGCGCCCAGCCTGGCGGCGGCGCGTGCGGCGCTGGCCGCGGCGCAGTACGCGGCGGTGCTGCTCGACCTCCACTTGGGCGACGGCGACGGCCTGGCGCTGCTGCCCGAGCTGCGCGCGCTGCGCGAGCGCCCGATCGTCATCGTCCTGACGGCACGCGACCAGGTCAGCGACCGCATCCGCGGCCTCGACGCGGGCGCCGACGACTACCTGGTCAAACCCTACGACCCGGCGGAGCTGCTGGCGCGCCTGCGCGCGGTCGAGCGTCGGCGCAGCGGCACGGCCTCGACGCTGCTGCGCCTGGGAACGCTGGAGATCGACCTCGGCCAGGACCGGGTGCGCCGCGCCGGCCGGCCGGTCGAGCTCACGCCCAAGGAGTGGGCGCTGCTGCGCGTGCTGGCCAGCCGACCCGATCGCATCCACACGCGCGAGGCGCTGCAGGACGCACTCTACGGCTTCGACGCCGAAGCCGACAGCAACACGCTCGAGGTCTTCATCAGTCGGCTGCGGCGCAAGCTGGGGCGCACCCACATCCAGACCCTGCGCGGCCTGGGCTACCGGCTCTGCGCCGCGGATGCGGACGATGCCTGAGGCGCAGGCCGCCGCGCACGGCCCGGCGCGTCGCGTCGCCGGTTCGCTGGCCGGGCGCCTGACGCGCACCCTGGTGCTGTGGACCGGCGCCGTCTGGCTGGCTGGCGTGCTGGCCGTGGCCTGGTATGTCGATCGCGAGATCCGCTACAACTTCGACAACGAGCTGGTCGAGGCGGCGCACCGCATGTTCGACATCGCGCTGACCCAGGTCGACGCCACCGCGGAGCCCCGCCAGTCCGACGCCCCGCGGCTGGCACGCCCGGCGCTGTTCCAGGAGGACGAGCTGATCTACCAGCTGGTGGACGGCGACACGCGCGTGCTGCTGCGCTCGGCCGGCGCCACCGACGCCATGTTCGACGTGCCGCTGGCGCCCGGCTTCCAGGACCTGCGCGACTGGCGCATCTATACCGTGCGCCACCCGACGCGCGCGCTGTACCTGCAGGTCGCCGACCCGCTGGGCGAACGGCGCAGCGCCGTCAACCGCACCCTGATCGGCCTGCTGGTGCCACTGGTCGCTGTGCTGCCACTGCTCGGCCTGGGGTTGCGCCAGATCGCCCGGCGCGAGCTGCGCGGCCTGGCCCAGCTCGCGGACGCGATCGCGCAGCGCGGTGGCGCCGACCTGAGCCCGATCGCGCTGCCCGGTGCGCCGCGGGAACTCGCCTCGGTGGCCGATGACGTGAACCGCCTGCTCGAACGCCTGGCGCACGCACTGGACGTGGAGCGCGCGCTCGCCGCCAACGCCGCGCACGAGCTGCGCACGCCGCTCACCGCGGCGCGCCTGCGCCTGCAGACCGCGCTCGACCACGGCCTGGAACGCGCCGAGGTGGAGGCGGCGCTGGTGGCACTGCAGGCGCTGGCGCACCGCAGCGAGAAGCTGCTGCAGCTCTCGCGTGCCGAATCCGGCGCCGCCCTGCTGCGCCAGCCGATCGACCTGGCGCGGCTGGCCGCCACCGTGGCCGAGGAGTTCTGGCAGGACGAGGCCGTGGCGGCCCGGCTCGATCTGCGCCTGCCCGAGCCGCCGCTGGCGCCCGTGGCCGGCGACCTCGACGCGCTGGCGATCGCCCTGCGCAACCTGGTGGAAAACGCCCTGCGCCACGCCGCGCCGGCGCGCGTGCTGATCGAGCTGCGGCCACCGGCCACCCTGGCCGTGCGCGACGAGGGCCCCGGCATCGCGCCGGACCTGCTGCAGACCCTGCGCCAGCGCCACATGCGCCACGCGGGCGACGTCGCCGGCTATGGCCTCGGCCTGTCGATCGTCGCCACCATCGCGCGCCAGCACGGCGCGCGCCTGGAGCTGGCCTCGCCGCCACCGGGCCACAGCCACGGCTTCGAGGCGCGCATCGTGCTGTCCTGATTCCGGCAGCAGCCGGTTCAGGACGCCGTCTCGCACGGCCACAGCAGCGTCACCCCGCCATCCGAAGGCAGCAGGTGGCCGAGCGGCACGCAGACCTCGGCCACGCACCAGTCGTAATCGGCGGTATAGATGGAACGCGTGAGACGCAGCACGCCGGCGTGCCGCTCGGCGGGCCGGTATTCGTACCAGCCGTCACGCAGCACGGCATCCGCTGGCGGTTCCATCCCGGCACCGCTGCCGCGAATGCGCGCCCGCTCGAGTTGCAGGCCCGGCCGGCCCGCAGCATCGCGCCGCACGCGGTAGTCCTCTTCCCAGCGCGTCTTCTCGATCGAATGCGTCCAGGCCAGGGTGAAGCGCGACGCGGCCACGAAGCGCACGCCCGCGTCGCCCGCGGCCGGCAGCTCGATCGTGGCGTCCGGCGGCAGGCTGGCGGCCAGCGCCAGGCAGGCGCCGAGCAGCGCCGCGCCGGCCACGGCTCAGGCCGGCACCGCCGCGCGCACGCGCCGCGTGCGCCACAGGTGCCAGAGCACGAAGGCGGCGCAGGCCAGGAAGCCGATCTCGTCGGTCCAGGGCGCGGCCACCACCAGCAGGCAGGCGGCGGCAAAGGCGTACAGACGCTCGACCCAGGACAGTGGCGAGGCCACGAAGCCGATCGTCGCCGCGCCCCACAGACCGATCGCCAGCACCGCCTTGAGCACCACGTAGACCGTGGCCCACCAGTCGCCGCCCTGCAGCATCAGCGCCGGCGAATACACCGCCATGTAGGGCATGATGAAGCCGGCCACGGCGATGCGCATGGCGTTCACGCCGATCTTCAGCGGCCGCTCGCGCGCGATCGGCGCCGCCGCGAAGGCGGCCAGCGCCACCGGCGGCGTGAGGTCGGCCATGATGCCGAAATAGAACACGAACATGTGCGAGATGATCAGCGGCACGCCCAGCTCGAGCAGGATCGGCGCCGCCAGCGAACTGGTGATGATGTAGTTGGGGATGGTCGGGATGCCCATGCCCAGCACCAGACAGCTCAGCATGGTCAGCACCAGCGCCAGCAGCAGGTTGTTGCGGCCCAGCGCGATCACGTAGCCGCCCAGCTCGGCCGCCACGCCGGTCAGGTTGATGATGCCGATGATGACGCCGACCAGGGCGCAGGCGATCGCCACCGACAGCGCGTGGTGCGCGCCGTCGACCATGGCCTGCACCGCCAGCTTGCGCGTGTCCCGTCCGGTGCGCAGCGCGTAGGTCAGGGCCACCAGCAGCGCGACCAGCACGAAGAAGGTGCCGACGCCGAACTCGTAGAAGCCCGCCGTCGCCAGCGCCAGCAGCAGCCAGAACAGCACGCGCAGCGGCATGCCACGCACGCCCTGCATGCAGGCGGCGCCGAAGATCAGGATCGCCGTCAGGCCCAGGCCGACGGTGCCGGAAAACAGTGGCGTGTAGCCCGAGAACAGCAGCACCACGAGGCCGATCAGCGGGATCAGCAGATACCACTGGCGCTTCACCGCGGTCCAGGGGTTCGGGCATTCCTCCTTGGGCAGGCCCAGCAGGTTCTTGCGCCCGGCTTCCAGGTGCACGACCCAGAACGCGGTGGCGAAATACAGCATGGCCGGGATGCTGGCGGCGATGCAGACCTCGACGTAGGGGATGTTCAGCGTCTCGGCCATGATGAAGGCCACCGCCCCCATCACCGGCGGCATGATCTGGCCACCCATGCTGGACGTGGCCTCGACCCCGCCGGCAAAGGCCGGGCTGTAGCCGAAGCGCTTCATGAGCGGGATCGTGAACTGCCCGGTGGTGACCACGTTGGCCACGCCCGAGCCGTTGATGGTGCCCATGAGGCCGGAGCTGATCACCGACACCTTGGCCGGACCGCCGCGCGTGTGGCCCACCGTGCCCATGGCGAAGTCGGTGAACAGCTGGATCATCCCGGCCTGCTCGAGAAAGGAGCCGAACAGGATGAACAGGAAGATGTAGCTCGACGACACGTAGGTCGGCGTGCCGTAGATGCCCTCGGTGCCGAAGGAAAGCGCGCTTACGATCTGGTCGGCGCCGTAGCCGCGGTGCTG
This sequence comes from Ottowia sp., assembly GCF_035325765.1. Taxonomy (GTDB): domain Bacteria; phylum Pseudomonadota; class Gammaproteobacteria; order Burkholderiales; family Burkholderiaceae_C; genus Ottowia. Next base: position 39,105 of record NZ_DAOKZG010000026.1, read on the forward strand.
CAGGGCCGCCGGCAGCAGGTCGCCCCACAGGCCGTAGGCCAGGAACACCGCGCAGATGATCGGCAGCGCCCAGCCCATCATGCGCCGCGCCGCCTCGAACACCAGCACCAGCAGCACGATGCCGGCGACCCAGTCGGCGTCGGTCAGCTCGCCCGCGCGGTGCGTGAGGTCGGCCTCGAACACCCACTGGTAGATGCCGGTGGCAAAGCCGGCGATGCCGAGCAGCCAGGCCAGCGGCTTGTAGCCCTTCCCACGCGGCGTGAAGCCGGGGTAGAGCAGGAAGATCATCAGCAGCACGAAGCCCACGTGCACCGCGCGCACCACCTGGCTCGAGAGCGGACTGAAGGCGGCGGTGATGACCTGGAAGCTGGAAAAGGCCAGCGCCACCCAGAACACGGCGTTGCGCCAGTCAAGCTGGTCGTGCCGCGGCATCAGCAGCTCCTCCTCCGGCTGCGAGGGCGCCACGGTGGCTTCAACGGGGATCGGGGCGGTGGACGGGCTCATGCCGGGCTCCGTGCGGGCTCAGGAAGTGCGGGCTGGCGCCCGGGCCGCACGGCGCGCAGCGCGCGCTGCGCCAGCCTGGACGCGAGACCCCGGCCCGGCAGGCCTCACTTGATCACGCCCTTCTCGCGGTAGTAGCGCTCCACGCCGGGATGCAGCGGCACCGGCATGCCGGTCACGGCATTCTCCAGCTTGATCGCCTTGGCCGCGTTGTGCGCCGCATACAGGGTGTCGATGTTCTCGTACATCGCCTTCACCATGGCGTAGGCCAGGTCGTCCGGCACCTTCGATTGGGTGATCAGGAAGTTCGGAATCGCCGCTGTCTCCACGTCGGCCGTCTGGCCGGTGTAGGTGCCCGCCGGGATGATGGCGGGCAGGTAGGCCGCGCTGCCGACCTTGGCCACCACGTCCTTGGGCACCGGCACGACGACGATCTTCACCGAGCTGGCGAGGTCGCGGATCGAGGCCACGCCCAGGCCGGCCGACTGCAGCGTCGCATCGAGCTGGCGGTTCTTCATCAGCTCGACGGACTCGCCGAACGGCAGGTATTCCACCTTGCCGAGGTCGGTGTAGCTCAGGCCGCCGGCCTTCAGGATGGCGCGCGCGTTCAGCTCGGTGCCCGACTTGGCGGCGCCCACCGACAGGCGCTTGCCCTTGAGGTCGGCCAGGGTCTTGATGCCCGATTCCTCGCTGGCGACGATCTGGATGTAGTTGTTGTAGGTGGCCGAGAAGCCGCGCAGGTGGGTGAGCGGCTCCTTGAAGCCGGCCTCGGCATCGCCGGCCCAGGCGTCGGCCACGGCATCGCCCAGGGCGAAGGCGACCTCGCCGCGCCCGGCCTGCAGCAGGTTCAGGTTCTCGGCCGAGGCCTTGGTCACCTGGGCCGTGCTGCGCACGTCCGGCAGTGCCTTGCCGAACAGCTGCGACAAGGCCACGCCCACCGGGTAGTAGACCCCGCTCTGGCCGCCCGTCAGGACGTTGATGAACTGTGCCTTCTGCGCCAGCGCGGCGCCGCCCAGGGCCAGCAGGCCGGCCGTCAGGCCGGCGGCGAGCTTGATCTTCAATCGCATGGGGTATTCCTCCGGAAACTCGACAAAGAAGGCCATGCTAACCGTGACGCCCCGGGTTGCGCCATTCGGGATTCACCCAGCGCGCGGCGCTCAGTCCCCGGCGGCGCCGCGCCCGAGCTTCTCGCTCGCCCAGTAGACCTCGCCCGGCTCCTGCCCTTCGCCGCGATTGAGCACGCGGGCCAGCACGAACATGAGGTCGGACAGGCGGTTCAGGTAGCGCCGCGGTGCCGGTCGCAGGTCCTCCTGCTCGCCCAGCGCCACCACACTGCGCTCGGCGCGCCGCGCCACGGTGCGGCACACGTGTGCCTGCGCGCCGGCGCGCGTGCCTCCCGGCAGGATGAATTCCTCGAGCCGCGGCAGCTTGGCGTTGTAGTGCTTGAGGGCCTCGTCCACGTGCGCCAGCGCATCGTCCTTGAGCAGCTCGAAGCCGGGGATCGAGATCTCGCCGCCCAGGTTGAAGAGCTGCTGCTGGATGTCGGTGAGCAGGGTGCGCACGTCCTGCGGCAGCGTCTCGGTGAGCAGCAGCCCGATGTGGCTGTTCAGTTCGTCGACATCGCCCATCGCGTGCGGCCGCCCGCTCGCCTTGGACACGCGCGTGTTGTTGCCCAGGCCCGTGGTGCCATCGTCACCGGTGCGCGTGGCGATCTGGCTGAGACGTTTTCCCATGCTTGGCTTTCTCCTGTCTTGGGGTCTTGCGATTCATGCGCTGGCCGATGCGGCCCGTGCCGGCCCGGCCTGGCGCGCCAGCGCGCGCAGGCCCAGAAGGTAGGAGTCGACACCAAAGCCGCAGATCTGCCCACGGGCGACGTCGGCGATATAGGAGCGGTGGCGGAACGCCTCGCGCGCGTGGATGTTGGACATGTGCACCTCGACGATCGGGCAGCCCAGGATCGCCAGCGCGTCGCGGATGGCGATGCTGGTGTGCGTCCAGGCGCCGGCGTTGATCAGCACGCCGTCGACGCGATCGTGGTGCGCCTGATGGATGCGCTCGCACAGCGCGCCCTCATGGTTGGTCTGGAAGCACTCCACCGTCACGCCCAACTCGTCGCCGAGCTGCAGCAACGCGCGGTCGATGTCGGCCAGCGTCGCGCTGCCGTAGTGCGCCGGATCGCGCTGGCCGAACATGTTCAGGTTGACACCGTGCAGGACGAGGAGCTTCATGGCGGCATTGTGGATCAGGTCAGCGGCACGGCCAGCCAGTCCAGCGCCGCACGCGTGTCGGGGCGCACGCCGCGCCACCACGCGAAGGATTCAGCGGCCTGCTCGACCAGCATGCCGACGCCGTCGGCCAGGCGCGTGCAGCCGGCCTGTTGCGCCAGCCGCAGGAAGGGCGTCAAGCCTCGCCCGTACATCATGTCGTAGGCCAGCGTGCCGGCGCCAAAGCTGGACGCCGGCACCGCCGGCGCGGCGCCGGCCAGGCTGGCCGAGGTCGCGTTGATGACGAGGTCGAAGGCGGCTTCCCGCGCCAGCGCGGCATAGCCGCCACCGGCGAGCGCGCAGCGGCCGGCATGCGGCGCCAGTTCGGCCGCCAGCGCCTGCGCCTTGTCGGCGCCGCGGTTGGCAATCACGATGCGTGCCGCGCCGGCGCGCGCCAGCGGCAGCAGCACGCCGCGCGTGGCGCCGCCCGCACCCAGCAGCAGGATCGAGCGCCCGGCGAGCGGCTGGTCCAGGTTGGCCTCGAGGTCGCGCACCAGGCCGATGCCGTCGGTGTTGTGCGCGGCGACGCGGCCGCCCTCGAAGCCCAGCGTATTGGCGGCGCCCGCCCGCCGCGCCTCGTCGCTGGCCTCGTCGGCCACCGCCAGCGCCGCCTGCTTGAACGGCAGGGTGACGTTCAGCCCGCGCCCGCCGGCGGCGCGGAAGCGCGCCAGCGCCTGCCGGAAGCTGGCCTCGTCCGGCCCGCCGTCGATGGCCTCGTAGACCATGTCGTGACCCAGGGCACGCGCGAACAGGCCATGGATGAGGGGCGACTGGCTGTGGCCGATGGGATGGCCGATGACGGCGTAGCGGTCGGGCATGCGGCAATGGTAGCCGCCCGCCGACGTGCTGGCGCGACCCCCGACGCAGCTGCGGTAGTCTTGCGGGCTCGCACGACAAGGAAAGGAACACCCATGCGAATCTGGCAACGCCCCATCTCGGTCGACGCCCTCACCGAGATGAGCAAGGACACCGCCGTGTCCCATCTGGGCATCGAATTCCTGGAGGTTGGCGACGACTTCATTCGTGCGCGCGTGCCGGTGGATCCGCGCACGCGCCAGCCCTACGGGCTGCTGCATGGCGGCGTCAGCGTGGTGCTGGCCGAGACGCTCGGCTCCACCGGCGCCGCCTGCTGCTGTCCCGAGGACGCGCGCGTGGTCGGTCTGGAGATCAATGCCAACCACATTCGCGGCGTCACCGAAGGCTGGGTCACGGGCACCGCACGGCCGGTGCATCTGGGGCGCACGACCCAGGTCTGGGCGATCGAGATGCACGACGCTGCCGGACGGCTGAGCTGCGTCTCGCGCATCACCATGGCGGTGCTCGCGCCACGATGAACCGGACTGCGGCTTAAACTGTCCCGCGAATCCCTGGAGACCACCATGAACGCCCCCGTGCAAGCCGCCCACGTGGCACCCGAGATCCAGCCGCGCCCGGTGCCTCCTGTCCTGGTCGAGGCGCTGCGCCAGCGCTTTGGCGACGCGTTTTCCGATGCGCTGGCGGTGCGCGAGCAGCACGGGCGCGACGAATCGGCCTTCACCACGGTGCCGCCGCCGGCGGGCGTGGTGTTCGCCGCCAGCACGCAGGACGTGAGCGACCTCGTCAAGCTGTGCGCGGCGCACCAGGTGCCGGTGATCCCCTACGGCATCGGTTCCTCGCTGGAAGGGCATCTGCTGGCGGTGCAGGGCGGCATCAGCCTGGACCTCACGCGCATGAACCGCATCCTCGCCGTCAGCGCCGACGACATGACTGCGACCGTGCAGCCCGGCGTCACGCGCGAGCAGCTCAACACCGAGCTGCGCCACCAGGGCCTGTTCTTCCCGATCGACCCGGGCGCCAACGCCACCCTGGGCGGCATGAGCGCCACGCGCGCCAGCGGCACCAACGCCGTGCGCTACGGCACCATGCGCGAGAACGTGCTGGCGCTGGAGGTGGTGCTGGCCAGCGGCGAGGTGATCCGCACCGGCACGCGCGCCAAGAAGAGCAGTGCCGGCTACGACCTGACGCGCCTGTTCGTCGGCAGCGAGGGCACGCTCGGCGTGATCACCGAGATCACGCTGCGCATCCACCCGCTGCCCGAGGCGGTGGCGGCTGCGGTGTGCTCGTTCCCGAGCATCGCCGACGCCGTCGACACGGTGATCCAGGTGATCCAGCTTGGCGTGCCGATCGCCCGTGTCGAACTGCTGGATGCCCGCACGGTGCAGGTCGTCAACCAGTACAGCAAGCTCGACCTGCGCGAGGCGCCGATGCTGCTGATGGAATTCCACGGCTCGCCCGCCGGCGTGAAGGAGCAGACCGAGGCGGTGCAGGCGATCGCCGGCGAACACGGCGGCGCCGATTTCGAATGGGCCGACACGCCCGAGGAGCGCACGCGCCTGTGGACCGCGCGCCACAACGCCTACTTTGCCGGCGTGCAGAGCCGTCCCGGCTGCCGCTGCATCACGACCGACGTCTGCGTGCCGATCTCGCGCCTGGCCGACGCGCTGCTGGCCAGCGTCGACGAGGCCGACGCCAGCGGCATCCCCTACTTCCTGGTCGGCCACGTGGGCGACGGCAACTTCCACATGGGCTACCTGATCGACCC
>NZ_DAOKZG010000027.1:0-43827 GCF_035325765.1 Ottowia sp.
CTGATGGGCTTCGAGCATACCCGCCGTCTGTTCTGTGCCGACGCGGCCGAGGCGGCCGTGCTACCCAGGCGCGCTGAACGCATCGTCGATTGTTTTCTTCGCATCTATTCGCTTTGAGGACCGCTCCAATGAACCTGCCCAGACTCCCTGCCGCCGGTTTGCTCGTGATCTTTCTTGTTGCCTGCAGTCCGGGCGGCAAGCCGCCGGCAGGCGGTCCAGGCGGGGGCACGCCGCAGGTTTCCGTCATAACCATTCAGCCGCAGAAGGTTACGCTCTCCACCCGGTTGCCGGGGCGCACCTCGGCTTTCCGCGTCGCTGAGCTTCGGCCGCAGGTCAATGGTCTGATCCAAAAGCGGCAGTTTACGGAAGGCGCGCAGATCCGGGCGGGCGACGTGCTCTATCAGATCGATCCGGCTCCTTACCAAGCGGCGCTGGACAATGCTCGCGCGGCGTTGGCGCGTTCCGAAGCCAATCTTCCCGCGATCCGCGTCCGTGCCGAGCGCTTCAAGGAATTGCTCGCGGACAAGGCCGTCAGTCAGCAGGATTTCGATGACGCCGCCGCGGCCCTCAAGCAGGCCGAGGCGGACATCGCGACTTGGAAGGCGCAGATGGAGTCCGCCCGCATCAACCTGGCCTATACCCGCATTACGGCCCCGATTTCCGGCCGCATCGGTAAGTCCAGTGTGACCGAGGGGGCCATCGTCACGGCTTACCAGCCGACGCCGCTGGCGACGATTCAACAGTTCGATCCGATCTACGTCGACGTGCCGCAGTCCAGCAACGATCTGTTGCGTCTGCGTCGACGGCTGGAGGAAGGCGGCTTGCAGCAGGGGAGCAAGGAGCGGAACAGAGTAGGACTGGTACTGGAGGACGGTCGGAACTACGCCCATCGCGGAACCTTGGAATTCCGCGATGTCTCTGTGGACGCCAGCACGGGATCGGTGATCCTGCGCATGGTCTTTCCCAATCCAGAGGGCGTGCTCTTGCCCGGCATGTTCGTTCGGGCGACGGTGGAGGAAGGCGTCCTCGAAGCGGCGCTCCTCGTTCCGCAGCAAGGTGTACTGCGAAATCAGAAAGGCGAGCCTTACGCCTTTGTCGTCGATAAGGAAGGCAAAGTCGGCATGAGGATGCTGACTCTCGAACGCGAGATCGGGAACCAGTGGTTGGTGACGTCAGGGCTCGCCGCCGGCGATCGGGTGATCGTTGAAGGCGTGCAGATCCTGCAGATGCTGCGCCCCGGCACGCCCGTGACCGTCAAGACCGAGCCCTTCCAGGCCAGCGCCACGCCGCCCGCGGGCGCGGAAGCCGCCGCAAGCAGCGCAGCGAAATAAGGGAGCGGCCTCCATGCTGTCGAAATTCTTTCTCGCCCGGCCGGTATTTGCCTGGGTCATCGCCATCGCCATGATGGCGGCTGGCGCCCTGGCGATCCACAACCTGCCAATCGCCCAGTACCCACCGATCGCGCCGCCGGCCATCGCCATCGATGCCTTCTTCCCGGGGGCCTCCGCGGAGACCGTGGAAAACACGGTCACCCAGATCATCGAGCAGAAGATGACGGGCCTGGACGACATGCTGTATCTGTCGGGCACCAGTTCCTCCTCGGGCGCATCGCGCATCGAGCTCACCTTCGCCCCCGGCACTGACCCGAATGTCGCCTGGTCGAAGGTGCAGAACAAGCTGCAGCTCGCCATGGCCAGCCTGCCGGCCGTCGTGCAGCAGCAGGGAGTCAAGGTCAGCAAATCGACGCGCAACTACCTGCTGATCGTCGGCCTCATTTCCGAGGACGGCAGCATGACCGGTGACGATCTGCGCGACTACGCGCAGTCAAATCTGGAAAAGATCCTCTCGCGCGTGCCGGGTGTCGGCGAAGTGGAGAACTTCGGCTCCCAGTACGCCATGCGCGTCTGGCTGGATCCGGACAAGCTCACCAGCTACCGGCTGACCGTCGAGGACGTCATCGCGGCGCTCAGGACCTACAACGTCGAAGCTTCCGCCGGCCAGCTGGGCGGCGCGCCGGCCGTGCCGGGCCAGCGCATGAACGCCGCCATCGTCGTGCAGCACCTGCTGCAGACACCCGAGCAGTTCGCGGCCATCCCCATTCGCACCAACGCGGATGGCTCGGTGGTGCGCGTCAAGGACATCGGCCGCACGGAACTCGGTACCGAGCGCTACGACATCGTTGCCAATTACCTCGGCAAGCCCGCCGCCGCGCTGGCGATTCGCCAGGCCGCCGGCGCCAATGCCCTGGAGACGGCAGACAAGGTCAAGCAGAAGTTGGCGGAGATGAGCCGCTATTTCCCGCCGGGCATGAAGGTGATCTACCCCTACGACACCACGCCCTTCACCAAGGTCGCCATCGACGAGGTCGTCAAGACTCTGATCGAGGCGGTGGTGCTGGTGTTCCTGATCATGTGGCTGTTCATGGGCAACCTGCGCGCCACCCTGATCCCGACCCTCGCCGTGCCGGTGGTGCTGCTGGGCACCTTCTTCGTGCTGTTTCTGTTCGGCTTCTCCATCAACATGCTGACCATGTTCGCGATGGTGCTGGCCATCGGCCTGCTGGTCGACGACGCCATCGTGGTGGTGGAGAACGTCGAACGCATCATGAGCGAGGAAGGGCTGCCGCCCCGCGAGGCCACCGCCAAATCCATGGAGCAGATTACGCCGGCGCTGATCGGCATCGGTGTTGTGCTGGCGGCGGTGTTCCTGCCGATGGCGTTCTTCGGCGGGTCCACCGGCGTCATCTACCGGCAGTTTTCCGTGACGGTGGCAGCGGCCATGCTGCTGTCGGTGGTGGTCGCCCTGGTCCTGACGCCGGTGCTGTGCGCCACCTTCCTCAAGCCGGTAGCCAAGGGGCACGAGTCCGCCGAAGCCGCCATCTGGTTCCTGCGACCGTTCTTCTTGTGGTTCGAGCATGTCTTCTTCAAGTTTCGCGACTGGTACACGCGCGCCGTCGGCCATGTCCTGGCGCGGCGGCTGCGCTATGTGTTCGTCTATGTGCTGATCGTCGCGGGGCTGGGCTTCCTGTTCGTGCGCATGCCCACGGCCTATCTGCCCGACGAGGACCAAGGCATCCTGCTCATGCAGGCGGTGCTGCCGGCGGGATCGTCGCTGGAGCAGATCGAGGCGGTCATGAATCAGGCGCGCGATCACTTCGCCCGGAACGAGAAGGAGGCGGTCGATTCGTCTCTAACGGTTGCCGGCGCCAGTTTCGCCGGCCAGGGGCAGAACGTGGGCATCGGCTTCGCCAAGCTCAAGGACTGGAACTTGCGCCAGCGCCCCGACCTCAAGGTCAAGGCCATCGCCGGACGGGCAATGGGCGCCTTCTCGCAGATCAAGGGGGCAATGGTGTTCGCCTTTCCGCCGCCTTCGGTGATCGAGCTGGGCAACGCCAGCGGTTTCGACTTCCAGTTGCAGGACCGCGGCGGCCTGGGTCATCAAGCCCTGATGAACGCGCGCAACATGGTGCTGGGCATGGCTGCCCAGGACCCGCGCCTGATGCAGGTCCGTCCCAACGGCATGGAAGACGCGGCCGAGTACCACGTCGATGTCGACTGGGACAAGGCCGGCGCCATGGGCGTGCCCGTCAGCGCCATTCACAACACCATCACGGCAGCGTTTGGCGGCGCCTACGTGAACGACTTCATCCAGGCAGGACGGGTGAAACGGGTCTTCGTCCAGGCCGAAGCTCCCTTGCGCATGCTGCCCACGGACCTGGAAAAGCTCCAGGTGCGCAACAAGGAAGGCAGGATGGTGCCCTTCGCCTCCTTCGCCAGCGGCCGATGGGTGAGTGGTTCGCCGAAGCTGGAGCGCTACAACGCGTTCCCGTCGATCAACATCTGGGGCAGTCCGGCGCCTGGCTACAGCACCGGCGATGCGATGCGCGCCATGGAAGAAATCGCCGGGCGCCTGCCGCAGGGCATCGGCTATGACTGGACCGGCCTTTCCTATCAGGAGCGCATGGCCGGCACCCAGACCACCTTGCTGTATGCCTTCTCGCTCTTCGTCATATTCCTGTGCCTGGCGGCGCTGTACGAGAGCTGGCCGATTCCCGTCGCGATTCTGCTGACGCTGCCGCTGGGAATCATCGGCGGCGTGATCGCCTCGAGCCTGCGCCATATGCCTAACGACGTCTATTTCCAGATCGGCATGCTGACCACGCTGGGGCTGACCACGAAGAACGCGATCCTGATCATTCAGTTTGCCATGCAGCGCGTCGAGGCGGGCGCGGGATTGGTCGAAGCCACGCTGGAAGCGGCCAAGCTGCGCCTGCGCCCCATCGTCATGACCTCGCTGGCCTTCGGCTTCGGCGTGCTGCCGCTGGCGCTGGCAGGTGGCGCGGGCGCCGGCGCGCAAACCGCCATCGGTACCGCGGTGCTCGGCGGCATGGTGACCTCGACCCTGCTGGTTATCTTCTTTGCCCCGTTGTTCTACGTCATGATCTACAAGTCTTTCGGGCGGCGCACTGGCCGGACCACACCAGGGCTTATGGTCGAAGGCACGTCGGGGGGTGGGTCATGAATAAGGCCCTGGTGTGCGCGCTGTCCCTGATTGGCTTGGCGTTGGCGGGATGTTCGATGGCGCCGACGTACGAAAAGCCGGACACGCCGGTACCGTCCGCCTGGCCCGCCGGCCCCGCTTATCCGACGCCCGATGCCTCCGCGCCGCGCGCGGACGAGCTGAAGTGGCAGGAATTCTTCACCGACGCACGCCTGCATAAGCTCATCGAAACGGCGCTGGCGAACAACCGCGACCTGCGTCTCGCCGCGCTCAACGTCGAGCGGGCACAGGCCCTGTATGGCATCCAGCGGGCGGAGCTCTTTCCGAGCGTTGGCGCCCGGGGCGGAGGCAGCAGGGAGCAGCGCTCGGCCGACCTGTTGCAGCAAGGGCAGCCGCGCACCGACAGCCGGTACAGCGTCGACCTGGGCATTGTCGCCTGGGAGATCGACTTCTTCGGCCGCATCCGCAGCCTGTCCGCTCAGGCGCTGGAGGAATATCTCGCGACCGACGAGGCGCGACGCGGGGCGCAGATTGCTTTGGTGGCCGAAGTCGCGCGTGCCTTCCTCACCCTGGCTGCTGATCGGGAAAACCTGCAACTTTCGCGCGCCACCCTTGAAAGCCAGCGGGCGGCCCATGCCCTGGTGAAGAGACGCTTCGAGGTCGGGCTGGCCAACGAGCTGGATCTCAAACGTGCGCAAGTCCCGCTGGATACGGCGCGCCGCGACGTCGCCGTTTACACGCAGTTCGTCGCTCAGGACAAGAATGCCCTCGACCTGCTGGTCGGCACGCCGGTTGCGGAAGACTGGCTGGCCCCGGATCTCGCCAGTGTCTCGCCGCCGAAGCCGATCAGTGGGGGGCTGACCTCCGATGTATTGTTGCGTCGGCCCGATGTGATGGCCGCCGAGCATCGCCTCAAGGGCGCTTATGCCAATATCGGTGCCGCGCGAGCGGCGCTGTTCCCGCGGATCTCGCTGACCACCACCCTCGGCACGGCGAGCGACCAGCTCTCCAGATTGTTCGAATCCGGGACGGGCACATGGCTCTTTACGCCGCAGTTCGTCATGCCGATCTTCGACGCCCGCCTGTGGGCCGCTTTGCGGGTCAGCAAGACGGATCAGGAAATCATCCAGACCGAGTATGAAAGGGCCATCCAGACAGCATTCCGCGAAGTGTCCGATGCGCTGGCCGTGCGCGGTACGATCGACGAGCAAGTCGCCGCCCAGCAATCGCTCGCGGCGGCCCTGGCGGACAGCTATCGCCTGGCCACGCTGCGATTTGACAAAGGCACGGACAGCTACCTCTCCGTGCTGGACGCGCAACGCGCCCACTTCGCCGCGCAGCAGGTACTGATCTTGTTGCGCCTGGCCGGGATGGTGAGTCAGGCGCGACTGTATGCCGTCTTGGGCGGCGGCGGATGAGAGAACACCACGGGCCGGCGCGTCGAGGCCGTTTCTCGCCTGATGCCTGGTCAAGGGTCGAAGCGGCATTGGTCTTCAGGCCGGTGGGCGTCATCTCGGTTCTCTGAAGGTAACCACGGGCCAGGCACGTGCCTTCCTGTTCGAAGGCTGCGGTTGCTTCATACGACTAGCGCATCGTGTTCCTGACCAACAACACGCGGCTGCCGCCCGAGCCGATCGGCGAGCTGTACCGGCTGCGCTGGCAAGTCGAACTGTTCTTCAAATGAATCAAACAGCATCTGCGCATCAAGGCATTCTTCGGCACCAGCGAGAACGCGGTGAAGACGCAAATCTGGATCGCGGTCGCCACCTACGTGCTGATCGCCATCGTCAAGAAGCGCGCGCTGCTGCCGCATAGCCTTTACGAACTCCTGCAGATCCTGAGCCTGACAATGTTCGAGACAACACCGATAAATTGACTGCTTGCACCATCGCCTCTGCCGCCGCACGACGATCAACAGTTCTTTCTCCTCTGACAGACGCTGGGACACTACTGCGCGTCTTTAAGGAATGACCCCGAGCCGCCGGGCCGCGGCTACCGCCTGCGTTCGGCTGTGTGCGTTCAGCTTCGTGTTGATGTTGCGCAGGTGCGTGCGCACGGTGCTGTCCGACACGAACAGCTTCTCGGCCATAGCGCCGTTCGAGTACCCTTCGGCCAGCAGCTGTAATACTCGTATCTCCTTGCGCGTCAGCGGATCCAGCAGGATCGCCGCGCCGGTCGCCTCGGATGTCGCCGTCGACTTTCCGCTGGCCGGACAGATGCTTGCCAGATGCTGTACGTAGTCAACGAACACCGGGTCGTCGTGCAGCGCAGGGCTGGACTGCAGCGATGCATTCAGCGAATGCAGCACCGGGCCGACGATCTCGCCCTCGTCCAGCACCAGACGGACGAAGCCCTGTCCGCACAGAACTTTCAAGGCGCCGGCCACCACCGCCGCGGCAGTCGGGTCCCCCGCGCGCTGAAGCGCAGCCGCCTGCAGGACACGCAGCTTCAGTGCACGGCGGAACCGCGAGGCCTCCTCCGCCCCCTGCGCAGCGGACGCCAGGCTGATTGCAGCGGTGCGGGGATCGCCCGCGTGCAACTCCCATCGCAACCGGGCCAGATCGAGGTATTCAAGATCGTTGGCAAGGAAGCGCAGCGAGTCGACTCTCTTCCAGAGGCCGGCATCCGCAGTGCGGTCGAGCTCCTCGGACGCCGCGCCATAGTGGCCTTGCAACAGCTGCAGCCGTGCGCGCTCCAGCTTTGCGCCCGCGGCCACGCGCGGCAATCGCCCCTTGTGCCCGACGTACTCAAGCTCAGTCAACAGCTGCAGCGCGTGGTCGACGTCGCCACGCAGGAACGCGATGCGTGACAGCGTGATGTAACCTAGGATCACGTGGTCCGGCAGCCGGACATCGCAGGCGACAGGCAGGTATACGTGCAGCAGGTGGGCCGACTGGTCGAGCTCGTTGCCTTCGTAGACGGACAGCGCGTACGGAACGCCGGCCCAGGCATTACCTTCCGTGTGGCTGTAGTCGCCCGTGCGATTGGCAGTCACCGCCATGCGGAAACGTGCGGTCGCCTGCCTCAGGCGAGCCTCCTGCAGATCGATCATCCCTTCCGCGGTTTCGGAGTACATCATGTTGAACTCACTGGCCCCGGAACCCTGTCCGCGCCGTGCCGCATCGACTAGACGACGCGCCTGGTCGGATCTGCCGATGACCGCCGCTATGGTGGCCATCGCGTTCGCATACACGTTGTCGGCGAACGGAACGGCACTGGCTCCCTGATCCAGGCTGGCGATCCCGGCGGCGTAGGCCTCTTCGTAGCGGTCCATCATGGCGAGCAAACAGGGTTGCAGCGCTCGCACGTGCGGCACTGTGCGCACGTCGTTAGAGCCGATCAGGCCGCTGCGGGACAGAAGATCCATCGCCTCCCACGGCCCTCGAGTGAAGCACACGGACCAGATATGAATCAGCTGAAGTTCGGGATGATCTCCAAGCGCACTCGACGGCACTACCGAGAACCAGCGTGATAGCAGCCGCATGCGCCCCTGCGCAAGCAGTCGCGGGGCGTGCTGCGACAGCAGACGCACCGCGTGCTCGATGTCGCGGCCTTCCAGTGCATGGTCGATGGCTGGCACCGGACGGCCCTGAGCCTCATACCACCGAGACGCCTCGGCGTGAAGTTGCGTCAGTTCCTGCGGCAGTTCCCGCCGCAGTTGCGCCTGGAGGAAATGCGCAAACAGGCTGTGATAGCGGAACGTGCTGGCTTCGTGGCCCAGCGGCACCAGCAGCACATCGGCGGACTGCAACCGCTTCAGCACCTGGCGGCTGTCGACGCCGGGCATCAGCGCGTCGCACAGCGGCGCCTCCAGATGCCGCAGTACGCTAGTGCGCAGCAGAAAGGCGCGTATCGATGGCGGCTGCCTTTCCAGTACATCCTCGGCCAGGTAGTCGGCCACTGCCTGCTCGGTCCCAGAGAAGCGCTCGATGAACTCCGACGGGGACTTGCTGTGTTCCAGCGCTCTGGATGCCAGCCAAAGCGCAGCCACCCAACCCTCCGTCTTCGCATGCAGCTTGGACAAGTCCTCAAACGACAGAGGCCCCCTGGGTGGCGAGCCGAAAAAGGCTGCCGTCTCTTCCAGCGAGAAGCGAAGACGGGTTGCGTCGATCTCCAGCAGCTGACCCCTGGCACGCAGCCGTCCCAAGCGAAGATCCGGCAGGCTGCGCGACGCCACCACGAGCCGCGCCTGCGGGGGTAGACGATCCACAAGCTCGCGCAGCCAGCCCAGGACGCTCGCCTCGCGAACGGTCTCGAAGTCATCAAGGAAGATGGCGAATGGATCGTCCAACCTGGACAGACACGAGATCAACTGCAGCGCGAGGTCACCTGTCGTGCGACAGCGCCCGTTCAACCCCGGGCCGGAGGGATCTTCACCGATGATTGCTGTGACGCTGTGAGCAAGTCCAGCGAGAAACCTCGACGCGTCGTTATCGGAACGATCGAGCGTGAGCCAGCCCGTCGCGATCGCCATTGCCTGCGCCCGCGACTGACATTGCAGCATGGCCGTGGTCTTGCCGAACCCGGCAGGCGCACGCATCAGGACCAGCTTGGCACCCTGCGGCGCGCATACCTGGTCGATCACCGATTGCCGGAGGACCTGCGGCCCGCTGGGATGCGGGGGCACGAGTTTCGCCCGCAATGGTGCGAGCAGCACGGCTGACTGCGACTCCATTGTCTCCATCTGCGTCGGCATTTGCGTAAGTGCCGGACGCGGACCGTTTCAGAGCGGCTTTGAATCTCATCTTTATAGCGCGTTCGCGCCGTGCCACGGCGCCCTGCGCGCACAGATCGTCGCTTCTGACGATGCGGACCGCCCACCCGCCTTCCTAGACTGGTGCAATGAAGCTCGACTCCTCCATCAGCGCCGTGGTCACGGGTGGCGCTTCAGGCTTGGGCGCCGCAACAGCGCGGCGCTTGGCCGCGCTGGGCGTCAAGGTTTCCATATTCGACATCAATCCCGGTGCGGGGGAGGCCCTGGCACGCGAGATCGGCGGCCTGTTCTGCAGGGTGGACGTGACCCGCGAGACCGAGGTCGATGCCGGATTCGAACTCGCGCGCCGCGCTCACGGACAGGAAGCGGCGCTGATCAACTGCGCGGGTACTGGCAATGCAATCAAGACCGCAAGCCGCGACAGGCAGACTGGCACCCCGCAGCATTTTCCGCTGGACGCATACGAACGCATCATCCAGATCAATCTCATCGGGACGTTCCGCTGCATCGCGAAGTCGGCGGCCGGCATGCTGCAGCGCGAGGCCGGCCCCGACGGCGAGCGCGGCGCCATCGTCAATACGGCCTCGGTGGCCGCCAGTGACGGCCAGGTCGGCCAGGCCGCCTACTCGGCATCCAAGGCCGGTATCGTCGGCATGACGCTGCCGATTGCGCGCGACCTGATGAACGACGGCATCCGCGTCAATACGATACAGCCGGGACTGTTCGAAACGCCGCTGCTGATGACGTTGCCGGATGCCGTGCGGACATCGCTAGGCGCTTCGGTTCCTTTCCCGAAGCGGCTGGGCCACCCGGACGAATTCGCCGCACTGGTCGAGTCGCTGCTGACCAACCGCTACTTCAACGGCGAGAGCGTCCGCCTAGACGGCGCCATCCGCATGGCGCCACGTTAGGACCGGCGTCCGGACTCCAACTCGCCGATCAGAACTCACGCAGGAGCGAATGATGCAGGAGGCGTACATCGTCGCGGCCACCCGGGTAGCAGGTGGTCGTCGCGGCGGAAAGCTGGCGGGCTGGCATCCGGTGGACCTGGCGGCCGAAGTCATCAATGACCTGCTCGGATGCACCGATTGCGACCCGGCCTCCATTGACGACGTGGTGCTGGGCTGCGTAAGCCAGGTAGGCCAGCAGTCGATGAACGTCGCGCGCAACGCCGTGCTGGCATCGCGGCTGCCGGAGTCCGTTCCCGGTGTCACGCTGGACCGGCAATGCGGATCATCGCAGCAGGCGCTGCACTTCGCCGCGCAGGCGGTGATGTCGGGCTCGATGGACGTCGTGATCGCCGGCGGCGTCGAGAGCATGACCCGTGTACCGATGTTCACCCCGTCGTCGCTGCCCGAAAGGCACGGCCTGGGCACCTATGTCAGCCCGCGGCTGCAGCAACGCTATCCGGGCGTGCAGTTCAGCCAGTTCAGCGGAGCGGAGATGATGGCCAGGAAGTACGAGTTCACCAAGGAGGAGCTCGACGCCTATGCGCTGCGCAGCCATCAGCTTGCCGCGCAGGCCACGAAGGAGGGCTGGTTCGAGGACGAGATCGTCGCCGTCGACGCGCGCGCTGCGGACGGCAGCAGTGACGGTACCCGGCACGTTGTGGACGAAGGCATACGCTTCGACGCCAGCCTTGAAGCCATTGCCGGAGTCAAGCTGCTGGCCGAGGGCGGTCGCGTCACCGCGGCGAACGCAAGCCAGATCTGCGACGGCGCCAGCGGCGCAGTGGTGGTCAGTGCCAACGGGCTCAAGTCGCTGGGGCTGGAGCCGATGGCTCGCGTGCACCATATGTCGGTCCTGGGTCACGATCCGGTGATCATGCTGGAAGCGCCGATTCCGGCAACGGCACAAGCCCTGCGCCGCAGCGGCATGCGTATCGACGACATCGACCTGTACGAGGTCAACGAGGCTTTCGCGCCGGTGCCGCTCGCCTGGCTGAAAGCCACGGGCGCGGATCCCGACCGGCTGAACGTCCATGGCGGTGCCATTGCGCTGGGCCACCCGCTGGGTGCATCGGGCACGAAGCTCACGGCGACGCTGCTGCACGCGCTGAAGCAGCGTGCGAAGCGCTACGGCCTGCAGACCATGTGCGAAGGCGGCGGCATGGCCAATGTCACGATCTTCGAGCGGCTGTAGTAGCCGGCCGTGGACGACGACAGCCTTCTGGACAGCATCGATGGCGGCGTCGCGACCCTGACGCTGAACCAGCCCGGAAAGCTCAATCCGCTGGATACCGTGCTGCAGTGCCGCTTGCGCGAGGCTGTCGCCCGCGTGCAAGTCAACCCTGCCGTACGAGTGCTGGTGATCACCGGCACCGGGCGTGCATTCTGCGCCGGCGCCAACCTGCCTGCCCTTTGGGCGGAGACCGGCGGCCACCAGGCGCTGGCAACGCGCATCGCCGATGCGGTACGTGACATTTCCAATCCACTGATCACGGAGCTACGGCAGTCGCGCGTACCCGTCGTCGCCGCGGTCAACGGCCTGGCCGCAGGCGCCGGCGTGGGCCTTGCGCTGGCCGCGGACATCGTCATTGCGGCCCGGTCCGCCTACTTCTATCTTCCCTTCGTGCCGCGCCTGGGCATCCTGCCGGACCTGGGCACGACGTGGTTTCTGCCGCGCCTCGCGGGAAAGGCGCGTGCGACCGCCCTCGCGCTGCTGGGCGATCGCCTGACTGCGGAAGCGGCCGAGCGATGGGGATTGATCTGGCAATGCGTGGACGATCCGGCGCTGACCGAGGCGACGCGGCAAATCGCGCTGGCGCTGGCCGCACTGCCGGACGGCGTCGCGCTGGAACTGCGCCGCGCCCTGGACGTCTCCGAGACCAATGCACTGGAAACCCAGTTGCGCTACGAGGCCGACCGGCAGCGACGGCTGCTGCACAGCCCGGACTTCACGGAAGGCGTCAGCGCGTTCCTGGCCCGACGCGACCCGCAGTTTCCCGGCCGAGCTGCCGGAGGGGCCGCATAACTCGTCGCTTCGGACGATCCGGGCGCATGGCCCGCATGCCAGCATTTCCTGTCCACAACGGATGGCGAGACGCAGATAGGGTTCGACCGATGCCCGGACCGTTGACAGGCATGAGGGTGATCGAAATGGCCGGCATAGGGCCGGCGCCCTTCGCAGCAATGATGCTCGCCGATCTGGGCGCCGACGTGGTGCGTATCGAGCGCCCTGCCAGACCGGTCCTCGCACAGGCGGGAATGAACGTGCTGGGACGGGGCCGCAGAGCGGTCGTGGCAGACCTGCACGAGCCGGGGCCGCGAAGCACCGTGCTCCGGCTCATCGAGCGCGCCGACGTGCTGATGGAGGGATTCCGGCCCGGCGTCATGGAGCGGTTGGGACTAGGCCCTGACGACTGCCTCGCGCGCAATGCGCGGCTGGTGTATGGCCGCATGACCGGATGGGGCCAGACGGGACCCCTGGCACAGGCCGCCGGACACGATATCAACTATGTCGCCATCAGCGGCGCGCTGCACGCGATCGGCCGCTCGGGCGAAGCGCCGGTCGTCCCGCTGAACTACCTCGGCGACTTCGGCGGCGGCGGCATGCTGCTGGCCTTCGGCATCCTGTGCGCGGTTCACGAAGCGCGCAACTCCGGCAAGGGGCAGGTCGTGGACGCTGCGATGACCGACGGCGCAGCGCTGCTGTCGGCGATGATGTACGGCATGAAGGCCGAAGGTGCGTGGAGCAACCAGCGCGGCGAGAACCTGCTCGACGGCGGATCGCACTTCTACGACACCTACGCGTGCGCGGACGGCCGCTTCGTCGCCATCGGTGCAATTGAGCCGCAGTTCTACAGGACGCTGCGCGAGCGCTGCGGCATCGATGACCCGCTGTTCGACGACCAGATGGATCCGCGGCTGTGGCCGCTGCTGAAGCTGCGACTGGCCGACGTCTTCAAGACCCGCACACGCGACGAGTGGTGTGCGCTGCTGGAAGGCAGCGACGCCTGCTTTGCTCCGGTGCTGGACTGGGACGAAGCGCCTCACCATCCTCACAACGTGGCGCGCCGGACCTTCATCGACGTCGACGGTGTCGTGCAGCCCGCACCGGCGCCCCGCTTCGGCCGTACCCCTGCCGGACCGCCCCGGTCCGCCACGGGAGAGGTCGACGCCGAGTCGCTGCTGCGTGCATGGGAAGCTCCGACCGACGCGGCCAGCCGCGTTGAAACCGTGCATCCGGCATGACGATTCGCCCGGACGGCTGACGTGGGTATCGACCTGAGCATCTCCTGGCTGGACAAAGACGTCGCGTCCTATCGGGACACGGTGACGCGCTTCGTCGAAAAGGAGATGCTGCCGCTCGACGAGGAAGCGCGCAGGCGCGGCCATGTCGGCCTGGATATCTGGAAACGCGCCGGCGAGGTCGGTCTGCTGTGTTCCGACATACCGGACCAGTACGGCGGCGGCGGCGGTGACTTCAGGCACGAAGCAGTGTTCTACGACGCGATGGCGCGGCGCGGCCTGACCGGCATGAGTCCTTCGGTGCACAGCATCGTCGCGCACTACCTGCTGAATCACGGCACCGAGGAGCAGAGGCAGCGCTACCTGCCGCGCATGGCGCGCGGCGAGCTGGTGGGTGCGATCGCGATGACCGAACCCGGCGCGGGCTCCGACCTGCAGGCCGTGAGGACTCGCGCCGAGCGGCACGGCGACCGCTACGTGATCAGCGGCTCGAAGACCTTCATAACCAACGGCTTCCTGGCGGGCCTCGTGCTGGTGGTCGCCAAGACCGATCCAGCGCAGCGCGCGCGAGGGACATCGATACTGATCGTCGAGACCGCCGGAGCGGAGGGCTACCGCGTCGGCCGCGTGATGGACAAGATCGGGCTGAAAGCCCAGGACACGTCGGAGCTGTTCTTCGACGACGTTGAGGTGCCTGCCGCCAACCTGCTCGGCGGCCAGGAGGGCCGGGGCTTCTACCAGCTGATGTCCGATCTGCCCTACGAACGCACGATCATCGGCGTGATGGCCGCCGCGGCTATCGAGGGCGCGTACGAGGAGACGCTGGCGTACGTGCGGAACCGGCAGGCTTTCGGACAGCCGGTCGCGGATTTCCAGAACACCCGCTTCCGGCTGGCCGAGATAGCGACGATCGCGAGAGTGGCGCGCACCTTCGTCGATCAATGCGTGGAAAGGCTGGTCGCCGGCACGCTAGACAACGTGACGGCCGCGATGCTGAAGCTGTGGGCCAGCGAGCAGCAGGGCAAGGTCATCGACGAATGCCTGCAGCTGCACGGCGGCTACGGCTACATGAACGAATATCTGATCGCCCGCATGTTCGTCGATGCGCGCGTACAGCGCATCTACGGGGGCACGAACGAGATCATGAAGGAGCTGATCGCGCGAGCGCTGTGAGCCGCCGGAACACCGCCACGCGTGCAACCCCGATGACCTACGAACATCTGATCGTCGCCGCCGAGGAAGCGATCGCACGGGTGACGCTGAACCGCCCCGAGCGGCTGAATGCGCTCAACCCGCGGCTGATCGCCGAGCTGCACGACTTCTTCAATGGCCTGAAGACGCTTCCCGCGGTGCGTGTCGTGATTCTCGAGGGCGCGGGACGCGCGTTCTGCGCCGGTCTCGATCTGAAGGACCTACAGCCCTCCGGCGCGCGAGAAGGCGTGACCGACATGCTCGAACGGCAGACGAAGGTGCGCGACGTCATGCTCGCGATGCGGCGCTGTCCGCAGCCGATCATCAGCATCGTGCAGGGCGCGGCCAGCGGCGGTGGATTCGGGCTGGCGTTGGCGTCCGACGTCAGGCTCGCTACGCCGGACGCACGCATGAACGCGGCGTTCATCCGACTGGGCCTCAGCGCCTGCGACGTCGGCGTCAGTTATTTCCTGCCGCGCATGGTCGGGGCGTCCGTCGCCTCGGAGCTGATGCTGACCGGCCGCTTCATCGATGCCGGGCGCGCGCAGGCGCTGGGGCTGGTGAGCCGCGTCGGCGCGCTGGCCGAATTGCGTGCCGAGGCGCAGGCGATGGCGGAGGACATGTTGAGCGCGACGCCGCTGGGACTGCGGCTGACCAAGGACGCTCTGAGCTACGCGATCGACGCCGGCTCCATGGAGGCGGTCATCGCGATGGAGGACCGCAATCAGGTGCTATGCACGCAGGGCGAGGACTTCGCAGAAGGCGTGACCGCCTTTCTCGAGAAGCGCAGGCCAAGGTACCCGGGTCGCTGACGCGTGAGGCTCCATGGACCACGATGAACTGATGTTCAGGCCCGGCCTGCTGGCCGGACAGCGCGTACTGGTGACCGGAGGCGGTACGGGGCTGGGCCGCGTCATCGCCGAAGCCTGCCTGCTGCTGGGCAGTGAGGTCTACATCTGCGGGCGGCGCAGCGACGTGCTGCAACGCACGGCCTCCGAGCTGCAGAGCGCGCATGCCGGCCGCGTCGTGCCGCTTCAATGCGATCTGCGCCAGCACGAGGCCATCGTTGAGCTGATCGACCACGTCTGGTCCGATGGCGGCCCGCTGACCGGCCTGGTGAACAATGCGGCTGGCAACTTCCTCAGCCGGACCGAGGATCTTTCGCCGCGCGGCTTCGATGCCATCGCGAACACGGTCTTCCGCGGATCGTTCCTGGTCACACTGGAATGCGCGAAGCGGTGGCTGGCCGAAGGCCGGCGCGCATCGGTGGTATCGATGCTGACGACCTGGGTGTGGAATGGGTCGCCGTTCACTGTGCCTTCGGCGATGTCGAAGGCGGCGCTGCGCGCGATGACGCAGTCGCTGGCCGTGGAATGGGGTCCGCGCGGCCTGCGCTTGAATGCCATCGCTCCGGGGCTCTTCCCGACGCCGGGCATGAGCGCGCGCCTCGATCCCGGAGGGTCCAGCTACGACCCGGCGTCGCGCAATCCGATGCGCCGTGCCGGCCGCATGACCGAGCTGGCGAATCTGGCCGTCTTTCTGTTGTCCGACGGCGCCGGCTATGTCAACGGCGAAACGATCGCTATCGACGGCGCAGAACACCTGGCCAGCGGAGGCAACTTCGCCCACCTGGCGTCATGGACGCCGCAGCAGTTGCTCGAAGCCCGGGAGGCCGCCCGGCGCACCGATGCAGCAGACAAGCAGGCGCGCCGCTCGTGAGCGGGAGCCGACACAGCGCTTCGCCGGATGCGAAGGCGCAGCTGGTTCTCGTCGGGCAGCTGCTGCCGGGTTGCGCACTGGTCACGCTGAACCGGCCGCACGCGGCGAATGCGTTGACGCCGCCGATGCGCCGTGCGCTGGCTCAGGTCTTCGATGCGCTCGATGCGGATGCCGGCGTCATCGTCCTGACGGGTGCCGGCTCCGCATTCTGCGCCGGCCTCGACCTGAAGGAGCTGAGTGGCCTGGCCGATCCGGCAGCCGTCGTCGTCTCCCAGGACGCGGACGATCCCGTCGCAGCGATGCGGCGCTGCCGGCGCCCGATCATCGGCGCCGTCAACGGCGCGGCCGTCACCGGCGGATTGGAACTGGCGCTGGCCTGCGACATCCTCATCGCTTCCACCAGCGCCCGCTTTGCTGATACGCACGCGCGCGTCGGCGTGCTGCCGAGCTGGGGTCTGTCCCAGCTGCTGCCGCGCCGCATCGGCGGGGGCCGCGCCAAGGAGATGGCATTGACCGGCAATTTCGTTTCCGCGACGCAGGCCGAGGGCTGGGGACTCGTCAACCGGGTCGTACCGCCGGAGCAGCTTCTGCCGCAGGCGCTGGCGCTGGCCGCCGACATGCTGTCCATTGACGACGACATGCTCTCGGCCTACAAGCGGCTGATCGACGACGGCGCGGGCGTCACCCTCGAACAGGGGTTGCGGATGGAGGCCGAACGCGCGCGTGCGTGGGCTGGATCGCTGCAGCGGGCAGGGCTGGCGCGCAGCAGCGTCGAAGTCCGCGAGCGCGGCCGTCGCCAGGTCGGGCACGGCAACGGACGCGGCTAGTCGAGTCTCTCCGGGCTTGCTGCCAGCAGGTCGCCAAAGAACTCGCGCACGTCGGCAACGAAAAGATCCGGTTCTTCCATCGCTGCGAAATGACCGCCGCGCGGCATGCGGCGGTAGTGGACCACATTGAACGCCTGATCCAGCCATGAACGCGGATAGCGGAACATTTCCTTCGGATAGATCGCGATGCCGGTAGGCACGCTGACCCGGCCGGTGGCCGCGCCGAAGTCGCCGGCTCGCTGCGCCTCGGCGTACAATCGCGTCGAGGAATTGATGGTGCTCGTGATCCAGTAGACGGTGAGATTGTCCAGCAGCCGATTCAGCGGGATCGCCTGTTCGACATCGCCGTCGTTGTCCGACCAGCGCTGGAACTTGTCCAGTATCCAGGCCGCCAGCCCGGCGGGCGAGTCGTTGAGACCATAGGCCAGCGTCTGCGGCGACCGGCCCTGGATCACCTGGTAGGCCGAACCTGTCTTGACGAAACGCACCACGTCGTCCAGGTCGGTCTGCTCGGTGTCCGAGATCGCGCCGGGGCGCCGCGGCGCCAGCGCCATGTTCAGATGCAGGCCCAGCATCTCGTCGGGCGCGAGTAGCGCCAGACGCGTGGAGACCATCGAGCCCCAGTCGCCGCCTTGCGCAGCGTAGCGGCCATAGCCCAGCACCTGCATCAGCCGGCGCCAGGTCTGCGCGACTCTGGTCATGTCCCAGCCGCTGGCCACGGTCGGCCCGGAGAAGCCGTAGCCCGGGAGCGACGGCAGCACCAGGTCGAAGCCGACCGCATCGGGCACGCCGAAGCGCTCCGGCGCCACGAGCGGGTCGATGACGTCGAGGAACTCGACGATGGAGCCGGGCCAGCCGTGCGTCATCAGCAGCGGCACGCGGCGCGATGCGGCGCTGCGGATCCACAGGAAGTGGATGCGCTGCCCGTCGATGACCGTTTCGTACTGCGGATACGCGGCCAGCCGCGCTTCGGTGCTGCGCCAGTCGTATGCGTCGGCCCACGTCCGGCACACCTGCTGTATCCACCCGAGGCGAGGGCCCCACACACCGCGCGCATCGTCCAGTTCATCGGGCCAACGCGTTGCCCGCAACCGCCGCTGCAGATCATCGAGGACTGCTTGCGGCACGTGAATCGGACTGGCGACCAGGCCGTTCATGGCCACTGATCGGACGTCGCCACGGCGCGCGCCGTATACAGGGCGTCGATGCGCTCGGTCGACATGCCCAGGACCTCGGCGAGCACCGCGCGCGTATGCTCGCCCCGCATCGGAGGGCGGGCCGGCGCGCCCGTGAGCCCCGAGGCGGAGAACGGCATCGCCACCATCTTCCGCCGCGCGACGCCGGCGTCATCGACGGCAACTGGCTTCACGCCGTTGCGCCGTTCGTAGAACGGGTGGTTCACTGCTTCGTACGGAGACAGCACCGGTCCGGCGAGCGTGCCGCTCGCCTGCAGGTGCCGGACCACGTCATCGCGGGTGCGCGTCGCCACCCAGGCGGCGATGCGGCCGTTGACGACATCCCGGTTGTGCAGGCGCGCCGCTTCGCCGGCCGTGCGCGCATCGGTGAGCAGGTCCTGCGCGTCGATCGCAACACACAGCCGGCCCCACGTACTTTGCTCGCCCTGGCCCATGCCCTGGATGACGACGAAGCCGTCGGACGCCCTGAACACGCCGAATGGGCAGACAGCGGGATGATCATGGCCCAGCGGCCGCCATTGCTCGTCGTCGAAGGCGGCCGCCACCGGGTTCACCACGCAGTCCATCGCCAGCATGACATCGGCCATTGCCACGTCGAGGTAACGACCCCGCCCGTCACGCTGCCGTCCGATGATCGCTGCGAGGATGGCAACCGCGGCGGCCATCGCCGTCGAGGTATCTGCAATGCCGTTGGCTGCCAGGTACGGGCGTTCGCCGTCGCTGCCGATCATGAAGGTCATGCCGGTGAAGGCCTGCCCCAGGGGGTCGGTGGCAGACCATGCCGACTGCTCGGTACCCCGTCCAAACCCGCTGACGCTGCACACGACTGGGTGCCGCGGGCGCTCGACGAGCTCGCGTGGATCGAAGCCCCATCGCTCCAGCGTGCCCGGCCGGAAGTTCTCGACGATGACGTCCGCCCGGTCGAGCAGCGCATCGACGACGCGATGGCCGTCGGGATGCTGCATGTCCACGCAGATCGACTCCTTGCCGGCGGAGCCGTGGCCGAACATCGGCCCCCATCCCTGCTCCGGTCTGCATTGCACGCCGCGAACCAGATCGCCGCGCGGAGACTCGATCTTAATGACGCGGGCACCCATTTCCGCCAGTACGCGTGTCGCGAACGGCCCGGCGATGGCCTGCGTGAAATCGACGACCAGCAGCCCCTGCAGCACGCCCGGCGGTGCGTTCATCAGCGGCACAGATACCCTCCGTCGATGGTCATGACGTCGCTGGTCATGAAGTCCGGCGCCTCCACGACCAGGAACTTCACGGCCGCCGCGATCTCCGCGGGTTCGGCGATGCGCTTCGCCGGAATGTGACGGGCGACCCGCTCTTCGCCGAAGCGCTGCAGCACCGGCTGCAGCATCGCGTGCGCACCTGCCCGGGCGCTATGGCATTGACGCGGATGCCGTCGTCCACCAGTTCCAGCGCCAGTGCCCGCGTCAGGCCGACCAGCCCCGCCTTGGAAGCCGTGTACAGGCTGTATCCGGCCGCGCTGACGAAAGCGAAGGTGGAGGCGACGAAGACGATGCGGCCGCCGCGCTGCTGCGCCATCGCGCGCGCCGTGTCGCGCGCGAAGCGCATCGGTGCGAGCAGGTTCAGCGACAGGCTGCGCAGCAGCCGCTCGTCGCTGGCGTCGCGCAGTTTCACGACGTCCAGCACGCCGGCGCAGCACACCAGTGCATCGAGCCTTCCGAAAGTCCGCTGCGCGGCTTCGACGGCGGCCGCGCTGCTGGCCGGCTCCTCGGCGTCCGCGGCGAGGCAGGATGCACGCCCACCGCCCGCGCGGACATCCTTGGCCACGGCCTCCAGGTCGTGCGCGGAACGCGCGGTCAGCAGCAGATCGAAGCCGGCAACTGCCAGCGACCGTGCTACTTCGGCCCCGATGCCGCGGCTCGCGCCGGTGACCAGCGCAACTGCGCGTCGATTAGCCACGCCCCGGTCAGCCACGCCGCGACCGGCCGCGCGGCCCGGCGTCCCACGTGACCGCGTCCACGCCGACGCGCCGCAACTCCGCCTTCTGCACCTTGGCAGTCTGCGTCTTCGGAAGGGCCGCCGCCACGCGGTAGAAGCGCGGCACGGCGTAGTACGGCAACGAAGCCTCGCAGTGCCGCAACAGCTCTTCGGGCGTCACCGAGGCGTCGGGCATGGGCACCACGGAAACCATGACCTCGTCCTCGGACAACTGCGCCGGCACCGCGTAGACCGCGGCCTCGGCGACCGCCGGGTGCTCGAGCAGCGCGCACTCGACCTCGAAGGAGGAGATGTTCTCGCCGAAGCGGCGGATCGCGTCCTTCTTGCGGTCGATGAACTCGTACCAGCCGTCCGAATCGCGGCGCAGATAGTCTCCAGTGTGGAACCACAGGTTGCGCCAGGTCGCGACCGTCGCCTCCGCGTTACGCCAGTAACCCAGCTGCATGACGAAAGGACGTCGCGGCCGGACCAGCAGTTCGCCGACCTCCCCGTCCGGCAGCGGATTGTCGTTCTCGTCGCAAACTACACACTCGAAGTCCGGATGTTCGATGCCGCACTTGCCGGGACGGCCCGGGACGTCGTGCGGCACGCCGATGACCAGGCCGATGTCGGTCATCCCGTACAGCGAACTCAGCTTGATGCGGAAACGCTGCTCGAATTCGTGGAAATGCTGGTTCGGGTTCGGTACGGCGAGCGCGATGCGCGCCGGCGTGTCGGCATCGTCCTTGGTGGGCGGCTGGTTGAGCAGTATGGGCACCATCGAACCCAGCAGCGACAGCACCGTCGCCTTGTGTTCGCGCACGGTGTTCCAGTAGGAGCCGGCCGAGAAGCGCGGACCGAACACCGCCAGCGACCCGGCCCGCAGCGCGGGAACCAGCGTGCACAGCAGCGAGTTGCCGTGAAACAACGGCAGGCAGTTGAAGGCGACATCGTCGGCCGCATGGCCTAGCATCCACTGCGTGCACTCGCCGAACGAGATCGCCATCTCGTGGCTGTACATGATTCCCTTGGACAGCCCCGTCGTGCCCGAGGTATAGAGGATCATCGCGAGCTCGGAGCGCTGGCCCGGCGTGGCAGGCGCCACCGCCAGCGAGCCGTCGCCGGCGCGCAGGCGCGCCAGAACCGGATGCCGGTCGATGTTCAGCAGGCGCGCATCGGCTGCGCTTTCCAGCGCGGCGGCAATCGCGTCCTGCGTTCCGTCCTCGCAGACGATCGCCGCAGCTTCGAGGTCGTCGAGCTGGTGACGCAGCATGCGGCCCTGCAGGCTGGTGTTGAGCGGCGCGGGCACGGCCCCGATCCAGCAGGCACCGAAGAACGCCCAGATGAACTCGACGCGGTTGCTGCAGACGATGGCGACTCGATCCCCGCGCTGCGCGCCCTGCGCCAGCAGCAGCGCGGCGAAGCGGCCGGCCTGCGCGAGCAGCGATGCGGCACTGTGATCGCCGCCGTCGGTGAAGCGCACCGCGGGGCGGTCACCGCGCAGCGCGACTCCCTTCTGCAGCGATCCGAGCAAGGTCCGGTCTTCGACTTGAAGTCTCTCGTTCATCAGCATTCGGCCTCCTGCAGGGGAGCGTTCACCTCGCCGAGATAGAGCGCCCGCAGCGCGCTGCTGCGCCCCAGCTCTTGGGGCGTGCCCTGTTCCACGATCGATCCGCGCGCGATCAGGTAGACGCGGTCCGCAACCGCCAGCGCCAGCCCGGCGTTCTGCTCGACCAGCAACACCCCTACACGGTGCTCCTCCCGGAGACGCTTGACGGTGTCGTGCACGGCGCGCACCATCTGCGGAGCCAGGCCCAGCGACGGCTCGTCGAGGAGCAGCCGCTGCGGGTTCGACATCAGCGCGCGCGCGATCGCCAGCATCTGCTGCTGGCCGCCGCTCAACGTGCTGCCCAGTGCCGCGGCCTTCTCCTTCAGTACGGGAAAGCGCTCATACATCGCCTGCAGCCTCTGCCGCATGGTGGCGGCCGGCGGGTTAGCGCCGTAGCTGCCCATCTCGAGGTTCTCGCGCACGGTCATCGGACCGAAGATGCGGCGCCCTTCGGGCACGTAGGCGAGGCCGAGCCGGTTGCGTTCATGCGGCACGAGCTTCGAGATGTCGCGCCCGTCGAAGACGATCGACCCCGATTCGAGGGGCAGCAGACCCATCACGGCGCGCAGCAGGCTGGTCTTGCCGGCGCCGTTGGAGCCGAGGATCGCCACGATCTCGCCGTCGCCGGCCTTGATCGACAGGTCGCGGTGGATCGGCGACGCGCCGATGCGCGTGTAGATTTTCTCAATGGACAGCATCAGCGCGCAGATCCCCGCTCAGGTAGATGTCGAGCACGGCCTGGTTCTGCTGGATCTCCGCCGGCGTGCCCACGGCCAGCAGCGTGCCGAAGTTCAGCACGGCGATGCGGTCGCACGCGGGCATGATCAGGTTCATGTCGTGGTCGATGATGCCTAAGCCGATGTCGTGCGTCGCACGGATGTCGTGGATGAGGCGCAGAAAGCGCCTGACCTCTGCCTGGTTCAGGCCGGCCGCCGGCTCGTCGAGCAGCAATAGCGTGGGGGCAGTCAGCAGTCCCAGCGCGACACCGAGGATCTTCTGGTGTCCGTAAGGCAAGGCACGACACTGTTCGTCCATCAACTCCGCCAGGCCGGTCAGCTCGGCGATGTCCGCGATGCTGCGTCCCGCGCGCGACTGCGAGATCCAGCGGGCGAACGCCATGCTCTCGCGCACCGTCAGTTCCGGGAAGACCGTCGCACTCTGGTAGGTTCTGACGATGCCCAGCGCCGCGACACGATGCTGCGCCAGGCCATCGACACGGCGGCCTTGCCAAAGCACTTCACCGGCGCTGGGCCGCAGCTCGGCAGACAGGATGTTGAACAACGTGGTCTTGCCGCTGCCGTTGGGTCCGATGACGCCTATGACCTGCCCGCGCGGAAACTGGAGACTCACGTCGCTCAGCGCCGTGACGCCGCCAAAGCGCATCGTCACGTTGTGGCATGACAGGACGCCGTCGCTCATGACATCGTCGACCGCGCTTCGCGCGCAGCACGATCGGACGCGTCCGCGCCGCCGACCGCCGGCTTCGCCCGGAATCGCGTGAAAGTTCGCGCCAGCCACCCGGCGAGCCCCGGCGCAAGCCCCTGGGGAGTCACGAGCACTATGGCGACCAGAGCGAGGCCGTAGATGATCTGCGTCGATACCGGATCCACGCGGACCAGCTCCGGGATGGCAAAGAACACGATCGAACCAATGATGGGGCCTATTGCGCTGCGCGCGCCGCCGATCAGCAGGATCAGCACGATCTGGATGCCGGCATTCGCGCCGTACAGATCCGGGCCGATGTGCTTGAGGTTGTAGGCGTACAGCGTCCCGGCCGCGCCCGCCAGCGCGCCGCTGATCGCAAACGCGACGAGCCGCGTGCGGGCCGCGTTCAGGCCCAGCGAGATCGCCAGGCGCTCGTTCTCCCGGACGACGCGCAGGGAGCGGCCGAAGGACGAGAAGCGCAGCAGCACGACGACCCACGCGGCGAGCAGCGCCGCCGCCAGTCCCATGTAGTAGAACGCGCGCAGCGATTCGATCTCCCCCACGGCCGGCAGCGTCACGGGTTCGAGCACCATCAGCCCCTGGTTGCCGCCGGTGATGCTGCGCAGATTGACCGTCGTGATGCGCCACAGCTCGGCGAATGCAAAGGTGATGATGAGAAAGTAGTGGCCGCGCACGCGCAGTGCCGTGAGACCGACCAGCGTTGCCGCGGCGGCGGCTGCCAATGCCGCTACCGGCACCGCGGGCCAGATGGTCAGCACCTGCTCCCGGGCACCGATCGCCGCGACGTAGGCGCCGACGCCGAAGAGCGCGCCGCTGGCCACCGACATCTGCCCCGCTTCGCCGTACAACAGCCCCAGGCCGATGGCCGGCACCGCGAACAGGAGCGCCAGCGTGACAAGCTGCAGGAACTGATTGTTGATGCCGAACAGCGGCAGCACCGCCAGCAGCGCACCGCCGATGATCAGCGACAGCGTCTGGGAGCGGAAGGTCGCGGCAGCGCCCGCGCCGGCCATCAGTGCACCCCGCCGCGCAGGCCGCTGGGCCGCAGCAGCAGCACGAGGATCATCGCCGCGAATGCGAACGCGTTCGACCACGCCGGCGAGAAGTACCCGGAGGCAATGGCTTCCACCATGCCCAGGATGACTGCGGCGATCATCGCCCCGCTGACGCTGCCGAGTCCGCCGACGATGGCGACGGCGAAGCCCTTGATCGTGTAGGAGCCGCCGGAAAACGGGCTCATCGGGAACACCGACAGCAGCAGCGCGCCGCCCAGCCCTGCCAGCGCCGAACCGACGACGAAAGTGGCCGATATGTAACGCTGCACCGGAACGCCAACGGTGGACGCGGTCTCGCGGTCGATCGCGACCGAACGCAGCGCCCGGCCCCATTTCGACCGTGTCAACAGTAAGAAGAACAACGCGAGCACTGCGATCGTCACGATGGTGACGACGATGCGCATCGCCGCGATACGCACCTCGCCCATTGCCACTACCTGCGGAAGCGGCGCATCGATCGCCCGCTGTTCGTCACCCCAGATTTTGAGCGCGACGTGCTGCATCACGATGATGAGCCCCAGACTGACGATGAAGCCGCGTATCGGCTCCGATGCGATCGGCCTGAACAGGAACCGTTCGACGCCGAATCCCAGGATCGCCGTCACGATCATCCCGATCGCGCAGGCGATGGGGAACGGCATTCCAAACGCTACTGCGGACGCCGCCAGCAGCGCACCGAAGACCAGAAACTCGCCGTGCGCGAAGTTGACGATGCCGGTCAACCCGAACACCAGCGTGATGCCGACGGCCAGCAGCGCGTAGACGCTGGCCAGCGCCATGCCATTGACCAGTTGTTGCAGCAACGTTTCCATACAGCAGGTCCGGTCGCGCGTTCGTGCTAGATGAGCGGGTTGGAGCAGTCCCAGTCCGGCTTTCGCTTTTCGACGAAGGCGCGCAGGCCTTCGCGTCCGTTCGCCGTCATAACCGCGCGAAGTAACGATTCCACCGACATGTGCGGAACGGCGCGATTGGCCGCCAGTTTGTAGGCGCGTCGAGCTTCGGGAGCAACGCGGCGCAAGCGCGCCAGCACATCGTCGACGGCAGCGTCGAGCTGCTCCTGCTCAGCCAGCTTGTGGACCAGGCCCCAGCTGAAGGCCGTGGCCGCGTCAATGAACTCCGAAGTCAGCATCAGATAGCGCGCCCGGCCCAACCCCAGCGACAGCGGCAGCAGCGCAGCACAGTACGGATCGGCCAGGCCGACGCGGCCCTCAGGGACGCCGAACTTCGATCCGGGCGTGGCGACGACCGCATCGCAGGTGGTTGCCACCAGCAGGCCTCCGGCCAGACACAGTCCATCGACCTTTGCGACGACGGGCTTCGGGCATTCGAGGATCGCGCGGAAAGGCACCGGTTCGTCGAAACGCGTCGTGTACTCCAAGATGAACTGCTCGGGCGGCAATTCCAGAATGCCGAGGAACTCCGCGAGGTCCCCGCCGGTGGCAAAGGCGCCCGGCTGCCCTTCGATGACGATGCTGTCGACTTCCGGCAGCAGTCCCGCGATGAGCACGCCGTGCTTGACCTCGCCGTACATGATCGACGAGAAGGCGTTGAGCTTTTCCGGACGATTCAGCGTGATCCGGTAGACGTCGCCCTCGATTCTCTGGATGGTGTGCTGCCACTGCTTCGCGGTCATCCGCTGCTCCGCTCGCTCAAGGCGAGATGTACTCGCACGCCGGTTTGCCTTTGGTGAACAGGCACATGTCGATGCCATGGATGGCGACGTGGCGATCGTCGAACCGCAGATTGCCCAGCGATCCGGACATCTGCGTCTTCGCCAGCGCCGCTGCGATCGCGTCCGTATTCGTGACCGTGCCCGCCGTCTGCATAGCCTTGAACAGCATACGAGTTCCCTCGTAGTACCAGGCGGCGCTGCCGGCGGCCGCACCGAACTTGGCATTCGAGCCGACGAGCTTTGCGTAACGCTCCCAAAACGCCTTGGTTTCGGGCGTCGTCATGATGCCCCGGCAGATCGGAGAGCATCCGATTAGCACGCGGTCGGCATCAGGAATGCGCTGCGCGATGTCGCTGGGCTCGGGACCCCACACAAAGTAGCTGTCGGCCGCGTTCAACTGGCGCGCCTGCTGCAGGATATTGATTCCGTCGGTGGGCAGCCACCAGATATTCAGATGCTCAGTCTTTGCCTGGCGGATCTTCGTCAAATAGGGGGAGTAGTCCGTCGTGCCGGGCTCGTAGAGCACGTTCGGCAATGCCAGCGTCGCCTTGTTGCGCTCGATCGCTTTGTCGACCCACTTGCCGATGAAGTCGCCGTTGGAGTCGTTGCTGATGATGACGCCCTGCCGCTTGTTGTTGGGGAAGTGCTTCAGCGACGCCTGTACCGTCAGATACTCGCGCACATCGGAGCCGGTCTGCACCATAAAGAGATGGCGCCGGTTGCCGGTAGGCGATGTGTTCTCCTTGTTGAGGATGCCCTGCAGGATGCTGGAGGCCGACAGCTGGATTACGCCTGCGCGTTGCGTGATTTCCAGCGCAGGGCCTGTTTCGACGCCGGTACCGGGTCCGACGATGAATTTCAGCCCTTGGTCGCGCACCATGGCTGTCGCACCGCTGACGGTGGCGTTCACATCCGACCGCGTGTCGCGCTCGACGAGCTGCACCGGGTGGCGCACGCCGTTCACCAGCAGCCCACCCTGTGCGTTGACTTCCTCGATCGCCATCTTCACGCCATCGTACAGGGGCTGGCCGTAGGCCACGAATGGGCCGGAGAGCGCGGTCAACACGCCGATGCGCAATGGCTCTGAAGCCTTCTGCTGGGCAAGCACAGACGGTACGGAAGCCGCGGCAGCAAGCAGCGCCAACGATGCCAGACCGGCGCGGAGCGCGGAGCGCGGATGAAGATTGCTCATGACTGTCTCCTTCGGGGCTCGATTCATGGCGTGCCCTCGATTTCATGATCCGGTGTCTAGAGCCGCAGGGTCAATCGTCGCTTCCGACGATTGTCTTGCTCCGCAGCTGTTCAAGAATACCGGCAGCGTTCGAGGTCCGCCTTTGAACGCTTGCACAGTTCGGCGGCAATGCATGCCGCGAGAAGCGTCGCTGAGGGCGCGGGATGACGCATCGGTACTTTGACCTGTCAGGGAAAACGGCAATCGTGACCGGGGCCAGCCGCGGTATCGGATTCGCCATCGCGCAGGGGCTGGCCGAGTCCGGTGCGCGCGTCATCCTGTGCGGTCGCGATGCTGCGACGCTGGCCGAAGCGGCGTGCCGCGTAGGCCGCGACACGGTCGCGCGCGTCGCCGACGTCAGCCGCGAGCAGGCCGTGCGTGCGCTCGCAGAGCGCATGGCAGACGAGTTCGGCGGTCTGGACATACTCGTCAACAACGCCGGCATCGACAACCACTATGCGCTGATGGAGTCGACGACCGCGGCGCAGTGGCAGGCCATCCTGGACACCAACCTCAGCGGCGTGTTCTATGGTTGCCGGCACCTCGGTGCACTGATGCTGGCCCGCGGCGGAGCCATCGTGAACACCAGTTCCATCGCCGGTCTCGTCGGACTGAAGCGTCAGGTACCGTACTGCGCGAGCAAAGGCGGCGTGGAGCAACTGACCAAGGCGCTGGCGCTGGACTGGGCGAACCGCAGGGTACGCGTCAATGCGATCGCCTACGGTTTCGTCGAGACGGCGTTGACGGCCGGCGTCCGGCAGCATCCGCACATCGGTCCACGCCTGTTGCAGCGTATTCCGATGGGACGATACGGGGAGTTGGATGAAGTGGTCGGCGCGGCGATCTTCCTGTCCTCCCCCGGCGCCTCGTACGTCACCGGGCATACGCTGTGTGTCGATGGCGGCTGGACCGCTGCCTGATCCGCACATGGCTCCCACGCATCCGGAAGACAGGCAGAACGCGGGCGAGAAGCTCGCGGGGACGCCCGAGCCGATGCACGTCTGGGAAGGAACCGGAGGAGTGCACGTCGCGGCGGACAGCTGGGGCGATGCACAGGGTCCGGTGGTGGTGCTGTTGCATGGGGGCGGGCAGACTCGGCACGCATGGAAAGCGGCCGGCGAGCGGCTGGGCAACGCGGGCTACCGCGCGATAGCACTGGACGCTCGAGGTCACGGCGACTCGGACTGGTCGCGCGACGGGCGCTACGGATCTGACGTCATGATCGCGGATCTCGAGCGCGTACTGCAGCAGCTCGGCGTGAGCGCACCTGTCCTGGTCGGTGCGTCGATGGGTGGCATCACCAGCCTCATCGCCGCCGGCGAGGGCAGGATTGCCGCCCGTGCGCTGGTGCTGGTCGACATTGCCACGGAGATCGACGTCGATGGCGCGCGGCGCATCGGCGAGTTCATGTCCCAGAGACCGGAGGGCTACTCCTCGCTGCAAGAGGTGGCGGATGCCATCGCCAGCTATCAGCCGCAGCGTGACCGTCCCCGGAACCTGGACGGCCTTGCAAAGAACCTGCGGCGCGATGCGGCCGGCCGGTACCGCTGGCACTGGGACCCGGCGTTCCTTGCCGCACAGGCCGATGTTGCACAGCGCCGCCTGCGTCTCGAGGCCTCTGCGCGAGCGCTGAGCGTGCCGACTCTGTTGGTGCGCGGCGGCCTGTCGGACGTGTTGACCGGGGCCGGTGTGCAGCGTTTCCTGCAGCTGTGCCCGCATGCCGAGTATGTGAACGTCGGTAATGCAGGTCACATGGTCGCCGGGGATCGCAACGACGTGTTCGCCGATGCGGTCATCGCCTTTCTCGAGCGTCAGCTACCGGCCCGGCCTGCTCGGGCTTGATCTTTCCCGCCGCACCACGTTGAAGGTGACGCGCCGGCTCGGTGAACCGATTTGACGGTAGCGATCGGCGTCACCAGAGACCTCACGGCCCTTGGAGGTCGCAACGGTGGAGCCGTCAGCAGGAACCGGAATCGGCCGTTGCTTCTGATGTGCCCTGAAGAATCCGGACCGAACTGAGCGCGAGTCTTTCGGCAGACTGCCTTGTATGCGGAGGGGGTTTGTCATGAAGAGATGAAGAGGAAGCGCCTTTCGGTGGAGCAGAGCGTGGCCGTGCTCAAGCAGGCCGAGTTGGGGATGCCGGTACAGGATTTGATCCCGTACGACGATCTCGCCAACGGCTATGTCACGGCGCAAGCCGTAAGGGTGCTGTATGGCGTCGTGATCTCCAGCGACGGACGCTCCGTGGACGGCGAGGCAACCGCGATTGGACGCAGGGCGATGCGCGAGCGCGCGGCGGGCGTCACGGCGGCGTAGCCGCAGCACGCGGGACCTGGCCAGCGCGCTGCCGGCGGCCGCTCCATGCAAACGCCGACTACGGCGTTGGCCGAGCGCGCGGTCGGGGCACGGCGCAGCCCGATCTCACCGGATATCGTTCTGCGCGCCAAGCAATCCATCGCCGATGCAATGGCGCTCGGCGGGCGCGGATGAGCCGCCTTCAGTCCTTTTCAAATCAGGTATGTGCCTGAAGAGGTCCGAATCCGCGGGGCGGAGCGGGTCGATCCGTTGTAGAGGGTCGGAAGTGTAGGCGACACGTCGATCGGGTTGGTTTTGTCTTTCGTTCTTTCTCTGACGCCGTGAGCGGGGGGGCGCGAGGGGCCGCAGGCCCCCCGCTCTCATCGATGCAATTGACGGGTTCAGGCCGCGCGTGTACTGGCGCGCTTGAACAGTGCCGCCCGGGTCTGGGCGAGTTCCTCGGCGGCCGCGACGTCGCTGAGCGCACCGGCGAGCGCGTGCAGTTCGGCCAGCGTGGTCGTCGCTCGCAGGAACTGCGCGGCGTTGGGCAGGCTGGCGAGCTTTTGCAGCGGCGTCATCACATCACGCGGGCGGTACACGCGCCGGATGCTTCCGGGTGTCGGCGCCGATCCAAATTTGACCATAGTGCTGCCAGTCGTAGCGCGTTTCCCCCGCGTTGCTCAGCCGGTCATGGCGCGCGACGATCTGGTCGCCCGCGGCAACGGCCACCGCGTTCGGGTACAGTCTGGTCGAGACCATCTGCCCCACCAACTCGCGGGGCACCGAGTAGCGGTTGCGGGCCACCGACACCAGGCTGGTGCTCGACACCCGCGCCGGCTTCTCCACGTAGCCGTCGAACGGCGCCGGCATCGGCATCAGCTGCGGCCGCTCGTGCTCGAGCATCTCGGCGACGCTGAACTGGTCGTGCTCGGGGTGGCGTACTTCGTCCCACAGGGCGCGGCAGCGCTGGCCCAGCCAAGCGTTGAGCTCGGCGAAGCTGCCCCAGCGCTGCTTGGCCGCCTCGATCCAGATGCGCCGCCGGCTGTCCTGCACGTTCTTCTCGACGACGCCCTTCTCCCAGCCCGCGGCGACGTTGCAGAAGTCGGCGTCGAACAGGTAGTGGCTGCACATCACCGCGAAGCGGGCGTTGGCGACCCGGCCCTTGCCCTTCTTGACCTTGTCGACCGCCGTCTTCATGTTGTCGTAGATGCCGCGCCGCGGTACGCCCCCGGCGCGTCGAGGCCGTTTCTCGCCTGATGCCTGGTCAAGGGTCGAAGCGGCATTGGTCTTCAGGCCGGTGGGCGTCATCTCGGTTCTCTGAAGGTAACCACGGGCCAGGCACGTGCCTTCCTGTTCGAAGGCTGCGGTTGCTTCATACGACCATTGAAAATTTGAAAAAGAGGCCGAAAAGTGAACCCGGCGCGTCGAGAACAGTTGGGCGCTGAATTTTGGTGTCGAACGGTGGATCACGTGCCGACTGGACTCCCGCGCCTATGAGCAATAGTGCGGGTTGCCGAGGGCTGATTGAAACATCTACGCCATCGACGCCAAGGTCTTGCGGAACCGCGCCAACGAGAAAGTGAACAGGGCTGATCCGATCACAGCCAGGCTGATCAACTGCGGCCAGACCACCTCCAAGCCTGCACCGCGGTAAAGAATGCCTTGGGACAGCATCACGAAGTGAGTGTTGGGAGCGGCCAGCATCACGAACCGGACCAGTTCGGGCATGCTTTCGCGCGGCGTCGTGCCGCCCGAGAGCATCTGCAGCGGCAGCAGCACCATCAGCAGCAGCATGCCGAACTGCGGCATCGAGCGCGCCAACGTCGCCAGGAAAATGCCCAGCGATGTGGTGGCGAACAGGTGCACCGCCGCGCCGGTGAAGAACAGCGGCAGCGATCCTTCGATAGGCACGCCCATCAGACCGCGCACGATCACGTTGAGCGCAAATACCGAGGCGAGCAAGACCACGGCCGCCATCGCCAGCACCTTGGCGGCCATGATCTCGAACGGCGTGACCGGCATCACCAGCAGATGCTCCAGGGTGCCGTGTTCGCGCTCCCGGATCAAGGCAGCGCCGGTGAGAACGATGGACAGCATGGTGATGTTGTTGATGATCTGCATGACGGCGCCGAACCAGGCCTTGCTCAGCTCGGGATTGAAGCGGGCGCGCAGCGCCAGTTCCACGGGCGCGCCAGCCACCGAGCGGTAGCGGCGGATGAATTCGGCGACCTGATCCTGGACGATGGCCTGGACGTGCCCGCTGCCGGTGAAGGCCTGGCTCATGCGCGTGGCGTCCACGCTCAGTTGGATGGCGGGGGCGCGCCCGGCCAGCACGTCGCGCTGGAAGCCGGCCGGAATATGCAGGGCGAAGGTCTCGAGACCGGCGTCCATGCGCTTGTCCAGCTCAGCCGGAGCGATCAGCACCGGCGGCATGAAGTAAGGCGGATACAAGGCGTCGATGATGTGCTGCGACAGCGGCGAACGGTCCTCGTCGATGACGGCGATGGGGGCCTTGTTGAGCGTCTCCGGCATCGCGGTGGCGGCGGTGTAGATCGAAAAGCTGAAGGCATAGACGATCAACACCAGCATGATCGGGTCGCGCAGCAGGCTGCGCACTTCCTTGAGACCGAGCTGGGCGATATTGCGCAGGCGTTGTCGCTTCATCGGGCTTGTTTCCTGAGCAGTGCAGCGGTCAGGCCGATCAGCACCGGGGCGCTGATCAGGAGCGGAACAAACGAGGCCCAGAGATCGCCGAATTCGAGCGCCTTGGAGAAGGTGCCGCGCGAGATGGTGACGAAGTGGGTGGTCGGAAAGACCTCGCCGATCAGGCGTCCCACGCCTTCGAGCGAACTGACCGGATCGATGAGTCCCGAGAACTGCACCGCCGGCAGGATGGTGAGCAGGGCCGTGCCGAACAGCGCCGCCACCTGGCTGCGCACGAAGGAGGACATCAGCAGGCCGAAGGCGGTGGCGTTGATCACGTAGATCAGCGCGCCCAGCGCCAGCGCCGCGAAGCTGCCGGTGACCGGCACGCGGAACAACAGCACGGCCAGCCCCACAAGCAGCAGAAAACTCGCCAACGCCAGCACGACATAGGGAATCTGCTTGCCCAGCAGGAATTCGAGCCGGGTCGCCGGCGTGACGTAGAAGTTGATGATCGAGCCCAGTTCCTTCTCGCGCACCACCGACAGCGCTGCCAGGATGGCCGGAATCAACATCAGCAGCAGCGGGATCACCGCCGGCACCATGGCCGGCAGGCTGCGCACGTCGGGGTTGTAGCGGAAACGCGTCTCCACGGTCACCAGCGGGGCCGCAGCCGCCTCGCCAAGCGCCTCGCGCAAGCGCTCGCCCAGCCAGTGCTGGTGAACGCCCTGCACGTAGCCGCGCACGGTCTCGGCGCGCTGCGGCATGGCGCCGTCGATCCAGGCGCCGACCTGGACGGGCCGGCCGCGCAGCACATCGCGCCCGAAGCCCGGCGGAATCTCGATCGCCAGGCTGATCTCGCCGGCGCGCATCCGCCGGTCCAGCTCGGCGTAGTCGTGCAGCGGCGCTCGCTCGGCGAAATAGCGGGAGCCCGACAGGCTCAGGCTGTAATCGCGGCTGATGCTGGTCTGGTCGTGGTCGAGTACCGCATAGGTCAGATCCTCCACGTCCAGCGTGATGCCGTAGCCCAGGACCAGCATCAGCACGATGCTGCCCAGCACCGCCAGGCTCAGGCGGATCGGGTCGCGCTCGAGCTCCAGCGCCTCGCGTCGCGTGAAGCTGAACAGCCGGCGCAGGCTGAAGGCCCGGCGGGCACCCGGCGCTGCATCGGCCCGGACATCCGCCAATGCCGACGGGCCGGCACGCTCCGGCGGTGCCGGCTCACCGACGGCCTCCTCGAGGTACGCAATGAAGGCATCTTCCAGCGTTCGTGCGCCGCGCGCCGCCAGGATGGCCTGCGGCGTATCACTGACCAGCACGCGACCGGCGTGCATCAGCGATATGCGGTCGCACCGTTCGGCCTCGTTCATGAAGTGGGTGGAGACGAAGATCGTCACGCCATCGCTGCGGGACAACTCGATCAGCGCACGCCAGAAGGCATCGCGCGCCACCGGGTCCACGCCCGAGGTGGGCTCGTCGAGGATCAGCATCTCCGGGCCATGGATCATCGCCACCGCCAGGGACAGGCGCTGACGGTCGCCCAGTGGCAGCGCGTCGGGCAGCGCATCGAGGATGTCGGCCAGGTCGAAGCGGTCGGCCATGGCCTTCACCCGGGGTTCGATGTCCGCTTCCGGCAGGCCGTACAGGCGCCCGTGCAACACCAGGTTCTGCTGCACCGTCAGCTCGCCGTAGAGCGAAAAGCTCTGCGTCATGAAGCCGACGCGGCGGCGGGTGGCGAGGTCGTGGGGGTCGAGCGGCTTGCCGAACAGCAGCGCCTCGCCTTCGCTCGCGGGCAACAGCCCCGTGAGCATCTTCATGGTCGTGGTCTTGCCGCAGCCGTTGGAGCCGAGGAAGCCGAAGATCTCGCCGCGCTGGATGCGGAAACTCACCCGCTCCACCGCCGTGAAGTCGCCGAAGCGCTTGGTGAGGTCGCGTGCCTCGATGGCCGCCTCGGCCTCGGCGCCGGCTGCGAGCGGTGCGATTTCCACCGGCCGGTAGCCGGCGCGTTGCTTCTCGGGCAGCAGCGCGATGAACGCCTGCTCCAGCGTGTCGCAGGCGGTGCGCTCGAGCAATTCTGCGGGCGTGCCGGTGGCGAGCACGCGCCCGGCGTCCATCGCCGCCA
This sequence comes from Ottowia sp., assembly GCF_035325765.1. Taxonomy (GTDB): domain Bacteria; phylum Pseudomonadota; class Gammaproteobacteria; order Burkholderiales; family Burkholderiaceae_C; genus Ottowia. The sequence goes on from NZ_DAOKZG010000027.1 coordinate 34,364, forward strand.
GCCAGTCGAAGCGCGAGGCCTCCTCCATGTAGGCGGTGGCCACCAGCACGCTCATGCCCGCTCGCTCGGCACGGATGGCGTCGATCAGCGCCCAGAACTGCCGGCGCGAGAGCGGATCGACGCCGGTCGTGGGCTCGTCGAGGATGAGCAGGTCGGGGTCGTGGATCAGCGCGCAGCACAGCCCGAGCTTCTGCTTCATGCCGCCCGAGAGCTTGCCGACCGGGCGGTCGGCGAAGGGCGCGAGCCCCGTGGCGGTCAGCAGCGCGGCGATGCGGCGCTCGCGCTCCGCACGGTCATGGCCGAACAGCCGGCCGAAGAAGTCCACGTTCTCGAACACCGACAAGGTCGGGTAGAGGTTCTTGCCCAGGCCCTGTGGCATGTAGGCGATGCGCGGGCACGCCTTGGCGCGAAAGCGCGCGCTGGCCATGTCGCCGCCCAGCACCTCGATGCGTCCGTTCTGCAGGGCATGCGCACCGGAAACGAGGGCCATGAGGCTGGACTTGCCCACCCCGTCCGGGCCGATCAGGCCTGCCATCACGCCGGCCGGGACATCGAGGTCGATGTCCGTCAGCGCTTGTGCCTTGCCGTAGCGCAGCCCCACACCGCGCAGGCGCGCCACAGGGGCGGACAGCGTGGCGGCCGTGCGGTTCATTCGGGCAGCCTCGCCTGCAACTGCGCCGGCCAGGGTGCATCGGGGTCGAGCTTGACGTAGGCCACGCCGGGCAGGCCGGTCTTGACCTGAGCCAGATGTTTCTCCAGCAGGTCGGGCGGAATCTGCGCCCGCACCCGGAACATGAGCTTCTCGCGCTCGACCTGGGTTTCCACCGTCTTGGGCGTGAACTGCGCCACGTCGGCGACGAAGGAAATGCGGGCCGGAATCACGTACTGCGGCACCGCATCGAGCACCAGCCGCGCCTCGCTGCCCACGGCGACGCGTCCCACCGCGCGGGTCGGCAGGAAGAAGGTCATGTACACGTCCTTCAGGTCCACCAGGTTGAGCACCCGCCCGCCGGCGCCCACCACCTCGCCTGGGCGCGCCACGATCATTTGCACGCGACCGTCGCGCGGCGCCTTGAGCACGCTGTCCTCGATGTCGGTGCGGATGCGGGCGATCTCCGCGCGCGCCGCCTCCACCGCCGACTCGCTGCCCCGGATCTGGCTGCGGGCGGCAGCAATCGCCGCGTCGCCGGCTGCCACCTGCGCACGCGCGGCGGCCAGCGCGGCGGCGGCGCGCTCCACGGTTTCGGTCTGGTCATCGAGCTGCTGCTGCGAGATGAAGGATTGGTTGCGCAGATCTTCGAAACGCCGGGCACGTCGCTCGGCGGCGGCCAGCTCCGTCTGGCGTTGCACCACCAGGGCCTGCATCGCCGCTTTCTCGCTCCCTCGCTGTGCCAGCTGGCTGCGCGCCGAGCCCACCGCGTCTTCGGCCTGCCGCATGCGCGCTTCGGCTTGCCGCAATTGGGCCTGCAAGGACTCGATGTCCATGCGCGCCAGCACCTGGCCGGTACGCACCAGTTCGCCCTCACGCGCCTCGATGGCCTCGATGCGGCCCGGCTGGCGGGCAGCGATGTCGATCTCCACCGCCTCGATGCGACCGTTGCCGCTGGCGATGTGCTCCAGCGTCCCGTTGCCGTTGTGCTGATGCCAGAAGAACAATCCGGCGACGCCGACGGCAGCCACCACGCCCGACCGGAGAGCCCAAGTCTTGATGTTCATGTTCGCATCCCAGAGGCAGTTGTTGCCCACGCGGCTGTCAGCCATTCGCGATCAAGGAATCCGATGTGCCGTGCCGGTTCGCTCATTCCAGTGTCTCAAATCAACGGCGTATAAGGCTCGTTGACGATCGGGTTGGCGTAGCGGCCGTCGCCCCAGCGGATCCCTCCTGCCTACCGCGCCGCAGCGCTCGTTGCATCGATGCGGAACCACAGCGCGTAAAGCGCCGGCACGAACAGCAGCGTGATGGCAGTGCCGGCCGCCACGCCGCCGATCAGCACGTAGGCGAGCGGCCCCCAGAAGCTGTCCTGTGTCAGCGGCACGAAGGCGAGCACCGCCGCCAGCGCCGTCAGCACCACCGGCCGCGCACGCTGCACGGCCGCCTCGACCACCGCCTCGAACGCGGGCATGCCGACCTCGAAGTTGTCGGCCACCTGCTGTGTCAGGATCAGCGTGTTGCGCATCAGGATGCCGGCCAGCCCGATCAGTCCCAGCAGCGCGACGAAGCCGAACGGTTGGCGGAACATCAGCAGCGCCAGCACGGCGCCGATCAGGCCCAGCGGGGCGGTGGCCACCACCATGAAGGTGCCGGCGAACGAGCGCATCTGCAGCATGATGAAGATCAGCATGAAGGCGAGCATCACCGGCTGCAGCTTCTGGATCGACGCGTCGGCCTTGCCCGAGGCTTCGACCGCGCCGCCGATGTCGATGCGGTAGCCCTCGGGCAGCTCGGCGCGCAGCGGCTCGAGCGCCTTCCACACTGCCGCTGTCACGTCGTTGGGCTGCGCGCCCTGCACATCGGCCAGCACGGCGACGAAGGGTTCGCGGTTGTAGCGCTTGATCACCGGTTCCTCGAAGCGCACTTCGACGCGGCCGACCTGCGCCAGCGGCAGCTTGCGGCCGTCGCCGCTCAAGATCTCCAGCGCGCCGAGCGCCGCGGCGTCGAGCGGACGCCGCAGCTCGCCACGCGCCACGAGCTCGACGGTGCGCAGGTCCTGACGCAGCTGCGCCACGGGCAAGCCCTCGAGCTGGAACTGCATCTGCTGCGCCAGCTCCTGCGGCGTGAGCCCGATCAGGCGCAGCCGCTCGGCGTCGGCCCGCAGGTGAAGCGTCGGCACGCGCTCGTCCCACTCCAGGTGCGGGTCGCGCGTGTGCGGGCTGGCGGCCATCGTGTCGCGCACGCGGTGCGCGATCTGGCGCAGCACCAGCGGGTCGGGGCCGATCACGCGCATCTGCACCGGCCAGATCACCGGCGGGCCGTACAGCAGCCGGTACACGCGCACGCGCGCCTCGGGGAACTCGCCAGCGGCGATGCGGCGCTCGAGCTCGGCCATCACGCGATCGCGCTCCGCGGGCCCGCCGGTGACGGCGACGATCTTGCCGAAGGCCGGATCGGGCGGCTCGGGGTTGGCCGAGATGAAGAAGCGTGGCACGCCGCTGCCGGCGTAGGCCAGCAGCGACTTGACCTCGGGCATCGGCGCGAGCGCCGCTTCGACGCGCCCGAGCGTCGCATTGGAGGCAGCAATGCTGCTGCCCTGTGGCAGGTAGACGCTGACCAGCACCTCGGGCCGATCCGAGCCGGGGAAGAACTGCTTCTGCACCGCGGTGGCCATGCCGAACCCGGCCAGCACGAGCAGCGCGACGGTGACGGCGACCACACTCTTGCGCCAGCGCACGCACGCGGCGACGAGCGCGCGCAGGCGGCGGTAGGCCGGTGTCTGGTACAGGCTGTCGTGGCTCACGTGAGCACCGGCGCCGCGCAGCAGCTTGACGCCCAGGTAGGGCGCGAAAACCACGGCCACCAGCCAGGACACGAGCAGCGAGATCGCGAGCACCCAGAAGATGTTGCCGGCGTATTCGCCGACCCCCGAGCGCGCGAAGCCGATCGGCAGGAAGCCGGCCACCGTCACCAGGGTGCCGAACAGCATCGGCGCGGCGGTGACGTTCCAGGCGTGGGCGGCGGCGCGCACGCGGTCCCAGCCTTCGGCGATCTTCACCAGCATCATCCCACCGAGATGATCGCGTCGTCCACGAGCAGGCCCAGCGCGATGATCAGCGCGCCCAGCGTGATGCGGTCGAGGTTGATGCCCATCAGCAGCATGACGAGGAAGGTGATGCCCAGTGTCACCGGCACCGCGATGCCGACGATCAACCCTGCGCGCAGCCCGATCGCCAGGATGCTCACCCCCATGACCACGGCGACGGCGACGAGGAACTTGACCTGGAACAGGTCGACTGCGGCGCGGATCGCGTCGGCCTGGTGGGTGAGGGTGTTCAGCGTCAGGCCCAGCGGCAGCCGCGCGGTCTCCGCGTCGACGAAGGCGTCGAGCCGCCGGCCGAGTGCGAGCCCGTTCTCGCCCTTGGCCATCACGACGCCCAGCAGCACCGCCTCCGCGCCGCGCGAGCGCACGAGCACGCTCGGCGGGTCCTCGAAGCCACGGCGGATGGTGGCGATATCGCCCAGCCGCAGCAGCTTGCCGCCCGCGCGGATCGGCAGTGCGGCGAGGGCCTCGGGGTCGGCCAGATCGGCGTCGACGCGCAGGTGCAGCCGTGGCCCGGCGGTTTCCAGCCGCCCGGCCGGCACGAGCCGGTTGCTGGCGTCGATGGCCTCGAAGATCGCCTGCGGCGCCAGCCCGAGGTTGACCAGGCGAGCGTTGTCGAACTCGACGAACACGCGCTGGCTGCGTTCGCCCAGCAGCAGCGCCTTGTGAACGCCCGCCACGCGCTGCAGGCGGTCGCGCACGGCCTCCGCCTCGCGCACCAGGTCGCCGTAGGGCAGGCCAGGAGCGGTGAGCGCCATCAGCTTGAAATAGACGTCGCCGAAGTCGTCGTTGACGATCGGACCGATCACGCCAGCAGGCATCCGCGGCGCCTCGTCGAGCATGCGCTTGCGCACTTCGTAGAACAGGTCGGGCACCTTGTGCTGCGGCGTGTAGTCTTGGAACTCGACCTGCAGCGTCGCCTGACCGGGGCGAATCGTGGTCTCGATGCGGTACAGGTACTCGACTTCCTGCAGCCGCTTCTCGAGCCGGTCGACCACCTGGTCGCGCAGTTGTTCGGCGGTGGCGCCGGGCCAGGCGGCGTTGACCACGAGCACACGCACGGTGAACGCCGGGTCCTCGGCACGTCCGAGCGAGACGAAGGCGTAGACGCCGGCGATCACCGACAGCACGAGGAAGAACAGCGTCACCGCGCGCTCGCGCACTGCGAGCGCGGACAGGTTCGGGAAGCTCATGGCGCGGCCCGCTCGCGCACCGCCATGCCTTCGCGCAGCAGGTGCGTGCCCAGCGCGACGACGCGGTCGTCGGTCTGCAGCGCCCCGGCCACGCGCACCGTGCGGTCGTCCAGCCCGATCACCTGCACCGGCACCGCCTGCGTGCGGCCCTCGCGCACCCGCCAGACCTGCGCCTGCTGGCCGCGCTCGTCCAGTGCGCCGACCGGCAGCGTGAACACCGCCGCGGCCTCGACCCCCGCAGGCGCGGGCCCGATGTCGAAGCGCGTCGCGACGACGCTGCCGAGCACCAGACGCTCGCCGCCCGCTGCCACGGTGTAGCGCGCGCGCCGCGTGCGGCCCAGCGCATCGACCGCGCCGGCCACCTCGCGCAGCGCCAGCGGCAGCGCCTGCCCGTCGGGGCCGAGCGCGGTGCCGCGCGCCGGAGCCGCAACCCCATCGGGCAGGAAAACCTCGATCTCGCGCGCGCCTCGTGCCAGCGTCGCCACCGTCTGGCCGGGCGCGACGACCTGGCCGGGCTGGCCGGTGACGTCGATCAGCACGCCCTCGGCAGGCGCCTTCAACTCGGCGTAGTCGCGCGCATGGCGCGCCTGCGCCAGCCGCGCGGTAGCGGCGTCCAGGCGCGACAGCGCCTCGCGCCGCTGCAACTCGGCGCGGTCCGTCGCCTGCGGGCTGACGAAGCCCTCGGCAGCGAGCTGGCGCGCGCGCTTCAGGTCGACTTCGGCGGTGGCCAGCGTCGTGGCGGCCGCCGCCTGTTCGGCCAGCGCAGCCTGTACCGCCTGGTCGAGGTCGCGTGGATCGAGGTTCATCAGTGGCTGGCCTGCGCGCACGCTCTGCCCTGCGTCGGCGAGGCGCGCGACGACGCGACCGCCGACCTCGAACGCCAGTGGCGCCTCGACGCGCGCGCGCACGGTGCCCGAGACACCGAGCGCCGCGCCCAGCACAGGCTCGGGCTGCGCGACGCGCACGTAGGGCACGCGCGCTTCGGCAGGTGCCTGCTCGCCCGGTGCGCACGCCGCGACGAGGGCGGCGAGTGCGACGATTGCGGCGCCGCGGCCGGCGGCCGCACCGGCCAGGCGGGTCAACGAGAACGATGTCATGGTGCTGGAGAGACTTGGATCGAGTACGACACTGTATCGTGCGGGTGCTATACCGGACCGTCGCTACAGCCTTGCGGCTGCCGTGCCCTCCTCGTCGACCATCTCTCGCGTGCCAGATCGCACGCGCCCCGACAAGGCGCTGCGAATTCGCGCTGCCGCTCGCCGGCTGCTGTTCCAGCAGGGGCCGCGCGGCCTGACGATGGACGCGGTGGCGCACGGCGCCCACGTGTCGAAGACAACGCTGTACGCGCTGTACCCGAGCCGCCACGAGCTGCTGGCCGCCGTCGTGGCCGATGAGGCGTCGCGCATCGACGTGTCGCTCGGTGCGCCGCCGCTCGCCCGGCAAGGCCTCGTCGCCGACCTGGAGCGCTTCGTGTTCGCGCTGCACGGCTTTCTCGCCGGCAGCCGGCACGCGCGCCTGATGCAGGCGATGGGCCAGGCGGCGCCACCCTTGCGCGACCTTCGCGCCGTCTACCGCAGCGGGCCGCAGCGTTCCCACGAGCGGCTCGCGGAGTACCTGCGGCAGGCGCAGGAGCGCGGTCTGCTGGCGTGCGGCGACCCGCAGCGCGCGGCCGAGATGCTGCTCGGGATGGCGGTGGGCCTGGATCTGGTGCGTGCGATGTACCGGCAGCCTTCGCCCGACCGCAGCAGGCAGGCGCGCGGCGACCACGCCCGGCGCGTTGTGGGCGCCTTCGTGGCGCTGTGCAGTGCCAAGATGCGTTGACCTGCATCATTCCGATTGCAGCAGCCAGCCCCCTGCCGTGCCACTTCCGACCCCACACATGAGCGACGACAACACCGCCTCGATATCCATCGAAGATCTCGCCCGATTGTTCTCTCGGCACATGCCACATGGGAAGGACATAGGCATGCTCCTCGACGATCGAACACCTGACGGCAGGACGCGCATGCGACTGCCCCCAGCGTCGAGACTGTCGGGCGACCCCGGAGGCAAGTTCTTTTTTCCCGGCGTGCTCTTCAGTCTCGCAGACTCGGCCTGTGGATTGGCAGTCTTCCGCGCCGTCGGCCGTTTCGTTCCGATTGCAACTCTCGACATGCGCATCGATCACCTGGCCCCGGCTTCAATGGACGCAGACCTGATCGCGATCGCCGACTGCTACCGGCTCACGCGACCCGTCGCATTTGCTCGCTGCGAGCTTGTATGCGGGGCTGAAGAAAAGGTGGTTGCCGTGGCCGCCGGAACCTTCATGCTGTCGTCGAGTTCGGGGGGCGTCGGAGAAGCAACTCGCATCGCTCGCGGAGGCCGGCCATGACCGACGACAGCCTGAATACGGACGGCAATCTCTCACGTCACAACCGAGTCGCCGCGACTCTGGCGGCGATCCCGTACGCACAGTACCTGGGCATCCAGGTCACCAAGTCGTCGGACTCGAATGGTTGCACCTTCTTCCTGCCGTTCGACGAGCGGCTTGTCGGAAACGTCACCTTGCCTGCGATTCACGGTGGCGTCATCGCCACCTTCCTGGAAGCTGCCGCACTGGCCATCGCCTATGCCGTCAGCCAGCAAGGGCTTCCGCCGAAGCTCGTTGATTTCTCTCTCGACTATCTTGCATCCGCGGGGCCTCATGACTTGCATGCAGCCGGTGAAGTGCATCGCACTGGCAAGCGTGTCGTTGCGGTCGGCGTGCGTTGCTGGCAACGCAGTGTCGACGCTCCAATCGCGTTGGCACGTGCTCATGTGTACATCGCACCCTCGTCGTCGGACGCCTCGATCATCGAGTATCGTCCAGTGTCCGAGGCATAGGCGGGAGTCGCGCGTTCGGGCAGCAACGACCACGTCGACCACGGGCGCGAGCGCCGCCTCGGTCGCCGCGCGCGTATCCCGCGGCCCGACGACGAGCCACGCCACCTCAACCCGGATCAACGCAGGATTTCGCGCAGCCGGACCGCTATGGACAGAGCCGGCTCCGCTCGTCTGAACGCGCAGCCGCTTGAGATAGGTGAGTTGGCCGCGTTCTGATCTTTCCAGGCCTCTGCGCCCCGCGAGAAGAGAGGATCGTGCCGGTGCTTCTGCTCGAGTCGGAGGTTGCACTGGTCTGCCGGTGCATGGGAACGTGAATGTTGATCGTCTTTGCGAGGGGCGATTCACCTGTGAAGCGCCAGTGGAGCCTGCGGGCGAATGATCCGTTCCGCGCCTGCATTCGCTGGACCGGAGGCGACACCGAAGACGTCGAGATCGTGGACGATCACTGAGGCCAGACCAGATGACCAGGAAACTCAAGCCCGTGTCGCCCGGCGAGAAGCTCGTCGAGGAGTTCCTCAAGCCCTTGGGCATGAGCAACTACCGGCTGGCGAAGGAGATCGGCGTACCCGCGCAGCGAATCGGCGAGATCGTCGCCGGCAGGCGCGCCATCACCGCGGACACCGATCTGCGGCTGTGCCGCTTCTTCGGGCTCTCCGACGGCTGGTGGCTGCGTCTGCAGGCGGACTACGACACCGAGGTCGCGAAGACGAGCCTTGCGAAGACGCTGGCGAAAATCAGGCCGTGGAAGGAAGCAATGGAGCAGACGGCGGATGCGCACTGATCGCGGAGCTCGTTCGGCGGCGTCGTGACGGTAAAAAATCTGCCACAAAGACTCGATGCGACAACAAGTTATGCCATCTGATGCCGGAGCCTTGTCGCTCTCGACTCGAATGCCCGAGGGGCTGCTTCCACCTGCGGGATCGCATGCAGCAAAGCGATTGACCGCGATAGATCTCGAAAGCGAGCGATTGTGGAAGCGCCGATGGTTTTCGATAGATGTCGATCGATGATGGAAGCTGCGCTCGGGGATGCCACTCAAAATGACGGTACTTTTGACGGTAAAACACCCGGCGTTGCGAGATGAGCATCAAGCCAGACAACGACTTAGCGAAGCTGTTGATGATCGAGTGGGAGTAGGGCGTCCCGCTCGAGTCTCGATCGTAGGTCGGGTCCTACACGCCGACGCGGCGATGGACGATGGGCGGCCGGTGCGCCGGCGCCGAAGATGGGGGTATCCCAATCACCGGAGACCCGAGATGTCGCACACCCGCATCCGCTCGTTCACGATCGTCGCCGCCATCGTGTCGGCGATGACGCTGTCGGCCTGCGCCGGCATGTCGCGCGAAACGCGCCACACGGCCACCGGCGCCGCCGTCGGCGCGGTCGCCGGGTCGGTGCTCACCCATGGCAGTGCGGTCGGTACGCTCGGCGGCGCCGCGATCGGCGGCCTCATCGGCAACGAGTCGGGCAAGAAGGGCAAGTGACCGCCGGCGCCTGCCGGGTCGCCGGCGGGCCGGCATTCCCTGGCGCGGCACGAGCGAACGGGTGCGGGCACCCGGCCCCGGCGACGTGCGTGGCGCCGCGCGACACCGCGTTGTTTAGTCGGCCCTGAACAACTCGTTTTCAGGTCCGCGACGATGCGTGCTGCGGCGAC
>NZ_DAOKZG010000028.1:0-43703 GCF_035325765.1 Ottowia sp.
TGCGCGCCATCGGCCCCGAGCCCTGGCGCGCCGCCTACGTGCAGCCCAGCCGCCGCCCCAAGGACGGCCGCTACGGCCAGAACCCGAACCGCCTGCAGCACTACTACCAATACCAGGTGGTCCTCAAGCCGGCACCCGACGACATCCTGGACCTCTACCTGGGCAGCATGGAGGCGCTCGGCTTCGACCTGCGCCAGAACGACATCCGCTTCGTCGAGGACGACTGGGAGAACCCCACGCTCGGTGCCTGGGGCCTGGGCTGGGAGGTCTGGCTCAACGGCATGGAAGTGACGCAGTTCACCTACTTCCAGCAGGTCGGCGGCATCGATTGCCGCCCCGCCACCGGCGAGATCACCTACGGCCTGGAGCGCCTGGCCATGTACCTGCAGGGCGTGGACAACGTCTACGACGTGGTCTGGACCGAGGGCACGTCGGGCCAGCCGGGCAGCCGCCTGCTCTACGGCGACGTCTACCTGCAGAATGAGCAGGAGCAGAGCGCCTACAACTTCGAGCACGCCGACACCACCTTCCTGTTCGCCGCCTTCGACGCGCACGAGAAGCAGGCGCTGCACCTGATCGAACTGCAGCTCGCCCTGCCGGCCTACGAGCAGGTGCTCAAGGCGGCGCATTCCTTCAACCTGCTGGACGCGCGCGGCGCCATCTCGGTGACCGAGCGCGCCGCCTACATCGGCCGCATCCGCAACCTGGCGCGCGCGGTGGCACGCAGCTACCACGACTCACGCGCGCGCCTGGGCTTCCCGCTGGCGCCGCGCGAGTGGGTGGCGCAGCTGCCGGAACTCGGCTGAGACATCATGACTGCACAGAACCTGCTGGTCGAACTGCTGGTCGAGGAGCTGCCGCCCAAGGCGCTGCGCCGGCTCGGCACCGCCTTTGCCGACACCCTGGCGGCGCAACTGAAGGCCCTGGGCCTGGCGCCCGCCGACACGCAAGTGACGCCCTACGCCAGCCCGCGCCGCCTGGGCGTGCACCTGACGCAGGTGGCGGCGCGCGCCGCCGACCAGGCCGTGCGGCGCAAGCTGATGCCGGTCAGCGTCGGGCTGGACGCGGGCGGCCAGCCGACGCCGGCGCTGCTGAAAAAGCTCGGCGCGCTCGGCCTGGACGCGACCGCCGTGCCCACGCTGCAGCGTGCGCCCGACGGCAAGACCGAGGCCCTGTTCATCGACAGCGTGACGCCCGGCGCGACGCTGGAGACCGGCCTGCAGCAGGCGTTGCACGAGGCGCTCACGCACCTGCCGATCCCGAAGGTCATGACCTACCAGCTGCATCACGGCACGCCGCTGCCGGGCTGGGACAGCGTGCAGTTCGTGCGCCCGGCGCACGGCCTGGTGGCGCTGCACGGCAGCGCCGTGGTGCCGGTGACGGCGCTCGGCCTGGCCGCCGGCCGCCGCACGCGCGGCCACCGCTTCGAGGCGCTGCAGGACCCGATCGAAATCCCGCACGCCGACCAGTACGTGGAGCTGCTGCGCACGCGCGGTGCGGTGATTGCCGCGTTCGAGGCACGGCGCGCCGCCATTGCCGACCAGCTCAAGGCCGCCGCGGCGCAGGCCGGCTCGGGCCTGGTGGCGATCGAGGACGAGGCCCTGCTGGACGAAGTCACGGCACTGGTGGAGCGCCCCAACGTGCTGGCCTGCCGCTTCGAGCCCGAGTACCTGGCCGTGCCGCCCGAGTGCCTGATCCTCACCATGAAGGCGAACCAGAAGTACTTCCCCCTGCTGGACGCGCAGGGGCGCCTGACCCACCAGTTCCTCGTCGTCAGCAACATCACGCCGGCCGACCCGAGCGCCGTCATCGCCGGCAACGAGCGTGTGGTGCGCCCACGCCTGGCGGACGCCAAGTTCTTCTTCGACCAGGACCGCAAGCGCACGCTGGAAAGCCGGGTCGCGCAGCTGGCCGACGTGGTCTACCACGGCAGGCTTGGCAGCCAGGGCGAGCGCAGCGAGCGCGTGCGCGCCATCGCGCGTGCCATCGGCGAGCGGCTGGGCGGCGCCGCGCTGGCGCAGGCCGCCGACACCGCCGCACGCCTGGCCAAGGCCGACCTGCTGACCGACATGGTGGGCGAGTTCCCGGAACTGCAAGGCATCATGGGCGGCTACTACGCGCGCCACGACGGCCTGGCGGAAGAGATTGCCCTGGCCATCGAAGACCACTACAAGCCGCGCTTTGCCGGAGACGACCTGCCGCGCGGCAACGTCGGCACGGTGGTGGCGCTGGCGGACAAGCTGGAAACCCTGGTCGGCCTGTTCGGCATCGGCCAGATCCCCACCGGCGACAAGGATCCGTTCGCGCTGCGCCGGCACGCGCTGGGCGTGATCCGCATGCTGCTCGAACAGCATCTGCCGCTCGATCTGCCCGCGCTGATCGAGGATGCGGCCCGGACCTTTGCCGATGTGCCCGGCTTTGACGTCCGGCCGGTGCAGGACGAACTGCGGGAGCGCTTCCTGCCCGAGCGCCTGGCCGGCTACCTGCGCGAGCAGGACTTCAGCGCGCACGAGATCGACGCCGTGCTCGCCCTGCATCCGCGCCGCCTAGCCCAAGTGCCGCGGCGCCTGGACGCCGTGCGCGCCTTTGCCCAGCTGCCCGAGGCCGAGGCGCTGGCAGCGGCCAACAAGCGCATCGGCAACATCCTGAAGAAGGCCGGTGACGCCACGGGCACGGTCGATCCGGCCCGCTTCATGGAAGCCGCCGAACGCGCGCTGTGGGATGCGATGCAGGAGACCGTTCCCATCGCCGATGCCCGCTTTGAAGCCGGCGAATACCGTGCCAGCCTGCAAGCCCTGGCGGCGCTGCGCGCGCCAGTCGACGCCTTCTTCGACGGCGTCCTCGTGAACACCGACGAGGCCGCGCTGCGCGCCAACCGCCTGGCCCTGCTGGACGCGCTGCACCATGCGATGAACCGCGTGGCCGATCTGGCGCGCCTGGTGATCTAAGGCGACGCTGAATAAGTCTCCGTGATGCGGCGCACCCTGCATGGGGATGGGATGCAAGGCGCGAAGCGCAGCAATAGCCGAAGCTATTGCGAGCATTTGCAACGCCGCAGACCGCCGCAGGCAGGGATGCGCAGCGCGCGAGGGACTTGTTCAGCGTTGCCCTAAGCCCACCCCCTGTGCCGCTGCGCGCCTTTCCCCTGAAAGGGAGGACGCACCCGTGGCCAGGGAAACCCCGGCCACGGGTGCACTGGGATGGCCTGCTCCGCGGCCACTGGACGCGGCTGAGACTCATCAGCCTGAATCCGGCAGTTGGACGCGTTCGTCCAGCAGGTGGAGGTGATCGAAGCAGCAGAAGTCAAGGTTCATGCGGCGCTCGTGAAGAAGGCAAGCGGTCAACCGCCGTTTTTGGGTTCAAAGCAGCTTGCAGCCACGAGAAGGAAAGGCGCTCAGCCTTGATGCGCCGGTCTCGGGCTGCGGGCACGCGGCCGAGGTGCCGCGCGGCCATTTCGGCATCCACCGATGCCGCCCCGATAATGGCGCCATGAAGCTCGTCATTATCGACCGCGACGGCACGCTGTGCGTGGAGCGCGAAGGCTTCCTGCAGTCGCCGGACGACTGGGAGGCGCTGCCCGGCGCGCTGGACGCCGTGGCCCAGCTCAACCAGGCGGGCTTCCAGGTCGTGATCGCGGCAAATTTTCCGGGCCTGGGGCGCGGCCTGTTCGACATGACGACGCTCAACGCCATCCATGCGCGCATGAACCGCCAGCTCGCCGCAGCCGGCGGGCGCATCGAGGCGGTGTTCTTCTGCCCGCACGCGCCGGACGAGGCCTGCGACTGCCGCAAGCCGCTGCCCGGCCTGTTCCGCCAGATCGGCGAGCGCTTCAAGATCGACCTGGCGCAGGTGCATGCGGTGGGCAACAGCCTGGCCGACGTGCAGGCTGCCACGGCGGCGGGCTGCGTTCCGCATCTGGTGCTCACGGGCCACGGCGCGCCCGCACAGACCGACCCACTGCCACCGGACTACCCGGCGCACACGCGCGTGCACGCCGACCTGGCCGCGTTTGCCGATGCCTTCATCGCCGAGCAGGAAGCTGCCGCGCGCGAAGCCCAGGAAGCGCCGCCGGCCATGAGCGGACGCCCCGCATGAATCCGATCCGCTCCGCGCTGCACCTGTTGTGGATGGCGCTCACCGTGATCCCCTGGGCCAGCTTCGTGGTGCTGGTCGCGCCGTTCGTCGGCAAGGACCGCCTCTACCGCATCTGCGTCGGCTGGCTGGCCACTGCGACCGCCGGCGGGCGCTGGATCCTCGGCATCCAGATGCGCGTGCAGGGCCTCGAGAACCTGCCGCGGGCCCCCCACGCCGGCGCCGTGCTGCTGGCCAAGCACCAGTCGGCCTGGGAGACCTTCGCGCTGCCGACCATCATGCCGCACCCGCTGGCCTACGTGTTCAAGAAGGAGCTGCTGTCGATCCCCTTCTTCGGCTGGGCCATCGGGCGGCTGGACATGATCCACATCGACCGCGGCCAGCGCATCGAAGCGTTCCACAAGGTGGTCGAACAGGGCCGACGCCTGCTCGGCCGGGGTGTGTGGGTCATCATGTTCCCCGAGGGCACGCGCATCCCGCGCGGCGAAAAGGGCACCTACCAGTCCAGTGGCGCGCGCCTGGCGATCGAATGCGGCGTGCCGGTGATCCCGATCGCCCTGACCTCGGCGCGCTGCTGGCCGCGCAAGGCCTGGGTCAAGCGCCCGGGGGTGGTCGACATCTCGATCGGCGTGCCGATCGCCAGCACCGGGCGCAAGCCGCACGAGCTGATGCGCGAGGTCGAGGCCTGGATCGAGGCCGAGATGCTGCGACTCGATCCCGAGGCCTATCCCAGCGGCCAGGCCGTGCGCTCGGCGGTGCGTCCCAGCGCCTGAGCCGACAACGCCCAGCCATGCAAGCCCTGCAGTTCGACCTGTTCAGCTTCGGCACCGCGGCGTCCGACCCCCGCGAGCCGGCAACGCCGGGCGAACCGGCCCACGCGGCACCCCTGGCGTCGGTGACGTTCGCGCATCCGCGGGCGAACCGCGAGATCCGGCTCGGCCAGGCCCGCATCAGCTATGCGCTGCTGCGCGGCCGCCGCCGCACCATCGGCCTGGCCATCGACGTCGATGGCCTGCGCGTGCAGGCGCCGCGCTGGACGTCGATCGCCGAAATCGAGGCCGCATTGCACGCGCGCACGCGCTGGATCCTGGACAAGCTGGCCACCAGCCACGAGCGCCAGCGCGCCCTGGCGGCGGCGCGCATCGACTGGCACGACGGCGCGACCCTGCCCTACCTGGGCCAGCCGCTGCGCCTGCAGCTCGACCCCCGGCAACGGCACGGCCGCGCCGGCGCGGTGCTGGCCGTCGGCAGCGGCACGCCGGCCACGCTCTGGATCGGCCTGCCGCGCGGCGCGACGCCGGAGCAGTTGCGCGACACCACCCAGGCCTGGCTGCTGGGCCAGGCGCGGCGCCACTTCAGCGCCCGGCTGGACCTCTTCGCGCCCCGACTCGACGTGCGCTGGCATCGCCTGACGCTGTCCTCCGCGCGCACGCGCTGGGGCTCGGCGAGCGCCGACGGCTCGATCCGCCTGAACTGGCGCCTGATCCACTTCAGCCCGGCGCTGATCGACTACGTGGTCGTGCACGAGCTGGCCCACCTGCGCGAGATGAACCACAGCGCGCGCTTCTGGCAGCATGTCGAAAGCGTGCTGCCCGACTACGGCGAGCGGCGCGGCGCGCTGCGCGAGGCGCTGGCGCCGGCCTGGTAGAAGACCCCCATCCAGCCAGACCATGAACCAACGTCGACAACATCCCGCGCCTTCATTGCAGGCCCTGCGCAAGCGCGGCTACGACATCCTGTTCGTATCGCATGGCGAAGCGATCCTCTGTGGCGAGTTCCCGGAAGTCATCGCGGAACTGGAGTCCACGCTGTCCTCCCTGACACTGCCCATCACAGAAATCATCGGCAGCGGCGGCGGCGAAACCCGCTTCACTCAGCGCCTGCGCCGCGCGCTCTCGGCACTCGGGTGGCCCAAGCACACCTTTGTCATCGCCAAGACGGTCGATGGCATCCCGAAGGAATCCGCATCCCACGAGGTCGATCACGTCCGACGCACCGACCGTGGCGTGGTGGCGCTGGAAATCGAATGGAACAACAAGGATCCATTCTTTGATCGTGACCTGGAAAACTTCAAACGCCTGCATGCCGAGGGAGCCATCAGCGTGGGCATCCTGATCACACGCGGCGCAACGCTGCAGAACGAATTGCACGCGGCGGTACGGCGGTTTGCCGATGAGCGGTCGATCGGCGGTTTCGAGGACCTGGCAGCCAACGGCTACGTCCCGACACCCAAGCAAAAGGCCGCAATCAATCGGCGCGTGACGCGCTCGGTAAATCCATTGCAGTTTGCCGACGCGTGGACCGACAACTTCGTCGGCAACAAGTACGGACAGGCTACCACGCACTGGGACAAGCTGATGGCGCGAGTGCAGCGCGGGGTGGGCAACCCTTGCCCGCTGCTGCTGATCGGCCTGCCGGCCTCCATCATCCACTTCGATCGCGCGTCGGTCGATGCGATGGAGGACGATGAGCCGTCCGATCCAGGCTCCAGCTGATCCCGAATCCGATCAGTCCGTCAGCAACAGTTGTCGCTCGCTCTGCTGGCGGCGCGAATGGTGTGCATAGGTGGGCCAGGTCGGCGTGTAGTCCTCGTTCGCCTGATTGCCCCAGATCGCCCAGCCGGCTCGTTCGCCGCGCGCAAACAGCTCCAGGTAGGGCCCCGGGCTGCAGCCTTCGATCAGCGCGTATTGCTCGTCGGGCTTGCGTGAATGCTCGCGCTTGCGCGTGCTCAGGATGTTCACCTGGGTGCGGCCGGGCTGCAGGGTGCGCGCGTTCTTGCCGCGCACGCCGAACAGCAGCAATTCGGTAACGTTGCGAAAGTAGAAACCCACGCCACGTCCATCGGGACCGCCGTCCTTGCGGATTTTCTGCCACACGATATTGGACTTGTACCGGAAACCCCAGGCCTGCATCACGGCCAACCCTTCAGGTAGCAGGGCGTTGGGCACCCAGAGATACAAATGCGCCGTGTCTGCCGCTGCCGTCTCGACCGGCAGCCCCTGAATTTCGTCCAGCGTCATGGTGCCGTAGCGCGTCAGTCGCTTGTGTTCGGGCGCCACCTTGCCAGTGCGGTTCTGAAACTGCCACGGCGGATCCGCCAGGATGGTCTTGAAGCGGCGGTCCGCCACGAACTCAAGCAGATCGCTGGATGCCGGGGCATCGTTGGAGTGGCTGGCCTGCATGTTGGGCTGTCAATGATGGTCGAACTGTGCCGATGAACGAAAATCCATCATACACAAAAACTGGATCCGCATACAGTCTTTTGTGCTCACCGCGCCCAGGCCACGCCGCCATCCACCACCAGGGTCGATCCGACCACGTAGTCGCCGGCGCGCGAGGCCAGGTAGATGGCGGCTCCCACCATGTCCTCGGGCGTGCCGATGCGTCCGGCCGGGGTGTGGGCGGCCACCTCGTCGGCGTGGTCGCGCGCGGTCTTGTTCATCTCGGAGGCGAAGGGACCGGGGGCGATGGCGCTCACGATGATGCGCTCGGGCGCGAGCTTGAGCGCCATGCGCTTGGTCAGGTGGATCAAGCCGGCCTTGCTGGCGGCGTAGGAATAGGTTTCCCAGGGGTTGACGCTGATGCCGTCGATGGAGGCGATGTGGATCACCTTGGCCAGGTGATCGGTGGCGGCGGCCTTGAGCATCGGCGTGAGCGCCTGCGTCAGGAAGAACGGGGTCTTCATGTTGAGGTCAGCCACCTTGTCCCAGCCGCTTTCCGGGAACTCGGCATAGGGCGCGCCCCAGGCGGCGCCGGCGTTGTTCACCAGGATGTCCAGGCCTTGCTCATGCTGCCGGTAGGCCGCCACCAGAGCGCGGATGCCGTCCAGCGTCGACACGTCGGCCGGCAGCGACACGCAGGGCCCGAGGGCCGACAGCTCGCGCGCCGCGGCGTCGCAGGCCTCGGCCTTGCGCGCCGAGATGTAGACGCGCGCGCCGGCGGCGAGGAAGCCCTCGGCGATCATGCGCCCGATGCCGCGCGAGCCGCCGGTGACCAGGGCGCTGCGGCCCTGCAGCGAGAAAAGCCGGTCGATGTTCATCATGTTCATTTCTCCTGGATGAGTGGGTGAGGGCGGGCGTGGGATGAGACGAAAAACCGGACGCCCATGCACAGAGATCGCGCAGGGGACGCAAAAGAGGACTTCAGGTTGCTGCTGCGTCCTCTGCGAATCCTTCGCGTCCTCCGCGTATGGAGGTCCGGTCTCTGGAGCGCCCCATCACACCGGCGCAAACCGCCAGATGCCCTGCGCATCCCGCTCGCGCCGCAACTGTCCGCCATGCCACAGCCGGTGCAGGTGCGCCACCGACTCGCCCAGCGCGAAGGTGGTCTGGTGCAGGTCGAGCGGGCGCTTGAACAGCACCGGCAGCATGTCGTAGGCGCTGACGGGCCGCTCGCGCGCGGCCTGCAGCACCTCGGCCAGGCGCTCCCGGTGGTGGTCGTGCAACTGCTGGATGCGCGTGTGCAGGCCGGTGAACGGCTTGCCGTGCGAGGGCAGCACCAGGGTGTCCGCGGGCAGCGGCCGGAAGCGATCGATGGAGTCGAGGAACAGGGTGAGCGGATCGGCCTCGGGTTCCATCTCGTAGACGCTGACGTTGGTCGAGATGCGCGGCAGCACCATGTCGCCACTGATCAGGATGCCCAGCGCCTCGCAGTGCAGCGCCATGTGCTCGGGCGCATGCCCGTAGCCGGCGACGCAGCGCCAGGCATGGCCGCCGATGACGAGTTGCTGGCCGTCCCGCAGGCGGGCGTAGGTCGGCGGCACGGCGGGCACCAGGCCGCGATAGTAGCTCTTGCGCTTGCGGATCTGCTCCAGGTCGCCCTCGTCCACCATCCCGTGGCTGCGGAAGTACTCGGCCAGGCGCTCGCCGCCGAAGCTGTTGACCACCTCGCAGGCGTAGCGCGCCGTGCTGTAGTCGGTGGCGCTGATCCACAGCCGGCACTCGTGCTCGGGCGTGCTCCAGCGCTCGCACAGCCAGTGCGCCAGGCCGATGTGGTCGGGATGCATGTGAGTCACGACGACGCGCAGGACCGGCAGGCCCTCCAGCTCATGTTCGGCCACCTGCTGCCACAGCGCACGCGATTCGGGACGGTCGATGCAGCAGTCCACGACAGTCCAGCCCTCGCGCCCCTGGAAGCGGTCGCGCAGCAGCCACAGGTTGATGTGGTCGAGTGCGAACGGCAGTGCCATGCGCAGCCATTTGACGCCAGGGGCCAGCTCGATGGCCCGGCCCGAATCAGGGAGCTGGTCCGCCAGCGGGTAGTGGAGGGCACGTTCGAGTTCGGCGGCAAGCGACATGGGGCGGGCGGAGCAGGTGGAGTAGGATGGCGGCGCAGTTGACGTAAACGTCAACCTGAAGCAGCATTTTAGAGAGAGCCCACCGACGCGCCCAGCACGCGCGCGACAGCCACCCCTACACCCGGCCATGTCCGTCACCTACAGCATCGGCGATCTGGCGCGCGAGTTCGACCTGACACCGCGCGCCATGCGCTTCTACGAGGACATGGGCCTGCTGCAGCCCACGCGCAGCGGGCCCGGCGGGCGCCAGCGCGTCTACTCCAGCCGCGACCGCACGCGCCTCAAGCTCACCTTGCGCGCCAAGCGCCTGGGCCTGTCGCTGACCGAAGCGCGCGAACTGATCGACATGTACGACAGTCCGCGCGACACGCGACCCCAGCTCGAGCGCTTCCTGCTGGTGCTGGGCCAGCACCGCGCCCAGCTCGAAGAACAACTGGCCGAGCTGCAGGCCACGCTGGACGAGGTGAAGCAGCACGAGAAGGATGCGCGTGCCCTGCTGGCCCGAGTCAAGGCCGGCGCGACGGCACCCATGCACGAAACCACGCCATGAAGCCACCAGCCGCCCCGATCGAGCACCCCGCCCTGCACCAGCGCGTCGCCGAGAGCTTCGAGCGCCAGGGCATGATGCGCCACCTGCAGGCCAGCATCCTGCGCGTGGCGCCGGGCGAGGTCGAACTGTGGCTGCCGTACTCGGACAAGGTGACGCAGCAGCAGGACGGCTTTCACGGCGGGGCCATGGGTGCGCTGGCCGACATCGCTGCCGGGTATGCGGGCCTGACCACCGCGCCCGAGGGCATGGAGGTGGCGACCGCCGAATACAAGATCAACTTCCTGGCCGGCCAGCGCGGCGGCGCCTTGCGCGCCATCGGTCGCGTGATCAAATCGGGCAAGCGCCTGATCGTGACCCAGGCGGAGGTTCTGCACGTGGCCGGCGACGGCAAGATCACGCCCTGCGCCGTGATGCAGCAGACGCTGGCCGTGGTGCCCAAGAATTACTGACTTCAACCCTGCGAGGAGCCTCACCATGAGCAACCTGCCCGGCCTGAACTTCCACCTCGGCGAGGACATCGACGCCCTGCGCGAGGCGGTGCGCGACTTTGCCGCCGCCGAGATCGCCCCGCGCGCGGCGCAGGTCGATCGCGACAACCTGTTCCCGCCCGACCTGTGGGCCAAGCTGGGCGCTTTGGGCGTGCACGGCATGACCGTGCAGGAGGAATACGGCGGCACCGAGATGGGCTACCTGGCCCACATCGTGGCGATGGAGGAGATCTCGCGCGCCTCGGCCTCGGTCGGCCTGTCCTACGGCGCCCACTCCAACCTGTGCGTCAACCAGATCCACCGCAACGGCAGCGCGGCGCAGAAGAAGAAATACCTGCCCAGGCTGGTGAGCGGCGAGCACGTCGGCGCGCTGGCGATGAGCGAGCCGGGCGCCGGCAGCGACGTGGTCAGCATGAAGCTGCGCGCCGACCGCAAGGACGGCTACTACGTCCTGAACGGCGGCAAGATGTGGATCACCAACGGCGGCGACGCCGACACCCTGGTGATCTACGCCAAGACCGAGCCCGAGCTGGGCGCGCGCGGCATGACGGCCTTCATCGTCGAGAAGGGCTTCAAGGGCTTCTCCGCCGGCACCAAGCTGGACAAGCTGGGCATGCGCGGCTCCAACACCTATCCGCTCTTCTTCGACAACTGCGAGGTGCCGGCAGAGAACGTGATGGGCGGCGAGGGGGGCGGCGTCAAGGTGCTGATGAGCGGCCTGGACTACGAGCGCGCGGTGCTGTCGGGCGGACCGCTGGGCATCATGGCCGCCTGCATGGACGCGGTGGTGCCCTACGTGCACGAGCGGCGGCAGTTCGGCCAGCCGATCGGCGAGTTCCAGCTCATGCAGGGCAAGCTGGCCGACCTGTACAGCACCTGGCAGGCCACGCGCGCCTACGTCTATGCCGTGGGCCGCGCAGCCGACCACGCCGAGCACGCGCGCAGCTTCCGCAAGGACGCCGCCGGCGCCATCCTCTACAGCGCCGAGAAGGCCACCTGGATGGCCGGCGAGGCGATCCAGGCGCTGGGCGGCGTGGGCTACACCAAGGACTTCCCGGTCGAGCGCCTGTGGCGCGACGCCAAGCTGTACGAGATCGGCGCCGGCACCAGCGAGATCCGCCGCATGCTGATCGGCCGCGAGCTGTTCTCCGAAACCCTGTGATCACCCCCTCGAAGCAGAAAGAAGAAGACCCATGCCCTCATCCCTGGACCACCTGATCGAAAACAACCGCGCCTGGGCCACCCAGGTCGAGCGCGAGCACCCGGGCTTCTTCGAGACCCTGGCCCGGCAGCAGTCGCCCGAGTATCTGTGGATCGGCTGCTCCGACAGCCGCGTGCCGGCCAACCAGGTGGTGGGGCTGGCGCCGGGCGAGGTGTTCGTGCACCGCAACGTCGCCAACGTGGTGGTCAGCTCGGACCTGAACGCGCTGTCGGTAATCCAGTTCGCCGTCGACGTGCTCAAGGTCAAGCACATCCTGGTGGTCGGCCACTACGGCTGCGGCGGCGTGCTGGCGGTGCTGCGCGAGCAGCGCATCGGCCTGGGCGACAACTGGCTGCGCCACGTGCACGACGTCAAGCAGCGGCATCGCGGCCGCTGGATGCACCTGTGCACGCACGAGCAGGAAGACGTGCTGTGCGAGATGAACGTGATCGAGCAGGTCGGCCACGTGGCCGAGACGACCATCGTGCAGGACGCCTGGGCGCGCGGCCAGCAACTGGCCGTGCACGGCTGGTGCTACGGCCTGAAGGACGGCCTGGTGAAGAACCTGGGCGTGACGATGACGCGCGCCGACCACGTGGTGCGGGTCTACACCGAGGCCATCAAGCGCTATCCGCGCCAGCCGGTCGGCGCCAGCCAGTAGGGCCCGCGGCGATGGCGCTGACGTCCGAGCAGGCCGCCCTGGCGCAGGCCCTGGCGCAGGCCATGATCGACGGCTTCAACCGGCACTACCGGCTGTTCCGCACCGAATCGGCACGCGCCAGGCACCGCTTCGAGACCTGCGACTGGCACGGCCAGCAGCGCGCCCAGCGCGAGCGCATCGAGTTCTACGACCTGCGCGTGCGCGAGTGCCAGAAGCGCCTGGAGCGCGAGTTCCACGCCGGCGCGCAACCGATGGCGGTCTGGCACCAGGCCAAGCTGCTCTACATCGGCCTGCTGGTGACGCACCCGCAGCCCGAGCTGGCCGAAACCTTCTTCAACTCGGTGACGACCAAGATCCTGCACCGCACCTACTTCCAGAACGACTTCATCTTCGTGCGCCCGGCCATCAGCACCGAGTACATGGAGACCGAGGACCCGCGCGCCGCGCCCACGTTTCGCAGCTTCTACCCCACGCTGGAGCGGCTGGAGGACACGGTGGCCGCGGTGATCCGCTCGTTCGAGCTGCGCTGCCGCTGGGAAGACCTGGCGCGCGACGCGCGGCGCGTGGCACGGGCCATGTGGCGCGAGCTCGGCGCGGGGCGCGCACGCGCCAACTTCCAGATCCAGGTGCTGGCCAGCCTGTTCTACCGCAACAAGGGCGCCTACCTGGTCGGCAAGATCATCAACGGCTACGAGGAGCTGCCGTTCGCGCTGCCGATCCTGCACCGCGAACCCGGCACCGTGTACGTGGACGCCGCCCTGTTCGGCGAGGACGACCTGCTGATCCTGTTCTCCTTCTCGCGCGCCTACTTCATGGTGGACATGGAAATCCCGTCCGCCTACGTGCAGTTTTTGCGCTCGCTGATGCCGAGAAAGCCGCGCGCCGAACTCTACAACGCACTCGGCCTGGCCAAGCAGGGCAAGAACCTCTTCTACCGCGACCTGCTGTGGCACCTGCGCCATTCGACGGACAAGTTCCGCATTGCGCCCGGCATCCGGGGCATGGTGATGCTGGTGTTCGACCTGCCGAGCTTTCCCTACGTGTTCAAGCTCATCAAGGACCGCTTTCCGCCGCAGAAGGAAACCACGCGCGAGCAGGTGCGCCGCAAGTACCATCTGGTCAAGCACCACGACCGCGTGGGACGCATGGCCGACACCATGGAATTCTCCATGCTCGCCTTTCCGCGCGCGCGCTTCGAGGACGCGCTGATCGCCGAGATCGAGCAGGAAGCGGCGAGCCAGCTCGAGGTCTCGGACCGCGACGGCGACGGCGAGCTCGAAGTGATCATCGCCCACGCCTACATCGAGCGGCGCATGATCCCGCTCAACCTCTACCTGCAGGAAGCCTTCGATGCCGGGCCCGAGGACGGTGCGGCGCAGGCGCGGCTGGAGCACGCGGTGATCGAGTACGGCAACGCGATCAAGGACCTGGTGGCGGCGAACATCTTCCCGGGCGACATGCTCTACAAGAACTTCGGCGTCACGCGCCACGGCAAGGTGGTGTTCTACGACTACGACGAGATCGAGTACGTCACCGACTGCAACTTCCGCAAGGTGCCGGCGCCGCGCTGCGAGGAGGACGAGCTGTCGGGCGAGGTCTGGTGGCCGGTGGCGAAGGGCGATGTGTTTCCGGAGACCTTCGCTCCCTTCCTGCTCGGCAACCCACGCGTGCGCGAAGCCTTCCTGCGCCACCACGCCGACCTGCTGACGCCCGAGTTCTGGCAGGAGCACCAGGCGCGCATCCGGCGCGGGGAGGTGCTCGACTTCTTCCCCTACGGCGCGCACCGGCGCTTCGACCGCAACGGTGGCGTGGCCGACGCGCGCGCATTGCCCGACCGCGCGGCGCTGCGGCATGATCTGCCGGCTGACCGACAGGACCGACAGCTCGCCACGTCCGCCGCGCAGCCGTCCGAATAACCACGATCGCCGTCCGAATAACCACGATCGCCATCCGCATCCGACCCGAATCGCAGAACCGGCCAACAATGAGGCTGAATCATTTACAGGAGCACGCCATGTCCGATCCCATCGTCATCGTTTCCGCCGTCCGCACGCCCATGGGCAGCTTCCAGGGTGATTTCTCGCCGCTGGCCGCGCACGACCTGGGCGCCGCGGCGATCAAGGCCGCGGTCGAGCGCGCCGGCATCCAGCCCGGGCAGGTGGACGAGGTGCTGTTCGGCAGCGTGCTGCCGGCGGGCCAGGGCCAGGCGCCCGCGCGCCAGGCAGCGCACAAGGCCGGCCTGCCGCGCAGCGCCGGCGCCGTCACGCTGAACAAGGTGTGCGGCTCGGGCATGCGTGCCACCATGTTCGCGCACGACATGCTGGTGGCCGGCAGCGCCGACGTGATGGTCACCGGCGGCATGGAAAGCATGACCAACGCGCCCTACCTGCTGCTCAAGGGTCGCGGCGGCTACCGCATGGGCCACGACAAGGTGTACGACCACATGATGCTCGACGGCCTGGAGGACGCCTACGAGGCCGGCCGCAGCATGGGCACCTTCGGCGAGGACTGCGCGGCCAAGTACCATTTCACGCGCGAACAGCAGGACGCCTTCGCCACGGCCAGCGTGCAGCGCGCACAGGCGGCCATCGCGAGCGGCGCGTTCAAGGCCGAGATCGTCCCGGTCACCGTGAAGGACCGCAAGGGCGAGCGCGTGGTCGATACCGACGAAGGGCCCGGCAAGATCAAGCTCGACAAGATTCCGACGCTCAAGCCGGCGTTCAAGAAGGATGGCACGGTGACGGCGGCCAGCAGTTCCAGCATCAACGACGGCGCCGCCGCGCTGGTGCTGATGCGCCAGAGTACCGCACAGAAGCTCGGCTGCCAGCCCCTGGCGCGCATCGTGAGCCACGCCGTGCATGCGCAGGAACCCGGCTGGTTCACCACCGCTCCGGTGGGCGCGAGCGAGAAGGCGCTGCAGAAGGCCGGCTGGCAGGTGGGCGACGTGGATCTGTGGGAGATCAACGAAGCCTTCGCCGTGGTGCCGATGGCGCTGATGCACGAACTGAAGGTTCCGCACGAGAAAGTCAACGTCAACGGCGGTGCCTGTGCGCTCGGCCATCCCATCGGCTGCAGCGGCGCACGCATCATCGTCACCCTGCTGTACGCGCTCAAGGCGCGCGGCCTGAAGAAGGGCCTGGCGACGCTGTGCATCGGCGGCGGCGAGGCCACGGCGGTGACGGTGGAACTGGTCTGAGGACTGGCGGGAACGGAGCAGACAGACATCCGTACGCAAAGGACGCCGAGGATTCGCAGAGGACGCGAAGAATTCAAATTGAATGGGCTGCGCGCCCATGGCAAATCCGATCTTCATCACGCATGCACCGACCCGCACTACCGCTCACGCTCGCAAGTGCGTGCCTGCAACACATACGCCCGTGGTTCCTTCTGCGCCCTCTGCGCAAGCTCTGCGTCCTCTGCGCATGGATGTTGGCAATCTCATAACCCATGCCCACCACCCTGATCCTCGGCGCCTCGCGCGGCATCGGCCTGGAGCTGGCGCGCCAGCATCTGGCCGCCGGCGAGCGCGTGATCGCCACGGCCCGCGGCGACGAGGGCCTGGCCGCACTGCGCGCGCTCGGCGCCGAGGTGCTGCGCCTAGACGTTGCCGATCCGGCCAGCGTCAGCGGCCTGTCCTGGCAGCTGGAAGGCGAGAAGATCGACACCGCCTGGTACGTGGCCGGCGTCATGTGCCGCCGCACCGACGCCCGGCTGCCGCCGGCGCGGCTCGAGTTCGACCGCGTCATGCACAGCAACGTACTGGGCGCGATGCAGGTGATCCCGCTGGTGGCGCCCCTGGTCGAGGCGGCCCACGGTCGCTTCGGCTTCCTCTCCAGCACCATGGGCCGCATCACGGAAGTGAGCGGCAGCAACGCCTGGCTCTACCGCACCAGCAAGGCGGCCCTCAACATGGCAGTGGCCTCGGCGCGCCACAGCTACCCGAAAGCGCTGTTCGTGCTGCTTCACCCCGGCTGGGTGCGCACCGACATGGGCGGCCCGCAAGCCGCCGTCGCCGTGAGCGACAGCGTAACGCGCCTGCGCGCCACCCTGGCCAGTACCCTGCCGCACGACAACGGCGCCTTCTTCGACCACGATGGCAGTCGCGTGGCCGGCTGGTAAGCCGCGCTATGCTGCCCTGGTTCAAGACTTCCGGAGTTCCGCCATGCTGTTGACCGAAGACCAGCTGATGATCCGCGACGCGGTGCGTGCCTTCGCACAGGAACAGCTGTGGCCCTACGCTCCGACCTGGGACAAGGGCCACACCTTCCCGGCCGAGGCGCACCGGGGCCTGGCCGAACTGGGCGCCTATGGCATCTGCGTGCCCGAGGAATACGGTGGCGCCGGCCTGAACTACCTGACCCTGGCCCTGGTGCTGGAAGAGATCGCCGCCGGCGACGGTGGCACCAGCACCGCCATCAGCGTCACCAACTGCCCCTTCAACGCCATCCTGATGCGCTACGGCAGCGAGGCGCAGAAGCAGCAGTGGCTGGCGCCCGCCGCGCGGGGCGATTACCTGGGCGCCTTCGCGCTGACCGAACCCCAGGTGGGCTCGGATGCCTCCAGCCTGCGCACCACGGCGGTGCGCGACGGCAGCGACTATGTGCTGAACGGCGTCAAGCAGTTCATCACGAGCGGCCAGAACGGCCACGCCGCCGTGGTCATCGCCGTCACCGACCGGGACGCCGGCAAGCGCGGCATGAGCGCCTTCATCGTGCCCACGCACAAGCTCGGGAACGCCGGCTGGCAGGTGGCGCGCGTGGAGGACAAGCTCGGCCAGCACAGCAGCGACACGGCGCAGATCAACCTGGTGGATTGCCGCGTGCCGGCCGAGAACCTGATCGGCGAGGAGGGCGAGGGCTACAAGATCGCGCTGTCGGCGCTGGAGGGCGGGCGCATCGGCATCGGCGCCCAAAGCGTCGGCATGGCGCGCAGCGCGCTGGAGGTGGCGATTGCGTACGCCAAGGAGCGCGAGAGCTTCGGCACCGCCATCATCAACCACCAGGCGGTGGCCTTCCGCCTGGCCGAATGCGCCACCCGCCTGGAAGCGGCGCGTCAGCTCATCTGGCACGCCGCCAGCCTGCGCGACGCCGGCCGCCCCTGCCTGAAGGAAGCAGCGATGGCCAAGCTGTTCGCCACCGAGACCGCCGAGGCCGTGTGCAGCGCCGCCATCCAGACCCTGGGCGGCTACGGCTACGTCAGCGATTTCCCGCTCGAGCGCATCTACCGCGACGTGCGCGTCTGCCAGATCTACGAGGGCACGAGCGAGGTGCAGAAGATCATCATCACGCGGGCGCTGTAGGCGTCCCCCATGAAGCCGAGCCGGGTCCGTGCCGCGGCCTGCCCCTGCGGCGGCCGGCCGGCGGGCGCGTCCCACGAAGATTGCTGCGGCCGCTACCTGGACGACGTCGCCGACACCCCGGCGCCCGATGCGGAGGCCCTGATGCGCTCGCGCTACTCTGCCTTCGCGCGCGGCGACGCCGCCTACCTGCTGGAGACCTGGCACCCCAGCCATCGCCCCGCCACGCTCGAGCTGGAGCCCGGGACACGCTGGCTCGGCCTGGAGGTGATCCGGCACGACGTGCAGGATGCATCGCACGCCACGGTCGAATTCGTCGCGCGCTCGCGCCGTGGCGGCGGCGCGGCCCAGCGCCTGCACGAACGCAGCCGCTTCGTGCGCGAACTCGTCGCCGGGCAGTGGCGCTGGTTCTACCTGGACGGTGATTTGCTCTAGAATGATTTGCGGCTTCAGCGCTTTCCAGACAAGCACAAACAGCTATGCAAACAAGAGCATATTCCTGGCGCTGGAGCCTGCCACCGGGCACCGCCGGCGGCCGTGACCCAGGCCCGCGGACATGCGCATCCTGATCGTCGGTGCCGGCCGCGTCGGCGAGAGCGTGGCGGAAACCATGGTTTCCGAGGCCAATGACATCACGGTGATCGACCAGGACCCGCAACGCCTGCGCGCGCTGGAAGAGCGCCTCGACCTGCGCGGCGTGGCTGGCAATGGCACCCTGCCCTCGGTGCTGCGCGGCGCCAGCGCCGGCGATTGCGACCTGTTCATCGCCTGCACCGGCGACGATGCCACCAACCTGGTGGCCTGCAAGGTGGCGCACGACGTGTTCGGCATCCCGAGCACGATCGCGCGGCTGCGCTCCTCCGAATTCCGCGACAGCGAACTGCTCGGCAAGGAAGGCTTCGCGGTGGACAGCATGATCTGCCCGGAGGAGTCGGTGACACGCTACATCCAGCTGCTGATCGACTATCCCGGTGCGCTTCAGGTGGTGCGCTTTTCGCAAGGCCAGGCGCACCTGGCGGTGGTGCGCGTGGCCAGCGACAGCGGGCTGGCCGGCCACAGCATCGCCGAGTTCCGCCAGCAGCATCCCGATCTGCCCATGCGCATCGTCGCCGTCTACCGGCAGGACGCGGAACTGCCGCTGGGCCCCGACACACGCGTGCTGGCGGGCGACGAGATCTTCGTGCTGGTCGGGCGTGAAAGCCTGCGCCCGGCGCTGCAGGCGATCGGCAACCCGGACCGGCGCGTGCGCCGCGTGATGATCGTCGGCGGCGGACGCGTCGGCCTGCGCCTGGCGCGCCAGCTGGCGGGCCGCTACGAAGTGAAGATCTTCGAGCGCGACCACAAGCGCTGCGAATACCTGGCCAGCGAGCTGCCGCCCGACATGCTGGTGCTGGAAGGCGACGGCTCGGACGAGGAGCTGCTGCTGTCCGAGCACGTGGGCGAGATGGACCTGTTCATCGCCCTCACCAGCGACGACGAGGACAACATCATGGCCTCGATGCTGGCCAAGCGCATGGGCGTGCGCCGCGCCATCACCCTGATCAACCGGCGCGCCTACGCCGAGATGCTGCAGGGCAGCACGATCGACATCGCGATCTCGCCGGCACAGGCGGTGATCGGCGAGTTGCTGATGCACGTGCGCCGCGGCGCCGTGGCGGCGGTGCACAGCCTGCGCCGCGGCATGGCCGAGGCACTGGAGGGCATCGCGCGCGGCGACGCCAGCACCTCGCACCTGGTGGGCCGGCGCATCGACCAGCTCAAGCTGCCGGCCGGCGCGCGCGTCGGCGCCCTGGTGCGCGGCGAGGACGACGACGCCCACACCCTGGTGCCGCGCCACGACACCGTGATCGAGGAAGGCGATCACGTGATCATCTTCCTGCCGCACAAGCGCATGGTCCGGCAGGCGGAAAAGCTGTTCGAGGTGCGCGCCACCTTCTTCTGAACGACTCCCGCGATGCAGCGTCTCGCTCCGGCCTTCGTCGTCCTGTCGTGGGTCGTCATGGGCTTTGCCTTCGCCTTCCTGGTGCCGCTGGCCTGGGACTGGTGGAGCGACGGCGGGCGCCACCTGCGCGTCTGGGCCGGCTGCTTCGGGCTGACCCTGGCCACGGGCTGCTGGCTCTGGTGGCGCACGCGCCATCACCAGCGCGAGCTGTCGGTGCGCGACGGCTTCCTGCTGGTCAACCTGGTCTGGCTGGTGCTGCCGGCCTACGCGGCGCTGCCGCTGCTGCTGCTGGTGCCGGGCATCGGCTTCACCAACGCCTACTTCGAGGCCATGAGCGGGCTCACGGCGACCGGGGCCACGGTGCTGTCGGGGCTCGACGACCTGGCGCCCTCGATCAACATCTGGCGCTGCTTCCTGCAGCTCATCGGCGGGCTGGGCATCATGCTGCTGGCGATTGCCGTGCTGCCCTTCCTCGGCCTGGGCGGCGCCCAGCTGTTCAAGGCCGAGATGCCCGGCCCGATGAAGGAAACGCGCCTGACGCCGCGCATCGCCGAAACCGCGCGCGGCCTGTGGGGCGTCTACTTCGTGCTGTCGCTGGCCTGCATGCTGGCCTACCGCTGGGGCGGCATGAGCTGGGCCGATGCCTTCATGCACATGTGCACCACCGTCGGCCTGGGCGGCCTGTCCTCGCACGACCAGAGCTTCGGCTACTGGGCGTCGCCCCAGCTCGAATGGACGGCGGTGCTGTTCCTGGCGCTGTCGGGCATCAGCTTCATGCGCTACCTGATGCTGTGGCAGCGGCGATCGCTCACGCCGCTGACGCGCGACGCCGAAGTGCGCGCCTACTTCGCGGTGCTGCTCGCCTCGATCGCCCTGGTGACCCTGATGCTGCTGGCCGAGCGGGTCTACGGCGACCTGCTGACGGCGGTGCGCCAGGCGGCCTTCCAGGTGCTGTCGGTGGCGACCGGCACCGGCTTCTCGACCACTGACTACGGGCTCTGGCCCACCTTCGTGCCGGTGCTGCTGCTGTTGCTGGGCTGCTTCGTCGCTTGCGCCGGATCGACCGGCGGCGGCATCAAGATGGTGCGCATGGTGGTGCTGATCAAGCTGGCGCGGCGCGAGCTGCTGCGCATCATCCACCCGCGCGTGGTGCATCCGGTCACGCTCAACGGCGCGATCCTGCCGGCCAACGTGGTTGCAGCGGTGATGGCCTTCATGCTGATCTACGGCGGCGTCATGGTCGGCCTGACCCTGGTGCTGCTGGCCTCGGGCCTGGACGTGGTGACGGCGTTCAGCGCCATCATCGCCTGCCTGAACAACATCGGACCCGGCCTGGGCCTGGTCGGCCCCGCCAGCAACTACGGGGCGCTGACCGGCTTCCAGATCTGGGTGTGTTCGCTGGCCATGCTGCTGGGGCGTCTGGAACTGCTGTCGGTGCTGGTGCTGCTGACGCCGCAGTTCTGGCGGCGCTGAGCCGCAGCCGGGGCCATGCGCAGCATGCGCGACCCGCGCTGCGTCTCATCCATCAGGGTTGTCTTTCAGGCAACGCCGGGCAAGCCCAGATTCAGCGACGCCTTCATTCATCAAGACGCACGAGGCCCAGAGGACTGAATTCCCCCCGCTCATCGACCTGCCCCACCAGCCCGACGCCATGCGGCACCGATTCCATCGCGATCTCGAACAGGTTGGGGGCATGGCTGATGAACACGGTCGCCCCACCCTCGGGCGCGTCACGCAACAGCCGGGCGGCGCTCTGCAGGAACGCCTGTCGACGCTCGGCATCGGCGCTGGCGATCTCGCGCAAATCGGGATCGGTGCGCGCGGCCACGCCGGCAAAGGCCAACTGCCCGGTGTCGCGCGTGCGGCACATGGGCGAATGGATCACCTGCACCACGGGCACCTTGTGCTGGGCGAAGCGCTGGCCCACGGCTTGCGCCTGGAACCTGCCTCGCTGCGTCAGCATGTTCTCGCCCTGGCACTGCCCACTGGCATCGTAGCGCACGGGGTCGCCGCCGGCGGATTGCGCATGGCGCATCAGGACGACCAGCCGTTCGCCGGTCGCCAGTCTTTGCCACAAATCGTCCTGTGCCAACGCCCCGGACTGAGCCAGTGCAGCAACCAGCACGACGCTGGTCCATCGGATGACGCCGAATGCCATGTTGAAGCTCCTTGCTGCCCGGTCCCGCCCGCAGTCCATGCGTTGACCGGCGCCACACACTCCCAACGACGCAATGGGCGCCCATCCAGGCTGCCGTGGTCCCACTCCGTAGAATCCTTTTACCCTCAAATCCTTCGCGTGTCTCCATCATGGATTTCGAAGCCATCCTGTTCGACTGCGACGGCGTGCTGGTCGACAGCGAGCCCATCACCATGGGCGTGCTGCGTGACCTGCTGGCAGAGAGCGGCTGGGACATGCCGCTGGCCGAGTGCATGGCCGAGTTCGTCGGCGTCACGGTGCGCAACAAGGCCGCGCTGATCGAGTCGCGCACCGGCCGCCCGCTGACCGACGCCTGGATGGCGGACTTCTACGCGCGCCGCAATGCCGCGCTGTCGGCGCGGCTGCAGCCGATCCCGGGTGCGCACGCCGCAGTGCACGCGGCCCGTGACGCCACCGCCGGCCGCATCGCCTGCGCCTCCGGCGCCGACCGCTTCAAGCTCGAATTGCAGCTGCAGATGGTGGGGCTGGCCGAGCCCTTTGGTGACGCCGTGTTCAGCGGCCACGAACTGCGGCGCACCAAGCCCGCGCCCGACGTCTACCTGGCCACCGCGCAGCACCTCGGCGCCGCCCCCGCACGCTGCCTGGTGATCGAGGACTCGCCCACCGGCGTGCAGGCCGGCGCGGCCGCCGGCGCCGAGGTCTGGGCCTATTGCCCAGATGCCCGTGGCGCTGACAGGCTGCGTGCCGCCGGCGCCACGCGCCTGCTGCGGCACATGGACGAACTGGCGCAGTGGCTGGCGCCCTGACCGTACCGGGGCACGACCGACGCGCGCGTGCTACCGTCGCCTGATGACCGACCAACCCACCCCCGCGCACCTGGCCGCCACCCCCGCGATCGACCGCCAGCACCCGGCCGTGCAAGCCTTCGTGCGCGCGCACGACCGCGGTGCGAACGAACGCGAGCGCGCCGTCGCGCTCGTGCATGCGGTGCGCGACGCCTTCCGCTACGACCCCTACCGCATCGACCTGTCACCGGCCGGCATGCGTGCCAGCACCGTGATCGCGACCGGCCACGGCTGGTGCGTGCCCAAGGCCACGCTGCTGGCGGCAGTGGCGCGCGCCGCCGGCATCCCGGCGCGGCTCGGCTTCGCCGACGTGCGCAACCACCTGTCCACGCAGCGCCTGCGCGAAACCATGAAGACCGACCTGTTCATCTGGCACGGCTACACCGAGCTGTGGCTGGATGGCGCCTGGCGCAAGGCGACACCGGCCTTCAACCTGAGCCTGTGCCAGAAGTTCGGCCTGCTGCCGCTCGACTTCGACGGCGTGCACGACTCGATCTACCACCCGTTCGATGCCGCCGGCCAGCGCCACATGGAATACGTCAACGACCGCGGCACCTTCGACGACCTGCCGCTGGCGCGCATCGTGGCCGACTTCCAGCGCGTCTATGGCGACTGGCTGCCGGCGGACGCCCGGCACAGCGAGCTGGGTCCTGACGACTTCCTGGCCGACGTCGCGCGCGAGGCGCCAGCGCAGCGACCCGGCAAGTCCTGACCTCCGCATGAGCCAGGAAGCCCCCGCCGCCCCGCGCGGCCGATCGTCCGCCGCCGCCACGCTGACGCTGTCGATCCCCGTTGCCATGGGCTACGTGCCGCTGGGCGCGGTGTTCGGCTTCCTGCTGGTGCAGGCGGGCGGCGCCTGGTGGCTGGCGCCGCTGATGAGCCTGCTGGTGTATGCCGGTGCCGCCCAGTTCGCCGCCGTGCCGCTGCTGGCAGCAGGCGCATCACTCGGGACGCTCGTGCTGACCACGGCCATCATCAACCTGCGCCACGTGTTCTACGGCCTGTCGCTGCTGCACGCTCTGCCGGCCAACCGCTGGGCGCGCGCGGCGCTGATCTGGCTGCTGACCGACGAGACCTACGCCCTCGTCTCGACGCTGCCGGCCGGCACGCCGCCGCGCCGCATGGTGCAGATCGCCCTGCTGAACCATGGCTGGTGGCTGCTCGGCACGCTGCTGGGGGCGCTGCTCGGAACCCGGTTCACGCGCGCCGTCACGGGCATCGATTTCGCGCTGGCGGCGCTGTTTGCCGTGCTGGTGGTGGAGCAGTGGCGCGCCACCCGCCGGTGGCTGCCGTTCGGCGTCGCCGCGCTCGCCTATGCGCTGGCGAGCTGGCTGGTGCCGGCGCAGGCCCTGGCGGCGGCCATCGGCGCCAGCCTGGTCGCCGCCGTGCTGCTGCCGCAGCGCGACCGGAGCGAACCAGCATGATCGACGCAAGCTACGCGATCTGGGCCATCGTCGGCATGGGGGCTGTCACCCTGGCGCTGCGCGCCCTGCCCTTCCTGGCGGCGCCCTGGCTGCGGCGCTACCCGGTGATCGCGCGCCTCGGGCACTTCCTGCCGCCTGCCATCATGACCCTGCTGCTGCTCGACACGCTGCGTGGCGCCAGCACCGCCAATCCGGCCAGCGCCTGGCAGGAACTGCTGGCCGTGGCCGTCGCACTCGGGCTGCAGTGGCGCTGGCGGCGCCCGCTGCTGAGCATCGCCGCGGCGACCCTGCTGTACGTGGTGCTGCGCGGCAGCGGTTAATGCCAAGGCGCATTCAAGAACAGCACCAGCAGCGACCGCCGGCGCCGGATCAAGACCAGCCAAACGCGACGCCGCCATCGCGGGGTCGCAGGCCGTGGCGATCCGGCAGCAGCGCCCGGACTCACGACGCCGCCGCCGTGCCGACCGCACCGACGAATGACCGCGATCCCCCATGCGCCACAGGCGCATCATCGACGCGCACCGAGGTCATGTCGCCATTTCGCCATTTGCCGCCAGCGCCGTCTCCACGCCCTGGCCCAGCGCCAGCAGCACGGCATCGTGCCCGCCCGGCGCGGCCAGCATCAGGCCCACCGGCGCCGCGCCCGGTTCGTGGCAGGGCAGCGACAGCGCACAACCGTCCACGAAGTTGATCAGTGACGGGTTGCGCAGGATCCGGCCGTTGGCGGCGAAGAAGGCCTCGTCGCTGGCCTCCAGCTCGGCGATCGGCGGCGCCACCATCGGCACCGTCGGCAGCGCCAGCGCGTCGAAACCGGCGATGCGCGCCTCAACCTGTGCGATCCACTGGCGACGCGCCGCCAGCAGGTCGATGTAGTCGGCGGCATTCATGCGCTCGCCGCCGCGGATGCGACTGACCACGCGCGGGTCGTACTCGGCCGCGCGCGCCGCCAGGAGGCCGCGGTGCCAGGCCCAGGACTCGGCTGCCGCCAGCGTGCCGCGCCCGTGCAACGCCGCGAATTCGGCGAACTCGGGCACGACGATGCGTGTGATGCGCGCCCCGGCGGCCGACAGCCGCCCCAGCGCCGCCTCGAACGCCGCGGCGACGGTCGCGTCCAGGCCGTCCAGCACCACGGTTTCGGGCACGGCGAGCCGCGCGCCCGCCACTGTCAGGGCCGGCGGCGCGACGGCCGGCTCGCCGGCCAGGATCGCATCCGCGATGGCGCAACAGCGCACGCTGGCCGCCAGCGGCCCGATCGAATCGAGCGAGGTCGACAGCGGCAGCGCGCCCTCGGTCGGCACGCGCCGCTGCGTCGGCTTGAAGCCGGTGATGCCGCACAGTGCCGCCGGGATGCGCACCGAGCCACCGGTGTCGGAGCCGATCGCCAGCGCCGCCATGCCGTCCGTCACCGACACCGCCGCGCCGCTGCTGGAGCCGCCTGGAATGCGCCGCGCCGCGCGCTCCCACGGGTTGGCTGGCGTGCCGTAGTGCGGGTTGAGGCCGACGCCGGAAAACGCGAACTCGCTCATGTTGGTGCGCCCGACGATGACCGCGCCGGCAGCGACCAGGCGATCGATCACCGGCGCGTTGCGCGTCGCCGCCGCGGCGCCGCGCAACACCGCCGAGCCGGCGGTCGTCACCTCGCCGGCGACGTCGAAGAGGTCCTTGACCGAGACCGGAATGCCTTCCAGGGGCGAGCGCACCACGCCCGCCGAACGCAGCAGGTCGGAGGCACGCGCCGCGGCCAGCGCGCGCTCGGCACCGAGCGTGGTGAACACGCGCGCGCCCTCCCCGGCCGGGTCGCGCGCGCGGGCCAGCGCCGCTTCGGCCAGGGCGACGGCCGTGGTGCGGCCCGCCGCCAGTTCGGCGGCAAGAGCGTCGAGGGTGGGCGGGACTGGCAGGCGCGATCCATTCATGCGGACAGGCTCCGGAAGCGAGGGCACCCCGATTCTGCCGCGCAGGCGCAACCGGCGCGCCGATCGAGGTCATGCGCGGCGCCGCGACACGCCGCCAGCGCCCGCCAGCGCCTGCGCTACATGCGCGCCGGCAGCGCCGTCGCGAGCCCTGGGAAATACCAGAGGATGACGAGCATCACGATCATGATCAGGAAATAGGGCATGCAGGCGCGCGCGATCCAGGTGACCTGCTTGCCCGTCATGCCCTGCAGCACGAACAGGTTGAAGCCCACGGGGGGCGTGATCTGCGCCGACTCCACGGTGATCACCAGGAAGATGCCGAACCACATCGGGTCGATCCCGGCGGCCTGGATGATGGGCAGCACCACGCCCATGGTCAGCACGATGGTCGAGATGCCGTCGAGAAAGCAGCCGAGTACGATGTAGAAGATGCCGAGCGCCACGATCAGCATCGCCGGCGAGAGCTGCAGGCTGCCCACGTACGCAGCGAGCTGGCGCGGCAGGCCCATGTAGCCCATCGCCAGCGTCAGGAAGGCCGCGCCCGCCAGGATCAGCGCGATCATGCAGTACAGCCGCGTCGCGCCCATCAGCGCGTCGCGGAAGTTCTGCCAGGTCAGGGAGCGCTGCCAGGCCGAGAGCACGAGCGCCCCGAGCACGCCGATGGCCGCCGCCTCGGTCGCGGTCGCGATGCCGGTGTACATCGAGGCGATCACCGCGACGATCAGCAGCACCACCGGAATCAGGTGGCGCGCTTCGGCGAGCTTCTGCAGCAAAGTCAGCTCGGCATCCGCCCTGGGCACCTGGTCCGGGTGCAGCAACGCCCAGACCACGATCCAGCCGCTGAACAGCGCCGCCAGCAGCAGGCCCGGCAGCACGCCGGCCATGAACAGCTTGGCGATCGAGAGTTCGGCCGAGACGCCATAGATGATGAGGATGATGGATGGCGGGATCAGCAAGCCGAGCGTGGCCGGGCCGCCCAGCGTGCCGATGACCTGGCGCTCCGGATAGCCGCGGCGCGTCAGTTCGGGCAGGTTCATCTTGCCCACCGTGACGCAGGTGGCGGCCGACGAGCCCGATACCGCGGCAAAGATGGTGCAGCCGGCCACGTTGGCGTGCAGCAGGCGCCCCGGCAGCTTGTTGACCCACGGCGCCAAGCCGCGGAACATGTTGGCCGAGAGGTTGGTGCGGTACAGGATCTCGCCCATCCAGACGAACAGGGGCAGCGCCGTGAGCGTCCAGCTGCTGGTCGAGCCCCAGATGGTCAGCGCCATCGCATCGCCCGCAGGGCGCGCCGTGAAGACGGCCATGCCGAACCAGGCCACGCCCGCGAGCGTGAGCCCGACCCAGATGCCTCCGGCGAGCATCGCGAACAGCACCGCGAGCAGCGTCGCGCTGGCGGCGATCTCACTCATGGTGTGCGTCCTCCTGGCTCGGCGCCACGCGCTTGCCCTGCAGCTCGAGGATCAGCTCGTCGGCGAACGCGATGAAGAACACCAGCGTGCCCAGCGCCATCGGGATCTGGGGGATCCACATCGGCGTGGCGTCGATGCCGACGGAGATGTCGTTGATCTCCCAGGACTGCCACAACAGGTGCGCCGAATAGAAGGCCAGGAAGCCCGAGAGCAGGGTGGCGATGGCCAGTGCCAGCAGTTCCAAGGCCTTGTGCGCACCGCCCTTGAGCGACCCGAGCAACAGCGTCACGCGAATGTGCTCGCCCTTCTTGAGGGTGGCGGCGAGCGCCAGGAATCCTGCGCCGGCCGTTGCGTAGCCCGCGTAGGCATCGCTGCCGGCGGCCGAGAAGCCGAAGAAGCGACTGGCGATGGTCAGGCTCACCATCGCCAGCACGCCGATCATCGACAGGCCGGCCAGCACGGCACTGGCCTGGTACAGCCGGTCGAGCCATTTGCGCATGCGACCTTCCTTCTCGATCCCGACGGGTGACGGGCAGCGCGGGCGGCCCGTGCGCCGCCCCGGCTGCCGACCGGCCTGGCTTCAGACGCCTACTTCTTGGATGCCTCGAACGCGTCCAACACCGCCTTGCCGTCGGCGCCGGCCTTCTCGATCCACTCCTTGACGACCACGTCGCCCACCTTGGCCAGCCCTGCCATCAGGTCGGCCGAGGGCTGCTCGATCTTCATGCCGCCCTGCCGAAGCGTTTCGATCGCGCGCGTGTTGACCTCTTCCGAGGACTTCCAGCCGCGCTGCTCGGCCTCCCCTGCCGCCTTCAGCACGGCGTCCTGTTCGGCCTTGCCCAGCGCGCTGAACGCCTTGGCGTTGACGGTGACGGCGTTCTTCGGGATCCAGGCCTGCACCTGGTAGAAGTACTTCAGGTTCTCGTAGAGCTTGTTGTCGGCGCCGGTGGCACTCGAGGTGATGAGTCCCTCGATGACGCCGGTGGCCAGGGCCTGCGACAGCTCGGCTTCCTGGATCGTGACCGGCTGCGCGCCCACCAGCTCGCCGATGCGCGCCGTGGTCGGCGAGTAGACGCGCCACTTCAGGCCCTTCAGATCGGCCACCGAATTAATCGGTTTGTTCGAGTAGATGTTCTGCGGCGGCCAGGCGACGGCGTAGAGCAGCTTCTGGCCCTGTTTTTCCAGGATCTGCTCGAGGTAGGACCTTTGCGCCTGGTACAGCTTGAACGCCTCGGCGTAATCCTTGACCAGGAACGGCAGGCCGTCGAGGCCGAACATCTGCGCCTCGTTCTGGAAGCTCACCAGGAAGAACTCCCCCATCTGCGCGTTGCCGGTCTGCACGGCACGCTTGATTTCGGGCATCTTGAACAGCGAGGCGCCGAAGTGCGGCGTGATCTGCAGGCTGCCGCCCGTGGCCGCCGCCACATCCTTGACGAACTGCTCGTTGTTCTTCGAGTGAAAGTTGATGGCCGGGTAGGCCGTCGCAAAATCCCACTTGGTTTGCGCCCCGGCCTGGGGCACGAAGCCCAGGCCCGTGGCCAGGGCTGCCGTTGCACAAAAGTCTCGACGTTTCATGGGGGTCTCCGGAATCAGTCCATGAACCGGCGCGCGTGCAAAGCCCACGTCGCCCGCACCGATTCGCCACACGTGCCGCGGCACGCTTGCGAGAACATGAAGATAGCCCTGCGTTGAACGCGCCACCATAGGGGTTTTCGACAATATCCCAGTAATTGTTGATCACATAATGTTTGATCGTTCAACATATTACGAGACCACCGTGCCTGCGATTCGCTGCAGTTCAGGCCGCCTCGTGTGCGTACACCGCCAGCACCATGCGCTCCGATTGCACCAGATAGGCTTCCAGCTCGCGCGCCGCGAGGCTGGCCTGACCCTCGACGAAGAGCTGCACCAGCCGGGCGTTGTATTCGACGAACGGCGCGTGCAGATACTCGGGGTCGTCGAGCAGGCCGAACGCCAGCCGCAGCACGGCGGCCATGTCCTCGAACAGGGCCGACAGGCGCTGACTGTCGCTGAGCGCGACGATGGCGGCATGAAAGCGCATGTTGGCCGAGCCGACATGACGCCAATCCCCGGCATCGCGCGCCGCGACGGCACTCTCCACCGCCTCGCGCATGCGCTTGTGCGCGGGATGCATCGGCCACGACTTCTCCAGCGCCTGGCACTCGATGATGCGGCGCACGCGGTAGATGTCGATGATGTCGGCAATCGTGGGCACCACCACCGAAACGCCCCGGTTCGGCTCGTGCCGCAGCAGGCCCTTGGTGATGAGGATGCGGAACACCTCGCGCAGCGTGTTGCGCGAAATGTCGAGCTGCTCGGTCAGGGCCGACTCGGACAGGCGCTGGCCGGCCCGCCACTCGGCGTCGATCAGCTTCTGGCGCATGGTCGCCGCCACGCTGTCGGCCAGGCCGACCGGCTGGACGCGACCGGATGCAGCACGGGAAGAGACGGCAGGACCGGTCGAGCTTGGCATGGCAGGGTGGATCGTTGAACAATCAACCTGAATCATCAACCGGAATCAGGATACATCATGGACATCAACAGCGACCTTGGCGAGAGCTACGGTGCCTGGCGCATGGGCGATGACGCCGCGATGCTGGGCATCGTCACCAGCGCCAACGTGGCCTGCGGCTTTCACGCCGGCGATTCGGCCGGCATCCTGGAAACCCTGAAGGCGGCCGCCGGGCGTGGCGTGGCAGTGGGCGCGCACGTGGCCTACCCCGACCTGGTCGGCTTTGGCCGGCGCAACATGGACCCGAGCAGCCGCGAGCTGGTGGCCGACGTGATCTACCAGATCGGCGCGCTGCAGGGGCTGGCGCGCGCCGCCGGCACGCAAGTGCGCTACGTCAAGCCGCACGGCGCGCTCTACAACACCATCGCGCACGACGAGCGCCAGGGTGGCGACGTGATCACGGCGCTGCTGGAAGTCGACCCTGGCCTCACGCTGCTGGCGCTGGCCGGCTCGGCGCTGATCGAGCGCGCCCGCGCACGCGGCCTCGCCGTGGTGGCCGAGGCCTTTGCCGACCGCGCCTACAACGACGACGGCACCCTGGTATCGCGCCGCCTGCCGGGCGCGGTGCTGCACGATGCCGACGAGGTCGCCGAGCGCATGCTGCGCTGGGTCGAGAGCGACACGCTGACGTCGATCAATGGCAAGCCGGTGCGCGTGCAGGCCGACTCGATCTGCGTGCATGGCGACAGCCCCGGCGCGGTGGAGATGGCGCGGCGCATCCGGGCACGCCTGCAGGCGGCCGGCGTGCCGCTGGCGCCCTTCGTCCCGGCCGCCTGAGCCATGCGCTTCCTGCCCGCGAGCGACTGCGCGCTGCTGGTCGAGCTGGCCGACCTCGATCATGCGCTGGCGCTGTATCGCGCCGTGCAGGAGAGGCCGATCCCAGGCGTGCACGAGCTGGTGCCAGCGGCGCGCACCCTGCTGGTGCACTACCGGCCCGAGGCCGTGGCGCCCGCCGCCCTCATCGCGGCGCTGCGCGAACGATCCGCGGTCGCGGATCGCGGACCGTCCGACCGAGCGGCCACGCGCCAGGTCGAGATCCCGGTGCACTACCGCGGCGAGGACCTGGCCGAGGTGGCCGAGCTGCTGGGCATCCCGGTGGCAGAACTGATCGCGCGCCACACCGGCCAGCCCTGGCAGGCCGCGTTCGCGGGCTTCGCGCCCGGCTTCGTCTACCTGGCCGGTGGCCACCCCTGCTTTCGCGGCATCCCGCGCCGGCCGACCCCGCGCACGCGCCTGCCCGCGGGTTCGGTGGCGCTGGCGGGCGACTTCAGCGCCGTCTATCCCGCCGCCTCGCCCGGCGGCTGGCAGCTGATCGGCGTCACCGACGTGCCGATGTGGGACCTGCGGCGCACCGAGCC
Source organism: Ottowia sp. (assembly GCF_035325765.1). Classification (GTDB taxonomy): domain Bacteria; phylum Pseudomonadota; class Gammaproteobacteria; order Burkholderiales; family Burkholderiaceae_C; genus Ottowia. The sequence continues at coordinate 31,170 of NZ_DAOKZG010000028.1, forward strand.
CGCCTACGTGCAGCCGGGCTTCCAGGTGCAGTTCGTCGACGCCGACGCCGGCGGCCGCCACGTCAGCCTGCCGCCGACAGTGGCATCCGAACCGGATCCTGCGCCCGAACCCACCGCGACGACAGCGATCGAGTTCGAGCGCGTCGGCCTGCAGACCCTGGTGCAGGACGCCGGCCGCCACGGCATGGCGGGGCTGGGCATTTCCCCCTCGGGCGCCCTGGACCAGCCCGCGATGCGCCAGGCCAACCGCCTCGTGGGCAACCCGGTCCACACGCCGGTGCTGGAGAACCTGCTCGGCGGCCTGCGCCTGCGCTGCCATGGCCGCGCCACGCTGGCGGTCACCGGCGCTGCAGTGCCGCTCACCCTGCACGGCGCCGACGGCCGCCAGTGGGCGCTCGCCAGCCATGCTGCCGTGGCGCTGGACGATGGCGACGTGCTCGTCGTGGGCACGCCGACCGCCGGCGTGCGCTGCTACGTGGCCGTACGCGGCGGCTGGCAGGTGGCGCCGGTGCTGGGCAGCTGCGCCACCGACACGCTGGCCCACGTCGGCCCGCCCGCGCTGCAGGCGGGCCAGCGCATCGCCATCGGCTCCGTGCCGCCGCACGCTTTGCGCGCCACCCAGCCCGCCGAGGCCGCACCGGCCGACCTGCCGCGCCCCGGCGATGAAGTCACGCTGGACGTGGTGGCGGGCCCGCGCACCGACTGGTTCACGCCCGACGCGCTGGCCCGGCTCGAACGACAGACGTGGCAGGTCACGCCGCAATCCAACCGCATCGGCCTGCGCCTGCACGGCGCGCAGCCGCTCACGCGCGCGCGCCACGACGAACTGCCCAGCGAGGGCACGGTCACCGGCGCCATCCAGGTGCCGGCCGGCGGCCAGCCGGTGCTGTTCCTGGCCGACCACCCGCTCACCGGCGGCTACCCGGTGATCGCCGCCGTGGCCAGCCACCACCTGCCACTGGCGGCGCAACTGCCGGTGGGCTGCCGGCTGCGCTTTCGCGTCATCGCGCCGTTTGCCGACCTGGGCGCGCCCGCCAAGGAGACCCCCGCATGATCACCAAGGTCCTGATTGCCAATCGCGGCGAGATCGCCGTGCGCATCGCGCGCGCCTGCCGTGACTACGGCGTGCACTCGGCGGCGGTCTACGCCGACCCGGACGCCGATGCCCTGCACGTGCGCGCCGCCGACGAGGCCTGGGCGCTGCCGGGCACGCGCCCGGCCGATACCTACCTCGCCATCGACAAGCTGCTGGCGGTAGCGCGCAAGGCCGGTGCCGACGCCGTGCACCCGGGCTACGGCTTCCTGTCCGAGCGCGCCGAGTTCGCGCGGGCCGTGCTGGACGCGGGTCTCATCTGGATCGGCCCACGCCCGGAGACGATCGAGATGCTGGGCGACAAGGTGGCGGCGCGCAAGATCGCATTGAAGGTCGGTGCACCCCTGGTGGCCGGCACCGCCGAGCCGGTGGCGAGCGCCGCCGAGGTGCTGGCCTTTGCCGAGCAGCACGGCCTGCCGCTGGCGATCAAGGCCGCCTACGGCGGCGGCGGGCGCGGGCTGAAGGTGGCCTGGCAGATGGACGAGGTGGCCGAGCTGTATGAGTCGGCGGTGCGCGAGGCCACGGCCGCATTCGGGCGCGGCGAATGCTTCCTGGAGCAGTTCCTCGACCGCCCGCGCCACATCGAGGCCCAGGTCATCGCGGATCGCCACGGCCAGGTGGTGGTGGTCGGCACGCGCGACTGCTCGCTGCAGCGGCGCAACCAGAAGCTGGTGGAGGAAGCCCCAGCGCCCTTCCTCACCGACGCCCAGCGCGCGCAGGTGCATGACGCAGCGCGCGCCATCTGCGCCGCCGCCGGCTATGAAAGCGCCGGCACGGTGGAATTCCTGCTGGGCCAGGGCGGCCAGATCTCCTTCCTCGAGGTCAACACGCGCCTGCAGGTGGAACACCCGGTGACCGAGGAGACCAGCGGCGTCGACCTGGTGATCGAACAGCTGAGGGTGGCCGACGGCCTGCCGCTGTCCTTCACCGAGACACCGCCGGTGCGCGGCCACAGCCTGGAGTTCCGCATCAACGCCGAGGACCCGGGGCGCGGCTACCTGCCCACGCCCGGCCGCATCACGCGCTTCGACGTGCCGGGCGGCCCGGGGGTGCGCGTCGACACCGGCTTTGGCCCCGGCAGCACGGTACCCGGCAGCTACGACTCGCTGCTGGCCAAGCTCATCGTCACCGGCGCCACGCGCGACCAGGCACTGGCGCGTGCACGGCGGGCGCTGACCGAATTCGAGATCGAGGGCGTGGCCTCGGTGCTGCCGTTCCACCGCGCGGTGGTGGATGACCCCGCCTTCACCGGCGATGATGGCTTTCGCGTGCACACGCGCTGGATCGAGACCGAGTTGCAGGCGCGCTTCGAGCCCGCGCCGCGGCCCGATACGGAGGATGGCCCCGCGATGGTGCGCAGCTTCATCGAGGTCGACGGCCGGCGCCTGCGCCTGGGCCTGCCTGCCGGACTGGCGCTGGGCGTCAGCTCCGGCGGCGCGCCCGCCGCCACGCCACCGGCGGCCCCGGCAACCGACCCGGGCGACGTGCTGACCCCGCTGGCCGGCACCCTGGTGCGCTGGCATTGCGAGTCCGGCGCGCTGGTGGAAGCCGGCGAGGTGATCGCCACGCTGGAAGCGATGAAGATGGAAACCGCCGTCAGCGCCCCCTGCGCCGGCACGCTGGAATGCCTGGCGACGCCCGGCGAGCTGCTGCAGGCCGACACGCTGCTCGCGCGGATCCGAACCTCAAGCCATGTCGGATGAGACTTCGCGGCTCCAACGAACGCGGGGCAGGTCATGCGCGGACACCCGTGACCAGGGCCCCCCGAGCTTGGCCCGGCAAAGCGAGGCAACCGGCTGCGCGAGAGCGTCTGGCCGGATCGCCCTCGTCGTTGCCATGCTCACCAGGCGTCCAACCCGGCTGCGCCCGCCGCTTTCGGTGGGCGCCCGAAGGCCGCGGAGCAGGCCATAAGGGGCACCTGTGACCAGAGTCCCCCTGGGCTTGGCCCAGCAAAGCGAGGCAACGGGCTGCGCGAGAGCGTCTGGCCGGATCGCCCTCGTCGTTGCCACGCTCACCAGGCGTCCAACCCGGCTGCGCCCGCCGCTTTCGGTGGGCGCCCGAAGGCCGCGGAGCAGGCCATGCGGGGCACCCGTGACCAGGGTCCCCCTGGGCACAGGGTGCGTCCCCCTTGCAGGGGGAAGGAGCGCAGCGACATAGGGGGTGGCGTCATTTACCGCTGCAGCTTGAACACCGCCGTCCCCGCCAGCAGGTTCGGCAGCGTGCGCACCTCGCGCCCGTCCTCCAGGCCGAAGGCATCGAGCACCTTGAGGCCATTCTTGCCCGCCAGCACCTCGAAGTCCTTGTAGGTGCCGACGCGGATGTTGGGCGTGTCGTACCACTGGTAGGGCAGATGGCGCGTGACCGGCATGCGGCCACGCAGCACGCTGATGCGGTTCGGCCAGTGGGCGAAGTTGGGAAAGGCGATGATGCCGATGCGCCCGACGCGCGCGGTCTCGCGCAACATGACTTCCGCGTTGCGCAGGTGCTGCAGGGTGTTGATCTGCAGCACGACGTCGAAGCTCTGGTCGCCGAAGGCCCTGAGGCCCTCGCGCAGGTTGACCTGCAGCACGTTGACGCCGCGGCGCACGCAGGCCAGCACGTTGGCGTCGTCGATCTCGATGCCGTAGCCGGTGCAGCGCCTGGACCGCTGCAGTTGCTCCAGCAGCGCGCCGTCGCCGCAGCCCAGGTCGAGCACGTGCGCGCCGTCCGGCACCATGCGCGCGATGCAGTCGAGCACGGCCTGGTCGCTCATGACGCGCTTCCGGCGATGCGCTCGAAGTAGGAGCGCACCACGTTCAGGTAGCGCGCGTCGTCGAGCAGGAAGGCGTCGTGCCCGTGCGGTGCGTCGATTTCGGCGTAGCTGACGTCGCGCCGGTTCTCCAGCAGCGCCTTGACCATCTCGCGCGAACGCGCGGGCGGAAAGCGCCAGTCGGTGGAAAAGCTGACCAGCAGGAACTTCGCCCGCGTGGCCTCGAACGCCCGCGTCAGGTTGTCGCCATGCGCGCGCGCCGGGTCGAAGTAGTCGAGCGCGCGCGTGATCAGCAGGTAGGTGTTGGCGTCGAAGTAGTCGCTGAACTTGTCGCCCTGGTAGCGCAGGTAGCTTTCGATCTGGAACTCGACGTCCTGCGTGCTGAACTTGTAGCCGCCCGCGTTCTGCGCCACCGCCTCGCGCAGCTCGCGGCCGAACTTGGCGTTCATCACGTCGTCGGACAGGTAGGTGATGTGGCCGATCATGCGCGCGATGCGCAGGCCGCGCTTGGGCACTACCCCATGGCGGTAGAAGTGCCCGCCATGGAAGTCCGGGTCGGTCACGATGGCGCGGCGTGCGACCTCGTTGAAGGCGATGTTCTCGGCCGACAGGTTGGGCGCGCTGGCCACCACCACGGCGTGGCGCACGCGCTCTGGATATTGCAGCGTCCAGGACAGCGCCTGCATGCCGCCCAGGCTGCCGCCCATGACGGCGGCAAGCTGCTCGATGCCGAGTGCATGGAGCAGCCGCGCCTGCGCGTCGACCCAGTCCTCCACCGTGACCACCGGAAAGTCGGCGCCGTAGATCTCGCCCGTGTCGGGGTTGCGGTGCATCGGGCCGGTGGAGCCGAAGCAGGAGCCGGGGTTGTTGATGCCGATGACGAAGAAGCGCTCGGTGTCGACCGGCTTGCCCGGCCCGATCATGTTGTCCCACCAGCCCTCGCTGCGCTCCTGGCCTTCGTACACCCCGGCCACGTGGTGCGATGCGTTGAGCGCATGGCAGATCAGCACCGCGTTGTCGCGGGCGGCGTTGAGCTGGCCGTAGGTTTCGTAGCTCAGGTCGTAGTCGCGCAGCGAGGCGCCGCTCTGCAGGGGCAGCGGGGCATCGAAGTGCAGGGTCTGTGGATGGGCAACGAACGACATGGGCAGACAGACGATCCAGCTCGCCAAATTCGGGGCCGGATGTCGTGCGGGCTCGGATTTAGCGGAATTTGTTGAGCGCCCGCAAGCTGAGGCAAATCGGCGCTAAAAATCCAGTATAGCGCGGCTCGGCGCGACCGCGGGGTGCGGAGTCACCCGCGGCGCCGCCCCTACCCTTTCATCTGCCCCACCCCGCCAGCACGGCCGCCCCCATGATGGCAAAGATCGCGGCGGACACGCCATGCACCAGCCGGATCGGCACCCGCTGCACCAGCCGGTCGCCCAGCCACACCACCGGAACGTTGGCGAGCAGCATGCCGAGCGTGGTGCCGGCCACCACCAGGGCCCAGGCGTCGAAGCGGGCCGCCAGCGCCACCGTCGCGACCTGGGTCTTGTCGCCCATTTCGGCCAGGAAGAACGCCAGCAACGTGGCGCCGAACACGCCCAGGCGCGAGGCGCCGACCGGTGCCGCGCCATCCAGCCGATCGGGCACCAGCACCCAGCCGGCCATGGCAAGAAACGACAATCCCAGGCTCCAGCGCAGCACCTGCTCGCCCAGCAGCGTCGTCGCCCAGGCGCCGAGCGCGCCGGCCAGCGCGTGGTTGGCCAGTGTTGCAACCAGGATACCCAGGGCGATCGGCCAGGGCCGGCAAAAGCGTGCGGCGAGCAACAGCGAGAGCAGCTGGGTTTTGTCGCCCATTTCTGCCAGCGCGACAATTCCAGCGGACAGAAAGAAGGCTTCCATGCGGTCTCGAAAGATCCGGAAACAAGCCGGACCGATGAACAGGACTGCCTGACAGGCCACGCCCCAGATTGAAATACCGCTCCCATTACAAGAGCAACCTGGCGGTTCCTGGAGATCCCGGGATGCTTTCCGATTGTACGGACGTGGCGCGCCTGCGGCACCGCCGCCGACACCGACCCCGGTATTGTTGAGCGCGACGAATGGTTATTTTCCCTATGCTTGACGTCGCTGTTTTTGCCGCATAATCGCGCCCGTGCGCATCCGTGCACGATTTGATCCTGCGGTGACAGCAGTCAGTTTCCCTTCGGGCGCAGCCCCACGAAGCTTTGTCGAAGGCGTTTTCCGGACTCCATCGCTTTTTCTTTGTCAATGAGGAGTCCCGGTTCGATGGGCAACAAACTTTACGTGGGCAACCTGCCGTATTCCGTGCGCGATGAAGATCTCGCGCAGGCATTCGGCGAATACGGCGCGGTCACCAGCGCCAAGGTCATGATGGAGCGCGACACCGGCCGCTCCAAGGGCTTCGGCTTCGTCGAGATGGGCAGCGACGCCGAGGCGCAGGCTGCCATCTCCGGCATGAACGGTCACGCCATGGGCGGCCGCAACCTGGTCGTGAACGAGGCGCGTCCGATGGAGCCGCGTCCCCCGCGCGGCGGCGGCTATGGCGGTGGCGGTGGTGGTGGCTACGGCGGTGAAGGCGGTGGCTTCGGCGGCGGCCGGCGCGAAGGCGGCTATGGCGGCGGTGGTCGCCGTGAAGGCGGCTACGGCGGCGGTGGCGGTGGCCGCAGCGAAGGCGGCTTCAGCGGCGGCCGGCGCGAAGGTGGCTACGGCGGCAGCGGTGGCGGTCGGCGCGAAGGTGGCTACGGCCGCAGCGACGGCCAGGACGGCCACTTCCGCAGCCCCTACGGCACCGGCCCGCGCGGCGGCGGTCGCCGCGGCGGTGGTGAAGGCCACGGCGGCGGTCACGACGAGTATTGAAGCCACTCGGCCCGGCAACCGCGACGCGGCTGTCGGGTGCGGCCTCGAGAGCCCCCGCTTGGGAGCTCTTTTTTTCGCGCGCGCGCACCGCGCTGGCCAGACCCTCAATGGCCGCTGGCGCGCGCCTTGCGCGGTCGCCCGGCCAGCAGACGATCGAACAGGCGGTTGGGCAGCAGCCGCAGCACGCGCGCCACCAGCGCCATCGGCCAGGGGATGACGCGCCAGCTTGCACCAGACTCGATGGCGCGCTGCGCGCGTTCGGCAAAGGCCTCGGGCGTGAGGATGAAGGGCATGGGGTAGCGGTTGCCGCGCGTGAGCGGCGTGTCGACCCAGCCGGGCAGCAGGGTCACCACGCGCACGCCGCTGCCACGCAGCTCGCCGCGCAGGCTTTCGCAGTACGCCACCACGGCCGCCTTGCTGGCGCAGTAAGCGCCATGCCCAGGCAGGCCGCGCATCGCGGCCACGCTGGCGATGCCGACCAGGCGCCCGCTGCCACGCCGGCGCATGGGCTCGATGAAGGGATGGAAGGTGGCGGCCAGGCCGAGGTTGTTGGTGGCGAAGGTGCGCGCCATGATGTCCAGGTCGGCACGCTCGGCGCTGTCCATGCCGATGCTGATGCCGGCGTTGGCGATCACCACGTCGGGCACGCCCAGGCGCTCGACGCAGGCGCGCGCCACCGCGACCATGGCATCGACGTCGGCCACGTCGGCCGCCTGCACCAGGCAGCGCTCGGGCGGCAGGCCCTGCGCCTCGATCCAGGCCTGCAGCAACGGGCCGCGCCGCGCCACCAGCGCCAGGCGCCAGCCGGCGGCCGCATAGCGCGCCGCCAGCGCCTGGCCGATGCCACTGGAGGCACCGGTGATGAAGACCAGGGGCGCGGCGTCGCCTGGCGCAAGGTTCGGAGGCGGGCTCACGGACGCGCGGGCGCGGGCCGGATCAGCCCGCGCACGTTGCCGCGCAGCTCGGCGACACCGCTCTGGGCATCGTAGTCGAGCGCGTCGCCAGTGAAGCGGTCGACGCCGCGCAACAGCTCCACCGGCTGGTCCGAATGCACGCGCCGGGCCTCGGGCCAGGCCTGCAGGTACGGGCCGCGAAACTCCAGCCGCGGCGTGGCACGCCCGTCAGCCGCAACGCCTGCGCCGCGCAACACGTGGGCGTCGCCGTACAGCTGGATTTCGCTGCCGTCGCCGTTGGAGACACCGCGCTCGGCACGGCCGATCGTCAGCTGACCCTGCGCGTCGTAGGCACGCACGCGCGGCTGGCTCATCTCGTAGGTGTCGGTGTCCGGGTAATGGTGTCCCTGGGTGCCGGTCAGCTCGGACTTCAGGCGCCCGTCGCCATCGAAGTTGCGCACCGTGAAATCCCGCATGTCGTAATCGGGTTCGTGCAGCACCGGCCGCTCGATGCCCGGCACGCGTAAGGCCTCGGTACTGCGCACCAGCCACCAGGTGCCGAGGGCGAACAACATCATCAGCGCCGCCGGCAGCCAGGCGGCCAGCTGATCCATGCCGCGGCGCCACAGGCGACGTGCATTCACGCCGGCGCCCCGCAGGCGTGATCGAGCAGGCGCCGGTAGTGGCCGCCGGCGGCCAGCAGCAGGTCGCACAACTCGCGCACCGCGCCCTGCCCACCCGGCGCGCGCGTCACGTGGCTGGCCACGGCAAGCACCTCCGGGTGCGCGCCGGGCGGCGCACAGGCGAAGTGCGCGCGCCGCAGGACCGGCAGGTCGGGCCAGTCATCGCCGATCGCCGCGACCTGCGACCAGTCGGCCGCCAGCTCCTGCAGCAGCGCCTCGGCGGCCGGCAGCTTGTCCTCGGTGCCGAGGCGCAGCCGGTCGATGCCGAGCGCCGCCAGGCGGGCCCGCAGCGCGGGCGAGTCGCGCCCCGAGATCACGGCGGGCGCGATGCCGACCGCGCGCAGCAGCTTCAGGCCGTGGCCATCCAGCGTGTGGAAGCGCTTGAGCGCCTCGCCCTCGGCGCCGAAGTACAGGCCACCGTCGGTGAGCACGCCGTCGACGTCGAGCAGCAGCACGCGCACGCCCTGCGCGCGCAGCAGCAGTTCGGGAGGCCAGGCCTGCGCTGGAGCGATCACGTCAGTTGCCCGGGGTGTGGCGCACCACCTGCGGCGCACGAATCGGCTGCGCTCCAATGACCGCGGAGCAGGCCGCGCCAGCAGCCGCCGTGGTCGAGGTCCCCCTGGCCACAGGCTGCGCCCCCAGGACGACGCCCCCAGGGGGAGCCCTCGCGCCCTCGGGCGGCCGAGCGGCGCTCACGCGCAGGCGCAACATCGCGCAGCGAGTGGAGACACGGCGGTGTTTCACATCAAATCACCTTGGCCTGCATCAGGTCGTGCGTGTTGAGCGCGCCCACCAGGCAGCCAGCGGCGTCGACCACCAGCAGCACCGAAATGCGGTGGCGCTCCATCAGTTCGGCGGCGCTGGCGGCCAGCACGTCGTCGCGGATGGTACGCGGCTCGGCGTGCATGACCTCGCGCGCGGTGAGCGCGCGCAGGTCGCGCCCGGTTTCCACCAGGCGGCGCAGGTCGCCGTCGGTGAAGATGCCGAGCGGATGACCGGCGACGTCGGTGATGGCCGAGGCGCCCAGGCCCTTGCGCGTGATCTCGCGCATGAGTTCGCTGAAGGAGGCTTCCGGCGCGACGCGCGGCACCTCACTGCCGGTGCGCATGATGTCGGACACGCGCGTGAGCAGGCGCCGTCCGAGCGCGCCGCCCGGGTGCGAGCGCGCGAAGTCCTCGGCCTTGAAGCCGCGCGCGTCCAGCAGCGCCACGGCCAGCGCGTCGCCCAGGGCGAGCTGGGCGGTGGTGCTGGCGGTGGGCGCGAGGTTGAGCGGGCAGGCCTCCTTCGCGACGCCGCTGTCGAGCACCACGTCGGCGTGGCGCGCCAGCGTGGAGTCGAGGTGGCCGGTCATCGCCACCAGCGGCGCGCCCAGGCGCCGCAGCAGCGGCACGATGGCGTTGAGCTCCTCGCTTTCGCCGCTGTTGGAGATCGCCAGCACCACATCGACCGGCTTGATCATGCCGAGGTCGCCGTGGCTGGCCTCGGCCGGGTGCACGAACATGGCGGGCGTGCCGGTGGAGGCCAGGGTGGCGACGATCTTGCGCCCGACGTGGCCGCTCTTGCCGATGCCCATCACCACCACGCGCCCGCGCACCGCCAGCATCAGCGAGACGGCGCGCGTGAAACCATCGCCCAGCCGGCTCTTGAGCCCCAGCAGGGCCTCGGCCTCGATGTCGAGCGTCTGGCGCGCCAGTCGCAGTACCTGTTGCGGATCCAGGGTCATGCCGTGGATTTTATCGGTCCACCCCGCGGGGGCCGGCCTGCTCTACCATGGCGCATGAGCTCGCTCGAGCTGACCCTGCTCTACCTGCTGGCCGCGGTGCTGGGCGTGACCCTGTGCCGCGGTTTTCGCCTGCCGCCGATCCTCGGCTACCTGATCGCCGGCGTGCTGATGGAGCCGCACACGCTGGGACTGGCGTTCGGCCAGGACGCCGAGAGCATCCGCCAGCTCGGCGAATACGGCGTGGTGTTCCTGATGTTCGTGATCGGGCTCGAGTTCAACCTGCACAAGCTGCGCGCCATGCGCGCCTACGTGTTCGGGCTCGGCCTGTCGCAGGTGCTACTGACGATGCTGCTGGCGACGCTGGGCACGCTGTTTCTCTCCTGGCTGCTGCCTGCGCTGTGGCGCGTCGGCTGGCAGACCGCGCTGGCGCTGTCGGGCGCGCTGGTGATGAGCAGCACCGCCATCGTCGTCAAGATGATGGCCGACCGGCTGGAACTGGAGACCGCACACGGCCAGCGCGTGATGGGCGTGCTGCTGCTGCAGGACCTGGCGGTGGTGCCGCTGCTGGTGCTGATCCCGGCGCTCGGCTCGCCGCCCGAGCAGTTGCTGGCCGAACTCAGTCTGGCCGGCCTGAAGGCTGCCCTGGTGATCGTGCTGCTGCTGTGGGGCGGACAGCGCGTGATGCGCTGGTGGCTCACGCTGGTGGCGCGCCGGCGCAGCCAGGAGCTGTTCATGCTCAACCTGCTGCTGCTCACGCTGGGCCTGGCCTGGCTCACCGAGCAGGCCGGGCTGTCGATGGCGCTCGGGGCCTTCATCTGCGGCGTGCTGATCTCCGAGACCCAGTACAAGCTGCAGGTGGAGTCCGAGATCCGGCCGTTCCACGACGTGCTGCTGGGCCTCTTCTTCATCACCATCGGCATGCTGCTGGACCTGCGCCAGGTGGCGCTGCAGTGGCCGCTGGTGCTGCTCCTGCTGGTCGTGCCAGTGCTGCTCAAGCTGGCGCTGGTGACCCTGCTGGCGCGCGGCCTGGGCGCCAGCGCCGGAGTCGCGCTGCGCACCGGCCTGTACCTGGCGCAGGCCGGCGAGTTCGGCTTCGTGCTGCTGACGCTGGCGCGGCGCGAAGGCCTGCTGGCGCCCGAGCTGTTCCACCCGATCCTGGCGGCCATGGTGCTGTCGATGCTGGCCACGCCCTTCATCATCATGGCCAGCAACCGCATCGTGCTGCGCCTGGTGGCCAGCGAATGGCTGCAGCAGTCGCTGCAGATGACGGCGATCGCGGCCGAGTCGATCGACGCCAGCGGCCACGTGCTGATCTGCGGCTTCGGGCGCAGTGGCCAGGCGATCGACCGCCTGCTGGAGCGCGAAGGCATCGTCACCATGGCGCTCGACCTCGACCCCGACCGCGTGCGCCAGGCGCGCACCGCCGGCCACGCCGTGGTGTTCGGCGACGCCACCAAGCCGCAGACCCTGGTGGCGGCCGGACTGACGCGCGCCAGCGCGGTGGTGCTGACCTACCTCGACGTCGCGGCCGCGCTCAAGACCCTGGCCACAATCCGCGGCCTGGCGCCGCACACGCCGGTGATCGTGCGCACCCAGACCGATCACGACCTGGATCGCCTGCGCGCCGCGGGTGCCACCGAGGTCGTGCCCGAATCGCAGGAGGGCTCGCTGATGCTGGCCGGCCACGCGCTGGCCCTGGTGGGCGTGCCGACGCGGCGCGTAATCCGCATCGTGCAGCAGCACCGCGACGAGCGCTACGGCCTGCTGCGCGGCTTCTTCCACGGCGCCGGCGACAGCCACGAGGACGAGCTGCAGGCCGACCGCCTGCTGACGCTCACGGTACCCGCCGTGCTGGCCGGGCGCCGGCTCGGCGAAGCGCTGCTGGACGCCACGTCGGCGCGCGTGGTGCGGCTGCGCAGCCGTGAGGGCCAGCCCGTCGCGCCGGAGGACGACCTGGTGCTGGAAGGCGGCGAAACCCTGGTGCTGGCCGGCCAGGCGGAGGCACTGGAGCGCGCCGAGCGCGCGCTCGCGGGCTAGTGCAGTGTTTCACGCTATCAGGCACTTATAAAAGCCAGAAAAAGGTTTGCGGCAAGGCGCGGTTCGCAGCCAATGCTGGCGGCCTTGGCAAGAACTGCAACGCCGCCGCGAGCCTTTTTCTGGCTTCCCGCAGGGCGAGCCGCCAAGGGGCCATCTGCTTTGTTGCGTGGCCTTGACATGGACCCACCATGCCTGCGGCCACGCGCCGCGCAGCTGGCCCCTTGGCGACTCGTTATAAGTACCTGATAGCGTGAAACACTGCACTAGAATGAAATACTGTCTATGTCGCTGCGCTCGATCCCCCTGCAAGGGGGACGCACCCAGTGTCCAGTAAGACCCCGGCCACGGGTGCCCCCGCCTGGCCTGCTCCGCGGCCTTTGGAGCCGTGGCGTTTCATGCGTCCTCGGTCGCGCCAGGCGCGATGTAACCAGTGATCCCAGAAACGGCAGTTGACCGCTTGCAACCTTCTCCAAACCCGCATGGCCATGGACGTT
>NZ_DAOKZG010000029.1:0-40882 GCF_035325765.1 Ottowia sp.
AAACCCAACCCCGGTTTGATCGCGTTGGCATCGGGGTAACTGAGGAAAATAGGTTTATAAGTGCCTGATAGCGTGAAACACTGCACTAGCGCAGCAGGTGTGCGTGTTGCTCGAAGCGCGCAAAGACGTGGTGCTCTCGAAAGACGGCAAGAGCGTTTCCTATCCAAAGTTGAGCGCCAAAAACACCTCCAGCACTTGACAAGAAGCGCAGGCAGCTACGTTTCCGAAAGCAAGTCGGCCAGACCGCGTCAGCCAAAAACCGCCTGCCACAGCGCGCCGATCGCTGTGCGTTCCTGCGCCAGCGATTCCTCCGGCACCTGCGTCGGCTGCTCGTCCAGGCGCGCGATGTGCTGGGCGAAGCGCAGGCTGCGGTAGGCGTCGGCGCCGGCGCGGCCGACGCCCGGCGGCAGCAGGCCGGCGTCCTCGGCGCGGATCAGCAGGGCGATGTTGCCCAGGTTGGGTTCCAGCTCGGGGTGCTCGGCCGTGTGGGCCAGCACCAGGTACTGGGTCACGAACTCGGCATCGATCATGCCGCCGGGGCTGTTCTTGAGGTCGAACAGGCCAGGCCGCACCGGGTTGGCGGCATGCATCCTGCGCCGCATGTCAGCGATCTCCGCGCGCAGCGCCGCCCGGTCGCGCGGCGCCGTCAGCACCGCGTGGCGCACCGCGTCAAACCGTGCCGTGAGGTCGAAGGCCTCGTCGTCGGTCTCCGCGGGAGCCCCCTCGGGGGGCAGCGCACCCTGCGCAGCAGGGGAGTGTGGGGGCACCACTCCGTCCGCCGCCGGGCCGCTCCCAAGGCGGGCGGCGGCCCCCTCGGGGGGCAGCGCACCCTGCGCAGCAGGGGAGCGTGGGGGCACCATCCTCGCTCGCGTCATCGCCTGATGCTCCCAGGTCCAGGCGGTGTTGCTCCCGCGCTGCTGCTGGTAGTCGGCGTAGGCGTCGAAACGGGTCACCAGCAGCCCCGAGCTGCCGTTCGGGCGCAGGGCGGTGTCGATGTCGTAGAGGTGGCCTTCGCCGGTCTGCAGGCTGAGCCAGGTGATCAGCTTGCGCACGAAGGCGGCGTACACCTCGGGCGCGCGCTCGTCGTCGTCGTCGAACACGAACACCAGGTCCAGGTCGCCGCCGTAGCCGAGTTCCTTGCCACCCAGCTTGCCGTAGGCGATCAGGCCCAGGCGCGGCACGACGCGGTGGCGCTGGCGCAGCCGGGACCAGCACCAGCGCACGGTGACGCGCAGGATGGCGTCGGCCAGTGCCGACAGGTCGTCGGCCACCTGTTCGACCGTGATGCGGCGCTCGACGTCGCGCACCAGGGTGCGGAACACTTCGGCCTGGTGCGCGCGGCGCAGCAGGCCGAGCAGGTTTTCCTCGTCGTCCTCGCCCCCCCGGGCCAGGGCGAGCCGGCGCTCCTCCAGTTCGCGTTCGAGCTGGGCGGCATCGAAGCGCTGGGCCAGCAGGCTGGGGCCGGCCAGCTCGTCGATCACGCCGGGGTGCTGCATCAGGTAGCGTGCCGGCCAGCGCGCCATGCCCAGCACGCGCAGCAGGCGCTCGTGCACGGCGGGCCGCTCGAGCAGCAGGACGTAGTAGCTCTCGCGCCGCAGCAGGCTGTCGAGCCAGTCGATGAAGCGCAGCACCGCGGTGTCGCCCACGCGGCCCTCGCCCAGCCAGCCGGCAGTGCGCACCAGCAACTGCAGCAGGCGCTGGCGCGTGCTGTCGCGCAGGGCCTGCACGCGGGGCTCCCGGCACCAGCGCGTCAGCGCTTCCTGCACGCCGGCGCTGGCGACCAGGGCGGCGACCTCATCCAGGTCGTTCGGGGCGGGGGCCGCCGGTGCCGGGGCATCGGGCTTCTTGCCGCAGGTGCGGCAGGGCACCGAGCCACCGAGCAGGCGATCGAACTCCTCGGCCACGGTCTCGCGGTGTGCGTCCAGGTCGCCCAGGAAGGGGCACACGCTGGCGTAGCCCAGGGTGTGGGCCAGCCAGTCGAGGTCGTCGTCGCGTGTCGGAAGCACGTGGGTCTGCTGGTCGTCGAGGTATTGAATGCGGTGTTCGACGCGGCGCAGGAAGGTGTAGGCGGCGGCGAGCGCGTCGGCGGTGGCCTGCGGCATCAGGCCGGCGCGCGCCACGCGCTGCAGCGCCTTCAGCGTCGGGCGCGTGCGCAGTTCGGGGTACTGGCCGCCGCGCACCACCTGCAGCAGTTGCACGATGAACTCGACCTCGCGGATGCCGCCGCGCGAGAGCTTGACGTCGTTGGCGCGTCCCGGCCGGCCGGCGCTGCGCCGGTTGGCGTGTTCGCGGATCTGGCGGTGCAGCACGCGCAGCGAGTCGAACACGCTGTAGTCCAGGTACTTGCGAAACACGAAGGGCTGGACCACGCCGCGCAGCGGCGCGGCGGCGCCCGCGGCAATCGCCGCCCGGGGCGCCACCGCTCGGCCCTTGAGCCAGGCAAAGCGCTCCCATTCGCGGCCCTGCACCAGCATGTATTCTTCCAGCGTCTCGAGCGAGCACACGGTCGGACCGCTGTTGCCGTTCGGGCGCAGCGCCAGGTCGACGCGAAACACGAAGCCGTGCTCGGTGACGTCGCCGATCAGGGCGCCGATGTGGCGTGCCGCGCGTGTGAAGTACTCGTGCACTGACACCCGGCCGCGCCCGTCGGCCAGGCCGCGCGTCTCGCCCTCCTCGTCGTACAGGTAGACCAGGTCGATGTCGCTCGATACGTTCAGTTCGCGCGCGCCCAGCTTGCCCATGCCCATGACCCAGAATGGGGTGCGCGCGCCGCTGGCGGCGCGCGGCTCGCCGTGGCGCGCGTCCAGGTGCGCGAACGCGTCGGCGCAGGCGACATCGAGTGCCAGTTCGGCGAGCGCGGTCATGACCCCGGTGACGGTGGCCAGCGCGGCGCCCTGCTCGCAGTCGAGCACCACCAGGCGTTCGAGCACCAGCTGGCGCAGGATGCGCAGCGCCGCGCCGGTGTCGTGCCCGCGCGCGCGCAGCGTGGCCAGGCATTCGACCAGGCTCGCGCGGCTCGGCGTGCCGGCGGGCAGCAGGCCCAGTTCGTCCGGGTAGCGGCGGCGCAGCCGCTGCACCATGCGTGAATGACTGGCCAGGCCGGCCAGCGCTGGTGTCTGTTCGCTCGCGAAACCTTGCGCGTTGCCGCGGGTCATAATTTCCTTGCTGCCTGATGCGGGCCCTCAAGGCCTCCAATCGATCACCCGCAGAACCGCCTTGATCCGGTCACCCCTCCGCCGAGTCGCCGCCGCCGTCGCGCGCTGGAGCCTGCGTGCGGCCCTGGCGCTGTGGCTGCTGGCCGTGATCGCCTGGGCCAGCCTGCACTGGTTCATTGTGCCGCGAATCGACGATTTCCGTCCGCGGCTGGAGCAGCTGGCCACGCGCGCCCTGGGCGCGCCGGTGGTGCTGGGCGCCTTGCGGGCCGAATCCAATGGCCTGGTGCCGACGATCTCGGTGCATGCGGCGCAGGTGCTGGGCGCTGCGGGCCAGCCGGCGCTCGAGGTCGCGCGCCTGTTGGTGACGGTCTCGATCGGCTCGCTGCTGCGCGGCGAGCTGGCGCAGCTGGTGATCGATCAGCCCGAACTCGAACTGCGCCGCGACCGCGCGGGGCGGCTGTGGCTGGCGGGGTTCGAGATCTCCGCCACGGACGGCGACCCGAACCCGGCGCTGGACTGGGTCTTCGCGCAGGAGGAAATCCTGGTGCGCGGCGGCCGGCTGCGCTGGCTCGACGAGCAACAGGGCGCGGCGCCGGTGATGGTGACCGCAATCGATGCGGTGCTGCGCAATCCGCCGCGCCGCCACGAGTTCCGCGTGGATGCCACGCCAGATCCGGGCTGGGGCGAACGCCTGACGCTGGTGGGCCAGTTCCGCCAGCCGCTGCTGAGCCGACACGCCGGCGACTGGCGCGCCTGGAACGGGCAGTTGCACGCCAGCCTGCCGCGCCTGGACCTGGGGCGCCTGGCGCAGCTGGCGTTGCTGCCCCCGGGCTGGCAGGTCGACCTGCAGGCCGGCACCGGGGCGCTGCGCCTGTGGCTGGACGTGCGGCACGGGGCGCCGGTGGGCGCAACCGTGGACCTGGGGCTGACGGGGCTGGACGTGGTCCTCGGCGCCGATCTGCCGGCGCTGCGACTGGCGCGCCTGCAGGGGCGGCTCGACTGGCACGAGCGCGATGGCGGCTTCGAGCTCGGCACGCGCGGGCTGCAGTTCGTCGAGGCGGACGGCACGGCCTGGCCCGGTGGCAACTTCCGCCTGCGCCAGGTGGCTGCCACGACCGCGCCCGCAAGCACGCTGCAGGCGGATCGGCTGGACCTGGCGGCGCTGGCGCGCCTGGCCGACCGCCTGCCGCTGCCGCTGGCGCTGCGTGAGCGCCTGCGCCAGCAGCCGGTGTCGGGCCAGGTGCAGGCGCTGCAGGCACGCTGGCAGGGCACGCTGACGGCACCCGCCGACTGGCGGGTGCAGGTCCGGTTCACCGACCTCGCCATCGGCGCGCGCGCCCAGGCGTCCGCGGCGGCCGGCGCGTTCGAGCCCGGGGTTCCGGGCATCGATGGCGCCGCGCTCGAGCTCGACGCCACGCCCGGCGGCGGCGAGCTGGCGCTGCAGATCCGCGCCGGCGGGCTGGAATTCCCCGGTGTCTTCGAGCAGCCGCGCATCGCGCTGGCCGAACTCACGGCGCAGGCGCGCTGGCGCATCGAGGGCGAGCGCATCGCACTCGAGGTGCCCGAACTGGTGCTGCGCAACGACGACGCCAGTGGACGCTTCAGCGCGCGCTGGCACAGCGGCGAGGACGCCGACGGCGGTGGCCCGCGCTGGCCGGGCGTGCTCGATCTGCGTGGCGCGTTCAGCCGTGCCAGCGCCGCCGCCGTGCACCGCTATCTGCCGCTCAGCCTGCCGGCCGAGGCGCGGCATTACGTGCGCGATGCCATTCGCCAGGGCGAGGGGCGGGACATTGCCGTGCAGGTGAGCGGCAAGCTGCGCGAGGTGCCCTTCAACCTGCCGGGCGAAGTCGGCGAATTTCGCTTTGCCGGCCCGGTCAGCGGCGTCACCATGGCCTACGTGCCGCGCGGCCTGCAGTCGGCCGATGAGCCGCCCTGGCCGCCGCTGGAGGCGCTCGCGGGCGAGCTGCTGTTCGAGCGCGCCGGGATGCGGGTGCAGGGCGCCTCGGCCGCGGTGCAGGGTCATCCGGGCTGGCGTTTTGCCGGCATCGAGGCCACGATTGCGGACTTCAAGCAGGAGCGCGTGCAGGTGCGTGCCGAAGGGCGCGGCGCGCTGGACGCCGGGCTTGGCATCGTGCGCGCCTCGCCGGTGGCGGCCTATACACGGCATGCGCTGGATGATGCCCGCGGCACGCGGGATGCGGTGCTCGGGCTCCAGCTCGACTTGCCGCTGGAGCGCCTGGCGGAGTCGCGCGTACGCGGCCATGTGACACTGGCGGGCAACGACCTGCGCTTCGGCGGGGCCGCGCCCTTGCTGGCCCAGGCGCACGGCACGGTGCGGTTCACCGAGCAGGGCTTTGCGATCGAGGATGCGCGCGTGCAGGCGCTGGGGGGCCAGGCCGTGGTGTCGGGCGGCACCGAGCCGTCCGATGCCGCGGGCACTTCGCCGGTGCTGGTGCGTGCCCGTGGCTCGGCCAGTGCCGAAGGCCTGCGCGCGATGACGCAATGGGGCCCGGTGGCCGAGCTGGCGCGGCACGCCAGCGGCAGCGCGGACTACACGGCGGAGATCCGGTTTGACGCCGCCACGCCCGATATCGTGGTGCACAGCGACCTGCACGGGCTGGCGCTGGCGTTGCCGCAGCCGCTGGCCAAGGCGGTCGGGGCCCGTTGGCCGCTGCGTTACGCGTCGAACGCGCGCGCCGGAGCCGAGGGTGCCGAGCGCCTGCAGCTGCGCGTGGCCGATCGGCTGGCGGTGGAGTACGAGACCACGGCGGCGACGCCGGCACGCGTGCTGCGCGGAGCGGTGGCGCTTGGCGCGGCGGCGCTCGGCGACCTGGCGCTGCCGGAGCGCGGCGTGCGCGCCTGGATCGAGCTGCCGGAGCTTGACGCCGACGCCTGGCTGGCCTTGCGTCCGGAGCCGGCGGGCGATGCCGACGCGCCCGCCGAGGCCTACGCCGACGCCCTGCCCAGCCGGTGGTCGGTGCGGGTCGACGAGTTGCGCGCCGGCGCGCGCCGGCTGCATGCGCTCGCCGCCACCTTGACACACGAGCAGGGACGCTGGCGCGTCGACGCGCACGCGCGCGAGCTGGACGGGCGCATCGATTACATCGAGGGGGCAGGCTCCGATCCCGGCACCCTGCGCGCCCGCCTGGCACGGCTCAGCCTGCCCGCCGAGACAGAGACAGAGACCGAGGCCGAAGCGAGCGCGAGACCGCAAGCGACGCAGCCATCCGGACGTCTGCCGGCGCTGGACGTGGAGATCGAGGACTTCGAGCTGCGCGGCAAGAAGCTCGGCCGGCTTGAGGTGCAGGCGGTGAATCGCGAGACGGCGCCGGCGGCCGATGGCGCCACCGCGCCCGCGCGCGAATGGCAGTTGTCGCGCCTGGCGCTGGTCACGCCGCAGGCGCAGCTCCAGGCCAGCGGGCGCTGGCTGACCGGGCGCGCCGGCGTGCGCGATGGCGGCGCCGCCAACGACACGGCGCTGGATTTCCGGCTCGAGGTGGAGGACGCCGGCGCATTGCTCGAGCGCTTCGGCATGCACGAGGTGCTGCGCGGCGGGCACGGGCAGATTGCCGGCCGGCTCGGCTGGGCGGGCTCGCCCACCGCACCGCACTACCCGAGCCTGGACGGGCAGGTGCACATCGACGTGCAGGCCGGCCAGTTCCTCAAGGCCGAGCCGGGCATCGCCAAGCTGCTGGGCGTGCTCAGCCTGCAGGCGCTGCCGCGGCGCCTGACGCTGGACTTCCGCGACGTCTTCAGCAGTGGCTTTGCATTCGACTACGTGCGCAGTGACGCCCAGGTGCGCCGTGGCGTCGCCAGCACGGAGAACCTGCAGATGAAGGGGGTGAACGCCGCCGTGCTGATGGACGGCCACGTCGACCTGGCGCGCGAGACACAGACGCTGCGCGTGCTGGTGGTGCCGGAAATCGATGCCGGCACCGCCGCGCTGGCGGCCACCCTGATCAATCCGGCCATCGGCATTGGCGCCTTCCTGGCGCAACTGGTGCTCAAGGGCCCGCTGGCCCAGGCCGCGACGCGCGAGTTCCGCATCACGGGCAGCTGGGACAATCCGGACATCCAGTCCGTGCAGGCGCCCGCGGCGGAGACGGTGCCGGCGCCAGGAGAACACCGATGAAGGTCGCCGCCATCCAGATGGTCTCGGGCATCGAAGTCGCCCCCAACCTGCAGGCCGCGCAGATCCTGCTGGCCCAGGCCGCCGCGAATGGCGCCGAGCTGGCCGTGCTGCCCGAGTACTTCTGCGTCATGGGGCGGCGCGACACCGACAAGCTGGCGCTGGCCGAGCCGCTGGGCAGCGGCCCGATCCAGGACTGGCTGGCGCGCACGGCGCGTGACCTGGGTCTGTGGCTGGTCGGCGGCACGCTGCCGCTGGCCTGTGAGCCGCCCCAGGCGGGGCGGGTGCGCAACGCGTCGCTGGTGTTCTCGCCGGCCGGCGAGCGGGTTGCCGTCTACGACAAGATGCACCTGTTTCGCTTCCACGATGGCGAGCGCGCCTACGACGAGGCGGCGGTGCTGGCGCCCGGTGATACCCCGGTGTGTTTCGATCTGCCGTCGAACGACGGCCATCGCTGGCGCGTCGGCCTGAGCATCTGCTACGACCTGCGCTTTCCCGAGCTGTACCGTCGCTACGCCACCCAGGGCGCCGATCTGCTGCTGGTGCCCAGCGCCTTCACCTTCGTCACCGGGCAGGCGCACTGGGAGGTGCTGCTGCGCGCGCGCGCCATCGAGAACCAGTGCGGCGTGGTCGCGCCGGCGCAGGGCGGCGTGCACGAGAACGGCCGGCGCACCTGGGGCCACAGCATGGTGGTCGACGCCTGGGGCGAGGTACTGGGCGTGCGTGCCGAGGGTGCGGGCGTGGTGCTGGCCGAACTCGATCCCGTGGCCCTGGCGGCGCGGCGACGCCAGCTTCCGGCGCTCGAGCATCGTCGACTCTGAGGCGTCGCCCGCGGGCGCAACCCGGCGCGGCCGATGCGCGCACCGGCGTCAGGGCGTGCGGGCGGATTGCGGGGTCGGCGTGTGGTCGGCGGCGGGCGCTGCGTCCGTGTCCGCAGGCGTCGCTGCCGCCGCGCGCGCCTGCTGTTGCAGGCGTGCGATCTCGCGCCCCCCGCGCACGGCGCAGGCGGCCAGTTGTGCCTGGCGCAAGGCCCGCACCTGGGCGAGCGGATCCTCTGCGGTCGGCGCGGCGGCCAGCGCCTGCTGCAGTCGGTGGGTGTCGTTGCTCATGCGGGTTCCCCAGGCTGGGGATGGGCGCCCAGCAGCGCGCGGTGGAAGGCCAGCGCCGCGCGCGGCGGCCGGGGCGAGCGGCGCAGCACGCTGACGAAGTCGCAAGCGTAGCGCAGGCGCCGTGGCTGCACGGCACGCATGCGGCCCTGGCGCTCGAAGGCCGCGGCGTAATGATCCGGCAGGAAGCCGAGGAAGCAGCCTGACAGGATCAGCGTGGCGATGGCCTCCTGGTCGAAGCCGGTGGCGGCGCGCGGCAGCCCGCGCGCGTGCGCCAGCTCCATGTTGGGCGAGTGGTAGCCCAGGCCGGCAAAGTCGCGCCGGCGGCGCAAGCCGTCCCAGTCCAGCTGCGCCGCCGGCGCGTCGAACAGCGGGTGGCCGGGCGCGCAATACAGGTGCATGGTCTCGCCGAACAGCCGGTCGTAACGCAGGCTGGCGGCGCTGCGGTGCGCCGGGACCACGCCCACCGCCAGGCTGCCGTCCATCACGCCGCGCTCGATCGCCTGGATGGTGCCCACGTGCAACTCCAGCGCCACGTCGGGGGCCTGGGCGCGAAAGGCGGCAATCGCCTGGGCGATGTGGGCCTCGGGGTTGCTCGCGGTCTTGTCGAACAGGCCCACCGCCAGGCGCCCGCCCATGCGCTGGTGGATGTCGTCGACGCCGGCGCGAAAACCCTCCACCGCGGCCAGCAGGCGCAGCGTTTCGTCGTAGACGCGCTGGCCCTCGGCCGTGAGCGCAAAGCCGGCACGCCCGCGCCGGCACAGGACGAGGCCGAGCCGCGTCTCCAGGTCCTTGACGTGGCGGCTGATGGTGCTGATGCCGATGTTCAGCTCCAGTTCGGCCGCCGCCATGCCGCCGCAGTCCACCACGGCCTTGAACACGCGCAACAGGCGCAGGTCCATGTCGCTGACCTGCCCCAGCACGGCGCGGGCGCGGGGCGCGGGTGCTTTGACTTTCATGAACAGTCAAGTGAACTTGGTCATTTGCCTATTTGATGAATTAAAGCACGCGCCGACAATCGCCGCATGGGCCCAAACGCGCCCGCTCGAAGGAGACCTGTCATGACCACCGTCCTCACGCCCCAGACCGCCACCCCCGCCATCCGCCGCGACGCCGCCTGGCTCGACGCGCACTGGATGCCCTTCACCGCCAATCGCCAGTTCAAGCGCGACCCGCGCCTGATCGTCGCCGGCGAGGGCGCGTACTTCACCGACGCCGACGGGCGCAAGGTGTTCGACGGCCTGTCCGGCCTGTGGTGCTCGGGCCTGGGCCATGGCCGGCGCGAGATCGCCGAGGCCGTGGGCCGCCAGGCGGCGCAGCTCGACTACGCGCCGGGCTTCCAGTTCGGCCACCCGCTGGCGTTCGAACTGGCCAACCGCGTCAAGGAGCTGACGCCCGAGGGGCTGGACTATGTGTTCTTCTGCAGCGGCGGCTCCGAGGCCGCCGACACCGCGCTCAAGATGGCGCGCGCCTACTGGCGCGCGCGCGGCCAGGGCGGCAAGACGCGCCTGATCGGGCGCGAGAAGGGCTACCACGGCGTCAACTTCGGCGGCGTCTCGGTGGGTGGCATGGTCGGCAACCGCAAGGTCTTTGGCCAGGGCATCGAGGCCGATCACCTGCCGCACATCCAGCCCCCGGTCGGCAGCTTCATCCAGGGCCAGCCGCAGGGGGGCGGGCGCGAGCTGGCGGACCGCCTGCTGGACCTGATCGCGCTGCACGACGCCAGCAACATCGCCGCCGTCATCGTCGAGCCCATGAGCGGCTCGGCCGGCGTGTTGATCCCGCCCGTGGGCTACCTGGAGCGCCTGCGCGAGATCTGCACCCAGCACGACATCCTGCTGATCTTTGACGAGGTCATCACCGGCTTCGGCCGCTGCGGCGCCATGACCGGCTCTGACGCCTTCGGCGTCGTGCCCGACCTCATGACCTTCGCCAAGCAGGTCACCAACGGCGTGCAGCCGCTGGGCGGCGTGGTGGCCAGCAAGGCGATTTACGACACCTTCATGGCCGCCGGCGGGCCCGACTACATGCTGGAGTTCGCCCACGGCTACACCTACAGCGGCCACCCCGTGGCCTGCGCGGCCGGCCTGGCGGCGCTCGACCTGCTGGAGCGCGAGGACGGCCCGGGCCGCGTGCGCGCGCTGGCGCCGCACTTCGCGCGCGCCGTGCACGGGCTGAAGGGCGCGAAGCATGTGGCCGACATCCGCAGCTACGGCCTTGCCGCCGGCCTGACCATCGCCGCGCTGCCGGGCGAGCCGGCGCGCCGCCCGTTCGAGATCGCCATGGCCTGCTGGAAGAAGGGCTTTTACGTGCGCTACGGCGGCGACACCATCCAGCTCGCGCCGCCCTTCATCAGCACCGAGGCCGAGATTGACCGTCTCGTGAGCGCCGTCGGCGACGCGCTGGACGAAGTGGCCTGAGCGCGACCCCTGGAGGAACAAGACCCATGCAACGCGACCCGAATGTCACCGCCACCGTCGGCCATCTGATCGATGGCCAGGTCGTCCACGAGGGTGGCCGCAGCCAGCCGGTGTTCAACCCCGCCACCGGCACCTCGCACACCAGCGTCGAGCTGGCCAGCCAGGCCACGGTGGAGCGCGCCATCGCCAGCGCCGCCGCCGCCTTCCCGGCCTGGCGCGACACGCCGCCGCTCAAGCGCGCGCGCGTGATGATGAAGCTGAAGAACCTGCTGGAGCAGCACGCCGACGAGATCGCCGCCCTCGTCACCGCCGAGCACGGCAAGGTGCTCAATGATGCGCACGGCGAGCTGCAGCGCGGCATCGAGAACATCGAATACGCCATGGGCGTGCCCGAGCTGCTCAAGGGCGAGCATACGCGCAACGCCGGCCCCGGCATCGACTCCTGGTCCGAGTTCCAGCCCCTGGGCGTGGTGGCCGGCATCACGCCGTTCAACTTCCCGGCCATGGTGCCGCTGTGGATGTGGCCGCTGGCGGTGGCCTGCGGCAACACCTTCGTCTTGAAGCCCAGCGAGCGCGACCCCTCATCCACGCTGCGCATCGCCGAGCTGGCGCTGGAAGCCGGCCTGCCGCCGGGCGTGCTCAACGTCGTGAACGGCGACAAGGAGGCGGTGGACACCCTGCTCGCCGACCCGCGCATCCAGGCCGTGAGCTTCGTCGGCTCCACCCCGATCGCCGAGCGCATCTACGCCGATGGCTGCAAGGCCGGCAAGCGCGTGCAGGCCCTGGGCGGCGCCAAGAACCACGCCATCGTGATGCCCGACGCCGACATCGCCAACGCCGTCAGCGCCATGATGGGCGCCGCCTTCGGCTCCTGTGGCGAGCGCTGCATGGCGGTGCCGCTGATCGTGGCCGTGGGCGACGACACCGCCGAGGCCATGATCGCCGGCCTGAAGACCGCCATCGCCGAGATGAAGGTCGGCCCCGGCAGCGACAACGCCAACGACATGGGGCCGCTGGTCACCAAGGCGCACTTCGAGAAGGTGCGGGCTTACGTCGACAGCGGCGTCGCCGAGGGTGCCATCCTGCTGGTCGACGGCCGCACGCTCAAGGTCAAGGGCCACGAGGACGGCTGGTTCCTCGGCCCCTGCCTGTTCGACCACGTGAAGCCCGGCATGAAGATCTACCAGGAGGAGATCTTCGGGCCCGTGCTCGGCATCGTGCGCGTGCAGTCGCTGCAGGAGGGCATGGACCTCATCAATGCGCACGAGTACGGCAACGGCACCTGCATCTTCACCCGCGACGGCGAGGCCGCGCGCTGGTTCACCGACCACATCCAGGTCGGCATGGTCGGCGTCAACGTGCCGCTGCCCGTGCCCGTGGCCTACCACTCGTTCGGCGGCTGGAAGCGCTCGCTGTTCGGCGACCTGTTCATGTACGGCCCCGACGGCGTGCGCTTCTTCACCCGTCGCAAGACCATCACCCAGCGCTGGCCGTCCGCCGGCGTGCGCGAGGGCACGGTGTTCAGCTTTCCGAGCCACCAGCACTGACGCCTTCAAGCCAGAAAAAGCCGCCGGCCCGTGAGGGCGAGGCGGCTTTTCTGTCTTGGCTCGATCAGGCCGGCGCGTGCTGGTGGAAGCGCCGCTCGTCACGGCCGCTGCGATCGTAGCGATCCAGCCCCAGCCCGTCGGTGCGGATGTCGGGCTGGCGGCCCAGCGTCAGGTCGGCGACCAGCTTGCCCGAGCCGGCGGCCATGGTCCAGCCCAGCGTGCCGTGGCCGGTGCTGAGCATCAGGTTGACGTAGCGCGTGGCGCCGACGATGGGGGTGCTGTCCGGGGTCATCGGACGCAGGCCGGTCCAGAATTCGGCACGCGGGATGTCGCCGCCGGTGAACAGGTTGCCCAGCACCATTTCCAGCGTCTCGCGCCGGCGCGGGTTCAGGCGCAGGTCGAAGCCAGCCAGCTCGGCCATGCCGCCGACGCGGATGCGGTCGTCGAAGCGTGTCAGCGCGACCTTGTAGGTTTCGTCCATGACGGTGGAGCGCGGTGCGCGTGCCGGGTCGATGATGGGCACGGTGAGTGAATAGCCCTTGACCGGATACACCGGCAGGTCCAGCCCGAGCGGCGCCAGCAGGGCGCGCGAGTAACTGCCCAGCGCCAGCACGTAGCGGTCGGCGGTGAGCACTTCGCTGCTGGCCAGGCGCACGCCCTTGATGGCCTGGCCGCTGGTCTGCAGGCACTCGACCTCGGTGTTGAAGCGAAACTGCACGCCCAGGGCTCGTGCCAGCTCAGCCAGCCGCGTCGTGAAGCGCTGGCAGTCGCCGGTCTCGTCGCCCGGCAGTTGCAGGCCACCGACCAGGCCGCGCGCCTGTGCCAGCGCCGGCTCGTATTCGGACAGTTCGGCCGCGTCGGTCATCAAGCGATACGGCACGCCGCATTCCTGCAGCACGGCAGTGTCGCGCTTGGCTGCTTCCATCTGGGCGGCGGTGCGGAACACCTGCAACGTGCCCAGGGTGCGCTGCTCGTACTCGATGCCGGTGTCCTGGCGCAACTGGCGCAGGCAGTCGCGGCTGTATTCGGCCAGGCGCGTCATGCGCTCCTTGTTGACCGCGTAGCGCGCGCTGGTGCAGTTGCGCAGCATGTGCGCCATCCAGCGCAACTGGAACAGGGTGCCGTCCGGGCGGATCGACAGCGGCGCGTGGCGCTGGAACAGCCACTTGATGGCCTTGAGCGGAATGCCGGGCGCGGCCCAGGGCGTGCTGTAGCCGGGCGAAACCTGGCCGGCGTTGGCGAAGCTGGTCTCCAGCGCGACGTCGGCCTCGCGCTCCAGCACCGTGACTTCGGCACCGGCACGCGCCAGATAGTAAGCCGTGCTGACGCCGATGACGCCGCCGCCCAGAACGATGACTTTCATGACTGTCTCCACTGTTGCTTTCGGATGATGGAAAGTGTAGGGAGAGTGCGGCGGAAAGAATCACCGAAATGCATTGCTCTTGCTTCTGTATCCAGTCAAAATCACTGCAAATCAACATTGATTTGGTGGATCATGCTGATGCTGGATCGAATTGACCGAAAAATCCTCGACGAGCTGCAGCGCGACGGCCGCCTGTCGATCACCGAACTGGCCCAGCGCATCGGGCTGTCGACCTCGCCCTGCTCCGAGCGCGTGCGTCGGCTCGAGCGCGACAAGGTGATCCTCGGCTACCACGCGCGCGTCGATCCCGAGGCGCTGGGGCGCAGTCTGCTGGTGTTCGTTGAGCTGACGCTGTCGTCCAAGTCCTCCCAGGTGTTCGAGTCGGTGCGCCAGGCCCTGCTGCTGGAGCCGCGCGTGATCGAGTGCCACCTGATCTCGGGCAGCTTCGACTATCTCGTCAAGGCGCGCCTGTCGGCGATGCGCGAGTACCGCGACCTGCTGGGCCAGATCCTGCGCCAGATCCCGGTGCCGGCCCAGAGCAACAGCTACGTGGTGATGGAGGAGATCAAGGAAGGACAACCGTTGCCGGTGGGCCTGTGACGGCGTGCGACCCGAGCGTGGGCACAGCGCGCGGTCGGTGCGGTTAGACTGATCCGTAAGCCCTTGGCGCTATTCCGACGGACCCTGACATGCCCCGCACCCCATCCGACGACGCTCCCGAGCCCCAGGCCGTGCTGGCCGGGCAGGGCATGGCCGCTCATTTCATCGTCCTGGACATTGCCCCCGGCGCTGACGCCGAGGAACGCGTGCGCGCCCTGTGCGGCAATGCCGCCGGCCTGGTGCGCAGCGTCGGCATGCGCGAGCCCGAGCAGCGCCTGAGCCTGGTGCTGGGCATCGGTTCGGCCGCCTGGGACCGGCTCTTCGGCGCCCCTCGGCCGGCGCGCCTGCACCCGTTCAAGGAGGTGCGCGGCGCACGCTACCATGCGCCCTCGACGCCGGGCGACCTGCTGCTGCACATCCGCGCCATGTCCGAGCGCATGTGCTTCGAGCTCGCGATGCAGATCATGCGCGCGCTGGGCGACGCCGTTACCGCGGTGGACGAGGTGCACGGCTTTCGCTACTTCGACCTGCGCGCCATGATCGGCTTCGTCGACGGTGTCGAGAACCCGGGAGGTCGCGAAGCCGTCGAGGCGGCGCTGGTCGGCGACGAGGACCCGGGCTTTGCCGGCGGCAGCTACGTCATCGTGCAGAAGTACCTGCACGACATGGTGGCCTGGAACGCCCTGTCCACCGAGGAGCAGGAGCGCGCCATCGGCCGCACCAAGCACGACAACATCGAACTGGCCGACGACGTGATGCCGAGCAACTCGCACGTCGCGCTGAACATCATCGAGGACGACGACGGCGAGGAACTCGCCATCGTGCGCGGCAACCTGCCGTTCGCCAACGCCGCGCGCGGCGAATACGGCACCTACTTCATCGGCTACGCGCGCGACCCGGCGGTGACCGAGCAGATGCTGGACAACATGTTCATCGGCCGCCCGCCCGGCAACCATGACCGCCTGCTGGATTTCAGCACCGCCGTCACCGGCACCCTGTTCTTCGTGCCCTCGACCGAGTTGCTGGAGCAACTCGCCGACGGCAACCCTCTCGCCGGCGAGGACGCGGCCCCGACTGGCAGTGCAGGCGCCGCCAGCAGCGGCACGCTGGCCATCGGTTCATTGAAGGGGCAGCCCCAGGCACCCCGCCGCAGCGACTAGGCGGCCCGGCGGCCGCGCGTCGAGCCCACAAACCATGCCACCGAGGATTTCGCCATGAACAACCTGCACCGCGAACTGGCCCCCATCTCCGACGCCGCCTGGGCGCAGATCGAGGAGGAGGTGGCGCGCACCTTCCGCCGCAACCTGGCGGGACGGCGTGCCGTCGACGTCGACGTGGCCGAGGCCGGCAGCCGGCACTCGGCCGTCGGCACCGGCCACCTGAAGGCGCTGGAGTCGCCACAGGAGGGCGTGATCGCGCGCCAGCGCGTGGTCATGCCGCTGGTCGAGCTGCGCGTGCCCTTCGAGCTCACGCGCGAGGCCATTGACGACGTCGAGCGCGGTGCCGACGATTCCGACTGGCAGCCGGCCAAGGATGCGGCCGAGCGCCTGGCCCACGCCGAGGACCGCGCCATCTTCCTCGGCTACGCCGCCGCCGGCATCGAGGGCATCCGCGACGGCAGCAGCAACCCGGTGCTGGCCCTGCCGGCGCAGGCGGCGCAGTTCCCGGACGTGGTGGCGGCCGCACTCAAGCAGCTCAAGCTGGTCGGCGTCGACGGGCCCTACGCCGCGGTGCTGGGCGCCGACACCTACACCGCCCTGCTCGAGGCCAGCGACCGCGGCTACCCGGTGCTGAACCACGTGCAGCGCCTGATTGGCAGCGACAACCTGATCTGGGCGCCGGCGATCGAGGGCGCCTACATCCTGTCCACGCGCGGCGGCGACTTCGAGCTCAGCCTCGGGCGCGACCTGTCCATCGGCTACCTCAACCACACCGACGCGCTGGTGCGTCTCTACCTGGAGGAGACGCTCACCTTCCGGCTGCTGTCGTCCGAGGCGGCGGTGGCGATCCTGCCGGCCTAGGAGTGTGGGCGGCAGAAGACGCCGAAGCGAAACGTGCGAAAAGCGAGGACAGCGTGGTGATACTGACAAGCTCAGGGTGACCCCCTGGGTGCGGTTGGCAGCACCGCGATGGATCAGTTTCTCGCGCGTTGCAGCCGGCGCGCCTCCAGCCGCCCACGCTCCTGGCCGCCGGCTCCGCCAGGCCGTGGTTCAGAGGTAGTCGCGTCGCAGCTCCTCGGCACTGCGCGGCGACAGCAGGCCGGGCGCCACGTCCAGCACGGTGTGGGCGCCATGGCGGCCCATCTGGTGCAGCCGGTACACGGCGCGCGCGTAGGCCACCAGCACGCTGGCGGTGAACTCCGGGTTGCTGCCGAGCTGCAGGCGGTACTCGATCACGTGCCGAGCGGCGTCCGAGGTGTCGCCGCTGCGGATCACGAAGCCGCCGTGCGGCATGGCCGCGTGGTCGCGCGCCAGTTCCTCGGCGCCGATGAAGCGCACCGTGGTCTCGTAGTCGGCAAAGTAGTCGGGCATGGTGACGATGGCCTGCCGCACGGTTTCGCGGTCGGCGCCCGGTGCCAGCACGACGAAGCACTCGCGCGTGTGCTTCTGGCGCGTCGTCAGCTCCGGCCGCGTGCCGCTGCGCACCTGCTGCATGGCGGCTTCGACCGGTACCGTGTACTGCACCGCGCCGGCCACGCCGGGCACGCGGCGCAGCGCGTCCGAGTGGCCCTGGCTCACGCCCTTGCCCCAGAAGGTGTAGCTGGCGCCGTCGGGCAGCAGGGCTTCGCCCATCACGCGCTGGATCGAGAACAGGCCCGGGTCCCAGCCCGCCGAGATCAGCGCGGTGGTCCCGGCGGCGCGCGCCGCCGCATCGACTGCCGCGAAGTGCTCGGGAACGTGCGCATGGGTGTCGAAGCTGTCGACGATGTTGCAGCGCGCCGCCAGCGCCGGTGACTGCAGCGGCAGGTCGTCCTTCGAGCCGCCGCACAGCACCAGGACGTCGACCTGGTCGGCCCGTGCGGCCAGGTCGTCCATGCGGTGGACCGGGGTGCCGGCGATGCGCGGCTGCACGGCGGCGGGGTCGCGGCGCGTGAAGATGCCGACGGTGCGCAGATCGGGGTTGTGCGTGATGGCGAGTTCGACGCCGCGGCCCAGGTTGCCGTGTCCCACGATGCCGATGCGGATCGGGGCGGCGGAAGGGGAGGTCATGGATTCAGCTCCTGTCTTGCTGGGGCGGTGCCCCTGCGGCGGCTGGCCGCCGAGTCTGGAAAGCCATCTTAACGGCGTTGCAGGGTCGACCGCTGACAGGGTGCACCGGTTTGCCAGCTGCATCCAGCCGGGAGCCGCCCGGGCCGCGTCACTGGTCGCGCACCGCCCACTCCACGAGCCGGTCCAGCGCGGCGCGCGCGGCGCCGGCGTTGGGGTCGTTGATCAGGCCCACCACGGCATAGACCTGGCCGGAGCGGCCAAAGGCGTAACCGGCAATGGCGGCGACGTCGCGCAGCGAGCCGGTCTTCAGGCGCGCCCTGCCGATCGCCTCGGAGCCCGGGCTGCGGCGTGCCAGGAAGCGGGCCGTGCCGGTGACCCCGGCCAGCGGCAGCGAGTGCTGGAAGGCCTCGGCATGCGGGCTGCGCGCGGCGTCCTGCAGCAGCGCCACCAGCGCGTCCGCGCTGATGCGGCCCTCGCGCGACAGGCCGGAGCCGTTGTCCAGCACCGGCGCGGCGCGCAGGCCGAAGCGCTCGCGCCACCAGCGCCTGAGCCGGTTGGTCGATTCCGCGAAGCTGCCGCGCCCGTCGCCCGCCGCCGACAGGGTCAGGAACAACTGCTGGGCCATCACGTTGTTCGAGTACAGGTTGATGTCGTCCACGATGTCGAGCAGCGGCAGCGAGTAGCCGGTCACCAGCGGCTGGCCGGTGGCCGGTCGGTCCAGCCAGCGCACCTGGCCGCTCAGGCCGCCGCTGGCGGCGCGCCACATGCCCTCGATCACGCGCGGCGCATGGCTGGCCGGATCGGCGTAGGCGACGGCCCACTCGCGCTCGCCGCAGGACCAGGGGTAGCGTCCGGCCAGCCGCACCTCGGACGGATCGCTGAAATCGGCCGCCAGGCGCGCCTGCCAGTCGCCGCAGGCGCCCTTGGCGCTCGCCACCCGGGTCGGCACGCGCACCCCCGCCATGGGCGGCTCGCTCTCCACGCGCACGCGGCGGGTGACCGGGTCCGGGATGAAGCGCAGCACCAGCGCCTTGAAGTTGACCAGCAGACCGTCCGGCCCCACGTTGTACGGGCGCAGCGGATCGTCGTCGAAGGCCGCCGGGTCGTGCGGCGGCAGGCGGAACACGCTGCCATCGAGCAGGATGTCGCCGTCGATGCTCCGCACGCCCTTGTCGCGGATCGCCGCGATCAGTTCGGCGAGGCGCTCGCGCACCAGCTTGGGGTCGCCGCTGCCCTGGATCAGCAGGTCGCCGTGCAGCACGCCGTCATGGACGTAGCCCTGGGTGTAGACGCGGGTCTTCCAGAAGTAGGCGGGCCCCAGCAGGTCGAGGCCGGCATAGGTGGTCACCAGCTTCATGACCGAAGCCGGGTTCATCGGCACGTCGGCCTGCCAGGACAGGCGCGGCGCCGGCGGCGCCGCGGTGGCCGGAGCCGGATTGGCCTCGCCGCTCGGGTTGACCGGCGCGGCGACGCGGCTGACGGTGCCGGGCGGCGGTGCCAGCGGCACCACCGTCATCGACACGTGGGCCTCGGGCACGCCGGCGCGCGCCAGCGCCTGGCTGACCTCCTCGGGCAGTGCCTGCGCCAGCACAGCGGCGGCCCAGCCCAGGCCCAGGGAGACGATGACGGCGCGCACACGGAACCGCTGCATGGGCGCCAAGTTTAGGCGGGCCGATCGAACGATGAACGACCACGGCCGCCGCCATCATCGCGAGCCGCGCAGCGACGTGGCGATCCAGCAACAGCGCCCGCGACGATCTCAGCGCTGCGCCTGGGGCGCTGCGCACGGGCCCGGCCCCATCCTGCGCCGCAGGCGCGTCATCGCAGCGCAGCGAAGTCATGCGTGATTTCAAGCGCAGGTTCGCATCAGGCGCCCCTGGCGTCGCGCGCCACCGGTGGCCGCGGAACAGGCCAGTCGGGGCGCCCGTGGCCGTGGCCTCCCTGGCCACGGGGGTGATTCATTTCACGGCTGCCCCAGGAAGTCGCGCTTGCCCACTGCCACCCCGTTCGCGCGCAGGATGTTGTAGGCGGTGACCACGTGGAAGTAGACGTTCGGCATGGAGTGGCCGAGCAGCAGTTGCAGGCCGGTGTAGCGTGTCTCCACGCGCGTCACCGGCAGCACGATCTCGTGGTCCTCCGTGCCGTCGATGCGCTCCGGCGGCACGCTCTGGATGAAGGCGATGCTGCGCGCGATGCGGTCCTTGAGCTCGGCCAGGGTCTGCTCGTTGTCCTCGTAGCGCGGCACCTCCATGCCCGCCAGGCGCGCCACCACGCTGCGCGCCTTGTCGCAGGCGATCTGCACCTGCTTGGAGAACGGGTACATGTCCAGCGCCAGGCGCGCCTGCATCAGCACGGCCACGTCAATGCCGTGCGCGTCGATGTGCGCCTGCGCCTTGTCCAGCATGCCCGACAGGTTGTGGAGCACGTTGACCAGGCGTGGCACGCTAGCCTGGTACATGGAAATCTGCATGGCAACTCCCAGGAGACGGACGCAAGCCGTCCGTGCGACACCGATCTTATCCACCCGCGGGCCACGCCTGCGCCCTATCATCGACGCATCAGCTTGCCAGACCAGGAGACCTGCCCCATGAACGCCCCGCTGCCCGAGTCGATTCGAAAGGCGCTGGAGACCGTCACGCTCGAGGACCGCTACACGCTCGAGCAGGGCCGCGCCTTCATGAGCGGCATCCATGCCCTGGTGCGCCTGCCCATGCTGCAGCGCCAGCGCGACCAGCAGGCCGGCCGCAACACCGCCGGCTTCATCAGCGGCTACCGTGGCTCGCCGCTGGGCGGCTACGACCAGGCGCTGTGGGCGGCGCGCCAGCACCTGCAGCAGCACCACATCGTGTTCCAGCCGGGGGTGAACGAGGAGCTGGCGGCGACCGCGATCTGGGGCACGCAGCAGCTCGGCTTCGCGCCCGCCGGCAGCAATCGCTACGACGGCGTGTTCGGCATCTGGTACGGCAAGGGGCCAGGCGTGGACCGCTCGGGCGACGTCTTCAAGCACGGCAACATGGCCGGCACCACGCCCTGGGGTGGCGTGCTGGCGGTGGCGGGCGACGACCACATGGCCGTCAGCAGCACGGCGGCACACCAGAGCGACCACATCTTCAAGGCCTGCGGCCTGCCGGTGTTCTTCCCGGCCAGCGTGCAGGAGATCCTCGACTTCGGCCTGCACGCCATCGCGCTCAGCCGCTACGCCGGCGTCTGGGCCGGCATGAAGACGATCCAGGAGATCGTCGAGTCGGCCGCCAGCGTCGAGATCGACCCCGGCCGCGTGCAGGTCGTGCAGCCGACCGACTTCGCGATTCCCGAGGACGGCGTGCACATCCGCTGGCCCGACGGCGCGCTGGCGCAGGAGGAGCGCCTGTTCAACGTCAAGTGGCGCGCGGCGCTGGCCTACATCCGCGCCAACCGCCTGAACCACGACGTCATTGCCGGCCCGCAGGACCGCTTCGGCATCATGGCCAGCGGCAAGGCATACAACGACACGCGCCAGGCGCTGCTCGACCTCGGCCTGGACGAGGCGGCCTGCCGCCAGCTCGGCATCCGCCTGCACAAGGTCGGCGTGGTCTGGCCGCTGGAGGCACAGGGCACGCGCGCCTTCGCCACCGGGCTGCAGGAGATCCTGGTGGTCGAGGAAAAGCGCCAGATGATCGAATACCAGCTCAAGGAGGAGCTCTACGGCTGGCGCGACGACGTGCGCCCGCGCGTGGTCGGCAAGTTCAGCGAGGGCGGCGAGTGGTCGCAGGCCGACCCGAGCGCCAACGAGCTGCTGCGCTCCACCGCCGACCTGACGCCGGCGCGCATCGCGCGCGCGCTGGCGCAGCGGCTGGGCAAGCTCGGCCTGGACGCCGACTGGAACGCGCGCATCGCGCAGGGCCTGGCGCGGCTGGAGGCGGCCGAGCGCGCGCAGAGCGTGATCCGCGTCAGCGGCCCGCTGGCGGCCGAGCGCATGCCCTGGTTCTGCTCGGGCTGTCCGCACAACACCAGCACGCGCGTGCCCGAGGGCTCGCGCGCCATGGCGGGCATCGGCTGCCACTTCATGGCCACCTGGATGGACCGCGACACCATCGGCTTCACCCAGATGGGCGGCGAGGGCGTGCCCTGGGTCGGCCAGCAGCCCTTCAGCAACGAGAAGCACGTGTTCGCCAACCTGGGCGACGGCACCTACTACCACAGCGGGACGCTGGCGGTGCGCCAGAGCGTCGCCGCCGGCGTCAACATCACCTACAAGATCCTCTACAACGACGCCGTCGCCATGACCGGCGGCCAGCCGATCGGCGAACGCCCCGAGGGCCTGTCGGTGCTGCAGATCGCTCAGAACATGCGTGCCGAGGGTGCAACCAGGATCTGCATCGTCACCGACGAACCGGAGAAGTACACCGAGGCACGCCGCCACGGCCTGCCCGACGGCATCGCCATCCA
This sequence comes from Ottowia sp., assembly GCF_035325765.1. Lineage (GTDB taxonomy): Bacteria > Pseudomonadota > Gammaproteobacteria > Burkholderiales > Burkholderiaceae_C > Ottowia. Next base: position 21,958 of record NZ_DAOKZG010000029.1, read on the forward strand.
CCACCGCGATGAGCTGGACGCGGTGCAGCGCGAGTTCCGCGAGATCGCCGGCACCACGGTCATCATCTACGACCAGACCTGCGCCACCGAGAAGCGGCGCCGGCGCAAGCGCGGCACCATGGTCGACCCGGCCGTGCGCGTGCTCATCAACGAGGCCGTGTGCGAAGGCTGCGGAGACTGCAACGTGCAGAGCAACTGCCTGTCGGTGGAGCCGCTGGAAACCGAGTTCGGCCGCAAGCGCACCATCAACCAGAGCACCTGCAACAAGGACGTGTCCTGCGTCAAGGGCTTCTGCCCCAGCTTCGTCACGATCGAGGGCGGACAGCTGCGCCAGCAGGCGCGCCAGGGCGTTTCCACCAAGCCGGATGAACTGGGCGCCCTGCCCGAGCCGGCGCCGGCGCCGCTCGCGCCCGGCCAGGCCTGGGGCGCGGTCGTGGCCGGCGTCGGCGGCACCGGCGTCATCACCATCGGCCAGCTGCTCGGCATGGCGGCGCACCTGGAGGGCAAGGGCATCGTGACGCAGGACGCGGCCGGCCTGGCGCAGAAGGGTGGCTCGACCTGGAGCCACGTGCTGATCGGCGCCTGCCAGGACGACATCGCCACCACCCGCGTCGGCATGGCGGCGGCCGACCTGGTGCTGGGCTGCGACCCGATCGTCGCCGCGCACCGCGAGACCGTGGCGCGCATGGGCCCCGGGCGCACGCACGTGGTGCTGAACAGTCATGCGGCGCCGACGGCGGCCTTCCTGAAGGACGGCGCCTGGCAGAACCCAGCCGAGCGGCGTGCCCAGGATATCGCGCGCGTGGTCGGCGACGCCGGCCTGGCGCGGCTCGATGCCGACGCGCTCGCCGCCGGCCTGCTGGGCGACACCATCTACACCAACCCCATCCTGCTCGGCTACGCCTGGCAGCGCGGCTGGCTGCCACTCGGCCGGGCGGCGCTGCGCCGCGCCATCGAGCTGAACGGCGTGCAGGTCGAGAAGAACCAGCTCGCCTTCGAATGGGGCCGCCAGGCGGCGCACGACCTGGCGCGCGTGCAGGCGCTGCTGGCGCCGGTGCGCGCAGTGGCCAAGGCGCGGCCGCAGTCGCTGGACGAGGTCGTGGCGCGCCGCGTGGCCTATCTCACCGACTACCAGGACGCTGCTTATGCACGCCAGTACCGGGATTTCGTGACACGCGTGCAGGCGGCCGAGGCGCCGCTCGGCCGCACCGAGCTGGCCGAGGCCGTGGCGCGCTACCTGTTCAAGCTGATGGCCTACAAGGACGAGTACGAGGTCGCGCGCCTGCACGCCGACCCGGCCTTCCTCGCGCGCATCGAGTCCATGTTCGAGGGCGACTACAGGATTCACTACCACTTGGCGCCGCCGCTGCTGGCCAAGCGCAATGACCAGGGCGAGCTGGTGAAGCAGAAATACGGCCCCGGCATGCTGCGTGCCTTCCGCCTGCTGGCTCGGTTCAAGGGCCTGCGCGGCGGCCCGTTCGACGTGTTTGGCCGCACCGCCGAGCGGCGCACCGAGCGCGCCCTGATCGCCGAATACCGGGCCAGCATCGAGGCCGTGCTGCCCGCGCTGGTGGCCGGAAATCACGCCGCCGCCGTGGAGATTGCCCGCATCCCGGAGCAGATCAAGGGCTACGGCCACGTCAAGGAGCGCAACCTCCAGGCGGCACGCGGGCGCTGGGACGCCCTGCTGGCTGCATGGCGGCCGGCCGGCGCGCAGCGTCCCCCGGCGGCGTCCTAGGATGAAACACCCCCTATGTCGCTGAGCTCCACGTGCTCGCCGCCAGAGGCGGCGGCTCTTCGGCCCGTCCAGACCTGCGCAGGCAGGTCTGGAGCCGCGGGCCTCAGCCCCCTGCAAGGGGGACGCACCCAGTGTCCAGGGAGACCCCGGCCACGGGTGCCCCCGCCTGGCCTGCTCCGCGGCCCTTGGAGCCGTGGCGTTTCATGCGTCGCGGGTGGCGCGAAGCGCGGTGGAGCAACTGAAGTGAAACACGCTCCGCGGCTTCACGCGCTGCGCGATGTCGCGCCCGCCACCTTGAGCACCGCTCGGCCGCCGCAGGTGCGCAGGCCCCCCATCGGGGGCAGCGCAGCGTGCGCGCGTTGTGCGGGAGCGCGCAGCCCGTGGCCGCGGAGATCCCGGTCATGGCTGCCGCTGGCGTGGCCTGCCCCGCGGCCATCGGAGCACGATCCCTCCATGCGTCGCGGATCGCGCGAAGCGCGGTGGAGCAGCTGATGCCGCCTCGCATTCGAACGCAAGCTCGCAGGACGCGCCGGCGCGCGGCCCGGCCTGCCCTGGCCGGCAACGCCGACTTACAATAAAGGGTTCAACTGCGCGCGGCCATCGGCGCCAGCGCGGTCGCGGCGCACGCCACCCCGGCGCGCGCCTTGCTTGCCCTTTGCCCAGGAGCCCCTCGTGTTCATCTCCAACGCCTACGCCCAGGCCGCGCCCGCGGCCGACATGTCTTCGTCCCTCATGAGCATGGCACCGCTGGTGCTGATGTTCGTGGTCCTCTACTTCATCATGATCCGTCCGCAGATGAAGAAGCAGAAGGAGCACCGGGCCATGATCGATGCCCTGGCCAAGGGCGACGAGGTGGTGACGGCCGGCGGCATCCTGGGCCGTGTGACATCGCTCGGCGACAGCCACCTGGGCGTGCAGATCGCCAGCGGCGTCGAGGTGCAGATGCAGCGCAGCTCGGTGGTGCAGGTGCTGCCCAAGGGAACCTTGAAATAAGCCGGCCGGTCGCAACCCGGTGGGCTGGCGCATGATTGCTGGCCCGGTGCGCCGCCATTCCTTGATGCCCCGCTTGCCACGAATCGCTCCATGAACCGTTATCCGCTCTGGAAGTACCTTCTCCTGCTCGTCGTGCTGGTGGTGGCGGTGATCTACACCCTGCCCAATTTCTACGGCGAGGCGCCGGCGGTGCAGGTTTCGGCCGGCAAGACCACGACCCGGGTCGACGAGGCCACGCTGGAGCGCGTCGAGAGCGCGCTGCGCGCGGCGGACACGCCGGCCAACCAGCTCACGCTGGAAGGCGGTTCGGTGCGGGCGCGCTTCGACACGCCCGACGCCCAGCTCAAGGCCAAGGACGTGATCGAGCACGCGCTCAACCCCGATCCGGCGGACGCGGCCTACATCGTCGCGCTGAACCTGGTGTCGCGCTCGCCGACCTGGCTGTCGCAGCTCGGCGCCAAGCCGATGTACCTGGGGCTGGACCTGCGCGGCGGCGTGCACTTCCTGCTGCAGGTCGACATGCGCGCCGCGCTGACCAAGAACCTGGACACCCAGGTGAGCGACCTGCGCCTGGCGCTGCGCGAAAAGGGTGTGCGCCACGGCGGTATCAACCGGGAGGGACAGAGCATCGAGGTGCGCGCCAATGACCCGGCCACGCTCGAGGCGGCGCGCCGCGTGGTGCTCGACAAGCTGCCCGACCTGCAGGTCGACACCGCCGGCAGCTCGGACGGCCGGCTGGTGCTGACTTTCAAGCCCGAGGCGCTGCGCCGCGTGCAGGACAACGCCATCAAGCAGAACATCACCACCCTGCACAACCGCGTCAACGAGCTGGGCGTGGCCGAGCCGGTGATCCAGCAGCAGGGCGCCGACCGCGTCGTGGTGCAACTGCCCGGCGTGCAGGACACGGCCAAGGCCAAGGACATCCTGGGCCGCACGGCGACGCTGGAGATGCGCCTGGTCGACGAGAGCGCCGAGGGCCGCGCCGCCGAGCTGGGCCAGGGCCCGGTGCCGTTCGGCTCGGAGAAGTTCCTGCTGCGCGACGGCACGCCGGTGGTGGTCAAGCGCCAGGTGATCCTCACCGGCGACAGCCTGACCGACGCCCAGCCCGGCTTTGATTCGCAGACGCAGCAACCCAAGGTCGACCTGACGGTGGACGGCAAGGGCGGGCGCATCATGCGCGACGTCAGCCGCGAGAACCTGAAGAAGCGCATGGCCATCATCCTGTTCGAGAAGGGCAAGGGCGAGGCGCTGACGGCGCCGGTGATCCAGGCCGAACTGGGCACGCGCTTCCAGATCTCGGGCTCGATGACGGTGAACGAGGCCAGCGATCTGGCGCTGCTGCTGCGCGCCGGCTCGCTGGCGGCGCCGATGGAGATCATCGAGGAGCGCACCATCGGCCCCAGCCTGGGCGCCGAGAACATCAGCAAGGGCTTCCACAGCGTGCTCTGGGGCTTCGTCGCGATCGTCATCTTCATGTCGATCTACTACATGATGTTCGGCGTGTTCTCGTCGATCGCGCTGACCTTCAACCTGCTGCTGCTGATCGCCATCCTGTCGATGCTGCAGGCCACGCTGACCCTGCCCGGCATGGCGGCGGTGGCGCTGACCATGGGCATGGCGATCGACGCCAACGTACTGATCAACGAGCGCGTGCGCGAGGAGCTGCGCGAAGGCGCAGCGCCGCAGACCGCGATCCACACGGGCTACGATCGTGCCTGGGCCACCATCCTGGACTCCAACGTGACCTCGTTGCTGGCGGGCCTGGCGCTGCTGGCCTTCGGCTCGGGGCCGGTGCGCGGCTTTGCCGTGGTGCACTGCATCGGCATCCTGACCTCGATGTTCTCGGCAGTGTTCTTCTCGCGCGGCCTGGTCAATTTGTGGTACGGGCGCCAGAAGAAGCTCAAGTCGGTGTCGGTCGGCACGGTCTGGAAGCCCGAGCCCGAGGATCGCCTGGTGGCAGGCGCGCGCTGAGAAATGGGTTACCCCCTGTGTCGCTGCGCTCCTTCCCCCAAGGGGGACGCACCCTGTGGCCGGGGAGACCCCGACCACGGGCGCCGCGCATGGCCTGCTCCGCGGCCGCGGGGGCAGTGTCGTTTTGTGCGGCGTGGGCGGCGCGCGACTGCACGGGCAATCGAGATGAAGCCCCTTGGTGGCGCCCCGCTCCTTTCCCCTGGAAGGGTGATGCACCCTGTGGCCAGGGGAACCCCTGCGACGCATGGTGCGATTGGCCTGCTCCGCGGCCGCGGGGGCAGTGTCGTTTTGTGCGGCGTGGGCGGCGCGCGACTGCACGGGCAATCGAGATGAAGCCCCTTGGTGTCGCCCCGCTCCTTGCCCCTGGAAGGGTGATGCACCCTGTGGCCAGGGGCACCCCTGCGACGCGTGGTGCGATTGGCCTGCTCCGCGGCCTCTCGAGGTGGCACGCGGGGTTCATGAGTCGCGCGCGATGCAGCGCACCGTGACCCACTGATACGAAAGAGATACGGCATGGAATTCTTCAAGATCCGGCGCGACTACCCGTTCATGCACTACGCGCTGTACTTCAACATCGCGTCGTTCCTGATGTTCGCGCTGGCGGTGTTCTTCCTGGTCACGCGCGGCCTGCACCTGTCGGTGGAGTTCACGGGCGGCACCGTGATGGAGGTCGCCTACAGCCAGCCGGCCGACCTCGGCAAGGTGCGCGGCAGCCTGGCCGCGCTCGGCTACAACGACGCCCAGGTGCAGAACTTCGGCACGTCGCGCGATGTCATGATCCGGTTGCCGGTGCAGAAGGACCAGACCTCGGCGCAGCAGAGCCAGGTGGTGATCAAGGCGCTGCAGGCGGACCATCCCGACGCCGAGCTGCGCCGCACCGAATTCGTCGGACCGCAGGTCGGCAAGGAGCTGGCCTCCGACGGCCTGAAGGCGCTCGCCTTCGTGGTGATCGGCATCATGATCTACCTGTCGATGCGCTTCGAATGGAAGTACGCGGTCGCCGGCATCATCGCCAACCTCCACGACGTCATCATCATCATGGGGTTCTTCGCCTTCTTCCAGTGGGAGTTCTCGCTCTCGGTGCTGGCGGGGGTGCTGGCCACGCTGGGCTACTCGGTGAACGAATCGGTGATCATCTTCGACCGGATCCGCGAGGCGTTCCGGCGCTTTCGCAAGATGTCGACGGTGGAGATCATCAACCACGGCATTACCGCCAACATCAGCCGCACCATCATCACGCACGGCTCGACCCAGGCGGTGGTGGTCTCGATGTTGCTTTTTGGCGGCGAAGCCCTGCATTATTTCGCGGTGGCGCTGACCATCGGCATTCTCTTTGGCATCTACTCCTCGGTGTTCGTGGCCGCCGCCATTGCCATGTGGCTGGGCATCAAGCGCGAGGACCTGATCAAGGCGCACCGGCGTGAACCGGGCGACCCGAACGATCCCAACGCCGGGGCCGTGGTGTAGGGAAAACCGGGTACAGGGGAGGTGAAGGCGCCGCCGGAACCCGCTACCATGCGCGCATGGTGACGAACCCGCAACCCGGTGCCATGGCGGCGGCGCAGCTCGCGCGCGAGGTGCGCGAGCGCTTTGCCCGTGCCGTCACCGGGTTGGTGGACGCTTTGCCGGCGGCGGTCGAGGCGCAGCTCGATGGCGTGCTGCGCGACAGCAAGGGCCTGACCATGGCCCAGCTCTCGGTGGCGATGGAGGCGGCGGGCGCCTTCAAGCGCCTGCGCGGCGCCTGGGTCGAGGCGGTGCATGCGCAGTGGCGCGCCGCACTCGCGCCGCGCGTGCACGAGGCGCAGCCGCAGAAGCCACTGGCCAAGTTCGGCCTGGTGGACGACGACGTGGTCGAAGACAAGATCCTCGCCTCGCGCCTGGGCGCTGCCGTGCTGGAAGTCGCCGGCAGCGAATGGAGCGACCTGCGCATGCGCATGCAGCGCCTGGAGCGCAACGGCGAACTGGCGGCCGATGATCCGCTGCGTCCGGACGTGTTCGCGCTGGCCCTGGTCAAGGGCTGGGCCGATTGCGGCCTGAAGCGGCCCATGTGGAACCTGGTGCAGGCCGGGCTGCAGCCGGTGCTGGCCAGACACTACCAGGAGGCCTATGCGCAGGGCAATGTGCTGCTGCGCCAGCACGGGGTCGAGGCCGAACTGGCACTGCGTGCGCGCGTGCAGCGTTCCGGCGGACCGCCCACGGGCGTGCGCGACGAGACACGCGCCAGCGGCGTTCGCAGTGGCCAGGCGCCGTTCGACAGTACGGGTGGCTGGAGCGGTCGCGACGCACGTGCCAGCCGCAGTGGCCATGGCAGCGTGGCGCCGTCCGGGCCGGTCGATGCGCGCGCTGCCTGGTCCGCCTCTCCCGCGGCGCAGCGCCACCAGGCCGGCGCTGTTGCCGCAGACGTGCCCGCGGGCACGACCGAGTGGCGCGATGGCGTGGCGCAGTCGGCGCTGGCCCGCGCGGCCCAGGAAACCCGCATGGTCACCGGCATGTCGCCGGTGGCGCGCGTGCGCCAGCGCGCGCAGGGCGTGCTGGGCCAGTTGCGCCGGCTGCTGTCCGACCCGGCCGTGGGTTACGACTCGGGCGCCGCGCCGCAGGCCCCGTCGCCGCAGCTGGCGCGCGCGCTCGCCGAGCCGCCCGATGCGGCCTACGCCGTGACCGAGCTGATGCACCGCGTTGATGGCGACACGGTGCCGCATCTGATGCCCGATGTCGGCGCGGTGGCACGCCAGTTGCGCCAGCGCGCCGCCGACCTGAAGGCCAAGGCGGAAAAGCCGAGCGAGAAGGCGGTCATCGAGATCGTGGCCCTGATGTTCCAGGCCATCCTGGCCGAGGAGCGCATCGCGGCCGGCGTTCGTGTGTGGTTCGCGCGCCTGCAGATCCCGGTGCTGCGGCTGGCGCTGGCGGAGCCTGACTTCTTTGCCTCGGCCGACCATCCGGCGCGCCAGCTGATCGACCGCATGGGCGCCTGCGCGCTCGGCTTCGACGCGGCCCAGGTGGCGGGCGATCGGCTCGAGCGCGAGGTCAAGCGCATCGTGCAGGTGATCGAGCAGTACCCCGAGACCGGCCGCCGCGTCTACCAGCTGGTGCTGGAGGAATTCAAGAAGTTCCTCGGCAGCTCGCTCACCGAGGGCAAGGCGGCCGGGCAGGTCGCCACGCTGGCGCAGCAGGTCGAGCAGAAGGAGGCCCTGGCGATCCAGTACACGATCGAGCTGCGCCGCATGCTGGCCTCGGTGCCGATCGGCGAGGAGGTGCGCGAATTCCTGTTTCGCATCTGGTCCGACGTGCTGGCCGTGGCGGCGGTGCGCCATGGTGCGCAGGACTCCGAGACGGTGCGCATGAAGCAGGCGGCGGCCGATCTGATCTGGGCCGTCAGCGCCAAGCCCGAGCGCACCGAGCGCGCGCGCGTGATGCAGCAGCTGCCCGGCCTGCTGCACGTGCTGCGCGACGGCATGGCGATGCTGGCCATCGCGCCCGAGGAGCAGGAGCGCCAGGTGAAGCTGATCAACGACGCCGTGGTACAGGCCTTCATGGCGCGCGGCGAGGGCCTGGCACCCGGCAAGTTCGACGAACTGGCGCATGCGCTGGCGACGCTGGAAGACGTGGTGAAGGATGAGCCCGAAGGCGAGCTCTGGCTCGATGCCGGCGTCATCGAACTGATGGCGGGCGAGGATGGCACGTCGGTCGAGGTCATCAGCGAGGGCGGGTCGCAGCCGGCCGAGGCGATCGTGCAGTGGGCGCGGCAGCTCGAGCTGGGGACCTGGTTCACGCTCGATTACCAGGGTGCGCTGATCCAGGTGCAATACGTCTGGCGCAGCGCGCGCGGCCAGCTGCACCTGCTGGCCGGGGCGGCCGACAAGAGCTACCTGGTGCAGACCCAGCGCCTGGCGGCCTACCTGCAGGCGGGCCTGCTGGTGCCGGTCGAAGACGAGGCGCTCACCGTGCGCGCGACGCGCGAAGCCCTGGCCAAGCTGCAGGCAAAGCCGGACGAATTGCTGCACTGATCCTGGAAACGGCAGTTGGCCGCGTCCGCCAGTGCCGCACTCGGCGTGGCAGGCGAGACGAGAGGACGCGGCAGGCTCGTGCCGGCAAGGACGATCAACGACGCATGGCGCGGCGAGAGTGGTGCTGGCGGGCGTGTAGCGTGCTCACCCATGGGGTGAACAGGAGAGAAGCCACCAACGTCCATGGCCACGCGCGTTTGGAGTAGGTTGCAAGCGGTCAACTGCCGTTTCCAGGCTGATCGCGTCGTGCGATGATGCGCGATTGCACCGCTGATGCGGCTGCGATGACGAAGGGCTCACGAACGGACGCGGCGGCCGTGGCGGCTGGGCTGCCTCAACCAAGCGCCAGGCGCTGGAACAGTCCGCCCGGCAGCCGGCCGACCTGACCCGCCAGTTCGAGCTCCAGCAGCCGCGCCTGCAGCGTCGCGGTGTCCAGGCCGGTGCGGGCCTGCAGTGCGTCCAGGCCGATCGGATCGCCGCCGAGCGCCCGCAGCAGGGCGTCGGCGTCGCTGCCGGGCGCGGGGGCGGGAGACGGGTCGGCGGCGGCGCCCCCGACAGGCACGGCAGCCGCGGCCGGGCCGGGCCAGTGCAACTCCTCCAGCACGTCCTGCGCGGTCTCGACCAGCTTGGCGCCCTGGCGGATCAGCGCGTGCGGGCCACGCGACTGCGGGCTGTGGATCGAGCCGGGGATGGCGAACACCTCCTTGCCCTGTTCCACCGCGAGTCGTGCCGTGATCAGCGAGCCCGATTGCAACGCGGCCTCGACCACCAGCGTGCCCAGGCTCAGCCCGGCAATCAGGCGGTTGCGCCGCGGGAAGTTGGGTGGCAGTGGCGGCGTGCCCAGCGGGTATTCGCTCACCAGCATGCCGTGCGCGGCGATGCGGTGCGCCAGTTCCCGGTGCTGGCGCGGGTAGACGCGGTCGATTCCCGTGCCGATCACCGCCAGGGTGGCCAGCCCCGGCCCCGCCTGGGGTGCATCCGCGTCGAGCAGGGCGCCTTCGTGCGCGGCACCGTCGATGCCCAGCGCCAGGCCCGAGACGATGCTCAGTCCGGCGGCGCGCAGGGCGCGCGCGAACTGCCGGGCATTCTGCAGCCCCTGGGGCGTGGGGTTGCGACTGCCCACCATGGCCAGCGCCTGCCGGGGCCAGCCGCCGGCCGCTTCCAGGCAGTCGATGCGGCCCTGCAGGTACAGCAGCAGTGGCGGATCCTCGATCGCCAGCAGGCCGGCCGGGTAGAGCGGGTCGCCCAGCGTCACCACGCGCCGGGTCGCGGCCGCGTCCGGCGCCGCCAGCCAGTCCTGGGTGGCCTGGAACTGGGCGGCGAGGTTGGAGGGCTCGGTGCGCAGGGCACTGGCCTGGGCTGGTCCGACCACCTGCTGCAGGGCGGCCGCCCCCTGGGCGAAGACCGCCTGCGGCAGGCCGAACGCCACCAGCAGGCGCCGCGCCGCGTCGTTGCCGATGCCCGGCGTGAGCACGAGCCGCAACCAGGCGGCCAGCTCGTCTGGCGCCACCGCCGTGCCCCCGGTCGCGCGATCAGCGCGGATTGGTCAGCTTGTCGCCCACCTGCACGGGGGCCGTCACTTCCATCACCAGCACGTAGGAGACGCGATCGAAGGTGCGAAACACCATGCCCAGCCCGTTGCGCTCGTCGGGCAGTTGCAGGGCCTCGCGCCGTCCCTCGGTCTTGTCGAGGATGCGCGGTCCGGTCGAGAGCAGGGCCAGCACGTCGCCGCTGGCCATGCCATCGCGCGTGCCCTTGTTGATGGCCACCACCTGGTTGCCTCCGGCGTAGCGCACGGCGTTGCCGTAGACCGAGACCACGCGCGCATCCACTGTCTGCTCGGGCGCGTGCGGTACGTAGTTGCGGTATTCGCGCGGCGGCTCGGGCAGCAACCGATCGCCCGCGCGCATCTCCTCCTTGCTGCTGAGCACGTCGATGGTGGCCGGCACGTGCAGCACGGTCGGCTCCGAGCCGGGCTGGGGCCCCGGCTCGGCGGTCTGCGATTCGCCGCGGACCAGCTGGACCTGGCCCACGTACTGGCCTTCGTAACCGAGGATTTCGCCGCTCACCGGGTCCTTCAGCGGGGTGGCGGCGCGAAACACGCGGAAGTCGGTCGGCGCGTCGGCGACCTTGGCCAGCGGCGCATCGTCGGGTCCGCGGGCATAGGCGCGGTCGCCGCTGACCACCAGCACCCGGTCCTGGTTGCTCAGCGCGACGATGCGCGGCGCGCGCTGGAAGGTGTCATCGTCGAATACCAGGGGTTCGGCCAGGAATGGTTCGATCAGGTGGGTCGCCAGCGTCGGCAGCGGGTTGGCGTCGAGCATCTCGACGCGATTGCGTGGCGAAACCCGCACCGTGCCCCCGACCTGGCCATCGGCCGTGCGGCGCGCGCGCAGAAAGGCGCGGTCGCCCACGCGCTCGAGGTAGAGCTGCTGGCCGGGATAGATCAGGTGCGGGTTGCGGATGTCGTTCAGGTTCATGCCCCACAACTCGGGCCAGCGCCAGGCCGAACGCAGGAACTTGCCGGAGATGCCCCACAGCGTGTCGCCGCGTCGCACCGTGTATTCGTCGGGTGCGTCGGGCGCCAGCGCCGACAGCGGCACGCCCTGGGCTGCCACCTGCTGCGCCGTGGCGCGCTGCGTCGGCGTGACCGGGGAGTGGATGCCATGCTGGGGCGGGGCGGCCAGCGCAGCCGCAGCGGCCAGCAGCGTGCCCAGGGGAAGCAGCACGGCGCTCGTGGCGCGAAGAAAAAGTGGTTTCATTGTTTTACAAAAACGCAGTTGCGCACTTGACAAGTCAGCAGACATTGTGAATGCAAGCCCGCCATCGGGCAACGACAATGCGGTGTCGAGCCCCCGGCGAATTGAAAAAGTAGCGAAAATAGCCACATCTTGAGGACTTCCGGCGGTCACCGACGCGGGGCAGGCGTTCCCGGCGCAGGTGCGAACCGCCACCCTGATCGATGGCCCTGCTTCCGATTCTTCGCTATCCCGACCCGCGCCTGCACAAGGTGGCCCAGCCCGTGGAGACCGTGGACCAACGCGTGCGCACCCTGGTCGCGGACATGCTGGAAACCATGTACCACGCCCAGGGCATCGGCCTGGCGGCGACCCAGGTGGACGTGCACGAGCGCGTGATCGTGATCGACGTGTCCGAGGCACGCAACGAACCGATGGTGCTGATCAATCCCGAATTGCTGTGGGCCAGCGCCGAACGGGTCCGGGGCGACGAGGGCTGCCTGTCGGTGCCGGGCATCTACGATGGCGTCGAACGCGCCGCCGAGGTGCGCGTGCGTGCGCTGGACGCCGAGGGCCGGGTGCGCGAGATCGCGGCCGAGGGCCTGTTGGCGGTGTGCATCCAGCACGAGATGGACCATCTGGTCGGCAAGGTGTTCGTCGACTACCTGTCGCCGCTCAAGCGCGGCCGCATCAAGTCCAAGCTGCTCAAGGCCGAGCGCGAGGAGCGTGCGGAAAAGGCCAGGGTGACGGCGTGACGCCGCAGCGCCAGGCACTCGGCGGCGTGCTTCGCGGGGGGCTGGGCAGTGCCATCGTGGCGCTGCTGCTGGCGGGTTGCGCGCTGTTTCCCGACCCCGAGCGCGTGGCGCCGGGCACCCCGGTGGCGCAGGTGCTGGAGCAGCTCGGCCGGCCGAGCGCGCACTTTCCGGCCGGCGGCGGGATGGACGAGCGCCTGCAGTACTCGTACCAGCCGGGGGGACAGCGGGTGATCAACCTCGATCTGGACGACCGGGGCCGCGTGGTGCGGGTGGAACAGGTCCTGAACGAAGCCCTGTTCGCCCAGCGCATCGAGCCGGACCGCTGGACCCGGGCCGACGTGCTGCGTGAATACGGGCCGCCGGCGCGCATCGAGCAGGTGCACAACTTCCATGGCGACATCTGGGTCTGGCGCTATCTGACCGGGCCCACCTGGCGCCTGCTTTTCATCGACATCGATCCGACCGGCGTGGTGCGCGGTTGGTCGACCGGCGACGAACCTCTTTCCGACCCGCCCGAGCCACCACGCTGAAATGCTGCGCGGGTGCGCGCCGACCTTCCTACCCGGGGCCGGATGCGGCCTCCGGAGCCATCCATGAGTCTTCGAGTCGCTTTCGCCGGCACGCCCGAGTTCGCCGCGCGCGCCCTGCAGGCCATCCTGGAAGCCGGCTTTGCCGTGCCCCTGGTGCTGACGCAGCCCGATCGCCCTGCCGGGCGCGGCCTGAAGCTGCAGACGTCCCCGGTCAAGCAGCTGGCGCGCGCGCACGGCCTGCCCGTGGTGCAGCCGCGCAGCCTGCGCCTGGACGGCCGCTACCCGCAGGACGCCGAGGCCGCGCGCGCCGCCCTGCAGGCCGCCGACGCCGACGTGCTGGTGGTTGCAGCCTACGGCCTGATCCTGCCGCGCTGGGTGCTCGATGCCATGAGCGCCGCGCGGCCGCCCGGAGGCGCGCAGGCCCCCTCTGGGGGCAGCGCAACAGGCGCAGCCGTGGAGCGTGGGGGCGAGATGAGCGCCGCGCGGCCGCCCGGAGGCGCGCAGGCCCCCTCTGGGGGCAGCGCAACAGGCGCAGCCGTGGAGCGTGGGGGCCTGGGGCTCGGTGCGCTGAACATCCACGCCAGCCTGCTGCCGCGCTGGCGCGGCGCGGCGCCGATCCAGCGCGCGATCGAAGCCGGCGACGCCGAAACCGGCATCACCATCATGCAGATGGACGAAGGCCTGGACACCGGTGCCATGTTGCTGCAGGCGCGCTGCCCGATCGGTGCGCAGGCCACCAGCGCGACCCTGCACGACGAACTGGCGGCCCTGGGCGCGCGCCTGATCGTGGAGGCGCTGCGGCGCGCCGCGCAAGGCAGCTTGCGGGCCGTGCCCCAGCCGGCGACCGGTGCGACCTATGCGCACAAGATCGACAAGGCCGAGGCCGCCATCGACTGGCGCCTGCCGGCGGCCACGATCGAGCGTCGGATCCGCGCCTTCGACCCGTTTCCGGGGGCCAGCACAAGCCTGGAGGGTGTCCCCCTCAAGGTCTGGCGAGCCAGCGTCGACGCACAGGCGCTGCCCGCGGGTGCGCTGCCCGGCGACGTGCTGGCGGTGGACGATGACGGCATCGGGGTTGCCTGCGGCGAAGGGGTGCTGCGCCTCGCCGAACTGCAGCGCGCGGGCGGTCGGCGCCTGCCGGCGCGCGCCTTCCTGGCGGGTTGTCCGGTGGCGCCCGGCATGCGGCTGGGGACAGGGCAGGGCGACGTGCCATGAACATGCCGCTGCCGGAACGGCCGCCGGACCTGGCGCCGCACACGCGCCTGGCCGCCTGGCTGCAGCAGCGCGTCGACGCCTGGGCGCGCACCGCGCGCCACCCCCTGTTCTGGGTCGGGGCGCGCGAGATGAGCGGTGTCTCGGTCGGGTTGACGGCCTGGGCCTTCATGACCGGCGTCGCCATGGTCAAGTCCGGGCTCACGCTGAGCCAGGCGGTGCTGATGACGCTGCTCGTCTTCGCCGGCAGCGCGCAACTCGCGGTGCTGCCGCTGATCGCGGCCGGCGCGCCCCTGTGGGTGATCTGGACCGCGGCCACCTGTGTCAACCTGCGCTTCGTCGTGTTCAGCCTGCATCTGCGCGACTACCTGATGTTCCTGCCGCGCGCGCAGCGCATGTACCTCGGCTACTTCATGGGCGACGTGACCTACGTGCTGTTCACCCGGCGCTTTGCGCGGCCGGGCGAAACCGAGCGCCAGCGTCGCGCGCAGCTGGCCTACCTGTGGGGCGGCAACTGCCTGAACTGGGCGAGCTGGCAGACCATGAGCCTACTCGGCATCTTCCTCGGCGCGGCCCTGCCGGAGCGCTGGGGTCTGGGCTATTCCGGCACGCTGGCCCTGCTGGCGGTGACCTGCACCCTGGTGACGACGCGGCTGCGCGCGGTGGCGGCGCTGCTGGCGGGCGTCGCCGCGCTGGCTGCCTACGGCCTGCCGTATCGTCTCAACATCGTCGCCGCGATCGCGGTGGCGCTGGCGGCCAGCCTGCTGCTCGAGCAGCGCCAGCGCGCCGCCGCCCAAGGAGCGGGCGATGCCTGAATCCGACGGCTGGATGCTGCTGGCGATCCTGGGCCTGACGGCGATCAGCATCGTCACGCGCAGCTTCTTCTTCATCTCGGAGCGCCCCTGGCGGCTGCCGGCCTGGGCCCAGCGCGCCCTGCCCTATGCCCCGATCGCGGCGCTCTCGGCCGTCATCGCGCCGGACGTCTTCCTGCAGGGCGGGGCCTGGGACGTGTCCTGGCGCGACGCCCGCCTGTGGGGCGCGCTGGCGACCATCCTGTACTACGTCTGGGGACGCGATCGGCCGCTGCCACTGCCGCTGGCGATCGGTGCCGGCCTCGTGGTCTACCTGCCATTGCAGTTGCTGCGCTGATCGTCTGCAGGCGCGGCGACAAGGCGTACCATCCGGGTTTTGCCCGCGCGCCGGGCCCTGCCGTCGCGGCTGCAGCGCCGGCGGGCGCGTGCACCGGGGCATCACCCCTGCCATGACCAGCGGCACTGCCATACCTCCCGCCCTGCCAGCGAGCCGCGAGGGCACGCGCTATCGCGTGCTCGGCGCGATCAGCTTCTCGCACTTCCTCAACGACATGATCCAGTCGTTGATCCTGGCCATCTACCCGATGCTCAAGGGCGAGTTCGCCCTGAGCTTCGCCCAGGTCGGCCTGATCACGCTGACCTACCAGTTCACCGCCTCGCTGCTGCAGCCCCTGGTCGGGCTCTACACCGACCGCCACCCCAAGCCGTACTCGCTGGTGTTCGGCATGGGGGCGACGCTCAGCGGCCTGGTCGTGCTGTCGCTGGCGCCGAGCTTTGGCGTGGTGCTGCTGGCGGCGGCCCTGGTGGGCACCGGCTCGTCGGTGTTCCACCCCGAATCCTCGCGCATCGCGCGCCTGGCCTCGGGCGGTCGGCCGGGGCTGGCGCAATCGATCTTCCAGGTTGGCGGCAACGGCGGCAGCGCGGTCGGCCCGCTGCTGGCCGCGGCCATCGTGATGCCGCACGGGCAGGGCGCGATCGCCTGGTTCGCGCTGGCGGCGCTGGTCGCCATCATCGTGCTGTGGCAGGTCGGTGCCTGGTACCAGCGCCAGCACCTCGCCAGCGGCGCGCGAGCGCGACGCAAGGCCGCGCCGATGGCCAGCCCGGTGTCTTCGCGCGTGGTGGCGCTGGGCATCGGCGTGCTGCTGGTGCTGATCTTCTCCAAGTACTTCTATCTGGCCAGCCTGACCAGCTACTACACCTTCTACCTGATCACGCGGTTCCACCTGTCGGCGCAGGCGGCGCAGGTCTACCTGTTCGTGTTCCTGTTCGCGGTGGCCGCCGGCACCTTGCTGGGCGGCCCGATCGGTGACCGCATCGGCCGCCGCCAGGTGATCTGGCTCTCCATCCTCGGCGTGGCGCCGTTCACCCTGGTGCTGCCCCACGTCGACCTGATGTGGACCGGCATCCTCACCTTCGTCATCGGCCTGATCCTGGCCTCGGCCTTTCCGGCCATCCTGGTGTTCGCCCAGGACCTGATGCCGGGCAAGCTTGGCGCCGTCTCCGGCCTGTTTTTCGGCTTTGCCTTCGGCATGGGCGGCATCGGTGCCGCCGTGCTCGGCGCGCTGGCCGACCAGCGCGGCATCGAGTTCGTCTACCACCTCTGCGCCTGGCTGCCGCTGCTGGGCGTCCTCGCGGTGCTGTTGCCCGACGTCGGGCACGAGCCCCGTCGCCTGCGCGCCGCCGCGTCCTGAGCGGACACGCGGGGCAGCCCTTCTACAATGCGGCGGCCCGCCCCTGGCGGGCCGTGCAACCAACCCGCTTCCTCCGATGAACGTCCTCCGTTTTGCCGACCTTTGCGCGCAAGGCGCCGTGCGTGGCCGGCGCGTCTTCATTCGCGCTGATTTCAACGTGCCGTTGAAGGCCCCGGTGCCCGCCGCCGGCGCCGACCCGCAGGACCTGGTGGTTGGCGGCTGGGGCGATCCGGCGCGCATCGCCGAGGACACGCGGATCCGCGCCAGCCTGCCCGGCATCCGCATGGCGCTGAAGGCCGGCGCCGCCGTGATGGTGACCAGCCATCTGGGCCGCCCGACCGAGGGGGTGCTGCGGCCGGAAGACTCTCTGGCGCCGGTCGCTGCCCGCCTGGGCGAGCTGCTCGGGCGCCCGGTACCCCTGGTGGGCAACTGGGTGGACGGCGTCACGGTCGCGCCTGGCGAGCTCGTCCTGCTCGAGAACTGCCGCGTCAATCCAGGGGAAAAGAAAGACGATGAGCAGCTATCTCGAAAAATGGCTGCTCTTTGTGACATTTACGTGAACGATGCCTTCGGTACGGCACACCGCGCCGAAGCCACCACGCATGGCATGGCGCGCTATGCCACCCAGGCCTGCGCCGGCCCCTTGCTGGCGGCCGAGATCGATGCCCTGAACCGCAGTCTGAAGGACCCGAGGCGGCCCCTGGTGGCCATCGTCGGCGGCAGCAAGGTGAGTACAAAACTCACGATCTTGCAGTCATTGGCGGCTAAAGTAGATCAACTCATCGTTGGCGGTGGAATTGCGAATACCTTCATGCAAGCCGCAGGCCTGCCCATCGGGCGCAGCCTGGCAGAGCCCGACCTGGTGGACGAGGCGCGTGCCGTGATGGCCGCCATGCGGGCGCGCGGTGCCGAAGTGCCGATCCCGACCGACGTGGTCACTGCCAAGGCGGCGACGGCGGAGGCCGCAGCCGAGGTCAAGCCGGTCCACGCCGTGGCGGACGACGACCTGATCCTGGACATCGGCCCCGAAACCGCGGCGCGCCTGGCCGCGCAACTGCGCCAGGCCGGCACCATCGTCTGGAACGGCCCGGTCGGCGTGTTCGAACTGGCTGCCTTCGAGGGCGGCACGCGTACCCTGGCCCGCGCCATTGCCGACGCCAGCGCCTTCAGCATCGCCGGCGGCGGCGACACGCTGGCCGCCATCGCCAAGTACGGCATTGGCGCCGAGGTCGGCTACATCTCGACCGGCGGTGGCGCCTTCCTGGAAGTCCTGGAAGGCAAGACCCTGCCGGCGCTGGCGATCCTGGCGCAGCGCGCGGCCGCCTGACGTCGGCCCCGTGCGCGGCCGGACGGGGGCTGCGCCGACGTTGCCGGCATGCCAGAATGGGCTGTGCGGGTGCGGCCAGGAGGCTGGGCGACGGCGCCGCCGCGAGGCCGTCCGCCATCGCCCGCGCAGCGTGAACCACTTTCCGTCCTTTCGAAAGCCCCCATGAGTCGTCGCCGCGCCACCAAGATCGTTGCCACCCTCGGGCCCGCCTCGAGCGATCCGGCCATCCTGGAGGAAATGATCCGCGCCGGCGTCAACGTCGTGCGCCTGAATTTCAGCCACGGCGTGGCCGCCGACCACGTCGAGCGCGCGCGCCGGGTGCGCGAGGCGAGTGTGCGCGCCGGGCGCGAGGTGGCGATCATGGCCGACCTGCAGGGGCCCAAGATCCGTGTCGGCAAGTTCGCGGACGGCAAGGTGCAACTGGTGCAGGGCGCGGCCTTCGTGCTGGATGCGGCGCGCAGCGAGCCGGGCGACGCGCAGGGCGTGGGCCTGGACTACAAGGAGCTGCCGCGCGACGTCCGGCCGGGCGACACGCTGCTGCTCAACGATGGCCTGATCGTGCTCGCCGTGGACGCAGTGCGCGGCGAGGCGGTGCACACCACCGTCAAGCTCGGCGGCGAGCTGTCCAACAACAAGGGCATCAACAAGCACGGCGGCGGCCTGACCGCGCCGGCGCTGACGGCCAAGGACATGGAGGACATCCGGACCGCCATGAGCCTGCGTGCCGACTACGTGGCGGTCAGCTTTCCCAAGAGCGCCACCGACATGGAGATGGCGCGCCAGCTGTGCCACGTCGCCGGTGCCGAATGGGGGCACAAGCCAGGCCTGATCGCCAAGATCGAGCGCGCCGAGGCGATTCCCAAGCTGGCGGAGATCATGGCCGCCAGCGACGGCATCATGGTGGCGCGCGGCGACCTGGCGGTCGAGGTCGGCAACGCCGTGGTGCCGGCGCTGCAGAAGAAGATGATCCGCATGGCGCGCGAGGCCGACAAGCTGGTGATCACCGCCACCCAGATGATGGAAAGCATGATCAGCAACCCGGTGCCCACGCGCGCCGAGGTCAGCGACGTCGCCAATGCGGTGCTCGACGGCACCGACGCCGTCATGCTGTCGGCCGAGACGGCGGCCGGCAAGTATCCGCTGGAGACCGTGCG